>CAYJJV010000043.1:0-2961 GCA_964370585.1 uncultured Alistipes sp. | reverse complement strand
GCATTACAAGTGTTCTATCGCTCATAGTGGGCGTTGCTGTTGCGTGGTGGATAACCATAGCCACCCCCACTGAGACACCAGATGCGTGGTGGTTTATTATGATTGCTGGCGCAATAGCCATCTGTGCTATGATTCTGCCGGGCATTTCTGGCTCGTTCATACTCCTACTTTTGGGAAAATATGAGTTCTTGATGGAGGCGGTCGGCAACTTCGACATCGCCGTTCTTGCTATCTTTATGGTTGGAGCTGTGGCGGGCATAACCTCATTTTCGCACCTTTTAACTTGGCTACTAAAGAGTTATAACAACATAACAGTAGCCCTATTGATGGGCTTTATGATCGGTTCGCTCAATAAGATATGGGCGTGGAAGGTCATCGAGACACAAGCAGAGGGCGATGCAATTATCGAGAGCACTCGCAATGTTCTGCCCTCAACATTCGAGGCTGTGACTGGTGAACCTGCCCTTTTAGGCTTAGCCATTGGGTTTTGTGTTTTGGGTTTTAGCTCGATATTTATCATCGAAGGCATCGCAAAGCGACTTAATAAATCGAACAGATAATGGAGTTTGGGTTGATAGGCCGTGCCCTTTCGCACTCGGCATCAAAGAGCTACTTTACAGCCAAATTCGAGCTATTATCGCTACCCCACCGCTACCAAATATTTGAGGTTGCAGAGGAGTGCGAACTTGGCGCTTTTTTTGCAGAGCATAAGCACGTTACAGGTTTCAATGTTACAATACCATATAAAAAGAGTGTTATTGCGCACCTTGATGCCATAAGCCCAGAGGCGCAAGCAATCGGGGCTGTAAACTGTATTCATCGCCAGGCGGACGGGCGCTTGATTGGTTACAACACAGATATATTTGGTATCGAGGAATCTATTGCCGAACTCTTGAATGGCGCAGAGATTACCAATACGTTAGTTTTAGGTTCAGGAGGGGCTTCGCAGGCGGTTCAATACTACCTATCGATGCGCTCAATGCCCTACCAACTTCTATCTCGTGACCCGCAATTAGGCAACTATACCTACGACACGCTACCTCGTGAGGTGGTTGAGCAGAGCCACCTAATAATCAACACCACACCTGTGGGTATGTTCCCTAATATGGATGTCGCACCCGCTTTGCCTTACGATTATATTGGGCGTGAACACCACCTTTTTGACCTGATTTACAACCCTTCACAGACCGAGTTTATGGCACGTGGCGCTCAAAGGGGAGCAAAAACAATGAGTGGCGAGCGTATGTTTTCGGTGCAGGCTGAAGCTGCTTGGAGTATCTGGACAAAAACCAACTTATAGGTTGCAGGTGTTGTAAATTGCACTTTTTTTTATACTTTTGTCAATCAAATAACCAAATATTTATGAGATTTTTTGATTTTTTCACACAATCGGATGCACCACAGCCATTGATGGTGCCCGATAGCCTTCAAAAGGCAAATTTGACTGAGTTTGTCAATAAAGTGATTGAGATGGACTTCAAAGAGGTTCTATCGGCACTGGGTGAAGATATAATGTGGATTATTATAAAGTTCGTAATAGCTATCACCATCTACTTTATAGGTCGATGGATAATGAAGCGTGTTCTACGACTCTTGGAGATTACACTCAAGCGCCGCAATGTTGATAAATCGTTGCGCCAATTTCTTCACGGCACAATCAACATCATATTCTACTTGGTACTACTGCTCTTTGTTGTGCAGACTCTGGGGGTAAATATCACATCGCTGATTGCCATCTTCTCGGCTGCTACTCTTGCTATTGGTATGGCTCTGAGCGGCACGGTACAGAACTTTGCTGGTGGCGCTATGATTCTTCTACTAAAACCATATCGAGTTGGCGACTACATTGAAACACAGAGTGTTGAGGGGTTTGTGCAAGAGATAAAACTCTTCAACACCGTAATTGCAACATACGACAATCAAACCATATATATACCCAACAGTTTAATAATATCATCGGTAATTGATAACTACACATCATCTAAAACTCGCCGTGTGGAGTGGAAAATGGGTATAACCTATGGCGATGATGTTGCCGCCGTACGCCGTGTTGTTATGGAGATGTTCGCAAATGATGAGCGTATTTTGAAGGATCCTGAAGCTACCGTTTCGCTCACGGGATTGGGCGACAGCTCGGTTAATGTTGTGGTGCGTGCGTGGTGTGCAACTGAGGATTACTGGACTCTGCACTTCGAGTACTACGAAAGACTATACAATGAGCTCCCAACGAAGGCAGGCATCAAGTTTCCATTCCCACAGATGGATATTCATATCAAAGAGAACAATACAAAACTATAGTAAATATGAAACTTAATGAGATTTTGGCAATTTCGGGACAAGCAGGACTATACAAATTCGTTGCCCAAGCCACACGAGGAATAATCGTCGAGTCGCTACTTGACGCCAAGCGTATGACAGCGCCTGCAACGGCACGAGTAAGTGCCCTGAGCGAGATTTCGATGTTCACCGAAGATGACGATATAGCTCTTTCTGAGGTCTTTACAAAGATTTATGAGCTAACAAAAGGTAAAGAGGCTATCAGCCACAAGTCGCCAGATGACGAACTTAAATCCTTCTTTGCTCAAGCTTTGCCCAACTATGACCGTGAGCGTGTGCATCTTAGCGACATTAAGAAGTGTATTTCGTGGTTCAATATCTTGGTTAGCGCAGGCTTTACCGAGTTCAAAACAGAGGAGCAGGAGCAGGAGCAGGAGCAGGAGCAGGAGCAGGAGTAAACATAGCTCAACTACATAGATATTAAACCGAGCGAGGGGCAACAATTTTGCATTGTTACCCCTCGCTCTTGTATTATGTGCCAACAGCTAAAAATGAGCTGTTTAGCTATATTTTACTTTTCAATCCACTCCAATATCTTTATATCGTTAGGTTCAACTTTCGACTCATATTTAGCCTCGATTGTGCCATCAGCATTGATAAGGAATTTATTGAAATTCCACGTCA
>CAYJJV010000042.1:0-3099 GCA_964370585.1 uncultured Alistipes sp. | reverse complement strand
CGCCGATTGTACTGCATTTCGTATGTGGGAGAGTAGGTAGCCGCCTTTTTCAAGGGGTCGTTTGTAAAAACGACCCCTTTCTTTTTTGGGGGTGGGGTATATTCTAACGAGTACAACCCCTTTTTTATTCTTTCTTAGCCACGTTGCCATAATTCTCAAAAAATCTTCTCGTGTATTTACAAATTTTAGCACCTTATTGATAAAGATATAGTAATAGTTGTAGAAAATATAGTTATACTTGCAACGAAATAAACATATACTATTTATTTATTGTTATTAAATATAACACAATGAAAGTAAAAAATTTAAATGGATCGAGTAGATTCCCTTTGCCAAGAGCTTGCAAGAGTTGGATTAGTTATTGGGAGATGAATAAAAACCCTCTAAGCTTATCAGTGATATACCTGTGTCCTGCTTGCAGAAGAAAGTTGTCTTGTAATGATTTAGATGGTGCCCATGTAATCAAAGTTGATGCAGCTGACAAAAATGTATATATTGTACCTTTATGTCGCAGTTGCAATCAAAGAGCAGATTCATTTGAGGTAGACGAATCCCTATTACTTCCTGTTCCATCTAATCTTAATGTTTAATAACTATTTCGTAGATACTATAACAGTTGTATTGAAGTAATTTTAATAGATATCTAATATGAAACAAAAAGAAATAACACTAGATTCATTAATTTTGCAAGGAGAGCAAATACTCTCTGGATTAACTTTAAGTAGTAATCAGTATAAAACATATAGGCTTCAAGATAGCCAAGTCTATGAAAACTGGAGCAATCAAACACTTAGATTTTTTGCTTTTCACTATCCAAAAGATTTTCAAATAGAAAAACTTCAAGAGTTGTTTGATAGTTTTACGGTAGGGCAAAGACATTCCCCCATTGTTTTAGAGAAGGTTATTGGAATTATGAACGGATATAAATCATTTCCACAGGAACTAGTTGTCTGTAAATCAGACAACAGTGCTACAAAGATAAATATAGTTAATGAAAACTCTAATTCACAAATGCAGTTACAGAGTCAAACGCTGTCTATTGAGATCCTCATAGATGCACTGAAGAGTGAGCTGACGGGTAAGCAGTTTGAAGAGATAAAAGCAATAATGCTGAATAATAATTATGATATAGAAAAAAAGAGGACGAATGTAGTTGAAAAATTAAAATCGTTTGGAGAAAATGTATTAGCAGGAATTTTAACTACATTGATAACTAATGCACCAATTTGGTCTAAGCTGTAATCTTATAATGTCTATGTATAATAAGAGATCCCACAGTAAATTGTATTACGATTTACTGTGGGATATTATCATCATAGTTTTATGCACTATTAAAATAGTGTCATATTAACATTTTGGTCATAATATAGGTCAGTGCATTTAATTATTTATCGATTTCTTATATTGTTCTAATTGCTTATCAACTATCTTTGCTTGTATTATTTTTCCACCAACAGTTAAAGATATCCATATCAAGCCAACCATTATATATGAAATTGCTGTCCACGGAGAATAATATCGTGGTATATTGAAGAATTGCTTGTATAGATACGATCTAAAAAGTAATGTGATGCCGAGAGATAGTATCCAAACATTAATGTTGCCACATGCTATTGCCACTGAATCTATAAAGTTATAACTCAAAGGTATTAAATGAAAAATTGATAATATTATTGCTATGACAATAATAAATACAATCCATAAAATGATTAGCATGGTATACCATCTTAGTCTGTTTGTATTTTTAGCATTCATACGACTTGTATGTAGACATTATTTATTTTAATTAGATTTCTTGTCGTCATCTTTAATCAATGATTTTTTAACAAAAGGTTTAATACTTAGGAATATGGTTATACCAATGATATAACCAAAATTTACCCAGATAGCCCCTAAATTCTCAAAACTCGCCATTATGAGTATTACCCCCATCATACAAACAATGAAGAGAATAAATAATGCAAAGTAGTACTGTGTTTTTCCCATTTTAATTAAATTTTTAGTTGTTGTTTCTCGTGCCCCTCAGAGATTTATTAGTTGGTTTCTTTGGTGTTGTGACATAAAAAAACGTGGGACAATACCTTTATTTGTGTTTTGAGGTCTTAGGATACCTGTGCAATCAAATAAATGAGTAAAGCCCACGAAAGAATCGTGAGCGTTTACACTTTACTCTTGATTGCGTGTGAAATTTCCTAAGTTCCAAAACACAAGATTAAAGCTAACGCTTATTATGTCGGGTGCCAATAAATAGCACTGTTTTAATTAATTTTTATTTTATCATAGGCATAAATTATTTGCTTAACGCAAAGTTATAAAAAAAATGCGAATAAAAAAATCATATTCATCGATTACAATAAAAAAGCGACAAACCATTGCGGTTTGTCGCTTTTCAGTACCCCCTCAGGGGCTCGAACCCTGGACCCCAACATTAAGAGTGTCGTGCTCTACCAACTGAGCTAAAGAGGCATTACAAAATCTTGTTTTGCGACTGCAAAGATAAGCTATTTTTTCTTGTTCACCAAACTTTTAATGCAAAAAAATGCATCAAAAACTACTCAAAATGCACTTTGTCGCTATTCCACTCCCCTTCAGCATCAAAGTAGAGCACCGCACGTCGGCTCTCTAACGCTTTTAGGCTTAGATAGCTCTCGTATAGATTGATGCCGTTGGCAGATTTGGTCGCTATCGTAAAGCCGACAACCGATGGATGGCTCTTGGTGGTGTGGTAGCTATCCGTAGCTCGCTCGATAAAGGCGTTTTGGTATGCTGGGTTGTTGGATGGGTTGCCCGTTATGGTGCGTGACATACCGCTGCGTGAGCTATCGATGGGGGCTTGCACAATTACATATCCGCCAATGCTGTCGAGCAGCTCAAGGATATGCCCATTATTTGCTCCAAGTGGCGTGATAAAGGTGTTGTATCCCTGCGCCTTGAGCTCTTGGAGCTCCTCAATGCTCGTATCTTGTCTTAGATTTGTGCTCTTCAGGGGCTCCTCTATGCCATTTATGACCATCTTGCCATCGACAAAATCTACCGATGCAAAGCCCACTTTACGCTCTAAATGTTCCAAATGGCGACCCTTGTATTGTGTCGATAGGC
>CAYJJV010000041.1:0-3530 GCA_964370585.1 uncultured Alistipes sp. | reverse complement strand
CTTTACAAAAAAAGTAGAGCGATGAATTTTGGATTGAGATACTATGCGGAGCTGCGGAGTAAGTTCAAGGAGCTGTTTTGGAGGGTTGAGATAGCTGAGCGGGGTTATCAAGGCTCTGCGGAGAGGATGGCGTTTAGTGGTGCGAGCCCTTTGCAGATTACTTGGGAGCAGCGTGGCGATGAATTTTATGTGCCCGTCAAGGGTTCGGAGGCGACTGTTAAGGTGTTGTGCTTGGAGAACTTCCGATATATTAACCTCTTCACCTCCGACCCTCGCAGGTTTCGGGTGTCGATATATCGTAATACTAAGCTCTATTGGAGGGGTTATGTCGTGGCGGATTTGTACTCCGAGAGCTTTGCCGCTCCCCCTTATGAGGTGAGCATCAAGGCGGTGGATGGCTTTTCGCTCTTGGAGAACATTCCGTTCCGCAACCTCGACAGCACACCATTAACGGGGCGAAAATCGCTATGGTCGCTCATCTCACTCTGCATCGATACGTTGGAGCTTGAGGTGGACGTAGCGGATTGGCTTGACCTCTACGCTGAGGGTATGAGTGAGAGCCTCTCGCCACTTCTGCAAACCCACCTTGAGATGGAGCGGATGTATGAGCTGTATGAGGATGTGAGCTATCGGGATGTGCTGGAGCTATGCCTGAAACCCTTTGCGGCGCAGATATTCCAGAGCAATGGCGCACTGCATATAAGGCGTGCCATATCGCTCTATAACGACAACCGCCCATTGAGCTTCTACTCTGTGGGTGGCGATGCTCCCTCGGGGTGGCTTGCGACTGCTGATGGGCGCAACTTGATAACCGCCTCGGGCGATATGATAGTAACTGAGACGAGCCGAGAGCGAATTGAGAGCATTTGGGAGGAGGATATCAATGTGCAGGGCGATTCTGTTTTGGATATCGCACCACCCCTTAGGCGTGTGAATGTTCAGGTTGAGAATCTACTTCAGAACAACTTTATCACGGCAATCGACATCTATAATATTGGTCTGTGGGATAACCTCGACAATGCCTTGTCGCTCTATGATGCCACCACGCTACGCTTGTCGGGTGATGACTCATTTGTGGGGGGTGTTGTGACCCACTCGGGGCGAGATGTCGATATGAGCTCTGCAACGCTCAAGCTATCCTACAACGCCAAGGTGGTGGTGTCGTCACACACGACATCGAGCATCAAGGGGGCATTTGAATGTTCTGTTAGCCTACGCCTGGAGGGGACAGAGCAGACAATGTGGCTGGCTACGGATGGGTCGTGGATTGGGCAAGAGGTATGGTTCACGGATATGATTGAGAACCAAGGGCAGGTCGCTCGTGAGGTGGAGGTAAAGGGTTTTCCGATGAGCGGTCGCCTGCGCTTTGCTGTCAAGCAGACGATGAGCGGCCGTGGCGAGGTGAGGGAGTACCGTGAGATGCTATACCTTAGCGACTTTTCGATGGAGCTATCATCTACGGATGGGTATGATGAGTGGTTGGAGAGCGAAACGGTATCGAACCTCGCCAATAACCTCGATATGACAATCGAGCTACCCACCTCCGATGTCCCCTATATCCCTAACGATAGGCTCATCTACTCGCTCTTTCTTGTCGATGGCGAGGGGCAACCCACACGGATGTGGCACACCCGAGGCAGGGGCGACTATGCAACCTTAGTGGGGCATATCACACGCTGCGCAATGCGATTTCGGCAGTTGCCAGCACGCAGAATCACGGGCGAGATGTTCACGGGCAAACACATCGATATGAACACCGTGGTGCAGGACGATCGCTACCTCGGGGCGGGGTTCTATCTCAACTCCATCGAGCTGGACTGTCTGGGTGATAGCTATGATGTCGAGATAGTCGAGATGCCGCACCTACTGCAGAGCGAAGAGCCGCCCGAGGGTGATGACTGCACGGAGCAGGCGCAGTTGGGGTTCAACGTAAAGCGAGCTGTGAGGTGCCTGAATAAAATTGTGATGCTCACAGATGAGCGTGAGATTTACACTTTCGACACGGTTTCTAAGACCCTTACACGCCTATTTAGTTTTGATAAGGATGTCGTGCTCTCGCCCGGTGATGATTCGTTCGTAATCACGGATGGCGAATCGATACGTGTCGTAGATTATCGGGGCGTTGTGATGCGCGCCTACTACACCGACTACTATGGCGTAGCGAGCTATATGGCAGGCTATATCTACTCGATTAAGGAGTCGTTCGAAGATCGTGAAACCTCGCTCAACTACCGTTCGCTGCACCGTCCCGAGTATATCTACGACCGCTCCACGACGGGATACTCCCGAACCCCCTTTCGCTACTCGTTTACCAACATTTCGAGCCGTGTCGAGGAGTTCCTAAAATCCTACTCGATGGTTGGCATCAACTGCGAGGCGGGGTGCTACCTGCACGATAACCGTGTCAATTTCGAGATGCGGCTTTCGACCTTTGAGGATGGTGCACGTCTAATGTCAATTTCGGACTACTTCATAACGCTCAACATCGGTGGTGAGTATAAAATCTACCGCCGTGACAACCTCTCAGAGATGACCCTGCACCACACCGACACCACTGCGGCAAGCTATGCCGATGCCACGCTCACCGAGGTAGCATATTCGCAAGGGGGTGATGTTAAGCTATGGGATTACGGCACGGGTTCGGCTAAGACCATAAAGAACCTCGCAGGGGTGGGCTCGCAGATTGAGGGGTTGTTGTATATCGATGGCGAACTATACATAATTCGTAATCAACGCATATTTAAACACGCAAAACAATGGAAACTTTAAGCCTAATTCTAAACTTCGTCCTCGCCAGCGGATTGGTGGGCACGATTCTATTCTTTAACTCGCACAAGCGCAAGGAGGTGGCGGCTGCTGACTCTGCCGAGATCGATAACACCGAAAAGATTGTGTCGATGCAGTCTGAACATATCATTCGCCTTGATGGCAGGGTCGAGAAGCTCGAAAAGAAGGTGGATAAGCTCGCCATCATCATCGAACAGAAGGATTCAGAGATTGACACCAAGCAGAGCATCATCCGCCAAGCCTACAAGTGTAAGCATCCGTTGGGTGAGTGTCCTGTATTGATTAAAAACAAGGAGGTTGAATCTAAAAAGCATAGACAATGATAACATCACGATACTTTAGCGAGGCAGAGTTTGAGCGTTGCACCCCTCCCTGCTCCCTGCAAGATATGTCGCAGGAGGCGATGGATACATTCGACAAGGTGCGACAAAACGTAGGGACACCCCTCTCAATTAGTTGCGCCTATCGCACTGAGGCTTGGGACAGAGCCAAGGGGCGCAGTGGCAACTCTGCCCATACCCAACGATGCGCCATAGATGTACGATGCACCGATTCAGGGTTGCGCCACAAGATTGTGCAAGCAGCTATCAAGGCGGGTATCACTCGCATTGGCATCGCCAAGACATTTGTCCACATCGACACCTCAAAACTCAACACGCCACGAGTAATTTGGTTATACTAATATAGACTATGAGCCGAAGAATAGCAGACCTACTAATAAAGATAGGAGCCGACAGTTACGA
>CAYJJV010000040.1:0-4062 GCA_964370585.1 uncultured Alistipes sp. | reverse complement strand
TTACAAATCAGCTGCTCTGGCCAACTGAGCTACATCGGCAAAACTTTTCGTTTCGGACTGCAAAGATAAGTATAAAAATTTAAGCCACCAAATAATTGGCGAAAAATTTTCATTTTTTTACCCTTCTCAAAGAACCTAATCTCACTCCTCGAATAACCTTCAGAGCCAAATCGGGTGCAAAGATATGAAAAGTTTTGGATATGACAACTAATATCGAAAAAAATATCACAAAAAAACTTTTTTCTCTGCAACAAACCCCAAACCAACATATACTATATTATTAGTGATGCGTTAAAGCTCCCACCTCGTCATTGCGGGCTTGACCCGCAATCTCAACACTCTAATTATCAGCTCTTTTTATGAGATTGCGGGTCAAGCCCGCAATGACGGAAGCTGAATCTCACAATCAAATCATTTACCATATACAACCATACAAGTCACTATTAATCTGCGTATTATGCAAATAATATAAGACTTAACGCATCACTAATGATACTATATATATAATAGAGATCCAAAATTATTGCAGATTTGATTTTTATTACTATCTTTGCATAATGTGGCAATAGTGCCCAAACAGATAAAACCGAAATTATTATAGCTAAATCGAAGATTTAAATAGATATTAACCTTATTTTGTTTATCAAAAAGTCGTAAACCGCCAATTTTATAACACATCCGATAGACAAGGCAAGAGTATTGTACCTTAATTGGTACGGTACGCTTTGGCTTGTTGGCTGTGTGGGCGTCTGGCGGTGCCTCGACTTTTTAACTTGTCTGAGGCGTACTTTTTTTGTGCTCTTTGGATAAGAAAAACCCAATTAAAACTATGGAAATTATCAAAGAGAAGAGCATTACATTTGCAGGAGACAGCGATGTTTCATTACAAACAACCTTTGGCGGACGAGCTCCCCACCCGAGAACTTGCGACCGCCTATACCTCCTCCTTGAGAGGGAGTATTTAGAGAGTGGCATCGATACATTTATCTTGGGTATGGATGTTGGTTTTGACACTTTAGTCGCTCAGGTAGTAATTAAATTAAGGGTTAAATACCCAAAAATTCGCCTTATTGCAGCGTTATCCTACATTGATTTGAAGATTACACGCTTCACAACTCACTTCGAGCCGCACAAGGCACTTGTCAATAGTGCCGATTTGTGCATCGCCGTAAGTGGATATGACGATACATTGGCATCAGAGAGCAGATTATATCATTTTCTGCTACAACACAGCTCAAAAGTCATCGCCAACTACAATGGCGAACCATCCGACAGAGTTACTATAAATATGTTGGAGTTGGCTGCCGAGCAAGGGGTGGAGGTGGTCAATATACACGGCTGCTAAAGCGCAAGCAGACCATTCAACCATATACACAACAAAAGAGGTAAACGACTCAACCTCTATTCACAACTATTAGTGATGCATTCAAGCTCCCACATCGTCATTGCGGGCTTGATCCGCAATCTCTTTTTTGTGCGCTATTGTTGAGATTGCGGCTCGTAGGCCGCAATGACGGAAACTGAATCTCACAATCAAATCATCCACCACAGACAAACACACAAGTCACTATTAATCTGCGTATTATGCAAATAAAATAGAATTTAACGCATCACTACCGATTCACGACAAAAGAGGCTACCCTTTTCGGATAGCCTCTTTTCGATTTTTAGAGGTGTGACTGACAAATTGCTTAACACTCACTGTTCGACCAACTCTCTCAGCCCCTCTTGAAGGTCCGACTAAAACTCATAGCCCCCCTTTAAAGTGTGACTAAACTATTTAGCCCCCTTTTTATCGTATCGTTTTGCGTAACGGTTCATAAACTTATCAACGCGACCTGCGGTGTCTACCAGCTTCATCTTACCCGTATAGAAAGGGTGCGAAGTGTTAGAGATCTCCATCTTATACACGGGATAGGTTTCGCCGTTCACTTCGATGGTCTCTTTTGTCGAAACGGCGGACCGACACAAAAACAGGTGGTCATTTGACATATCTTTAAATGCCACTAAACGATAATTCTCTGGATGAATTCCCTTTTTCATTTTCGTTGTTTTTGAATTTATAATTGCTTTTAGCGAGGCAAAGGTAGTAAAATATTTTCAATCAGCAAGAGAAGTTCAATTATTTGTGACTTTTTTCTCTTTAAAATTGAAATTCTATTTGCACGATGGGATTTTTTTTCTATCTTTGCACCTCGAAAGCGTTTCAAACGTTGGTTTTGAGGGGAGGGTTGGCATAGAAAAGATGTTGCTGAAGCTCAAGATTTGGACCCATAGCTCAGTTGGTTAGAGCAGCGGACTCATAATCCGAAGGTCGGGGGATCATGACCCTCTGGGTCCACAAAAGAGGGCAACTTTCTCACAATAGGAGGTTGCCCTCTTTTTGTGTTGATTAACATTTTTATCTACAATACTATACAACATTGAAAAATTTTTACTACCTTTGCTAATAGTTGGCAGACAAAGTATTTGCTGATTATATATAATATAGCGTATGCTATTGTTTTGAGTTAGAAAAACGACCAATTTTGATGACCACTCTGACAATAAGTTTGCGCTCACGGTTTGCGTGGGCTTTACTTATTTGAGATTTAGGCGTTTGGCAATGCCTATCAGTTGATAAGTACATGTTGCGTTTCGTTTATTATAGTTATTGCAGGTGCTATAAAATAAGTCAATTAACTAATTTAAAACTAAATAAAAACTATGAAAAAATTATTTTTTATGCTAATTGCATTGCTCTATATCAATGCAGCAAAAGCGCAGGAGTCAGACGAACATCTTATGTTTATGGGTATACCAATAGACGGCGAAGTTGTAGAATTTGTAAGCAAACTACAACAAAAAGGGTTAAATCTTATCAATACAGACAAAGAAATAGCAACTCTTAATGGTAATTTTGCAGGCGAAAATTGCGAAATATATGTAATATATAGCCCTACTAGTTCAGTTGTATCTCTTGTTACAGTCTTTTTTCCAAAAAATAACTCATGGAGTTCAATAAAAAGCGATTTCAATCAATTAAAGGATGATTACACACATAAATATGGCCAGCCTAAAAATAATTATGATTTCTTCATTAAGCCATACTATGAGGGCGATGGTTACGAAATGCAGGCAATCAGAAATGATAAGTGCCGCTATGTAACGGTATGGAATTTAGAGCACGGAAATATATGGCTTGAAATTGGAGATACGGAGCAAGTAATTGTCAGGTACTATGACAAAACCAACGAAGAACTACGAGCGGAGGAAAAGTCTAAATCTGTGAGAAATGACATCTAAACAGCTTAATAGCGCATCTGAGTAGACAATTGTCAAGGTTTGCTAAATTGTCCAAGAAATTTCATCATTGCAGCACAAAACCTCAATAGAAATGAAGAGCATACTACTTACACTACTATTAATTGTGTCGCTCACGCTTGGCGCACAAGGGCAATCACAGTCCCAGTCACAAAATCAAGGGCAAGTACAATCACAACCAAGCAGCAATTTAACTCTCATTGATAACCATTCGATTAGCTTGCGCCTGCTTGGTTTGGAGTATAACTATGAACAACACATCAAAAATCGCTTTGTGATGAACTATGGCGTAGGTTTTGCGCCTACGGTATGGTCAGATATATTTGGGACGGAGGCAAATGTTGCGCTCTTCCCCTTCGTAAACATCGAACCTCGCTACTATTATAGCTTCAATAAGCGTGCACAGATGGGCAAGAATATACACAAAAATTCGGGTAGTTATCTATCTGTCGTAGGGCGAGTAATACTGCCTGCATTCTACTCAAGCAAGGATATAACTCCCACAATGGAGTATCAATTAGTCCCAACTTGGGGTATGAGGCGAGTGGCTTACAGCGGTATTTTCTATGAATTTAACGCTGGCTGCGGTTTTGGTTACGCCCACAACAGCCATAGCGAGGAGTTCGTCATCGCCCTTCGACTAAACTTTAAATTCGGATATGTATTTTAGTGCACTGAGGGTTTGATGGCTTATAAAAGCCATAAAAAAAGTCCCACTCAATCTTTGCGATTAAGTGGGACTTTCTGTACCCAGAGCCG
>CAYJJV010000039.1:2570-4572 GCA_964370585.1 uncultured Alistipes sp. | reverse complement strand
GGCACTCTCGCAGGATATTGTTCTTCTTGAGGTCACGCTCTCGCTGCTTGGGGTTGTCGTGGAATGAGGCGCCATCGACTTCGATTGTCAGCACGGGCGATTTGTCAATCTTACTGTATATCAGGAAGTCGAGGCGGGCGTTGTTGTAGACAAACTCCTGCTCCTCTTCGGATAGGATGGTGATGTCACGCACCAAGTCTCGGAGCGCATACTCACGCACAAAGTCGAGCGATGAGTACTCGGTCTGCGACAGAATCTCGGCGAGAAGATTGCTCATTATTATCTCCGCTGCCGACCCCTTTTGACCTCGATTCTGCTCCATAAATTTGTCGAGCGTGCGGTTATACTCCTTGTACAGCAGGTCGAAAACCGAACACACCTGCCCCTTTATAATCGTATCCTTTTGGGGCGATGTATATTGAATATACCTTATCAAGTCGCCAATATTTGTTCCGTGGGGCAGCTCCATCGATTCGGGTTTCACCACAACAAACTCATTTACGGCCCTTGAAACTGCAACATTTATCAGGTTGGCGTTATCCACAAATTCGTTTATCTCGCCAACCACCGTGTTGAATATTATTGTACCCTTTTCACGCCCTTGGTATTTGTGGATAGTATCAGCCTCAGCCCCCTTTGGTAGTGCAGATTGCAGCATATTGGCGTGGCGACGATATGGCGAGACGACACCTACTTCGCTTACTGACAATGCGTAATTATCACGAATATAGCGGCTTGTCTCATCAATCTGCCGCTGGTTGTATGTGGCACGACCTCCTGCTATGGCGGTCTCAATAATTTTGAATGGTGAGCCTTGATTCTCGGTCATAACAACCAAGCCATTGTTGTAGTAACGCTTGTTGCAGAATCCAATAATCGCAGGATGACAGCGGTAGTGCTCCTTTAGCAGGGTACTATGAATCTGCCCCTTGTAGAGCGTTTTGAGTGATGCAAGGATATTTTTATCGGTGTAGCTGTAAGCCTCCGACACATTATAGCTCTTATGCAGGTGATTTGCGGCATCACGGCTCTCTTTATCTACGATGTGGCTCAACTGCATACTATCACCCACCACAACAACGCTGCGGCTACAAGAGAGGCATACCGCAGCCTTGATAATATCGACCTGCGATGACTCGTCGATTATGAGGTAGTCGAGCAGCTGCCCCTTGGGGATTGAGGTGTGGAGCGATAGCGTAGAGCTGGTAATCACGGGGTAACGCCTTACAAAATGATTGAAGTGTCGCTGATAATCCTCCAATGGGTATTCTGCCGACCCCAAAGAGAGGTATCTGTCGTATATCGCACCATCGAAGAGCTCCTTTGAATGGCGTGTGAATAGTTCCAAATTTTCCTTCTCTCGGCTCTGCACGAGCCACTCTTCGGCCTCGGAGATGCGTTCTTCGAGAGATGCAAGCAGCAGGTCGTAGAATTTGTGGTTTAGGTATGAGTTGAATAGTTGTAGGTGGTTGGCTATTGCTCTGCTATTTACAACCCCATACAGAAACAGTAGCACCAGCCTCGTTAGAAATGTTACTCTGCCAACAGATAGTCGCTCCTTGACATTGAGCACACTTTGATTGCTCCACCCCAACAAAAAGAGAGAATCGAACGCTGTCTTTGCCGCCCTGGGCAGAGGCTGCTGTGCCTGCAGGTGGTCATACTCCGTGCGCACATCGGCAAGCTCGGTTCGCAGCCTTGCCAAACTGTTTCTCGTGGCAAAACACTCTCTTAGGAGTGCCCCAAGACGCTCGACCTCTGCCAATAACTCCGCCTTACGTTCGGCTGTAATGTACTTTCCGTAGAGCGGTTTATCTTTGGCGGTACGTTCGAAAAATCGAGCCTTATTATCGTTATTTCCGAGTGTGGCGACAAGGTGTCCATATCCACTCTTGTGTAGCTTCTCGTAGACGTTGCTAACTGCCGAATTGTTGTTCGAGACGACACCTATCGTGCGGTTGTGGAGTGTCAAATTGGCGACGATATTGAGTATCGTTTGGGT
>CAYJJV010000039.1:0-2470 GCA_964370585.1 uncultured Alistipes sp. | reverse complement strand
CTCTACTCGTATCCCCCTTCACATCGCAAATCTCAATATCTGCACTCTTCGCTATTGGATCCGTTCGCTGTTTCTTGCTACGAAAAATAAGGCAGTTGCCATAATCATCCACTGCGTCGTACAACCTATTCAGCACCCCATTTTGGTATATGCGCACCCCATCACGACTACGCAAAAGCCGTACAATCGAGATACGCTCAGCCCCATAGTTATAACTGCGCCCGTTCTTGTAGGTAACACGATAGAGAGCACCACTCCGCTCAACATCCGCCACATCTCGTTTGTAGACGAAGTGCTGCGCATCTTTATCCTTGATGTAGACCAGGTATGGGATTGGAGTTAGTTGCATAGAAATAAATATTGAGAGTATTTAATTCTAATAATCATAGTAATATTAGCTGTTCTCACCTATAAGCACTTTAGCGAGATTAATTCGAATATTAGTTTTTTCAAATAAAAATTTTTGTGCTAAACATAAACATGTAATGCTCTCTTTATGGACTGTTTTCAATAATTGCTTTTTGCATTTTAAAGCAAACTCGGGCTCGATACTTTGCGCATAAGCAATCCACCCAACTATTCTTGCTGCTCTCGATTTTATATCCATCTCTTCAATATAGGCATCATACTCAAGTTTATCATCCAAATAATCGCAGCAATTTGTTGCTCTAAATGCTAGAACAGACCTAATGCCGTATCTTGAGATGTAATATATCTCTTGCTGGATTTTTCGTTTGATATACTTGGGTATTCTTGGCATCAATGAATCCTCTACTGAAAGTCCTGTAACGTATTGTCCCTGACCTTTGTGATAGTATCTTGTTTTACTGTCGTTAATTTCAAAACCGTATTTTGATAATATATCCTTTACGGAATCTAATATTTCGACCCTATCGCCAGATAACGTTATGTCATCAGCGTATCTTGTATATGTCACATTGTTTTTGTCGCATATGTCTTGCATCTCGTAGTCCATCAAATCACAGCACATATTTGCAATTATAGGGCTTGTTGCATAACCTGCAACTAACGTTCCGTTGAGTGTGACTATTTTAGACAGAGTATCAGCTATGTCGTTAGTAAAATTATAACGAAGAAACATTGATCTAACATCTTCAATAGATATGCTCTCAAAGAAACTGTCTATGTCTATGTTTATAATACTTTTTTTCGCTATATGTTGTTGAGCATTGCTAACTATGTTTCTATCAGGAATAAAACCGTGTACAGCATTGTGTGGTGAGTATAAATCATTTAAATAATATTTCAAGCATTTATATGCATTAGAATATTCCAGTCCAGATACACTATAGACGACTCTATACCCATTCGAAATTCTTCTTTTAGGAATTTTGTGTACGTATATTATATTGCGGTACTCCCTATTTGGGAATGGTAGTATTCCGTGTTGAATTTCGTCTTCATGTGATGATGATGGATCAAAAACAACTGGAGCTTGAAGTTTTTGTATTATATCTTCACTACACGACAAGATGCCAGACAGCATCTTTATATTTTCAATATTTTCTGGCTTGTAGAGCATATGGTATTTATTTATAAAACAAGTCGGGGAATATGTAAGGTATGGCTTAACTTGTAATGCTCCTCAAGCGAATACAACTTGTATTCTAAATATTTACTTATTTCCCCGACTTTATTTCTGCAAAGTTAACTTTTTTTGTACGTGAATAAAATTTTCTTGCAAATAAATTATGTATTAGCCCTATTTTGGGCTGTATTAACGCTACATTCTCCTCCATCTTTTGCGGTGTCTTCTCTAACAACATCTGGTTTATCGGATAAGTAGCATAGTCCACTAACGAAAGTATGATATCCTCCTTGGTATGTACTTCTACATCGAAATGAATACTGATTTCTTGATGACACGCAGATACCTCCTTCTCTATTGCACTTAATACCGCTTCACAGTTTCTTTGATGCATTTCAATAGACCTAGAACTATAGTTCTCTAATATGATAATATTATTGTCGCACCTATGATCCTCTATTCGTTTTAACAATAGGTTATAAAGTATGTGATAATACGCATCTTCACCTTTTGAAATTAAGTCTTTGTATTTGTCATAAGCCTTATCAATGATAACACAATAGTACCTGTAGTTAAACCGATATAGTATTTCATAATATTTTGTCCTTATATCAAAATGGTTTGTTGTTGCGTGAAAACCCTCCTTTTTGAATTTACTGATATTCGGTGCAAAATAAGGACTTTCAAGAATAGATGTTCTTAGATTTTCTAGCTCAGACCTTATTTCTTCTGGATTGTCTGTTATGCAACAACCCATAATGAAGAAACGATCGTCCTTAGAACATTTATTATCTAAATTTCCCGATTCGTCAATATAGTAATATATAGTCTTTTTTAGGTCTGTATTCATATGTTATCGTATTTCTATATGACTCTTACCATTAGTGGTTTTCACCACCTGTATTTGTGTAGAGATTCTCT
>CAYJJV010000038.1:0-4890 GCA_964370585.1 uncultured Alistipes sp. | reverse complement strand
ATAATGATCGAGATGGAGGTATAATGGCGATTTTTCAAATTATATAATAATTTTTTCTGCAAAATATTTGTAAATAATTGGCAAAACATTTGGAGAATGATAGAAATATTGCTATCTTTGTAATGTCAAATTAAAACAGAGAGCAATGAAGTACAACGAACTTAAACGAATACTCCTAAAGAATGGATGTATTTTAGAGAGAGAAAAAACAAGGCACGAATGGTGGTATAGTCCAATTACAAACGAACGTTTTACAATCGGCAGACACGGAACACTTGAAGTGCCAAAAGGAACATTAAAAAGTATATCAAAACAATCGGGGGTTAAGATTTAACCCCCACCAAAAAATAATAGATATGAAGACTAAGGTAATAATCGAAAAAGCTGCAGATGGCTCATACAGCCTCTATATGGATAGGGACGATTTGGGTTTCGGTTTAACAATGTCGGGACACACTGTCGCTGAAGCGATGGAGGGATTTATGGAGGCCTATGAAGATGCCTTGGAGTTGTATCCCGAAAAGGCTAAAGGATTAGAGTTTGAATTTATCTATGATGTGCCATCTTTTCTGCAATCAATGGTATCAAAGATGTCGCTTGCAGGGATTCAAACAATCACTGGCGTAAACCAAAAACAGCTCGGACACTATATGTCGGGACATCGCAACCCTTCGCCAGCTACAATAGCAAAGATAGAGCGAGGCATCAAGCAATTTGCCGAAGAGCTATCCCAGATAAACTTCGCTTGATGTTTTAATTTGACACTAACACATTTAGGTGATGTTGCCTCCTACCAATATGGTAGGAGGTTTAAAATTCAAAATTAAGTCGTTATGATAGAAATATTTGCAATAGCAGGAATTATTACACTCTGCATAGTCATTATTCGAGTAGTTTTCTTAAAAAAAGATTGCTAATCGATACTCTATATTCTGTCCTTTGATAGCCTCCTTCGGGAGGCTATTTTTGTTGCAAAATATATGATATGACATCATTAGTAGAGCAACGTTTTGTAGAGCAAATTTTAAGATCCGAAGGAGAGCGTCTTTTGAAGAGTCAAGAGATGGCTTTTGCACGGAAACTTAAGTTTAGGACGGGGCGCATAGCCTCACAGCGCAACGCACAAGTCAGCACATCTGGAGAATACTCTGGCAAGCTGACTATTTCTCATACTGCATATCAGCGTTTTCTTGACCTAAAAGTTGTAAAAAGGGGCGGATCTTTACTTCGCAGCAATAGGAAGATTCACAATCGCTACATCTGGGGACATTTCAGCTCAATTTCATATCGTTTAGCTAATGACTTCACGGAGTCTGTTAAAGCTCGTCTAAAATCAGAAATAGAAAAATAATACACCTATGGCAAAGAGACTTACAGATGAGGATTTAAGATTGAACATTATCATCAACGGAGATCCTGCTCGCAAAGAGATAGGGCAGCTGTCTCGTGAGACTTTAGATTTAACTCAATCTACAAAAAAACTTAAAGAAGAGCGCAAAAAACTATACACAGAGGGTAAGCGCAATACAACACAATATAAGGAGCTCACAACTCAAATCAAAGCCAATGAAGAGGTAATAAAGAAGAATCGAACCGAGATATCAAGATTAACTTCTGAGCTCAAATTAGAATCTCTAACAATCGCTGAGCTACGCAAGCGACACAGCGAACTTAATGTGGCCTTGCGAACTGCAGTTCCTGGCACTGCACAATGGAAAAAGCTCAACGCTGAATTAAACGCAGTCAATATCCGTATGGCGCAACTGCGCAAGGAGGCAATGAATACTGATGGAGCTTTGTGTAAAATGGCATCAGGCGTAAATAAGTATATTACATCAATCACAGTATTTGTTACTACTGCGATGATGTACCTATCTCGGCTCCGTAAGTCCATTGACGACTACACGGCCTTTGATCAAGCTATGACCGACACTCAGAAGACCACCAATATGACACGTGAGGAGGTCGAAGCGCTTAGTGAGAGCCTAAGAGGATTTGATACTCGTACAGCTCGCAATGAGTTACTGGAGTATGCTCGCACTGGTGGTAAATTGGGAATTGCCAAAGGAGATATTGAGGGGTTCACTCGTGCAGCTGATATACTAAAAATATCACTCGGCAAGGATCTTGGCGACAATGCAGAAGAGACTATTGCGCAGGTTGGTAAATTGGTATCAGTATTTCAGTTGGAAGATGAACTTGGGATAGAGCGAGCAATGCTTAAATCCACCTCATCTATCAATGATCTTGGTAAATCTTCTACTGCTAATGAGGCTAACATCGTGGAATTTCTGCGCCGTGTTGGTGGTGTCGCTAATACCGCAGGTGTGGTCATTGCGGATGCTGCTGGACTTGGTGCAACGCTCGACTCTTTGGGTGTCCCAATGGAGGTGGCTGGCACGACAATATCACAAGTTATTACAGGAATGTACAGCGACACAACTGCATTTGCTAAGGCCGCCAAAATGAGCGTCGCAGACTTTAAAAAGTTAATGGCCGAAGATATGAATGAGGCTATTGTGCGTGTTGTTGAAGGTTTAGGCGCAGACGAGTCGGGTATGTCGGGTATAGTCTCAACTCTGGATAGTCTAAATTTGGATGGCACTCGTGCTACAGGGGTTCTTCTAACCCTCGCACAGAACACTGGTAAACTTCGAGAGCAACAAGAGATCTCCAACCAAGCCTTCGAAACAGGTCTGTCTGTGATGGAGGAGTTCAATCTTGCGAACAGTTCAGTCGAGGCGACCACTGCCAAGCTAAAGAATGAGATTACGGCCGAGTCGGTAGCACTGGGCGAATCGCTTGTCCCTGCTTATCACTCATCGCTATCTGCTCAAGCTCAGTTCTTGAGTGTGACACGAATTGTTGTGGAGTGGCTGATCGAGAGCAAAGGGGCGATACTTGGGCTTGTGGCCGCATACAGCGCATATAAAACAGTGTTGTTCACTGTGACAAAAGCTGAAGTCGCATATAATGGTGTAATAAAAATTAAGCGCAGCCTAAAACTATTACTCATCAAAGCACAGCGAGCTTCAACCGCCGCAACGGTAACCCAAACAGGAGCGACAAAGCTCGCCACTGTCGCCACTAAAATGTTCTCTTTGGCGCTCAAGGCGACCCCCTTGGGTTGGATTGCGATTCTGCTCGGAGCAGCTGCTGGTGCATTTGCTTATTTTACGACACGTACAAAAGAGGCTTCTGATGCAATGAAAAACGTAACAGTAGAAGCTGATACCGAAGCTGCCAAACTTAAATCTCTGGAGAAAATACTTAAAGATTCAAGTAAACCATACGAAGATAGAAAAAAAGCATTAAATGAGCTAAAGTCAATAATGCCAGATTACAATGCATCACTAAATACTGAAGGTGTTTTGATTGAAGATAATACAGGTTCGCTACAACGTTATATAGCGCAAATGAAAAATGCAGCAAGAGCGAGAGCAGCGACCGATAATCTTATTAAAGCAGAGCAAAAGCGTGATGAGTGGTATGAGGTAATTGGCGATTATGGACTGACTACTCTTGCAAAAGGGGCATCTTATGAATGGGCTGTTCAGCATTTTGGTGAGGAGGAGGCATTAAGAACAATAGACCCATCAACACTGCTATTTTATAATAAACTTAAAAATATAAGAAAAGGATTTGACGACGAAGTAAAAAAATGGTCTGATTTAACAGACTTATATAACTACAAAAGTATAGAATTAACAAGAAGTGATAATGATAATGATGATGATAACGATGACGATGTTTCCACTTATAACGGTACGCCATCCGATATGGATCAAAAGCTATATGCTGCAAAAAACAACCTGAAGAAGCAATATCTTGACGGTGACATAGCTACAGAGGAGCAATATAGGTCTGCCCTTTTGGCTCTTGAGATTAAGTATCTGAATGAGTCGTTGCAGAATACCGCATTGAAAGATAGTGAGCGGCTCAAACTTCAATCGGAGCTATACGATAAGTTATTGACCCAAAAACAACAACAACAATCATCTGAGGATGCTCTGGAGAGTATGCGCATCAAGGGTATCACCGACGCACGCACACGTGAACTTGCCGAGTATGAGCAGCGTAAAAAAGCAGCAGCTGGCAACAGTGAGATGTTGCAGCTCCTTGAGCAGGAGCACAATCGTAATCTCGCTAAAATCGATTTAGATAGAGCCAACGCAGCCATCAAACAGAGTGAAGATGAGTATAATATGCGCCGAGATATAATAGAGGCTCGTCATAAGGATGAACTCCAAGCAGAGGCTCTGACCAAGCAAGAGAGGGTGCGGCTGAAGCAACAACAGACCAATGAGCTAAAGGCGTTTGATGAGCAGTATCTAAATGACACACTGGCGACTCTTAGACAGCTCAATACCGATGGCACAATGATGTTTACCGATCTAAAGGGTGTCTTGCAGAGTATCGACATTGACAACAACCTACTATCCGAGAGCGAGAAGAGTGAACTCGTCAAGCGAATACAAGAGATATACTCAAAATTGCAGATTGCAGAGGATAAAGCAAATGAGGTTGGCTATTCTTTCACATCTCGACAGGATAATGTCGATTTGTTTGGCATCTCCCAAGATGACTGGGGAGTGTTTTTTGACAACCTGAGGGCAGGCAAAATCCAAGCTGATGAGATGATAGTCGCCTTGACTGCTATTGGCGAGGCTGGCGGTATGGCTCTTGACCTATATAGTGACTATGATAAGATGCTCACCTCAAAAGAAAATGCCGAACTCGATAAATATAAGCGCAGGCAAGACCAAAAGGAGAAAGCCAACGAGGAGCGTGTCGAGGCTGGATTAATGACTGAGGAGCAGGCAGCCGCAGAGTCCGAGAGAATGCAGGAGGAGTATGATGCCAAGAGCGCAGAGCTTGAGATAAGGCAGG
>CAYJJV010000037.1:0-5147 GCA_964370585.1 uncultured Alistipes sp. | reverse complement strand
TCTACAACCTCTTTGTAGCCAATTTTGTCGATTACATACTCCCAATTCTTCTGCTCTGGCATCATCTCCTCCAAAGGACGCATAACGAGCGACTTAACCTTTGATGGGCAGACATCCACACAGTTACCGCAACCCGTACAATCCAATGGCGTAAGCTGAATACGGAACTTATACTCCTTCAGTTCGCCATTGCCCTGCTTGAACTCCAAGCCCGATGCTGCGGCCTCCTCCTCTGTTGCGAGGAATGGGCGAATAGCTGCGTGAGGGCAGACATAGGCACATTGGTTACACTGAATACAGCTCTCCGACTGCCACTCGGGCACCGAAACTGCAATACCACGCTTCTCGAATGCCGATGTTCCGTTATCCCACGTACCATCCTCACGACCTACAAACGCTGAAACTGGTAGTGAATCGCCCTTCAGTGCATTCACTGGGTCTACAATATTTTTGATAAACGCAGGGCGTGTGCTATCGCAAGAGCAAGCTGCCACCTTAGGCTCAAGTGAAGCCCAAGCAGCTGGCACATCGACCGTAACGACTGCATCGCTACCAGCATCGACCGCTGCATAGTTCATATTTACAATCTCCTCGCCCTTGTTGCCATACGACTTCAAGATAGCCTTCTTCATCTCCTTGACAGCTGTCTCGAATGGTATCACGTTGGCAATTTTGAAGAATGCCGACTGCATAATTGTGTTGGTACGGTTGCCCAAACCAAGCTCTGCTGCAATCTTCGTAGCGTTGATGATATAGAATTTAATATCATTCTTCGCCAAATATACCTTCATCACATCGGGCAGAGTAGCGCAAGTGGTCTCAACATCGTGAACTGAGTTTAGAAGGAACGAGCCGCCCCTTTTCAGACCCTTCAAAACATCATACTTATCGACATACGATGGCACGTGGCACGCCACAAAGTCGGGCGTTGTCACCAAGTATGGCGATGTGATTGGCTTGTCACCAAAGCGAAGGTGCGATGAGGTGTAACCACCCGACTTCTTCGAGTCATACGAGAAGTATGCTTGGCAATACTTATCGGTTGTGCTACCGATAATCTTGATAGAGTTCTTGTTAGCACCAACAGTACCATCAGCACCAAGACCGAAGAATAGACCCTCGAAAGTGCCCTCTTTAGCCATCGAAATCTCCTCGCCAACCTCCAAAGATAGGTTTGTAACATCATCCACGATACCAACAGTAAAGTGGTCTTTTGGAGTTGCTGCCGCCAAGTTCTCATACACTGCCACAATCTGTGCAGGTGTTGTATCCTTTGACGAAAGACCGTAACGACCCGCAATAATCATTGGCTGTATATCACGACCATAGAATAGTGACTTAATATCCATATACAGAGGCTCGCCCTCAGCTCCCGGCTCTTTTGTTCTATCCAACACGCAGATGCGCTTAACCGATGCTGGCAATATATTTAGAAGGTACTTAGGCGAGAATGGACGGTATAGGTGTACCGTGATTAGACCCACATTACCACCCTTTGCATTCAGATAATCGACACTCTCCTTGATGGTGTCTGTAACCGAACCCATAGCGATGATGATATTCTCAGCTGCCTCAGCACCATAGTATGTAAATGGCTTGTATGTGCGGCCAGTGATTTGTGAGATCTGCTCCATCGCCTCAGCCACCATATCGGGTACTGCATCATAGAAAGAGTTTGCAGCCTCACGAGTTTGGAAGTAGATATCTGGGTTCTGAGCCGTACCACGAGTTACGGGGTGCTCTGGGTTTAGGGCACGCTGACGGAACGCTTTAAGGGCATCTTGGTCGAGAAGTGATGCCAACGACGCCTGATCCATAAGCTCGATTTTCTGAATCTCGTGCGAGGTTCTAAATCCATCGAAGAAGTGCAAAAATGGCACTCTCGACTTTAGCGACACGATGTGTGCCACACCTGCCAAATCCATAACCTCCTGCACCGATGATGTTGCCAACATAGCGAATCCAGTCTGGCGTGTAGACATCACATCTTGGTGGTCACCGAAGATAGACAACGCTTGCGCTGCCAACGAACGTGCCGATACGTGGAAGACGCCCGGTAGCAACTCGCCCGCCATCTTGTACATATTAGGAATCATCAACAAAAGACCCTGCGAAGCTGTGAAGGTTGAAGTTAGAGCGCCGCCCTGCAACGAGCCGTGCATAGCACCTGCCGCACCAGCCTCAGACTGCATTTCTACAACCTTTACGGTCTCGCCAAAGATGTTCTCACGACCTTGTGCCGACCACTCATCGACCAACTCTGCCATCGTCGAAGATGGAGTGATTGGGTAGATTGCTGCCACCTCCGAGAACATATAGGCGATGTGTGCCGCCGCATAGTTTCCATCGCAGGTAATAAACTTTTTTTCTGCCATTTTTTTGTAAAATTTAATTATATTTTGTGTTTTGTTTCTCAATAATTTGGGCTAGTATACCACGAAACCGCACAAAGATATAAAATTTGATTTGAAAAATTACTATTATAAAGTGTTAGTTTTCTAACAGTTGTAGTGTTATTCAGATAACAGATATTTTGCAAATATTTCAATAATTGTGAAGTTGCTATTTTATAGATATTTAACTATTTAAGCATAAAAAAAGCGAGCCCGAAAGCTCGCCAATAGTGTTCTATTTAGACTCAAAAATATTCTACTCTTTTTTTCGCTTTTTCGCTACAAGCACTGTAAACAGTGCCATAAAGACGATAATAAGAAACAGGGAAAACTTTGAATAGCTGCCCTTTGAGCTCTTTTTTGGGTTATCCACCTCATAGAATGGATCGATGGGCGATAGGTATTTGCCCTCGTCGATTAACTGCAGTGCATAGTTCAGAACGGCATCGCCATTGGTCGAAAATAGCTCATCTAAGGTCAAATGCAGTTCATAGTCGGGCAAGACTCCACGTCCGAATGGCACTCGCTCATTTACGGCCGAGTCGAAATGGCTCTCGACAATGGGCAGTCGCACCGAAATAGTTGAATTTGGCAAAATTATATTGGCAAACTTCAGAGCCGACAAATAGTGGTATGCCGACATTGTTTCACGCCCCACCGTCACGCCACGATGCGAACGAACGACGAGTGCTGGGAATGTGGTCGCTGCCGAGATTGAACGCTCATTGGTTAGGGTATATAGACGCCCCGAGTAGTTGATTGTGGGGTGTGGCATATATCTCGTTTCGAGGCTATCGACAAAGAATACCCCCTCTTCGCCCTCACGAGGTAAGTAACCATCATTTAGTGGCGACATATCTACAGGGTAGTTATCCGAGTATTTAAAGCTCTCAAAACCTATCACTTTGTTGGCTCTATTGTAGCCATTGAGCTGCAAGGTATCCTGCGCAAATAGCGAGAATAGATAGTTTATAGTGTGTATTTCGCCACCGTTATTGTTACGAACATCGACAATAAAGTTAGGCACTTTTGCCTTTGCAACCGAATCGACAAAGGCCGAGATATTATCCTTCGCCACTCTACTTAGCGAGAAGGAGTGAAGACCCAAATATGCCACCGAGTCGTTGAGCATCTTGGTGTCGTAACGCTTTGGATACCTATTGTAATTCAGAAATGGCACTATCATCTTTTGCACTCGCTTCGAAACACCCTGCATCTCAGGGAATTTTTTGCGCTCGCCATCAGCAAAGGTAACATCCATCGTAAATCCATCGCCACCGAGCACCCCAAAGCCATTGAATATCAACTCATAGTCGATATTGGACTGCACATTGGCATCGACAAAACGCATAGCACGTTTTGCAATCAACCCACGCAGCGAATCTGCCGTGCAGCCATTCGCCTCGACAATTTCACGCCCCTCATACTTTATAAACCTATCATCTGCCACCGTACAACGCAAAGTATCATTGACAAAGCCCATAAATATGCTCGGTTGTTTCATATTTTGGCTACCCTCACGCTTCCACACTGGCTCTGAAAAGTTGATATGTGTATCGTGTATGATGGAGTTAAAATCCACTCGCATCATCATATGAAAGTCATCGAATTCGATATTATCGCCCGTGATCGTATCGATACGCATCATAATATGTTGGCGAAGTGAGTCGTACCCTGCATCGTCAATTAGGTAACGGCGTGTGGGGAGAATCTCATCAACGGCATCGAATAGGATGGTGAAATCCTCCTTTGCCTCCGACTTTGTTAAAAACTTGCGCTCCTTTATGGGCTTTGGCTCCTTGAATGATGTTTCGATACCAAACGGTGTCATTGGGTCGATTGATTTCCCATACTTTGAGATGGCGATGGCGATTGTCGGCTCATCCAACTTCGAGTAGGCATACCCCACCTCGCCTATCGTTTCGCCACGTTTAATCTTCTGCCCACTCTTAAAGCTACAAACCCCTTTCAGACCCCCAATATAGAGCTTACGCCCATCGCTAAGCGATATGCCAAGCGTCACACAGACCTCACGCTCAGTGTAAATATTGTTGGAAGAGGCTGTAAAGTCGGCAATACCCTCATCGTAAGTCACTGGATATTCAATTTGGGAACCTGTCAAGCGTGTTAAGCTGTGTAGCACCCCAACGCTCACATCATCCACCACCCCATCGCAAGGGGCAACGACCTTTGTACCCAATGGAGCTGCGATAAATATTTTGGCAAAGTTTAGCTCGCCATCGATACGGCTCTGTGGGCGTGATGCAATATCACTACCTGCCGATTTGCCCTCAATCACCCACGATAGCTCCTGCCCCGATAGGCTTACGGCTACAAATAGCGTTGCAACAATCGCTGTTGCAAATTGTAATTTTCTTATCATCGTCTCAAAATTTGGTTGTACTTTTAACAAAAGTATTACTAATTTTTTAGTATTCCAAATTTACGAGCAGATATTTTTCAAATATTTATAAGGATTTAAACTCCACCGCAATGATGTTAAAACTCCAACCGTCATTGCGGGCTTGACCCGCAATGACGGTTTAGGTGGCTATAATTAGGTGCGCTCGCCCCAATTGCAGCGAGTGCGCATAATGTGTCAATTTTTGCGCATCGCACAGGGGTTGAAACCGCAGCATACATAAGTATGTGAGGATTTCAGCCACAAGGGATGTGCGAAAAGTGGCGCATTATGCGCACTCGCCTACTGGCGGACTTGTGCAGCACAACGTTGCTCAAAGGCACGAGTTAGGT
>CAYJJV010000036.1:0-6237 GCA_964370585.1 uncultured Alistipes sp. | reverse complement strand
GTTAATCTCCTATGTTGTTACCCATTTAGGGATTGAGCAAAGCTTGATTTTCTTTGCTTGATAAAGTCGGTTATAACAGTTTTTGCACGTAAGTTGCTTGTCTTTTGGGTCACATCCATAAAAAACGATGTGCAATGTTGCTTTTGCTTGGCAAAACTTACACCGCCTATTCTTTGGTAAGTTCGCCATACGCCGCTCCAGTGTGGTGGGTTCTGTCTTTTAGTTCCGCTTTTTTAGCGTTTCCCCATCTGTCAATTGTGCCCACAAGGTAGCCAGTTATGCGGCGAGTGCGGTCGAATGGGACGCCTCCGCCAACAGTTACGCGTTTAGGTTGAGTTATTGTTTCGCCTCCACATTCTCCATAACTTTCTACGCCAACATCTAGCATATACCCTCGCTTTGTTAGATGTAAAGAAAAGAACACCCACTAACAACTATGCTTGCGCTGAGTAAACATAGTATAAATCCTAAAATTTTCCAGTAATTCATGTTACCCCCTCATTTCTGGTGGTAAATCCATTCGTTGTAACTCATACATATAACTCTTCTCGCAGTGGCCTGCAACTCTTCCTGAAGCTGTTTCGAGGGTGTCAAAGAAGAACATAGTATCTACAATATTCATTAACACAATACCCAATCTACTATTACGAGAGTAGGCCCTAAAAATTCTGCTAGACAGTGTTTCATCTTCATACCCACCCAACAGAGTATTTAGCAGTTGGTCTAACGACACGAGTATCCTTTTAAAGTACTCCCACATAATTCACCTCTAAGAACTGATAGGCTCACCAGCGCTCAATTTTTTAAGTAATTCATAACTATTGGCGTACATGATATCTAACATCTCAGAAGGAATACCAAACGAATTAGCCGCCACATCTAATAGTGGGTGTGCTCTTTCAATGAAGGTAGCATATTCCCACTCTAGGCGTAAGCTAGAATCCCCTTGAGCTACGTACCCCTCAATCATTTCTAAAGTAATAGGAGTCATACCAGAGGTCTGCTCAGTTAATGCTATAATGAGTTTTAAGAACTCTCTCTTAGTCAAAGATACTCTCTTAGCTTTTTCACTCAAAGGTACATTCTCATAAGTATCTGCCACATACTCAGGAGTAGGCCATCCGTTAACAATATCTATGGCATTAGCTTCTTCTATAGTTGTGGCGGCATTAACTGCTTCTTTTAGGCCTGTAGCATAAACATGACAATAACCTGACCAGTAACTAAAGCTGTCTACCATTCTAGGTAAATCATACTCAGTAACTACCCTCTTAGTGTTATCGTACAATGTCCATTCGGTTTCCCAAGCTTTGCCTGCATCTCTAGCATTTCTGGCAGAGTTATCTGCTAGGTTGATACGTTGAGCAGCGTCCCTATTAGAATCAAACTTAGAGCCATCATATACAAAATAATCCTGTTCTTTGGCATCTCTAATAGAGGTTATTTCAGTACTCTTACTTGTCTTAGCGTCGTCTAGTTCTGTGCCGATGCGTACCCATGTACCATCAACTTGAGCTAACCATGTACCAGACTCTGTAGGACGCTGAGATTGCATCTCAACCCAACCGTTTTCTGCTGGTATAGAGCCGCCTACTTGTTGTAGAGTATCATTTATTTTTGCGTATATCTTAGCCATACTAAACTCCTACCTTCCAAATGTGAACGCGGCATTGTAAAGACGTTGGTTCTGCACCACTTGTAAAATTAAGTGGATTCATACTACCTCTAGAAAGACTAAGTACGTTAGATGTACCAGTCTGTACAACTATGCCTTCTGACTCCACACCCCATGCTTGCACGCCGCGACCGAGGTTGTCGTTATTCCAAAATCCAGTAGCGCCCCATTTATTACCATCATACACTTCTGCCAGACATATTGTAGGTACGTTGCCAAATGGATTATCTAGCACATACCTACTGCTAATTGTTACTATTCCGCTGCTACCTAAGGCATCATCTTCTATAGCATACGGGTCTCCAACTGGTGCTTGTCCAGTGCCATAAATGCACTTATATTGGATTGCACTAGCACCTGTCATAGCGAAGTTAGAAAGGTCTGTGTTAGCCTTGCCGCCTAACGCACTAGCCCAAGCACTCCAATCCATTACAGATTGCTGGTCTGTCTCGGTAGCCACCACTACGAAGTGACGTAAGGCTATAGCGCTAGGTTGGACGGTTTCGGAGTTACCGTAGATTGGGTTGGAGAGGGAAGCGTCAAAATTAACTAATGAATTTCCACTAGTATATGGCGTACCTCCAACGAACCTGTTGTTTCCGACATCTATCCTAGCAGCCCCTGATGTACCTCTAGCAGCCCCTGGGTAGTCGTAATCCCATGAGGCTTCTATATTCGGCAACCCAGCATCATAACCTTTGCCCAGCTCACTATCTGACATAGCTTGTTGTATAACTGTACCATCAGGCATGAGCGGTACTCTAAAAGTTCTTGCTGTGGAATCCCACGCAAAACATGCACACTTACCGTGGGCGGTTACTTCTGCCTCGTAGTCTGTAGGAGTTTTCCACGGAATATAGCCGTCTTCGATATATTGGACCACATTTGGAAACTGTGTTTCCGAGTAAGACGCGCCGTTTTGAGGCACGGCCCCAAATGGAGTGTATGTAGACGTGCAGTATACCGCTATGCTCGTACCGATTGGCATACCACCGCCGCCGCCCATTTTCCAAGAGTCGTCGAACACAACTTCGCCTGTGTCGGGGTCTAAAATTGCAAGCGGAACCTTCCCAGCTGCTGCCGTTACGGACGCCCAATACTCTAAAATGTTTTTGCCATCACCTGCACCGTCTTGTGTTCGCCACTCAAAAAATCCAATGGTGTTGCCATCTGCGTCAACTTTATGCCATTTTTCGCCGTCTTGAATATCGTCTGGCCTTGCCGTTCCCTTGCGCCATGTAACCACGCTCAACACCATATCGTTGAGCTGCTGCATGGAAAATCCGCCATTTACGCCAGATGTGGTAGTTGGTGGGTTAAGTATTATTGGTTTTTGCATGTTTAGTACCCCTGCACTATGTAATTTATTGTTTTGGCTACAGATTCGCCGTTCTTGTCTAACACCTTTAAGGTTATGCTATTTTTAGTTATGTCTTCTTCGCCCCAGACTACATCTTCAAGATTGGTTCCGTCAAGAATGGATGGGACAAAGTTCGGCACGGCGTTGAATGGAGGCACAAAGGGTATTGTCACACCTTCAATTGGTACATCAATTTTACCAGACAGCACCTTGTCTGGAACATCTACATATACCCTAAAAGTTTTAACTAGCATCTTAACTTCTTGGTCTGTTTCCGCACGCAATCTAAACCTAAACCCATCTGCGATATAGTCGCGCGGCGTGAATGAAGTCCACTCGCCCCACACGCCATTTACACGAGTCATTATTTCCACAGCTATTTCATGGTCTGTGGTAACGATACCATACACATTGTTGTTGTTGTAAATGTCGGGGTCGTTATAAATATCCCCCACACGAGATGTGGCAACGTATTCTAAGTCCAGTGTAATGTTACAACGGTAGTTAGCTTCAAGTGTAATAGTTTTTTCTTCACTTACATAATAATACCCGATATTGCCTGTGTAAACACCAAAATAAATATCCACAGAATTGTATATGTCGTTGTTTTCGTATATCCCTCCAGTGTTTGTGTTAAACACTATTCCTTCCTCGTCTGGGTCGTAATAAAAATCTGAAGTGGGTGTAATCCCATCCCACATAGTTTCATCTTCATCAATTACAGCGATTACGTTTGATACAATACCAGAAACATTTTCTATCTCTATACTTGTGGGGGGTGTACTATGTACAAGGCCCGATACCGCACCAACCCAATAAACCCCGCTTGCTGAAAGGCTATACGACGTTTCGCCGCCTTTGCTTACTATTTGCCCTGTTTCCCAATTTATCCCCTTACGTACTTGATACTCAAAAGGCCGCCAATCAGTAATACTATCCCACACCAACGCTAAGCGGTCGTGTTCATAAATAGATGATAGGCCAGTAATTACGCTAATCGGCTCCATAAGTTCGTGTGAGTAGTAGTTTATACTTGCTTCGCTTGATTCTACTTCAGCCGCGGACACGGCAACAACAATCACAGAATAGCTTACACCTTGCTGTATTTCGGGCAGTGTGAAAGAGGTCTTGCTAAAACCCTCATACTTTGCTAACTCTTGCCCCCCACTGTACAAGTAAATCTTATAATACCCAAAGCTTACGCCTATTTTCTCTTTGTACTGCAAATTAAGCTCTGCTTGGGCTTTTATAACGCCGTTCTCATCTTTCCACACACTTTCACGTGTTAGCGTTATGCCTATAATAGTTGGCATGTACGGCCTGTTTTTGTCCCAAATTGTGGGAAACGTAAGCGAACTTTCAAACGGAGGTATAGGCCCTTCAATCGCTTCATAAATGCGCATATCGCTTGGCAAACACTCCACCTCAGCCGTAAAGTCAACGTTGCGCGTGATGTTTCGGATTAGTACGTCTATACCCACTTTTTCTGTGAGGCCAAAAACAAACTCTTGCCCTATTTCTGGCAATAAAGACTCAGAATAAATTGGTGCCACAAAGTAAAGTACGTGTGTGGTCTCGTTATCAATTGCTTTAATATCCCAAAGTCGTGTTTGATACTTAGATGATAATTGCAGCACATACTCACTGCCTAAATCTGTGCTGTAGCTTTGGTCTAAAACTACGGCCTCATAGCCGCCGTTATCGTTGCGCACATAGTCTAGCACCTTACCTGCACATCCTATGCCAAGAAAAAATAAGGGGTGCTGAATCTTTATTTTTTGCCCTAGCTTAAACGTTACACTGCGCCAATCTGTGGAAAACTTGTAAATATTTCCGCGCAAGTGAGCCATGGCTAGGTTTATCTTGCCATACTTATATGCTAAATCTGAGTTATCAATAAATACGTTGCTCATTTGCTGGGCGTTTTTTGGGTCTACACCTTCTTCCCAAGGCACAAGCCGTTCATCAATTTGATAGTCTTTTTCGTTGTTATTAAAATTTACACGTATGCCATCAACTGGCACAATATTCATTGCACGCCCTATTGTAAGCCCCCAACTATTTCGGCTAGTTATAACGTCAACTAAAGGCTGTGTGGGGTCATCAAAAAATATCTCATACTCACCGCTTGCGCCGCTCATGTAACCTTGCCCTATTTCCACCATGTCGGAAATTACTTCACCAAGAGCACGCCCATCATTTAAATAAGCGTTCACAGTAAATTTGTACTTTTCGCAATGCTCTTCGAATCTTGCAAAGCTTTCTTTATGTAAATGCACATATTCCGTATTTAACACAAGGTCTGGGTCTGTCATTATGCGGCGGCACTGCTTAGCAATGTTAGAGCTTGCTTCAAGTGTGCCATCTTCATTTTTACCCAACATTCGCGCCATGCAGTTAATAGTGTTAAGCCCCCCTGTGAGTGCATCGGATGCCGTGGCCTCAATTTCTATAAAGGTCATGCTCTGCCCTGTATAAAGGATAGGCTTTTCTTCACGGGGCCACTGTATCTCAGCAACGTAAGTATCACAGTAAATATATAAATCGCTATTCCATGGATAAGCCCCACTATTTGCAGGTGCTGTATAATATTCTGTGCGGTCTTCGTATATATTGTTATATGAGTAAATTGGAGCCTGTGTGTCTGTATCATAGCCCATTAAAATTTTTTCTGTTCGCACCAAGACTCTGTAAGTTTTTGTGTAATCAATATATGCACTTATTTGCACAGACCAAGAGCCTTTTGGCAGGTCTTTATTTATCATCGCACGATAGTTTTGCAAGTTACCGTTTGAATTATATATATGGTCTGTGTAAGATAATTCTTGCCCAGTATTCACTTCTTTAAACTTTGTAACAACTTTTATACCAGTCCCTGCATAATTATTGTTGCGTATATTTTGCGTGCGAAGTCCACCGTTCATACTCAATATTACACCAAAAGCTACAGTATTTACAGGGCTTTGGCTTGAAAATACTGCATTGTCACTCAGTAAAAACTGTTCTTGTATGGGGTTAAGAGCAGAATTAAAAAATTCAAAATCCTCTCCGCGCCAATCTCGGTAAATATTTACTTTTATGCCAGAAAGATTTTCGATGGGCGTATCATCTTTGCGAATGTCCCAAACCTCAACATCTCCTTGTGACACACAAAAAAGGTGGCGTATTTTTTGTGTAGTGCCAGAAATTACGCTGTAATAAG
>CAYJJV010000035.1:3960-6928 GCA_964370585.1 uncultured Alistipes sp. | reverse complement strand
GCCGTAATTTCACCACTTCGCAGAAGCTCCAACTGCTGCATAAATGCCTCGATTATCTGCTCAGGCGTTGTCGTAGGGAGAAGCTGTGCCGTGAGGTAGAATAGTCCGGGATCGAGATCGCCCGAGACATACGCATTGACGCTCGAGACCAAACGCTGCTGCTTCAACATCGAGCGATATAGGCGTGACGAATCGCCCGACGATAGCATATCCGAGACCATATCTGCAATGTAGAAATCCTTAGACATTCGGTCGGGGATGTGGTAGGCGATGGTTATATTTGTTGCAGGCACATCACGCTCAACCTCACAATGGCGAGCCTCACACTGTTCGGGCTCCTTAGCAATGGCTCGGTTCTGCACTCCACGCTTAGGTATCGGCCCAAAGTAGCGCTCAGCGAGCGAAAATAGCTCCTCCTCGTCAATATCTGCCGAGATGGAGAGAATCGCATTTTCGGGGTGATAATGGGTACGATAGAACTCATTGACATCCTCTAAGGTGGCACGCTCGATATGGTCGATAGATAGTCCGATTGTAGACCAACGATAGGGGTGCACCTTATAGCACATATCACGCATAAGCATCGACTGATCACCATAGGGTTGGTTGATGTAGCGCTGCTTATACTCCTCGATTACGACCCGTTTTTCGCCCTCCAACTTACTCTCGGTAATATCTAAACCCTCCATTCTATCGCTCTCCAACCATAGAGCCGTTTCGATGTTGCTCTTAGGGAGAGTTATATAGAAATCGGTGTAGTCGTTGTTGGTAAAGGCGTTATTATCGCCCGATGCCATCTGCACATAGTGGTCGTAGTGAGGAATTTGGCGTGTTCCCCGAAACATCAGGTGTTCGAACAGATGGGCAAACCCCGTTCGATTAGCATCCTCGTTTCGTGCCCCGACCTTATATAGGATATTCACAGCTGCCAACTTTGAGCTTCTGTCACGATTGACAACTACTGTCAAACCGTTATCTAAAATCCTCCGTTTATACTCTATCATAACAACAAATATAGCAATTTTTTATAAAACTACAATAGTTGTGCAAAAATGCATTTTGATTGGGGCAGAAGTGGAGTGTCGTGCGTGAACTACATCGCCACATTAAATAGATAGCCACCAATGACTGCCGTGAGGAAGATAACTACAACAATCATCGCTACTAACTTACGCTTAAAGATGCTCGCCATCATAGTCATCTCTGGGATTGCCATACCTGCTCCGCCAATAATCAAGGCGATAACAGCTCCAACGCTCATCCCCTTACCCATCAATGCGATACCAATGGGGATGGCAGTCTCGGCACGAATATATAGTGGCACACCAAGTATTGCGGCGATGGGGATAGCAAGTGGATTATCCTTACCTGCAATACTCAAAACAAACTCTTCGGGCATATAGCCATAAATCGCAGCCCCCAGAGCAACACCAATCAGCAGATATAGCATCACAGGTTTTAGCGTGCTCCAACCAGCTTTTAGACCCTCAACGCATTTCCCTCTAAACGATAGCTTGCGCCTTTGATCCTCATTAACCACGCCGTCAATCGAGCCCCCTGCACTCAAAAATTGAGGTTTAACCCACTTTTGCGCCCCTATCTTCTCCAAAAAATAGCCAAAGAGAACCGATGCCGAGAATGCCACACTAAAGTAGATAATTGCCACCTTTGCACCCATCAACGCAACCAACATACCTATAATAATTGGGTTTAGAAGTGGTGAAGAGATTAAAAATGACATTACGCTGCCAAAGCCAACACCTGCACGCAAAAAACCGACAGTCATCGGAATTGTAGAGCAGGCACAAAATGGGGTCAATGCTCCAAACACCGTTGCCAAGATATTACCCCACAAACCTCTTCCAGATAGCCATTTGCGTAGCTTTGCCTCAGGAATATGCATCATAATAACCTCAATAAGTGCCGTAATACCGACAAAGAGAACAATTAGCTCTACCACGATAAAGACAAAATACTGCATAGTCCCAACAAGGGTATTCACACCCTCGCTCTGCGTCATATTGTTATCCATATCAATGAAGAGTATCTTCGCTACCAGCAGAGATGAGATCCATAGGATAGTGTGCGGAAGAGCCTTTTTAAATGAGAATCTCGCTTGTGGTTTCTGCTCTACTTGTGGTTTTACGGGTGTAGCAAAGGTGAATTTCGTAGGTTCGTTACCAACGCCACAGCAAGGCGATGGAGCAGCAACCACCTTTGGTGCGCAACAGCTTGCGGACGACTCAACCTTTGGCGCACAACAAGAGGAGCTTTTATCAGCTCTAAAGTATAGTGTCCAGAACCCTACTCCCAAAGAGATGATAGCAAAGAGCAGAAAATATGGCTGATACTCAGCAAAAAAACTAAGCTGCGTTGCCCCTATGCCCACAGCAGAGAACAGAGCTGCAAGGATTGGAAAACCACAGCAAGTAACAAAGCCTAATGAGGCAAATAGCGTTGAGAGTAGCCCCACTGCGGTCGAGGCAACGATTTTTGATTTACTCATAGTTATAAAATTTTAAATATTTATCTCTATTAGTTGTTAGCCTATTAACTAACATTGTTTATAAAAAAAACTGCTTGGTAAAAACTCTTATTAAGCAAAAAATTGGTTGGTCGGCAAAAAACTCATAATAGGAAAAGCTACTTGCACCCACAATTTTTCTTATCCAAACACCCCGCAATAAGTCCGCTAAATAGCTCATCGACCTCAGCCCACGCCTCACGATTGATGCAGTAGGAACTCTTGGGTGGGATAATCTCGCCGTGAATCAGACCTGCACTCTTGAGTTCGGATAGGTGCTGCGAAATCGTAGCGTTCGACACCGGCACAATCTCACTAATATCGCCAAAATAACAGCTATTTTCGCCTGCCAAGAATTGCAAAATCGACACTCTTGTCGGGTGCGCCAACGCCTTTGCTATGCGAGCAATCCTCTCTGCTCTACTCTTATCAACTTTAGACATA
>CAYJJV010000035.1:0-3860 GCA_964370585.1 uncultured Alistipes sp. | reverse complement strand
TTGTGGCTTTGAGATGCTTGGCGTGGGCTTCACAGCAACTCTAAATATGATTGGATTGCCATTTGATATGCCACCATTTATACCGCCCGAACTATTTTTAGAAGTCTTGCCTGAAGCGCTAACAATCGGGTCATTACACTCGCTACCCCACATCTGTGCGCACTTAAAACCATCGCCAAATTCGACACCCTTAGTTGCAGGCACAGCAAATACAAGTTGTGCAATTCGTGCCTCCAGCGACTCAAAAAATGGATCGCCCAGACCCGCCTTCACACCTCGACACACGCACTCGACAACGCCACCAACCGAATCGCCCTGCAAGAGGGCCTGCTCGACTATCTCGCTCCACTTATCACTGTTCACTTCGCCCTTTATATGTGTTATTCGAGCCTCAATTTCGACCTCCTTAAGCATCCGCTTAGCAACCACACCTGCAGCCACCAAACAGAGTGTTAAGCGCCCCGAGAAGTGGCCACCACCACGAGGGTCATTAAAACCATTATATTTTACCCCTGCCACAAAATCAGCGTGCGAAGGGCGTGGCGAAGCAGTAAGCTGTGAGTAGTCACCCGAACGTGTGTTCTCATTTCGGAACAGAATAGCCAATGGCGCACCTGTTGTTTTGCCATTATAGACGCCCGACACAATCTCAGGTAGATCGCTCTCAAGGCGAGGTGTTGTCCCCTTAGCGCCACTCTTGCGGCGTGCAATATCCGCCATAAAGTCATTCGCACAGAGCTCAATTCCAGCCTCTACGCCATCCAAAACCACACCTATCGTATCGCCGTGCGATTCTCCAAATATTGTCACCCGAAATCTATCTCCAAAACTATTCATATCAATCTTAACTCTCTAAATCTTAGCTTCGCTAACCATCCTCTGCATCTGTGCGAGGGTATATTGCCCGTCGGCAGTTGCAGAGCTCTCATCAAAGGCCACATAAGTAAACTTAGCCCCTAAATCCAAACATCTTCTTCGTGTCGCTCGCCCCCACTCGCCCATCGCAAAGGCGACAAGGCGGTGTGCATCCTCGACCAAACTATAGAGCTGCATCACCCTATCGCCATCCTCATCCGAGTTGGCGGTTGTGACTATCTTAACCAGATCAGCCCCACGACCCCTGCACTCATTATATATATTAACAAGCTCGGAAAGGGTGGGTGTTGTGTCGAAGTTGTGGTATGATATAATCAACTTAGTGCCACACTTCGTGCAGCCATCTTTCAACTCCTCAACCACACTTTGTGACGCTTCAGCCTCAATATCGACATATCGTGCGCCCGATTTTATGGCAAAAAGTAGGGTTTGTAGAGTGTGTTGCTCATCGCCCTGAACTATCCGACACGTAATGATTGCATTTGAGCTTTTGTGTAGAATCGCTGCCAACTCATCGTAGGTAAAGTGGCACAAATCCATCCGCACCTCAAAGAGGTGCGACAACTCGATGATTTTAACGCACTTATCAAAATCCTTCTCTTGAATACTTACACAAAACATAACACAAATTTATGAAAAGTTATCCATTTTCCAATCTTTACATCGCTCTTTTTTTGTATTTTAGCAAAGAATTACTATCTTTGCTACCGAATGAGACAGCGATTTACATATTTTGGTTTCTTTTACTTTTATTGGGCAATAAAGGTGGGATACTCTATGTAGATGCTTGGTTATAAGAATATTACAAATGAGCTCCCGCAAATATGCGAGGGCTCTTTTTTTAAGGTATGGCGGGCAAAAAAACCACCCGCAAAAATAATAACAATGGGACGTAAAGTAGCGATACAAGGTATTAAGGGTTGCAACCACCACATTGCAGCTACCCGTTTTTTCGTGGATGATCTAATCGAGACCATCGACTGCGAGAGCTTCAAAGAGCTATCCGATGTCGTGAATCGTGACCCATCCACTATTGGCATTATGGCAATCGAGAATACGATAGCGGGGAGTATCCTTCCCAACTATCGCCTGATAAAGGATGAAGGGTTGGTTATTGTGGGTGAGTATAAGTTGCGTATAAAGCACTCTTTGATGGCTCTTGCAGGGGTTGAGCTGGCGGATATTGATGAGGTCAATTCGCACCCTATGGCGCTTATGCAGTGTGAGCACTACCTAAGTCGCCTAATTGGTGTTAAGTTGGTCGAGAAAGATGATACTGCCGCCTCAGCCAAGTGGATTAAGGAGAGTAATCTAACAACGCACGCTGCAATCGCCCCAGCAGGTGCCGCTGAGATATATGGGATGAGAATCCTTGCCGATGGCATCGAGACAAATAAGCGAAATTTCACTCGTTTCCTAATTGTTGCCAATAAATCGGTAGCAAAAGAGGTTCTGCAGGAGCTTCTTAGCGAGGATGACACAATCAACAAGAGCTCGATAGTCTTTACCCTTGCCCACACATCGGGAGCACTCTCTAAGGCACTATCTGTGCTCTCGTTCTATGATATGAACCTCACGATGATACAGTCGCTACCCATCATTGGCAAAGAGTGGGAGTACCAATTCTATATCAACTTGGTATTTGACGACTACGAAAGGTATACACAGGCGATAGCTGCAATTCGTCCATTGGTGAACTCGTTTAAGATTTTGGGCGAGTATGCGCAGGGGAGTTCAGATAGACAAACAGGTAATTTTTAGAGATAATAGATATGAATATCAAGAAGTTAAAATTAGATGATTCGACCACAAAACCAGCACTAATAGCAGGCCCTTGCAGCGCCGAGAGCCGAGAGCAGATTCTCGCTGTGGCTAAGGCGTTAAGCTCTAAGGGGGTCAAATATCTACGTGCAGGCGTCTGGAAGCCCAGAACCAAACCGGGAGGTTTTGAGGGTGTTGGGGCTGTTGGCCTTGAGTGGCTAAAAGAGGCTAAGGAGGTGTATGGAGTGAAGATTGCCACCGAAGTTGCAACCCCAAACCATATATTCGAGGCGCTGAAGAGTGGCGTTGATATGTTGTGGATTGGTGCACGCACGGTGACCAACCCATTCGCTATGCAGGAGGTTGCCGAAGCGATGTGCAGTGTCGATATTCCCGTTTTGGTCAAGAACCCGATAAATCCCGATATTGAGCTCTGGTGTGGCGCTTTGGAGCGACTCTACAACTCGGGGGTTCGTCAGTTGGGGGTAATACACAGAGGTTTTTCATCGTACGAGAAGAAAATCTACCGAAACACCCCCTTATGGCATATCCCCATCGAGCTACGCCGCCGTTATCCCGACTTAACGATTCTATGCGACCCAAGCCATATTGGTGGCAAGCGTGAGTTGATAGCACCCATATCTCAGCAAGCTCTGGACTTGGGATTTGACGGATTGATGATTGAGACGCACTGCGACCCAGACAATGCACTGAGCGATGCTTCACAGCAGATTACGCCTGATGTTTTAGACTATATAATTAAGATGTTAGTGGTTAAAGATAACGTTATGACAACCGAGAATATCACCATTCTTCGCCAACAAATCGATGAGTTGGATGAACAGCTATTGACTCTGCTTGGGCGCCGCCTAAGGATTGCACGTGAGATTGGAGTCTACAAAAAGGAGCACAATATGCCAGTTCTTCAGAATAATAGGTATGCCGAAATCTTGGAGCAACGAGGTAAGATGGGGGCCGAGATAGGCTTAGATGGTGACTTTGTTAAGGGTGTGATGGAGTTAATTCACGAGCAGTCGGTTAAGTTGCAGATAGAGATTTTAAAATAGGCAACACAGTGCGTCTATGGGCTATTTTTAGCCTTTTTACTATTTACAGAGTTATTTAATATAAGTGTCCACTAAAAATTAAATTTCCACACACGTCATTTTCAACCACACCACTCGTCATTGCGGGCTTGACCCGCAATCTCAACCACACCACTC
>CAYJJV010000034.1:5990-7678 GCA_964370585.1 uncultured Alistipes sp. | reverse complement strand
GCAAGTGTGTATCGTTGATTTCGGCCGATGGCGAGCGCACGATGGTCACCTATCTCGGTGCGGCGTTGGAGATGACCGCCAAAGAGATTGACCCTGCAATTTTCGAGGGCTACGACTGTCTATATGTCGAGGGCTATTTGGTTCAAGATCACTCTCTTATTACAAGTGCCGTTGTCAAGGCTAAGGAGTGCGGGCTGAAGGTTGCTATCGACTTGGCGAGCTTTAATATTGTGGCTGAGAATTTGGATTTTTTACGTGATTTGGTCACCCGATATGTCGATATTGTCTTTGCCAACGAGGATGAGGCTAAGACCTTCACTTGTGAAGCTGAACCACTTAACGCCCTGCAAGTTATCTCCAAGATGGTCGATATAGCTATTGTGAAGATTGGCATCAAGGGGGCGCTTATCAAGCGTGGCGAGGAGGTTGTTCACGTGGGCATTATGACCGCCTCGAAGCGTGTCGATACTACGGGTGCAGGCGACTTCTATGCTGCAGGCTTTATGTGCGGTCTGAGCGAGGGTCTATCCCTTCGCCAATGTGGCACAATCGGGGCTATCGCTGCGGGCAAAGTCATCGAGGTTGTAGGCACCACATTTGGCAACGATGTGTGGGAGGAGATCTCACAACTTGTCGCACGAGTAAAGAAGGAAAAATACCTCTTTTAGAGCAATTTTTTCGACATATAGCGGGAGCGCAATTTCGATGCGTTTTTGCAAGTTAATAGGCATAAAATTTGGATTTTCAATATTTTATGCCTATCTTGCGCTTGAAGGTATATCAAATAAGAGTGAGAAGAGGCATACGCCCATAAACAATAAATCATTAAAATTTGAAAACTATGAAAAAGCTGATATTTTTATATGTATTATCAGCAACAACGCTAATTAGTTCGTGCACATCCGATGATGATGGTGCAATATATACCAAAAACTACGTTATGATATATATTGAACCGACAGAGCTTATGGCTGATGATTCTGTGGATAGTTATGGAATAGTATTGAACTTTGAAGGTCAATACATTGGGCAAGATGATGATGGATTTGCAGAGTTAGCCGAAAAGTACGGAGATACTCACTACAATAGACGCACTGCGCGATATCTCCACAATGCATTTACAGAGGATTTAGAGTATATAAATATAACCTCTCGCACCGATTATGATGCTACACACCTCGCTGGTGCACTGCTCAATGATATTGTGATGGTTAGTTTTACGCAACACTACACATATGTGCAGAGCAACTATAAGGACTGGTCTAAAAGTAGTGTGGCAGATTATATTTCAAATATCAACAGTGCAAATTACAAGATGATTGATCCTAAAAGATACCTTCATTTAACATTCCCCACTCCACCCACCGACACATCTAAGGAGTACACCTTCGATGTCGAGGTTAAGATGGGCGATAAAATTTTCACGCAGTCATACACTCGACAATTTGAGTAATTGCACACAGCGCAGGCGCAACAGTGCGCAGAGATTTAATAGGGCAGTCTAAAAATTAGGCTGCCCTATCGCTTTTTTGGCACTTTTTAGCTATCTTTGCGCATTAGAATATAGATGTTGTGATGGCGAGTGTCGTCATTGCGGGCTTGACCCGCAATCTCAATATTTTAATTGAGAGGGCATTTAAGAGATTGCGGGTCGAGCCCGCAATGACGGCAAAAGAGTGTTTAATGCA
>CAYJJV010000034.1:0-5890 GCA_964370585.1 uncultured Alistipes sp. | reverse complement strand
AAGAGATTGCGGGTCGAGCCCGCAATGACGGCAAAAGAGTGTTTAATGCACAAAAGCAGTGCAAAACAAAACTGAGTCAAAACAAAACTGTGTAGAAACAAAGTAGTTATAGCAAAGTATAAATTGTAAAAACATAAAAATTATAAAACATAAAAATATGGCAGACGAAAAAATTATCTTCTCGATGGTGGGCGTGAGCAAGGTCTTCGCAAACCAAAAAAAGGTGCTCAACAACATCTACCTATCATTCTTCTATGGAGCAAAGATTGGTATTATCGGATTGAACGGCTCGGGAAAATCGACACTTATGAAGATTATCGCAGGGCTCGACAAGAGCTTTCAGGGCGAGGTGGTATTCTCACCCGGTTATACGGTCGGATACTTGGAGCAGGAGCCCGAGTTGGACAACACGAAGACAGTGCGTGAGGTTGTCGAGGAGGGTTGCGCACAGACCGTAGCCCTGCTAAAGGAGTACGAGGAGATTAATATGAAGATGTGCGAGCCAATGGATGACGACACGATGGCTAAACTAATCGAGCGTCAAGGCGAACTATACGAGCTTATCGACCAAGCCAACGGTTGGGAGATTGACAGCGTCTTGGAGCGTGCGATGGATGCTTTGCGCTGTCCTGCGCAGGATCAAAAGATTGGTGTACTATCAGGTGGAGAGCGCCGTCGTGTGGCTCTGTGCCGCCTGCTACTGCAGCAGCCCGATGTTCTTCTCTTAGATGAGCCTACCAACCACCTTGATGCCGAGTCTATCGACTGGTTGGAGCAACATTTGCAGCAGTACAAGGGTACGATTATCGCTGTGACCCACGACCGCTACTTCTTGGATAATGTCGCAGGGTGGATTTTGGAGTTGGATCGTGGCGAGGGTATCCCTTGGAAGGGCAACTACTCAGGATGGTTGGAGCAGAAGACCACACGTATGGCGATGGAGGAGAAGCAGGAGTCGAAGCGCCGCAAGACCCTCGAGCGTGAGTTGGAGTGGGTGCGTATGTCACCTTCGGGTCGCCACGCCAAGTCTAAAGCTCGTCTATCGGCATACGACAAGATGATGAACGAGGATGCACGCCAAAAGGAGGAGAAGTTGGAGATTTTCATCCCCAACGGACCACGCTTGGGAGATGTTGTAATCGAGGCTCAGGGTGTCACAAAGTCCTTTGACGAGCGCACGCTGTATGAGAATTTGGAGTTCACCTTGCCACCAGCGGGTATCGTGGGTATCATCGGTGCCAACGGTACGGGTAAGACCACGCTCTTCCGTATGATTATGGGGTTAGATACCCCGACTGCAGGTTCGTTCCGTGTGGGCGAGACCGTTAAGCTGGCCTACGTCGATCAGCAACACTCATCCATCGACCCCGAAAAGAGCGTCTACGAGGTCATATCACAAGGTGCCGACCTCATCACGCTGGGCAACCGTCAAGTCAATGCACGTGCCTATGTTGCGAGGTTCAACTTCTCAGGTGGCGACCAAGAGAAGAAGTGTGGCGTGCTGTCGGGTGGAGAGCGAAACCGCCTACACTTAGCCCTTGCGCTGAAGGAGGAGGGTAACGTTCTTCTGCTGGATGAGCCTACTAATGATATAGATGTCAATACGTTACGTGCCTTAGAGGAGGGCTTGGAGAGTTTTGCGGGTTGTGCCGTGATTATCTCGCACGACAGATGGTTCTTAGACCGTGTGGCGACCCACATCCTATCCTTCGAGGGGGATGGCAAGGTGCTATTCTATGAGGGAACCTATAGCGAGTTTGAGGCTTGGAAGCGTGCACAATTCGGTGATCAACAGTCGCCTAAGGCAAAATATCGTAAATTAGTTGAGTAAAATGGCACAAAAACCATCAATACCAAAGGGCACACGTGACTTCTCGCCACAAGAGATGATGCGCCGCCAATATATCTTCGATACAATCCGTGAGGTATTCCGAACGTATGGCTATCCGCCATTGGAGACCCCCTCGATGGAGAATCTATCCACTCTTTTGGGCAAATATGGGCAGGAGGGGGATAAGCTACTCTTCAAAATCCTAAATTCGGGCGACTACGGCGCAAAGCTCACTGATGAGCAGTTGCGCCAAGCATCATTGATATGCGAGAAGGGGTTGCGCTACGACCTAACAGTGCCATTTGCACGCTACGTAGTGCAGCATCAAAACGAGATTACATTCCCATTCAAGCGCCACCAAATTCAGCCCGTTTGGCGTGCCGATAGACCCCAAAAAGGGCGCTATCGTGAGTTCTATCAGTGCGATGTCGATGTTATTGGCACCCGCTCGCTGCTGTGCGAGGTGGAACTCATTGAGATTGTGGAGCGTGTTTTTGCAAAGCTCGGAATTGGCGTGACGCTTAAGCTCAACAACCGCAAAATCCTATTTGGAATTGCCGAGTCGATTGGCTTTGCTGATAAGATGATGGATATAACCGTTGCCATCGATAAGTTGGATAAGATTGGATTAGAGGCAGTTAAGGGCGAATTGAGCGAAAGAGGATTAAGCGATGAGGCAATCTCTGCGCTTCAACCAATACTTGAACTTAGTGGCTCCAATTCAGAGAAATTGGACAAGTTAGCTGAAATTATATCATCATCCGAGAGTGGCGCTGAGGGTATTGATGAGATGCGCACAATTCTTAGCTATGTCGAGGATTTGGGCATCGAGTTGGATATTGAAATTGATCTCTCGTTGGCTCGTGGTCTGAACTACTATACGGGGGCAATTTTCGAGGTCAAAGCAAAGGATTACGCCATCGGATCTATCTGTGGCGGTGGTCGCTATGACGACCTAACGGGTATTTTTGGTATGCCCAATATGTCGGGCGTGGGCATCTCGTTTGGTGCTGACAGAATATATGATGTTATGGGGGGCTTGGAGCTATACCCCGAGAATATCGGACACTCTACAACACTGCTATTCACCAACTTGGGCGATGAGGAGCGAGCAGCAGCCATAAAACTCCTGCGTGATGTGCGCTCAAAAGGGGTTGCTTGCGAGATATATCCCGATAGCGTAAAGATGAAGCGCCAAATGGAGTATGCCAACAAGCGTGCTATACCTTTCGTGGCGATTATCGGCTCACAAGAGTTAGAGAGCCAGAGTGTTACGCTCAAAAATATGATTTCAGGCGAGCAGACACAAGTTGCCTTTGCAGATTTGGTATCAAAAATGCAAGCCTAAAGATTAAAATTCAAATGCGTAAACTAACAACAATATTTTTAGCGCTACTCATTGTCGGCTCGGTGCAGGCACAGGGCGACAGCGAGGCGTACAAACTCAACCAAGTCTACCGCATAATCTCGGAGCTATATATCGACGAGGTGAACTCCAAAGAGATTGTCGAGGGGGCTATCGTGGGGATGTTGGAGGAGTTAGACCCCCACTCGGCATACGTCAATGCTGAGGAGATGCGCTCGGTGCGTGAGTCGTTTGATGGCGAATTTAGTGGCATTGGCGTTGAGTTCAATGTGTTGCGTGATACGATTATTGTTGTTAATACCATCGCCGGAGGTCCTTCTGAGAGGGTTGGACTAAAGGCAAACGACCGTATTGTGCGCATCGATACTATGGATGCTGTGGGGCTGACTCGCAACGATGTTCCCAAATACCTGCGTGGCAAAAAGGGGACACGGGTCGATTTGGAGGTTGCCCGCTCGGGCTTTAGTGAGCCGCTTCACTTTACCATTGTGCGTGATAATATACCGCTAAACACCATCGATGCGGCATACTTAGCCAACGACAGTGTGGGATATATCAAGATCAATCGCTTTGCCAACAAGACAATGCAGGAGCTTGCAGATGCGTATAAGCAGTTGGGCGAGCCTGAGGCGCTAATACTCGATCTGCAAAATAATTCGGGAGGATTGCTTGGGCAGAGCATCGAGGTGGCTAACTTCTTCCTGCCTTCGAACCGCACCATCGTATCGACTGAAGGGCGTGTTGTGCCACGTCACTCGTTTGATTCTCGCTCCAATGGCAAGGCTATGGATACCAAATTGGTGGTACTCATCAACGAGGCTTCGGCATCGGCAAGCGAGATTGTGGCTGGCGCAATTCAGGATTGGGATAGGGGCGTAATTGTTGGTCGTCCGAGCTTCGGCAAGGGGCTTGTGCAGCGCCAAATACCACTTAGCGATAGCTCAGCGGTGCGCCTAACCATAGCCCAATACCTCACCCCATCGGGACGTGCAATACAGCGCCCATACAAAAAAGGGGAGCGCACGGAGTACTATATTGATCACTATCGCCGTTGGGGCGAGAGTGACACAATGGAGAAGGATGCCCCAAAATTTAAGACTCTGCGAAGTGGCAGAGCAGTCTATGGCGGTGGTGGAATTCGTCCCGATGTTATCATCGAGAGTGACACGACACACTATTCTAATTATCTCGGAGAGCTAATTCGTCGTGGTGTTATTATCGAATTTGTCAATAATTGGTTGGACTCCAAACGTATGGAGTTGGAGCAGCAATACCCCACTTTTGAGAGCTTTGCTAAGGCTCCGATTATTGATTCGGCACTTCTTGCTGAGCTAACAACACTTGCTTCAGAGCGTAACGTTGAGTACAACGAGGAGGAGTTCCTACGCTCCAAACCACTCCTACAGACGCAACTCAAGGCGTTAGCTGCACAGCGACTATTCGGAATCTCGTACTACTACCAAACGCTCAATGAGGCGGATGACAAGGCGTATCAAAAGGCGTTGTCAATACTCAATAATTGGGGTGATGAGGGGGAGAAAATCCTGTCAAAAGAGTAGGCATTAGATGACAAAAATGGCGTAAAAAAACCACATAATAACATATTTTATAATATTTGTGATTTTTTTTCTCAAAACATTTGGAGATACAAATAATTTTGCTTAATTTCGTTATAGATTTACAAAATGGCGTGATGCTGTCGTGTGAATTAGAGAGAGTTTTGTGTGACGAGGAATAAGGGGTAGAAGTAGGCTTAACCCCAGTAATACCGACAAAAGGAAGTGAAAATGAGATCTGAGCTTACATCTCACTCACATTAGATTCACAAACTATCTAATTAAAAAGCTATGGAGAGCTTAAGCAAAGTGAAGTTCGAGAATGACCAACTCAACAACACAGTTCTATCAAAGGTCGTGCGTGCAGGAAGGCGCACCTATTTCTTCGACGTTCGTTCAACACGAGGTCAAGAGTATTTTTTGACAATCACAGAGAGCAGAAAGATAAACGAAGAGGGTGGTTATCAACGAATGGAGAAGCAGAAGTTGATACTCTACAAGGAGGATTTCACAAAATTTTCCGAATCATTAACCGAGCTAATCGACTATATGGAGACGCACAACAACACAGGTGTTGTGGCGAGTGCAGAGGAGTAGGGATAGCCTAAAAAGGCACAAACAGAGAAATATTTGAATTTTTAAGTAAGTTTAAATATCTCGGTGTGGGATTATTCATCGAAATAGCTATATTTGCAGAAAATATGGCGAAAAGATGAAATTCACAAAATATCTATCCCTTGCATTAAGAGGGTGTGCAATGGGTACAGCAGATGTTGTGCCGGGTGTTTCGGGCGGTACTATTGCATTTATTACAGGTATATACACTGAGCTTTTAGAGTCTATACGCAGTGTCAATGGCACAGCGTTTAGGCTCTTTTTGCGTGGTCGCTTTCGAGAACTTTGGCAACATATCAACGGCAGCTTTCTCTTGTCGGTGGGTAGCGGTATTGCGGTGGCAATATTCTCGTTGGCGCACCTGATGACCTACCTCTTGGAGGAGCATCCAATAGCCATCTGGTCGCTATTCTTCGGACTAATCATCGCATCTTCGATAATGGTGGCACGCCAAATCACTCGTTGGAGCATTACAAGTGTTCTATCGCTCATAGTGGGCGTTGCTGTTGCGTGGTGGATAAC
>CAYJJV010000033.1:0-9692 GCA_964370585.1 uncultured Alistipes sp. | reverse complement strand
AAATACCTTGCTCCAAATCACGCAATAGCCATAATCAAAGGCTTACTTAGTAGTGATGTTGTAGACGAATTTAAGGATTGGTTAGAGTTGATGAAAGAAAAATATCCACAATTATTCTAAAATAATCGTCATAAAATTTGCAAGTTAATATTTTTTGACTACCTTTGCAGTATAATTAGTCCGCACTCTCAACAATAGCGGACATATAGAGTTTAAATGCCGTTATTCAAGAAATAAGTAAAGTTGAGAGTACTTATGATTGAGTAATGGCGTTTTTTATTGATATGAGTATCTGCATTTGCCAAAGAGCCAAGCTATCTAAGAGAGGTGAGGCGTTATCAAGGGAGGATATTAACTCTTTAGAGGGCTATATCCACGTCAAAGAGGACGAGGCGTATATCACAGTAGTCTGCGATGATTGCGACGGTCCTATGTACATTAAATTGAGATATTGCCCTATTTGTGGGGTGGAGTTGTTAACTAATAAAACAGAGTAGATTATGAGTTATAGCAATATTGTTAAAAGGTTAGAGGCGGATGGGTTTTACGAGGTATTTTTATCGTCCGTTAATTCTTTCATCTTCAAAAAAGAGGCTATTAAAGCCCTTAAAGTAGAGTTAGAGAAAGCAGAAAACAGCTTGGCTTATGAAGCGACAGAGATGAATAATTTATTTCAAGCGGTTTATAACAATAAAGATTTGTCTCATCACATTAAAGTCGAGCAAAATGATGACAATTATGTAATCAGTGTTGCTGAGGCTAATTGTTTGTTTACTGCGGTAAAAAGAAATGATTTAATAGATTGTCGTTTAGATATTATTTCTAATAAAAACTACAAAGAAAATGACAACAAATAACCTACAACTACAAGCTCTCATAGCAGAGCAAAAAGCCTTGACGGCAAAATTCGAAGAGTTACTTAACTCAACTACCGAGGACTCCTCAACACTTGACCCTAAAAAAGTCTACATAAAAGGACACCCCACACGAGGTGCTGAGGTGATTAAGATGTTGGAGGATTTGGGAGGAGAAAATGTGTTTGATTATGGGGGGGAAAGATTTGATAGAGCATATTTTCTTATGAATGAGATGCAGATAGGACAATGTAAATTTGTAGAACGTATATTTAACAACTACACCGAGCTCCACCTACCCGAAGAAAATGCACAGACCACTGATATTCAGGTGGGCGATTGGATTTGGGTGGATGATATCCGAAGATATTCAAAAGCTTTAAACAAGAAAATTATGGCATTAAATCCTTATCAAGTAACGTGGGCTTGCGGCAAGTGTATAACCTTTGATATGGAATCAGCAACCATATCAATAAACAGTTCTATAGGCGACAAATTCCACAAAGTAGACCCACCGAAAGAGGAGGTTGAGTTGATTGAGGGTGAGGTGTATTGCTGTGGTGATTTAGATTTCCTAAATAGCTTTATATTTGTGTTTGATAAAAAAGATGAAGAGGGCGGTGTCTTTTCAAAGTTTCAAATAAGAATATATGATAGTGCACTTACACCTTACAAGGAATACCTAACCTCGGTGGAGCGAACTAAATTAGCCACCACCGAACAACGTAAACAACTATTCGATGCTCTCGAAAAGGCAGGCAAGCACTTCGACAAAGAGAATATGAGATTGATTGATGTGGAGGAATGGAGCTGTGAGAAAGGACTGCCTATAATCGTGCGAAATGAGACAATTAATTGGAGAGTCGACATATTCCATAGTTATGATGTGGTAGATGCTAAATATCCCTTTTTGTGTGCTACGTGTGATGAAGAGGGACATCCATATAAGTATGCTATCCCATACGATAAAACCAATGCAGACCTCATAGGCACAACCGACAACCCCGACAAACATTATAAATTTGTAGAGAAATGACAGAAATAAAAGCAAAGATAATCAACTACTTCATTGAGAGTGGTAGTTTGGTGAACACAACTCACTGCCACCACAAGTGCTTGTACTGCACGGGATTGAGATGTAGTAGTTGCATAGACCTCGATAAGTTCACTTTGGATAAGAGAAGTAACCACTATGAGATAGCCAAATACGAGGCGGAGGAGATTGTTAAATTGATAAAAGATAAATAGAATGACGATTAAAGAATTTAAGGGTCTTATAGAGTGCATTAAGCGATATATGGCAATGGTAAGAGAGCAACGACTTGGACGAAAAAAAGACGAGTTGTTTAGGTTGTATAATGAGGTGGAGTCGGAATTAAATAATGGTTATTGGCGTAATGACATTTCAGAAGAAATGAAGAAGGGTTTGCTTGGAATACCAAATGGGACGTTATATAACAAGTATATCAAAATCCTAAAAGGCATTGATGATGACAACTAAAATACCAAAAGTAAACATTCCGCAAATGGAATTTAAGTCGGGATATTATGTTAGGGGTAAGCGAGAGTGGAAAACTAAAAATCTTTATGATTATGCTTTAGAGCAGAAGTTAAAACCTTTCGACTTACCTTTAGCAGGGATAGATTTAAGTAGTTATGGGTGGAGTGACATAAATTCCTTAGCGTTATTTATCGACCACGCAAAGCGAGTATTCGAATGCGACCTTAAATACCCAATCCTTTTAGATGATTTCGGGCAAATAGCTGATGGCAACCACAGGATAGTCAAAGCTATCATAGAAGGTAGGAGAACCATCAAGGCAATAAGGCTTAATGATATGCCTGAGCCTGACATAGATAACGAGGAGGAATAAAAAACCCACCTCAAAAGTTTTGACATACTCCCACGACTGAAGTCGCAGGATTCTTAGATACAAACGCACAGAGCCGACAAGTCGGTCTTACCTATGCTCTCTAAAGAGCGAATGCCCTCGCTCAATATATTTCTACTTGCTAATAGGTCTCTTTCATTAACAAAACCACATTCTGAACAAATCCAAGTGCGGTCTTTTAGTGATAGAGACTTATTAACTACTCCACATTCACAAGTCTTTGATGATGGATAGAACCTATCAATCTTATGCACCACAACATCGTATTTAGTCGCTATATACTGCAACTTCTCTACGAATGTAGCGTGTGATAAGTCTGATATTTTCTTGCCCCATCTCTTTTGCATACCCTTCATACATAAGTCCTCTATGAAGATATAATCGTATGCCTTACAAAGTTCGTAAGCTAACTTCCATTGGTAGTCTGAACGCTTATTATTGATGTTGTTATACACCTTATTAAGTTCAAACTTTCGTCTTTGGCGGTTGTTGCTACCTTTCTTTGCTTTGCTAAATCTTCTATTAGCGGTCTTTAGGTCTGATTGATACTGCTTAAAGAATAGTGGAGATTGATAGGTCGAGCTATCGCTTAATGTTAAGTAGGTTTTCATACCAAAGTCTATACCAACAGCTGCACCATTATGTGTCTTGCTGTATGATTTAGGTTTGGCATCGGTTACTACTACGATGTAGTATCTACCGAGCGGAGACCTCTTAACGCTAATACGCTTAACATTCCCCTCAATCTCTCTTGATTTGTGGAACTTATATACTTTTTTGATTTTGTTGATTACAAATTCATTGCCATTAAGGCAGTACCCACCTTGCTTGAATACGAAAGAAGTGAAATCTTTTGCTTTCTTGAACTTAGGTGGTCGTTTAGCTATCTTCTTAAAGAAACGATTATATGCGGTATCTAATCTATCTATTATTTCTACTGTTGTTTGCGAGTGTAGTAGATTGCGTTTAATTCTTTTGGCAAAATGTTTCTGCATAGTATATTTATGAATAAACTTGCCATATAGTCGATAATATCTCTTATGGAGAGCTAAAGAGTGATTCCATACAAATGCAGCCTCTCTAAGCATCCTATCAAGACACTTAGATTTTTTCTCATTTTTGTATAGCTGAAATTTGTATGTTATCATTTTTTGTATTACCTTTGTTGCAAAGATACGAAAAATATTTGGATTATGCAAGAAAAGAATAAGGAAATAACGATTCATTCCACCCTTGAAGGAGTGGGCTTTCTCGCACGATTCTCGCAAGTAACTTTGTAAAAATAAATTACGGATAATAATAATATGCAATTCAAAACTACAAGTTCCGACCTACTAAGAGTCCTACAAAGTGTAGGCAAGGTCGCAAACGGCAAGAACACAATGCCGATTCTCGATTACTTCTTATTCGAGACAAAAGACTCTAAGTTGAGCATCACGGCATCGGATATGGAGACAACGATTACACGTTCAATGGAGGTGGATAATAGCGGTGGTAACGACTTCGCTTGCGTGCCTATCAAGCGTATGCAAGACGTGTTAAAAGAGCTATCTACACAACCTATTATCGTGGATATTAACGATAGCAACTTCGAGGTAACTATCAAATGGCAGACGGGAGAGCTTTCTTTCGGTGGTGCAAACGCTAATAGTTACCCTACACGTACCAATATTGGCGAGAATGGTAGTAATATGACTATCAATTCGGTTAATCTACTTAATGCTTTAGGTAGCACGCTTTTTGCAACGGCAGATGACGAGCTAAGACCCGTTATGAATGGTGTGTACTTCGATATTGATAGAGAGCATATCATTTATGTCGCTACCGATGCGCATAAGATGGTTAGATACTCAGATACGAGTTCGGTTAGTGGTAATGACGAGCGCAAGACGTTCATTATGCCTAAAAAACCTATCTCTGCGCTACTTCCTTTGCTCTCAAAAGATGGCGGTGATATATCTATATCATTTGACGATAAAAACGTTAAATTTGAGCTTGGCGGAGTAGGTACAACGATGGTATGTAGGCTTGTCGAGGGGAACTATCCAAATTATGATGCCGTGATACCTCGTGACAATCCAAATAAGGTGATTATCGACCGAGTTGAGTTGCTAAATGCGGTAAAACGTGTTTCGGTATGCTCCAACCCTGCGACTAACCTTGTGAAGTTTAGTTTTAGTGACAACAAGGCAAGTATCTCAGCACAAGATTTGGACTTTTCAACTTCTGCGACCGAGAGCGTTAGCTGTAACTACGATGGTGTTGATGTAACAATTGGATTCAAGGGTAATTTCCTTATTGATATACTCAGCAACCTGCATAGCGACACTATCACTATTGAAATGAAAGATGGTAGCCGAGCAGCTCTATTTGTACCACATAACCAGCCTACTAATATTGCGACTGAGATGTTGCTTATGCCTATGATGATACAATAATTTAGATAAAGATATGGAAATAAAAACATTAGAAATTGCAGGTTTTGGTTCTGCATTGAGCGCATTAAGATTGCCATTTGGTAAGGAATGTAGGAGTCTTGTAGATTACGAGGGTGTTATTCACGACATCAATGATGCGGATAGGGACTATTGGGGAGATAAGATTGATGGTGTTAGCCATAGTTTTACAGGTCATTCTTATGTGTATATTAACGATAAGGATTTGACTTTATTACAGACTTTGATTAAGCGTGGTGACGAGCACGCAAAAGTGCTTAGAGGCATTATTGTCTATGCTGAAATTACCGCACCACTATATTGGTGGAATGAGGCAGAAACGTATATCGCAGGACATCAGCGACTTTGCTCTGAGAGCACTATGCACATTGATTGCCGAGGATTAAGGGGTGAAGAGTTGCAAAAAGCAAAGGCTGAGATATCTTGTGGAAAGGAATTGACAAAGATAGATTTCTTCAGTTATCAATGCCTACGCAATATGTACATACAAAGGAGACGCCACAGACTTCCTGAATGGGGGGAGTTCTGCTCTTGGATGGAAAGTTTACCTTTTTTTAATCATCTAATTTACCCAGAGTATGAGGAGATTAACTAAAGAAGAGTTTATAGAAAGGTCTATTTCTAAGCACGGGGATTTGTATTCTTATGAACTTGTAGAATACGTAAATAATTCTACTGATGTTGCAATTATATGTCCTATACACGGGGCTTTTTTGCAAAAGCCGCACAATCATATGGAAGGGAATGGATGCAGAAAGTGCTCTGATGCAAAAAATGAACAATGTCGTCCACGTTCATTTGAAGATTTTGTCAAGTGCGCAAATGCCATTCACGGAAATAAATATGAGTATAAAAGCATTGGTTACAAAAATAGCCAATCTCTTATTTCTATAAAATGTCCTATACACGGATGGTTTAAACAGCGTGTGTCATACCATATTGATAATTGTGGGTGTCAGAAATGTGGCATAGAATCAATCTCAAAGCATAAAGATTCAAATTCTCGACTATACAAGATATTCAATGCAATGAAAAGCAGGTGTTTTAATGAAAATAATCACAAATATAAAGATTATGGAGGCAGGGGTATAACGGTTTGTGGCGAGTGGATGGACTACTCTAAATTCAAAATATGGGCTGATAACAATGGTTATAGTAATGAATTAACAATAGATAGAATTGATAATAATGGGAATTATGAGCCAAATAATTGCAAGTGGACTACTCGTAAAGAGCAGTCAAGAAATACGAGAACTACGGCATATGTAGAGATATTAGGATATAGGTATAAGAGAATCGAATTAGAGGATTATCTTGGATTAAAAAGAGAGGTTTTGAGGTATAGATTGAAAAAATACGGAGAAAGTGGTATATTAGGAACAGGTTCTAAAAGCCACAAAGATATTAGTAATGCACTTAATAATTATCCGTCATATTTTTACAAAGAAAGTCTACCTTTCTCTGAACAACTAATTTTAACGACTAAACAATAAGATTATGAGTAAAGAAAGTAGTAGTAATGGTTTTGGAGGTTTGGCGCTCCTTGTTTTCGCAGTGTTTTTGACACTAAAATTAACAGATGTGTCACCAATAGCTGAATGGTCTTGGTGGTGGGTAACTTCCCCTCTTTGGATATGTTTGGCTTTAAGTGCAATATTTAGCTTGTTGGCAATTCTCTTTGTGGGAGGTATGGCAATAGCTGTCACTAAAAAAGCAAAAGATGTAATTAACGAAGAGCCAACTTACCAAAAAAGCAAATTTCAAGAAAGGTATTTACGATCATTGGAGAAATCTAAAAAAGAATAATATTATGTACAAAAACAAGTTAGACCAATTAGCGCATTATTTATTGTATGCTACGATATTTCTCTTAGTGCTAAATTTCACTTTTGTATTAGGTGTTCACGGTACAGAATTCAGGGGTACAGAGACGTGTGATAATATTATGGTGTGCTTTCTTATTTGCATATCTTTTATGGCAGCTTTTGCAGGAGTTGTTAAGGTGATTGCTTGTAATAAATCTAAAAAAGAATAACTATGAAAAACCTATTTCACTTTGTGCTAAGGCGTAAAGACAACGTGCATCAACATATACACGAATCCATAATGCTGAGTGCCGAAGAGTCTGCTGTTAAAGACGTTCATATTACGGCACGCAACATATTTAAGGAGCAAAGAAGTTTAGAATATAATGTAGACGAGTATAATTTAGTGCTTGTTGGTTATAGTATTGTAACACCTGTAAACTAAATAAATATGGGAGAAGAAAACAATCCACTTTGGGGCACAGCGACTATTTTCATCAATGGTGAAAAGTTAGGAACGCTTGAAAACGAAAGTAAAACAATAACTATGGAACAGAAACAATTTAACGAGGGCGATAAAGTACTGCTTAACGGCAATGCCGAGAATATCTACGTGATAAGCAAGGTCATTCACAATTACCGAGGTCAAGGAGGATGCAGATACCACCTGCGTAAGGAGAATGAGGAATATGGGAGCAACCTTAGTTTTGTACGAGGTAGTAAATTGTCTGCTTATGAGGGTAAAGAGTGTTATGTAAAAGCTGGTGACTGGGTGCGCAGCCTTGATAACAATGAGGTATTTCAAGTCGCTAATATAGGCTATGATACTATTTGCAAACTATTTTATGTCGAAGATAATACCGACATAAAAAGTTACAACATCGAGCCATACTCACCAAAAGAGGGGGAGTTTGTATCTGTTTCAAATGTTCAAAATAGATGGATTAGGCAGTGGAATGGAGGGTATGAGTATTCTGTTGGGTGTAAGGACGCATTTATGAGTTACAAACAACCAACGACTATCACTGAACTACGCCCTGCCACCGAAGAGGAAAAGCAGATACTAATCAAGGTGGTCGAGGATAAGTTTAGCAAGACCTACTGCGAAAAGACTAAGGAGTGGGTGGATGTAAATAAAGGCACTATTGAGGTCGAGTTGGTGGTTAAGCCGATTATGGATTTTGTAACGGAGGTTAGAAACAAAACAGAGGAATATGCAAATGCTAATGCAGAACGTTTTCGTCAAATAGCAGAGGCAAACAAAGAGGTTGTAGAGTTATTGGTTAAGGTAGGTGTTCTGCAAGACCCTACAAATCCATCAGATGTTTATTCTTACAATGTTGGTAAGAGTGATTACGCAAAGAAGTCGCCTATTCAACCTTGGATGATGTGGCAACTATGGGATTGGCTTACTCCTTGGGATTGCGATATTATCAAGCGACTATACCGAGATAAGGAGGGAACGTCTCGAATTGAGGACTACAACAAGATAATTCACATCTGCAAGGAGCGAATTAGGCAACTAAATGAAGAAAAATAACAAAATAATCAAAAATAATTCGCAAAATATTTGTTTTTCTCGATTATTTGTTTTATCTTTGTTGCGTAGTCGGAGGTAGAATACCGAGAATGAAGATTTAGAGCACAATATTTTTTACATATTAGGCTAAGACCTAAGACAAACCTTTATACTCCATATTCTACTCCTATTTATAGGATGGGTATGGGGTTTGTCGTATTTACACCCCTACCATTCTGAAGTCGGTTCTAAACGTGCACACCGTATAAAAGTGCTCAGTATTCGGAATGAAACAAATGGATGTGTAAATGTGCCTGAGATACCCTATCGAAAAGGTGACCTGCAAGTTTAACGACCGCATCTAAGGTAAAAGAGTAAAATACTTGAAATCAATGATAGGCAAGTAGATTTACAGCCATATACCAATATGGAAAGGGATACGAAGTGTTGTTTTGTTCAGCTCTCTTAATTGAGAGAATATCTTTGCCTTTGATACTTGCAGGGATATAAGGGTAAATTGTATAAAATAATAAACAAAATAAGATTATGCACATTGATTATTCAGCAACCAGATATAATTGGGCGAAGAAAAGACGATACGAGTTAGTGAAGAACACAACAAAGGCAGAGGGAGCAATGAAGCGACTTCTAAATGCTCAAAAGGTTGATTATTTATTTCAAGAGATAATACTAACAGATAGGTCTTTTTATATAGTAGACTTTGTTATAGGTAAATACATAATCGAGGTTGATGGCGAGTCTCACAGAACTTTGGCGGCAAAGTGTGATGATAGAAAGCGTGATACCTATTTGTCATCATTGGGGTATGTTGTCATAAGGGTTAAGAATCAAGAGATTATAAACAACCCCGACCAAGTTCTATATAATCTATTAACGATAGGTGTTATAGAGTCAAAAGTTAATACTAAACAAAAGACACAACTATCTAAAACGGCATCAACTAAGGGCGCTCATAATGTAGGTGATATTGTTACGATAAAAGGCTCAAAAAAGCATTTTACTATATTGAGCATAAATAAAAATAAATGCAGATTAGCAAACGCTAAGGGTGCTGAACTTACAAAATATATATGGCAACTAAGAAAAAAATAAAATACCCCTCCAAAAATTTGGAGATAACAAATTAAATTCATACCTTTGTGGTA
>CAYJJV010000032.1:0-10265 GCA_964370585.1 uncultured Alistipes sp. | reverse complement strand
CTCGCCTACTGGCGGACTTGTGCAGCACAACGTTGCTCAAAGGCACGAGTTAGGTTTGCCATAACTCGCTCGATTGACTTCTCATCCAGAGTGCGGGTTTTATCCTCCAAAACAAAGCTCAAAGCGTATGAACGCTTGCCTTCGGGGAGCTTATCGCCCTCATAAACATCGAATAGCGATACACTCTTTAAGAGTTTTTTCTCGGCTCCAAACGCCACCTCACGCAACGCTGCAAAATTGACCGTTTTATCGACCAAGAGTGCCAAGTCACGTTTCACTTCGGGGAATTTCGATAGCTCCTCAACCGCAATTTTATGTTTGCGTGTCGCCTTAGCCAACAGTTCGAAATTGATCTCACAGAAGTATACCGCCTGCTTAACACCCATCGAGGTGCATATCTTTTGCGACACAACACCCATCTGCAAGAGCTCCTTACCATTAATAAATAGGCTTTGAGCCTCATCGAAAATGTCGCTCTGCGAAGGCTCGCACTTAAGGGCATAAATATCTAATCCAAAGCGTTTTAAGATGCGTTCAACAGCTAAACGCAGGGTAAAAAACGATGCCTTTTCGGGCTTTGCGTTCCAGCTCTGCTGCACGGCCATACCCGTCACACAGATACCCAAACGATACTGCTCTGAGTATGGAGCGAGCTTATTCTCTTCGTTTTGCTTCGCCATATCATAGTAGTAACAGTTGCCCGCCTCGTAGAGTTTAAGGTCGCCATTTTTGCGATTAGCATTTAGTTGCACAGCCTCCAAAGCGTTGAATAGCAGGGTTTGACGCATAACGTTCAAATCGCCACTTAGAGGGTTCAGAATCTTAACGCAACGCTCCATAGGGTAACTCTGTAACCCCTCATAGTATGCCGAACGTGTCAAAGAGTTGGACATAATCTCGGTATAGGAGTTCGCCGTGAGCATATCCGCCACCATATTCACAAGGCGATTGCGATCGGGCTTTGGCGCATACGAAACTGTCGATTTCATACTCGTTGGCACCTCAACATTGTTATATCCATAGATACGCAAAATATCCTCAATGAGGTCTACCTCACGCTGTACATCCACTCGATATGGTGGCACGGCAACACGCCACGTATCGCCATCTTTTGACAAAATCTTAACCTCTAACGCCGTGATTATCTTCTCAATTACCTCTGCCCCTATCGCCTTGCCAATCAAACGCTCGATGCGTGGAATAGAGATCTCAAACTCAAAGTCTGCAATCTGCTTTGGATATATATCGACAATCTCGTTCGCCACAAAGCCCCCTGCCAACTCCTTGAAGAGCATCGCAGCACGTTTTAGAGCATAGATTGTGATATTTGGGTCGATGCCACGCTCAAATCTGAACGATGCATCGGTATTGATACCAAAACGCTTGGCTGTCTTGCGTACCGAAACGGGATTGAAGTATGCGCTCTCTAAGAATATATCGGTTGTTGTGTCGGACACTCCCGACTCAACGCCACCCAAAACACCAGCGATACACATCGGCTTTTGGGCTGAGCAAATCATAACATCATCTGACGATAGTTTACGTTCAACACCATCTAAGGTTACAAATGGCGTACCCTCAGCGCAATGTTTTACAACAACCTCGCCCCCATCGACCTTCGCCAAGTCGAAGGCGTGTAGCGGCTGTCCCAACTCAAATAGAATATAGTTTGTAATATCGACCAAGTTATTTTTGGGGTTCACACCAACCGAACGCAAGGCGCTCTGCATCCACTCGGGCGATGGGGCTATTTTGCACCCCTTAATCGTTACGCCAGCATAGCGTGGAGCGCCCTCTACGGCCTCAACACGCACCTTTACGGGTAACTCGTTGCTATCGATCGTAAACGCCTCAACGCTTGGTTTTTTAAGTTCGACACGCTCGCCTTGACTCTTTAAATATGCCGCCACGTCACGTGCAATGCCATAGTGCGAAGCTGCATCTATGCGGTTGGGGGTTAGTCCAATCTCAAAGACGAACTCATCCTGCAACCCTAAATACTCCTTAGCCGACTGCCCTACTTTGGCGTCTGCTTTAAGCTCCATAATACCATCGTGCGATACTCCAATCGAGAGCTCATCTTCGGCACACAACATACCCAGCGACTCAACGCCACGAATCTTGCTACGCTTGATTTTGAACTCCTCCTCGCCACCATTAGGGTATAGAGTTGTGCCCACCGTAGCACACATAACCTTTAGTCCTTGACGGCAGTTGGCAGCTCCACAGACAATTTGCAAAGGCTCTTCGCCCCCAACATCGACTGTCGTAATGTGTAGATGGTCGGATTGAGGGTGATCGATGCAGGTTAGAACCTCGCCCACAACAACGCCTTGTAGACCGCCACGCACAGCCTCCGCCCTCTCCAAGCCATCCACCTCAAGACCTATATCGGTCAAAATTGTCGATAGAGCCTCAGGCGTGAGGTCACAATCCAAATAATTTTTTAGCCAACTGTATGATATCTTCATAACTGAATATTTTGTATTAATTTTAAGGTTTGCAAAGATAATGAAATTTTATCTTATTTAAAAATTAGTACTGGTGCGTTAAAGTCACTGTTGCGTCATTGCGGGCTTGACCCGCAATCTCTAATTATCTAATAATCAACTACAATTAGAGATCCTGAATCGAATTCAGGATGACGGTGGAAAATTAACGTATAACTTTTATTTGAAAATTAGAACCGTTGCCGATGCCGAAACGCCCTCTTCACGCCCCTCAAATCCCATCCGCTCGGTGGTTGTCGCCTTGACCGAAACACGTCCCAAATCGATGCCTAAGGCTGAGGCAATCCTCTGGCGCATATCGTCAATGTATGGGCGAAGCTTTGGGCTCTGCATCGATATTGTACAGTCCAAATTACCAACCTTGTAACCATCGCAACTCACGAGCTCGACCACACGCTCCAATAGCCGCATCGAGTCGATACCCTTAAACTGTGCCGAAGTATCGGGGAAGTGCATCCCAATATCGCCCATTGCGGCCGCCCCTAACAGTGCATCGCATATGGCGTGCAACAAAACATCCCCATCCGAGTGGGCGATGCACCCCTTCGAGTGGGGAATCTCAACACCGCCAAGCACCAACCTCAGACCCTCGCCCAAAGCGTGCACATCAAAACCATATCCAATCCTAAAATTCATACGCTTTTATACTAATTAATGGTGTAAAGTTACACAAATATTATTATATAGTGACCAAAATATAGGTTTTTTTGATTTTGTTTACTATCTTTGCTTTCAAAACAAATTTCAAACTTTTTCAAACTATGAAGAGAATATTTATCGCTTTGACTATGGCTCTGGTGGGTGTAGCTGCCCCCGTTTTGGCCTGCACAAATTTTATTGTGACACGTGGCGCATCGACCGATGGTTCGATTATGGTATCATACGCTGCCGATTCGCACCAACTCTTTGGTGCTCTATACTCAACCCCTGCGGGCAAGCACAAGAGGGGCGATATGCTCAAAATATATGAGTGGGATACGGGTCGATACTTAGGCGAGATTGAGCAAGTGGCTAAGACCTACTCCACTGTGGGCAATATGAACGAGCACTCACTGCTAATTGGCGAGACCACTTATGGTGGTCGCAAGGAGCTCGCAGACTCAACGGGTGGCATCGACTATGGCTCACTTATATATGTAACGCTGCAACGTGCCAAGACGGCTCGTGAGGCGATTGCAACTATTGTCGATTTGGCAAACACCTACGGCTATGCATCGTCGGGCGAATCGTTCTCGATTGCCGACACCGAAGAGGCGTGGATTATGGAGCTCATCGGCAAGGGCTATAAGAGCGATGGCAAGGGTGGCAACGCCAACAAGGGAATCGTATGGGTAGCACGTCGTGTGCCCGATGGGTATATTTCGGCACACGCCAACCAAGCACGTATCACAACATTCCCAAAGGATGACCCCGAGAACTGTCTATACGCTCCTGATGTCATCTCGTTTGCACGTGAGATGGGCTACTACGAGGGCTCGGACGAAGATTTTAGCTTTAGCGATGCCTATGCTCCATTAGACTTTATGGCTATGCGTGCTTGTGAGGCTCGTGTATGGTCATTCTTCAGAGCCGTTGCCGATGGTATGGATGCCTATACGGACTATGCAATGGGGCACAACGCTGAGAACCGTATGCCACTGTGGGTTAAACCTCGTGCGAAGGTGTCGCCAAAGGTTGTATTTGATGAGATGCGTGACCACTATGAGGGTACAGTTTTAGATATGCGTGAGGATCTTGGTGCGGGGGGACACAACAACCCATACCGCTGGCGCCCGATGTCGTTCGAGGTTGATGGCGAGGAGTATGTAAACGAGCGTGCTACGGCAACACAGCAGACTGGTTTTTGGTTTGTGGGTCAAGTTCGTCCAGAGCTTAGCGACGATATGGGTATTCTATGGTTTGGTATGGATGACGCCGCAACATCGTGTTTAACCCCAATCTACTGCTCTTCACAGAGGGTCGCTGAGTCGTTTGATTTAGCAAATGGTTCGATGTTAGAGTACTCGCCAACATCTGCTTTTTGGCTCTTTAACCGTGTCACAAACTTTGCATATTTGCGCTATGATATGATTGAGAAGGATATACGCACAGTTGTTGATACTTGGGAGAATAAGGCACTTGAGAATATCAAATATATCGACCAAGAGGCGGCTAAACTATCGCCAAAAGAGCGCAAGGAGTACTTAACTGAGTTCAGCATAGAGACTGCCGATGACCTATTCGAGAGGTGGCAGAAGCTCGATGCATACCTACTTCTAAAGTATGTTGATGGTAATGTAAAGAGCGAGAATGGCACAGTTTTGGACTACCTAAATAAGGATAATAGCCGAGCACACTTCGTAAACAACGGCCACGACAAGGATATACCGGGTAAGATTCAATTTCCGGGCTACAACCAAAAGTGGAAAGAGGCTGTTGTCAAGGATAATGGCGATGTTTTAAAGATGCAGTAAGCTATGCAATACGATATTTTGGTAATTGGGGCAGGGCCTGCTGGGTATGTGGCGGCTATACGTGCGGCACAACTTGGGCGTAAAGTGGCTGTTGTCGAGCGTGCCGACTTAGGTGGCGTATGTCTAAATTGGGGGTGCATCCCAACTAAGGCGCTACTTAAGAGTGCGCAGACCTTCGACTACTGCCGTCAGGCATCGCACTATGGTGTCGAGATTGAGGGGGGAGCGGAGAGCGTAAAACCCAACATTGAGGCTATGGTTGCACGCTCACGCTCAGTGGCTGAGGCGATGGGGCGAGGTGTTGAGTTCCTACTAAAAAAGGGCAATATCGAGACTATTCGAGGTACGGCACGCCTCATATCAAAGGGTGAAATTGAGGTCGAAGGTGTACGACACACCGCCCAAAGTATCATCTTAGCAACTGGCGCACGAGCTCGTGAAATTGAGGCACTACCAATTGATGGGGAGCGAATAATATCGTCACGCCACGCCTTAGCACTAACAAAAATCCCCGAGTCAATTATCGTTGTTGGGTCGGGCGCTATTGGGTCGGAGTTTGCGTGGTTGTACGCCACGCTCGGCTCAAAGGTGACCATCGTCGAGGCGGCTCAATCGCTTATGCCATTAGAGGATGAGGAGGTATCGAAGACAATGGAGCGTACATTCCGTAAGCTCAAGGTGGGCGTACGGGTGGCAACTGCCGTCAAGGGCTCACGAATTGCAGACAATGGGCAGTGCGTAGTCACTCTTGATAGTCGAAAGGGCGAAGAGGAGCTTATGGCAGATGTTGTTCTCTCGGCTGTGGGTATTAAGTCCAACATCGAAAATTTAGGCTTAGAGGAGCTTGGAATTGAGGTTGAACGTGATAAAATTGTGGTTGATGATGCTTATCAAACATCTGTCGAGGGCATCTATGCCGTGGGCGATATTATCTCTACGCCAGCCTTAGCGCACGTGGCATCGGCAGAGGCTATACGATGCGTCGAGCTAATCTGTGGCGAGGAGTCTAAAGCGATAGATTACAATTCGATACCATCGTGTGTCTACACCTCCCCCGAAGTGGCATCAGTGGGGCTAACCGAAGCTGCAGCTGCCGAAAAAGGGCTTCTGCACCGTGTGGGGCGTTTCCCATTCTCAGCATCGGGACGAGCTAAAGCTGCAGGGGCAACGGATGGCTTTGTAAAACTCCTGTTCGATAGCGAAGATAGGCTCATAGGTGCCCATATGGTGGGTATGAACGTAACAGAGATGCTATCCGAAGTGACCTTAGCGAGTCAAGTGGGGGCAACTGCCAGCGAGATTGCTCGCACAATCCACGCCCACCCGACGATGAGCGAGGCGATAATGGAGGCGGCCGAAGAGCATCCGATACACATATAAAGAGGATTGATCTCAAACGAAATTAGTTGATTGAGCGGTAGATTATAGTTAGGTCTACTGCTCATTTTTTTGGCGCAAACACAAAATAAATTTGCATAACAAATAACAATTTGTAACTTTGCATAACGTGTGTCTATGGCGCACAGTGTGTAATACCAACCTAACCTACTAACCACAAGCAGATTACACACCATTAAAATTTATAACGTATGTCAGAGAGTATTGGAGAGAAGATTAGGCGATTTCGTGAAGAAGCAAAGTTGTCTTTAAAGGAGCTATCGCAAAAGGTGTCGATAAGTAGTGAGGAGCTGGAGCATATCGAAAAGGGGCGTGCTACCCCACCAGTATATGTCATAATAAAGATTTGTAAGGCGTTGGGAGTGCGTGTTGGTACCATCTTGGATGGCGACGAGAGCCCATCGCCAATCGTAATGGATATTGAGGAGCAGTGCCAATCACAGCCCGACTTTAAGCTCAGTGTCAATCTTGATAAAAAACCCCACCTAACATACCATCTATTAGCTAAGGGCAAGAGCGACAGAAATATGGAGCCCTCAATTATCGATGTTGAGTATGTGCCTGAAGAGGATGCAACATTTGCCCCACACGAGGGCGAGGAGTTTATGTATGTATTGAATGGTGCGCTTGTTGTAGGCTATGGCAACGATAAATTTCGGGTCGAGGCGGGACAGAGCATCTACTATGACTCGGCAGTGCCACACTACATATCTTCAGCTGAGAAGGGCTCTACAACACGTATTTTGGCAGTTACATACTTCCCAATTCATTAGTCGATGGAGCTCATACGAGATACGCTCGGCTCACTCTTAGAGGGGTGGGCAGAGAGAAGTGGCGATAAAACATTTATCAGCTACCCCGACAGAGGTTTAACACTAAGCTATTCGGAGTTCAACGACAGAGTAGATCGTGTAGCACGAGGTCTAATGTCGTTGGGTGTTGGCGAGGGGTGCAAGGTGGGCATCTGGGCGAAGAATATCCCCGATTGGCTCACAATTTTCTTTGCCGCCGCTAAGCTACGTGCCATATCTGTGACAATCAACACCAACTATAAGAGCTCCGAGTTGGAGTATATACTCCAAAATGCCGACATCCACACCTTGTGTATGATGAATGGCTACCGTGACAGCGACTACATCTCGATGATATACGACAGCGTGCCCGAACTCACAAAGGGCGAGCGAGGGGCACTGAACTCAAAGCGTTTCCCGGCGCTTCGCAATGTTGTCTACTTAGGCCAAGAGAAGTTAAGGGGAATCTACAACACCTCCGAGATTATATCCATCGGAACATACTGTGACAACGCCAAATATGAGGCACTAAAGTCGAAGGTCGAGTGCGATGATGTTGTCAATATACAGTACACTTCGGGCACAACTGGATTTCCGAAGGGTGTGATGCTCACACACTACAACATCCTCAACAATGGCAAGGCGACAGCTGAGTTTATGCGCTATACGGCAGATGATAAACTCTTGGTCTGTGTTCCGCTGTTTCACTGCTTTGGGTGTGTTTTGGCGTTGTGCGCCGTGCTCACGAATGGGGCTACGATGGTTCTGGTCGAGGATTTTGACCCCCTGCGTGTCTTGGCTGCCATACACAAGGAGCGCTGTACGATTCTATATGGCGTACCCACGATGTTCATTGCCGAGCTGAACCATCCACTATTCGATATGTTTGATTTAACGTCGCTACGAACTGGCATTATGGCTGGTGCAGTATGCCCTATCGAGACGATGAATGCCGTAATGGAGCGTATGCACTGCCAACTTATTAGCATATATGGTTTGACCGAAACATCGCCCGGAATGACTGGTAGTGACCTGAGCGACCCAACCGAAGTGCGTGCCACAACTGTCGGGCGAGCCTTCCCCGAAATTGAGGTGCGCATCATCGATCCCGAGACGGGCGAAGAGTGCCCCGTTGGGGTGTCGGGCGAGGTGTGCTGTCGAGGTTGGAACGTGATGAAGGGGTACTACAAAAACCCTGAGGCTACTGCCGAGACAATCGACAAGGATGGATTCCTACACTCGGGCGATCTGGGTATGGTGGATGAAAATGGGCTCTACCACATCACTGGGCGCATTAAGGATATGATAATTCGAGGTGGCGAGAACATCTACCCACGTGAGGTTGAGAACTTCCTCTTCCAGCTACCCCAAATCAAGGGTGTCGAGGTTGTCGGACTACCATCCGAACGCTATGGCGAGGAGGTTGCAGCATTCGTCACCCTAAAGGATGGCGAGATAGTAACAGAAGAGGATATTCAGCTATTTTGTCGTGGCAAAATTGCACGCTACAAAATACCGAAGTATATCCACTTTGTCGAGGCATTCCCAATGACTGCCAGCGGTAAAATTCAGAAATACAAGCTCCGTGAGATGGGTATCGAGCTCTTAGCCAAAAATAGCTGATAGCTCTTCTGAGCCAACCACCACCGTGACCATATCGTCACGTCTTAAATACTTTTTAGCCAGCGCCTGCAAATCTGCAGGCGTTGTCGCAATAATTTTTGCTATATTGCTGTTTATAATCGAGTTATCAGCTCCACACAGTATATTTTCGATTGTCACATCCGCCACACCAAACGGCCCATCCAAGATGCGCATCATCTCGCCCACCATCATATTTTTGACCAACTGCAGCTCCTCGCCCCCCATCTCTTCGGTGCATAGGCGCTCAATCTCGGCATAGATAACGTTAAGGGCATCTTCAGTTACGTCACTGCCCACCTGCGTGGCGATGGCGAAGTAGCCCGCCTTGTCGAAGTTCACAACCGCCGACACCACTCCATAGGTGTAGCCTCGCTCCTCACGCAGAGCCTGCATTAGGCGTGAACCAAAATAGCCCCCCAACGCCATTGCAACAACCTGCATCCCAATAAAATCGGGGTGTTCACGTGAGAACAACATCCGCCCCACACGAAGTGATGACTGCACCGCCCCAGCGTGCTCGACAAAGCTGTTGTGCGTCATCGCAACATCGGGCATCGTAATCTCTGTGCACTCCCCCTCAGGTAGTTGCTCTAAAAGCTGCTCTAACAACATTCGTTGCTCTACAGTGACCTTACCACTCGCCACAGCGATTGAATTTTGAGCCGTATAGTAGCGCTCATATTGCGACTGCAAATCCTCACGAGTCAAGCAATCATAAAGCTCCTCACTTGATGAACCTCCATAAGGGTGACTGCCGCCAAAGAGCGCTTTGGCAAAGGCCTCACGAGCCTTGACATCAATTTTTGAGCGCTCCACCGTCAATCTCTGTCGTTGCTTTGCACAGTAGGTACGCAACTCTTGGGTGGGGAACTCAGGGTGTAGAACTATCTGCGAAGCTATCTCAAGGGTCTGGGCAAAGAATTTAGATAGCGATGCGAAGTTAATATATACGTTATCCCTATCGATCGAGACCTCAAAGTGCGAGCCGTAGTAGTCCAAGCGCTCAGCAATCTGGTGCGCTGTCATCTCTACGCTACCTTCAGATAGCATATTTAGAGTTGTTGAGGCGCAAAAAGGCTTTGACTGTTTTGTCGAGCCTGCACGAAAAAGTATCGTGAAGCGAATAACCTCAAAATCGTCCGAGTGAAGGGTATATAGCGTAGCGCCATTTCGTAGGTTGTAGCGCTCTGCCGCTGCAACATCAATTTTTGTTGGTATTGTCATCTTTGGCTCTCTCATCGCTTTGCTCTATATATTAGTGTTGAAGAGTTCTCTTCTCGGAATACTCTGCGGCAAAAGTCACGTATATCATCTTCACTCAACGAGCGATATATCTCCACCTCACGATTGATTAGCTCAATATCGCCCAACATCTCATAGAAGCCCAAATTCATCGCCTTGTTCATCACGTTTATCTCGCCAAATAGGGTGTTTGCCTCAAATTTATTTTTAACCTTCTCAATCTCGTA
>CAYJJV010000031.1:0-10493 GCA_964370585.1 uncultured Alistipes sp. | reverse complement strand
GTACTCGGAGCGGGAATCGAACCCGCACGACCGTTGCTGGTCACAGGATTTTAAGTCCGGCGTGTCTACCAATTCCACCATCCGAGCCTCAGCTTTTTATCAAAAGCGAGAGCAAAGGTAGAAAAATATTATTATTTACCAAAATCTATATGCGCAATTATTGATTTTTCATCCCCAAACTTAAACCAATGCACATCTTCGTCACGCCCAAACCACGTAATTTGACGCTTGGCATAGCGCCTCGAGTTGCGTTTTATGAGCTCCACAGCTCGTTCAAAGTCGATTTCGCCATCGAAGTAGTCAAACATCTCTCGATACCCTACCGTCTGCAATGAATTGAGGTGCCTAAATGGATATACTGCCCTCGCCTCAGCCTCTAAACCATCCGAAATCATCGCATCAACACGTCTGTCAATGCGCTCGTAGAGCACCTCACGTGGCATATCAATAGCAACTTTTACAACTTCAAAGGGGCGTGCCTTGCGCTCCCCAGTGCGCTGTACCGAGTATGGCATCCCAGTTTGCAGGCAGACCTCCAACGCTCGTACGATGCGTGCTGGGTTTTGGCGGTCTACAACCTCATAATATGCAGGGTCAAGCTCTTTGAGTTGCGCCAAAAGTGGCTCTAAACCCTCCACTTCAAGGCGTTTGTTGAGCGATGCTCGCAACTCAGCATCGTGCTTAGGAAGTTCATCCATTCCATAGCATAAAGCGTTGATATACAAACCTGAACCGCCAACTGCAACCACATAGTCGTGGTGTGCAAAGAGCTCCTCCAAGCGCTCTATTGCCATTGTTTCGTACTCGCCACAGTTAAGTGGTTCGGCGAGCTCGTGCGAGGCGATGAAGTGGTGCTCGGCAGCCTGCAGCTCCTCAGCGATAGGCTGTGCCGTGCCGATTGCCAAGCCACGATAGAATTGGCGTGAGTCGGTCGAGATAATTGGGGCGCCATAGTGCTGGGCAAGGCGCACAGCGAGTGCACTTTTGCCCGATGCAGTGGCCCCACATACGACTATTAAACGCTTAATACTCATCGTTATAGCTCTCGTCGCCCTCGAAATCGTTGAACTCACCCATTATATCGTCGAAGATGGAGCCATCGTCAGATTCACTGCTCTTCGAGGCGTCGTATTGGTCGGGAGCATCCGCCTGAGCATACGCTTCACGTGGGTAGTCGGCAGAGTCGTCAGCAGAGGTAATATCCACTAATTCAAGGTAGTAGGCTCTGTCGCCAAACATATCGAAGAGGTATATCAAACGGTCACGCTTCTCGGCGAGCACCTGCTCCAGCGTAACACCTTGCATAGTAAGCGATTGCGACTCTTCACCCATCGACATTAGTGTAAACTCTTGGCCCTTCTCCCACTGGGCATCGGCCGTGAAGAAGGATGCGATGCAATCCTCATACTCCAAAGAGGTGAGGATAAAGTTGTGCAGATCCAAGAGTGTCGAGGTTGATAGGAGTTCATAATCCCTCAAAAAATTGTCGTTTTCGTCACTCAACATTCTAAATTTAAAGAGCGTTGCCATAGTTGTTTCTATTTAAACTGTTTATTTAAGTTGTCTGTGTAACTTTTTGAGCCACAGTATTGTATCGATTCCATCGGCATAGTCTGTCAGTTGTGGTTTTTGTGCCTTCCCAATTCCCACTTGGCGTCTATGTTCGATGCACTCCGACACCACGCATTGAATTTCATCATCCATCTCGATGAGCCACTGTGCAACCTCGTCAAGGGTGTCGTAATAGCTATACGAAATTGTGCTCAAAGTCGCTGGCACACACCTCTGTTCGATACCAATGGCCGCCCCAAAATCGAGGTATGGAGTCTTGTTCATCGCTGCCAGAGCACGCTGTTGGCGGTAGTTGTTGAGATATTTTGGGTTCATCGTAGGCATCGCAAGGTTGAGCTTTGAGCCTTTTGCGATGAAGATAATAGATACATTACGACACCCCAAGCCCGAGTATGCCCAAATATCATCTGCAAGGCGTGCCATCTGCTCCTCGCTCTCCGAGCCATTGAGCACCGCCACTGACGTGCGATTTGAGCGCAAGAGCATTGGGAGGTTGTCAAATTGTGAGCGAAAGTATCTGTTTGCATTGGAGCTTCCCGTTGCGATAACTGCCTCTATATTAGTGGTGTTGTCGGTGTATAGTTCAATCATAACTTTAGGTTCTATTTCACACAACAACCCGATGATATACTCAATCAATACCCTATCTTTGCTTGATGGTTTTATGATGGCACAGTCGCCTGCAGCCAATACGCAAAGCATATCAAAAAATCCCACTGCAGGGATATTTCCTGCCATCACAATTAGTGTGCGTAGTGGCGTATGTGGCTCGAAATTATAGCCTTCAAGCCACTCTTTGAGGGGTTTTGGTTGCAACATTTGCGAGCGTATTGCCTCGATACTGCAACATATCTCCTCTTTGGTAAACCACCCATTCTCGGCAATAGCAGCATCGATAACACTCTGTGTATCTGTGTTTTTGCCAAACTCAAGGAGTCTGTCGCCCAATGATGTAAATATCTCAACTACGCTTTTCATTGTGACAAAGATAACATATAAATCATAAAATTGAACTACAAAAAGTACAAAAAAAGGGTCACAAAACTGTGACCCTTTGAGAGCGAAAAACGAGACTCGAACTCGCGACCCCAACCTTGGCAAGGTTGTGCTCTACCAACTGAGCTATTTTCGCATTTGTTATTTCTTGCACAAAAGTACAAAAAAAATAATTACCACCAAATTTTTTGATAAAAAACATCAATAGTGATGCGTTAAGTCTTATATTATTTGCATAATACGCAGATTAATAGTGACTTGTATGGTTGTATATGGTAAATGATTTGATTGTGAGATTCAGCTTCCGTCATTGCGGGCTTGACCCGCAATCTCATAAAAAGAGCTGATAATTAGAGTGTTGAGATTGCGGGTCAAGCCCGCAATGACGAGGTGGTAGCTTTAACGCATCACTAATAAAAAAACATTATTATAATTCTAACATCTACACCTCAAAGATCCCCTATTTTTTACTACATTTGCAGAGCGGATTTGCGTTTAGGCGCAGAAGTTGCTTATGCAAAATAAAACCTATTACGATGCCATTTTTTCCGACAGATATTGAAAATAAAAGTTTGTTGCCCGTTGGCGCTGAAGAGCGTGTGGGTGACTATATACAGCCATTGTCATTAGATAAATTGCTTGTCACAAATGCTCCTGCGACCTTTTTTGCCTCTGTTGCGGGTTCAGAGCGTGACATCGTTGTAATTGACAAGAGCGCAACAGTTGAGCACAACTCACTGGTGGTGCTATTTATCGATGGCGAGTTTGTTGTGCGACGTATTATCATCGCTGAGGATGGTTCGATGATGCTCTCAATTACCGATGGCAAAGCTACCCCATTGCCCGAAAATACAGCTATTTGGGGGCGTGTAACATACTATATAAAAGCCTATTAGCGATGGTTGGATTGTGCGATTGCAACAATTTTTTTGTCTCGTGTCAAAGGCTTTTTCAGCCCGATTTGGATGGGCGACCTGTGGCTGTGCTCTCGGGCAATGATGGGTGTGTGATAGCTCGCAGCAACGAGGTCAAAGCGCTGGGTATCAAGATGGGAGTGCCACTGTTTCAAGTGCGCAAAATCGTTGAGCAGCACGATGTTAAGCTCTTTTCAGCTAACCATCGTCTATACTCCGATATATCGCAACGTGTGATGGCGACACTACGCCAACTAACGCCTGCCATCGAGATATACTCTGTGGATGAGGCATTTATCGACTTCTCGCACTTCGATATATCGACCCTCAAGGAGCGTGGAGAGGCGCTTTCAAGGCGTGTTCGTCAAAATACTGGTATCCCCGTTAGCATCGGCATAGCCCCTACAAAGACCCTTGCCAAGATTGCCAGCAAACTCTGTAAGGAGTATCCAAAATTGAACGGCTGTTGTGTTATGCATCGAGCAGAAGATATTGAAAAAGTACTAAAAAAATTGCCAATAGAGGATGTGTGGGGCATTGGGCGAAACTCAGCTAAAAAACTCCACACGGCAGGCGTGCAAACAGCGTATCAATTTTCACAAATGCCCAAATCATGGGTGCATAAAGAGTTGCATATCACTGGTTTAAGGATTTGGCGTGAGTTGCGTGGCGAGGTGGCCCATCCATTCGATATAACTATCGAGGCAAGTCAATCGATAAGCATCGGACGCAGTTTTTCTAAAGATATAGCATCGTATGAGGAGCTACAATCGATTGTTGCTCAATTTGCGTCGTCGGTGGCAAATAAGCTGCGTGCACAGGGGAGTTGCGTGACCAATATAACCACCTATCTCAATACAAATCGCCATCGAAGCGATCTGCCACAACACTTTGATAGCGATGTGCACCGCTTTGATACCCCCACCGACTTTACCTTAGAGATAGCGGCGGCAGCCACTTCGTCACTGCGTAAAATCTATAAGGATGGTTACGGCTATAAAAAAGCGGGTGTAATTTGTTCGGGGTTGATGCCTAAAGCACAGGTGCAGTGCTCGTTATTCGATTCTCAAAACCGCACGAAACACAATAGACTTATGAGCGCAATGGACAAAATTAATGCCCATTTTGGTAATAAAAGCGTTCAGTTGGCAACAGAGCAGAGGTTTGTAATAGACTCTTCACGGCAACATCTATCGCCAAGCTACACAACTACTTGGAGCGACTTACCTAAAGTGAAATTTGAATAGAGTCTATTTTGGCACAATCACTTGGTGTCTGCCTACTCAAATCCCATCCTCTTTCGTGCGAACGGCATAACCCACGCTGGTGACTGCTCACGTGAAAGCATCTCACGCATATAGTTCATATATGGCTCAGTGTGGCGGAAGTAGCGAAAAAGACCCTCGCACAGCGAATTTTTACGGCACCCATCAGCGCCTGTTTCAAATCTATGTTTCGGGCACTCGCCGTGACACGCAAAGTAGAATTTGCACTTTAGGCACTCCGCAGGCAGGGCATTGCGCTTATCCAAGCCAAATTCCTGCCGCTTGCGTGAGCGGTAAATATCTGCCAAATGGGTCTCGAGGATGTTACCCAACTTATACTCGGGATAGACGAAGTGGTCGCACGAATATACATCGCCATTGTGCTCAACAACTAAGGCATCGCCACACGTCTCGCCCATCGAGCATACACCCGGCTGAACGCCACACCACCCCGCCAGCGTGGCATCGAACATCTGAACAAAGCACTGCCCCACATCTCGAATAACCCACTCATCGAATATATCGCACAGAAAATCGCCATACCCCTTAGCTGATACTGACCACTCGGCTAAGCGTGCACCTTCGGTCGATGGCGAAACGATTAGTGGGCGGTGATGCCCCTCTTTGTCGATGACGTGCTCGACAGCGGGCAGGAACTGCATATATCGGCTACGTATGGTATCCCGAAAGAATCGATAAATCTCAGCTCCACGACCCTCACTTAGGCTATTGACCACACTCAAGGTGTTGTACTCCACGCCAAATATCTCCATTTCACGCACCGACTCTACGACACGCTCGAAGGTTGGTTTGCCGCCCTTTGTCAGGCGGAATGTGTCGTGAATATCTTGCGGACCATCTAACGACACTCCCACCAAAAAGTTATTCGAGGCGAAGAGCTCGCACCACGCATCATCGATGAGCATAGCGTTGGTCTGAAGCGTGTTTTCAATGCGTTTTCCGTTGGCAAACTCCTTTTGGTACTCCATTGCTCGACGGTAGAAATCCAACCCCAACAACAGTGGTTCGCCTCCGTGCCAGCAGAACTGAACAATATCGACATCGTTTGCTGTGATGTATTGGCGAACATATTTACGCAACAACTCATCCGACATAACTACCTGACGACCACCATATTGCATCGCCTTGTCCAGATAGTAACAGTAGTGACAATCCAAATTACAGCTCGACCCAGCGGGCTTTAGCATTGTCGAAAATACCACAGGTGCTACCTGTTTTTCGGCATCCCGAAAGGTAAATATCCTCTTTGATTTCATCTTTATATATCGTGTCACTACTAATATTATATATTGAACGTAAAGATAGCGATTTATAATATCTCTTACAACAAAAATGGGCAAACCCAGAAGGATTTGCCCAAAAAGTTAGAATTTGCCACCCTAAAGTAGTGGCTCTAATACCCTACTGCTGAGTAGCTTTGAATAGATCGTTGTACTTCTCGTACTTCTCCTTCATACCCTCTTGGTCACGAAGGCGGAAGCATAGAGATTTTAAAGACTCCAAGTTTGATACATCATCAGGCTTAATCTCATAAGCCTTCTCGTAGTATGGCAATGCCTGCATATAGACATCAATCAACACCGCAAGGTCTTTGTCGTACTCAGCTTGGCTGCTGTACTGCTTTGCACTAATCTCGTCGTTGATTTCAGCACCCTTCATCTCGTAGAAGACAGCGATGTAGAAGTTACCCTCGAAGAGCTCTGGGTTTAGCTCCAACACCTTCTTAAATGATGCGATACTCTCGTCATAGTTCTTCAGCGCATAGAAAATGCGGCCACGACCATACCACAAATCGATATTGTCGGGAGCATCAGCTACCGCCTTGTCGATTAGAACGATCAGGTCGGCTGGGTCACCAATATTCTCTTCGGCAGTGTATAGCTGGATAAGGCTATTTAGGATATTATCATTCTTTGGGAACTCAACGATACCTTTCAATAGTACATCCTTAGCTGAGATTAGATTAGCAGCATCCTTATCCTTTAGACCATAATATGAGTGGTATAGATAGTAGTATACATCGCCCTTTTCATCCTTATATCCCGCTTCGATAGCCTTAGCCAAGTACTCAACACCCTTCTCATATGATGCTGGGTTCTTTGTGCCATCGATAGTGTATAGGTAACCTGCATAGTAGAGCAACGATGGATCTGGTGCGTTATACTCTGGCAATGATTGTGCATCGTAAGCCTGAATGTATGATAGGGCAGCATCAACGTAGTTGCCCGAGTCAAGATTGACGTTACCTACCTGAATACAGAAGTTGATCACCTGCTCCAACCCAGCTTTTACCTTCTCGGCACTCTTGGGATCGATCTCATACGCCTTGTTGTATGCCTCGATTGACATTGCAGCAGCATCCTCAACGATAAACTTTGTCTGATTCCACGCTGCAACTTTACCCTCAGCCGTTAGGTATACCGTAACATAGGGGTAGTTTAATGCCGTGTAGTCTATGGTGTTGAGTGTAACAGGCTCTTCGCTATTAGGAGTACCAATAGCCAAAGTCAAAAATTGACGCTCAAGGCCAACGAAAAGGTCTTTTGTTGGCTCTACTGCAACATCATAGAAGAGTTTACCACGATTAATCCACGTTGCCGATTTACCCGATTTTTTGGGATTAGCGATGTCGCTATCGCTCTTCTCAATTTTAGATTTAAACGACTCAGCGTTTACCTTTTGCGCATAGATGGCTGTACCTGCAAGAAGCAGTGTAGCCACGACACTTAAAATAATCTTTTTCATATTTTCAAAATTTTAGTATAGTTAATAAATTAGTTCTCTTGCTCTTGATTATCCTCACTCTGAGGTACATCTGCTGTTGTAGCCTCTGTCGTTGAAGTTGCCTCAGCACCCTCGACAGATACCGTTGCACCCTCATCTCCCTCAGCGAGTTCAGCACCCTCAATATCATCCTCGTTTGCTGGTACAGCCATTACAGATGCTATCGAGTCGCCATCACGAAGGTTGATAATGCGCACGCCCTGCGTTGCACGACCAGCCAAGCGCACTTGCGACACAGCGGTGCGAATCGTAAGTCCTGAGCGGTTGATAATCATCAAGTCGTTGTCGTCTGTTACCGCTTGAATTGAGATTAAATCGCCAGTCTTTTCAGTGATATTGATAGTCTTAACACCCTTACCACCACGATTTGTGATACGATACTCGTCCAAATCGGTACGCTTACCATAGCCATTCTCGCTCAATACCAAAACATCCTGCTTAAAATCTGGCTCAACACAAATCATACCGATAACCTCATCCGAACTCTCGATTGAGATACCTCGCACGCCAGCACCCGTTCGACCGATAGGACGCACAATCGACTCGTTGAAGCGGATAGCCTTGCCGCCACGTGCAGCAATCATAACCTCAGCGTTACCACTTGTGAGCTTAGCCTCCAAGAGTTGGTCGCCCTCACGGATTGTGATGGCGTTCACACCATTCTGTCGTGGGCGTGAGTAGGCCTCCAAACGGGTCTTTTTGATGGTACCATCTTTGGTACACATAATGATGTAGTTATTGTTGATATACTCCTCATCGGTCAAGCGCTTAACGTTGATATATGCACGCACCTTGTCGTTTGGTTCGATTTGGATAACATTCTGAATAGCACGGCCTTTTGATGCACGAGCACCCTCAGGAATCTCGTAAACCTTCAACCAGAAACAGCGACCCTTCTCGGTGAAGAACAACATTGTGTTGTGCATCGATGCCACATAGATGTGCTCGATAAAGTCCTCGTCACGTGTTGCGCTACCCTTAGCACCCACGCCACCTCTATTTTGTGTGCGGTACTCAGCCAGCGGTGTACGCTTGATATACCCCATATGTGAAATGGTGATAACCATATCATCATCTGCGTAGAAATCTTCGGGGTTGAACTCCTCCGATGAGTAGATAATCTCCGAGCGGCGCTCATCGCCATATTTAGCCTTAATCTCCAAGAGCTCATCCTTGACAATGGCCATCTGCTTATCCACATTTGCCAAAACATCGTTAAGGTATGCAATTAAAGCCTCCAGCTCGTCACGCTCGGCAGTTAGCTTGCCACGCTCCAAGCCAGTCAAGGCACGCAGACGCATCTCGATGATTGCTGAAGCTTGAATCTCGCTAAGGTTAAAACGAGCAATCATACTCTGCTTTGCCGCATCGGGGGTTTGCGAAGAGCGGATAATCTTAACAATCTCATCGATATTATCCTGCGCAATCAACAGACCCTGAACGATATGCAGGCGCTCTTGAGCTTTACGCAAATCGAAGCGTGCACGGCGTACAATAACCTCGTGGCGGTGCTCGATAAAGTGGTGTATCATATCACGCATTGTGAGCATCTGAGGACGCCCTTTGACCAATGCGATGTTGTTCACAGCGAACGATGTTTGAAGCGGAGAGTGCTTGAAAAGCGTATTTAGAACCACGCTCGCTACGGCATCCTGCTTTAGGATGATAACGATACGAAGACCATTTCTATCTGACTCATCGTTGATATATGAGATGCCATCGATACGCTTATCGTTAATCATATCGGCAATCTTGCGAATCATCTCCGCCTTGTTGATTTGGTATGGTATCTCAGTTACGACGATACAAGCCCTGCCCGACGATGTATACTCAATATCGGTCTTGGCACGCATCACAACACGTCCACGTCCCGTGAGCATCGCCTCCTTAACGCCCTCATAGCCATAAATCAAGGCTCCAGTCGGGAAGTCGGGACCTTTGACATAGTCCAAAAGCTCCTCGCCCGTGATTTCGGGGTTGTCGATATATGCGCAACAAGCATCCACAACCTCCGTTAGGTTGTGTGGTGCCATATTGGTTGCCATACCTACGGCAATACCGCTCGCACCATTTATAATCAGCAACGGCACCTTAGTTGGCAGAACCGTTGGCTCCTTCATTGTATCGTCGAAGTTGAGCGTCCAATCGACAGTCTCCTTGTTGATGTCGGCCATAACCTCGTCAGTTATCTTCTTCATACGAGCTTCGGTGTAACGCATCGCCGCTGGCGAGTCGCCATCCATCGAACCGAAGTTACCCTGACCATCCACCAATGGGTAGCGCATCGACCAATCCTGCGCCAAGCGCACCATCGCATCGTAGACTGAAATATCGCCGTGAGGGTGCAACTTACCCAACACATCACCCACGATACGGGCAGACTTACGTGTTGGCTTGTCTGAGTAGAGGTTCAGCTCCTCGCTCATATCAAAGAGGATGCGTCTGTGAACTGGCTTTAGACCATCTCTTACATCGGGCAGTGCACGTGACACGATTACCGACATCGAGTAGTCGATATAAGCCGACTTCATCTGCTCCTCGATATTGATAGGGACTATGCGCCCTACCGTTTGCTCTTTTTTCTCTTCTTCTATCATAAGTTCTAAGTGTATATCCTTTATTGCTGCTCTTTTTCGAGTTTTACCCTCAATTAGAGCGAAATTAAAGAACAAAAATAGCTCTTTTTTTCTGTTTTAACAACTTTACAACAAAAAAAAGCGACTCTGAAAGTCACTTTTTGTAATTCTCATCCATTTTTTGCCCATTTTAAGGCGATTCTGTGACTTTTAATAATTTTCTCGACAGGAGGACGAGGTTTTTTGCATAATGCTGAGTCAGCAAAGAGTCATTGTGGGCTTGACCAAAATGATTTATGAGGCGCTGATTAGAAAATAGTGTTGATGAACCAAAGTTGTGTGCGTCATTGCGGCCTGCGAGCCGC
>CAYJJV010000030.1:1819-13667 GCA_964370585.1 uncultured Alistipes sp. | reverse complement strand
AAGTCCAATCCCAACCTTTAGGATGAAGACCTTGTAATGTTACACCTTGATACATATTTATATCTCCTTAAGTTATTTGATTACTTGAAAACAAGATAATTCTAGGTTCGAATCTTTTTCTTGTTCGTTTAATTTTGCACCGTTAGAAACACCTCCTACAGGGATGCTTGCTGCTAAAGTAACTTTAGCTTGTTCTAATAATGCTTTTGCTCCTTCGATATTCGAAGGAATTTCAGCTTCAGTTTTACCTAAAGCAACCGCCACTTTCTTAACTTCTTCGCAGAAGGCAGAAACCGCAGTATCTCTCTCTTCAGTAGCTGTAGCTAATTCATCAGAAACTTTTTCTAATTCTTTAGCTTGCTCTTCAACTTTTTGCTCCAACTCTTGAACTTTTTCAGCTGAGGCTTCATCCGTGTTTGGTTCGCCGGCAGCAGGTTCTTGCGGATCAGAAGTTGAAATATTTTCTTCTAAAAGAGACACTTTTTCTAGAATAGGCTTCAAAGCTTCATCTAGCATTTCTTTTGTCAATTGAGTCATTTCATTTTCCTCGCTGGTTTTAACGTTATTATTTTTAAGTTCAGAGTTATCTTTGAACTTGGTTTTTGTCGGCAAATTAGCCGACATTGCTACTTGGTAAAGAGTGTCTAAAATTTTTGGGTTTTTAGCCGCTCCTCTAGTTACCAAAGATAGTTCTTGCATATCTTCAACACTCACTATACGCATGTGCGCTCCATTTTGGCCCATAACTGATTCACATTCTGGGCAAGTTTGTGTGAAGTAAAATTCCATGTTGTGCTTTGCAGCTTCTGTTAAATCTAAGCCACATTCTGAACACAAGGCCTTACCAACAGAGAAGCCGCTAGATACTTCGTCAATTAATCCGGTGTCTACTTTGCTGACAAGATCTTCGTGTTCGGTGCTTATTACAAATAAAACGTATAAACCATGGGTGCCTTTTTCAGGTTCTGGTTTAACTTCCGCCTTTATTGCTCTGCCTAATAAAATATCCTTGTGGAAAGTATTGTGCATTGGTTGAACAGCTACGTTTTTTAAAGGGTCGTTAATCCATTTTGCCATGTCTTCTAACGCACCTACACTTAAAACTGCTCCGTTATAGATAGAATTTTGTTTTACAGGCTCATCAGAGTTGGCTCTAGCTTGATACACTGCAAATTTTTCATAATCTACACCTTCACCTAATTTGGCTTCAATGGCTCTTTTTATACTTTCTGTTAATTGAACTCTTTTCATATTCTTGCACCTTTGTTTATTACTTTACGTTAAAAAATTTTATAAATCAACTATTTTTTAATTTAAGTCTTTTCCTCTTTGTTGGTCTGTTACGGTTGTGTTGCTATTTGACTTAGCCATATCATTGTCTTCAGGGGTTAAACTTCTACCTAAAGGATCTGTGTTCGATGTGGTGTCAGATGTGTTTATTTTAGTAGCTTGAAAATTTGTTCCTGATAAAGGAGTTATTCCTTCAGGAGGTATTTTCTTAAACATTGCCAAATGAAACTCTAAATCAGAAATTTCTCCTAAAGATAACAATTCTTGGTATCTGGCTTGTTTCATTGTTCTTTGATTTTCTAATTCCATATCAGTTCTTAAATTTACCTCATCTGAATAAATAACCGCTTTACCATCGAAGCCGTTTAATCTTAATGCTAAAGTCATTATTTCTGATAAAATATAATCAACAAGCTTATTTATTTGTTGAGCATTTTTAGTGAACACTTGAGCTTCAACAGTTGCTGTATTTACCCCAGAAGAACCTCTTCCTAATACAGAACTAACCACTTTCATACCCGCTTGGTTTTGAGCGTTTAGAGTTTCTATAACTTCATTAATCTGTAACGCCGACCCTGGGTTTTTGTCGTTTAACATATCTATTTGAATTGAATCTGTGTGCCCTATAGGCTGCTCTGGTCTTACAGAAGCTACCGTATTTGTTATGGATGCTATTTGACTATTTATCCAGCTGCGGTATTTAGTAGGGTCATTTATTACTGTTACAGGAGCATTTTTCTTTAAGATTTCTTCTACTACGGTAATATGAACTTTAGGATAGCCTGACAAGGTCATTATTCTATACAAATCATTAATTACTTGCTGACGAGCAGCTATTGAGTTAATGGCACTAACAAAAGGTGAGTAGGCGTAAATTTTGGTAGGGTCTCTACGATAAAATGTGCAGAAAAAGGTGGGTATGTCTAAATTAATCTCTGTATTTGATTCTTGGGTTGTTTGAATAGGTTTAAACTGTCCTGCCGCTGCTTCTTTCCATTCAACATAGGCCATGTCTACGTTTCTGATCTCTGAAGGAAGCATTGTTTTATCAACAACCAACTCTGCACCTATCACACCTCTTAAAAGAAGCATATATTTAAGTTCTTCTCTTAAAGTTGTTAAAGATTGTTTTAATTGGAAGCCTAATGAGTAGTCGTTTCTAGTAGTTATTCTATCAACTAGAAACTGTAATTGTTTAGTACCTTCCTCAGAAATTACCCCTTGAGAATCTACTGCATACATTACTAAATCTGTGTCGGATAATGTTAAATAAGCGTTTACTGTCGCCGAACAATCTGGGTCCTGCACAAATAATTCTTGGAGAAGTTCTTTACTATCTGAAGATTGTCTGGTGTCAAATAAATCTGTTAAATGTTCTCTATAATCAGGTACAGCTAGAACATCCCCATTGCCCGGTCTGAACGTATTGGTATAAGAATCTCCGCCCGCCTTTGCTTTCTTTTTAGGTAGTATAAATTCGAACATTTTTGTAATATTGGCCATTATTAGTATCGTTCCCTAAATGCATTATTGTTACTACCATAACCAATTAAATTTGATTTGTCTAGTGTTTTTTTGTTTGGCTCATAAACACCTAATAAAACTTCTGAGCGAAATTCTTGTTTTCCAGTTGATAATATAACATCTCTAATACAACTTGCGGTTATAGCGTATCCTAAAGAATGGAAATAGTGATCTTCTCCGTTTAATTTTCTCCATTCAGGGGCTTTACCTGGTTCATCGTCTCTAACCATGTCCCTTAAATGTTCTACGATTAAACCTTCTTGGTCTCCATATCCATAAAACTCGATTCCTCCTGAATATACCGCAGTTTTTACAGCATCTAAGGATTGGGTTCTGTTACATTGGAAATAATCTATACTACCATCCAATTCTTTTTTAGGTTCGGCTCTTTTAGTTCCGCTATAAACTACAGGCATAATTCTGCCTTCACTTCTATCTCTAATACGATTCGCGTCAGGAGTATATGGATATCTATCAATAGCTCCGCCTAATACCGTATATTTCTTTTCATACTCTCCAAAGATTTTTTCTTCTAGTTGATTTATAGGAACTCTTTGAAATTCTAAAACATCATTAGTATCTGCGTTATATACTGTTATATGTGCAGTTAAACCCATATCTATGCCTAAAAATACATTAACTCCTCTAGCTTCAGGTGTGTTAGCACTTCTAAATCTTTGTTTAATTACAGGTTCTTCCATCCTAGAATTACCATCTTGGTAATCCTCGCCTAATACAGTATTATATCCACGGCGTGCCTCATTTCTTTTCTTATAATCGGCCATAGTGCTAACTAAATATTGAATACTTAATAAATTACTTGAAAAAGGTCTTATTTGATAGCCTCGAGAGTTTACCCTGTTAGGATATTTTGGAACCCATTCTCTAGTCGCCGAATCTGTTAAATCTAGAGGTTTTCCGCACTTCTTACACTTCACATAACTATTTTTAAAATCTAAAGAAGGAACCATCTCGTGATTAATGTCGTGGATGTTATCTAACCAACCGGGGAGGTCTGGGATATATACCGATTCTAAGTCATATAAGGGAACGTGCCAAAAGCCACAATGTTCACATTTAACAAAATATTCGTGCTGGTCAGAAGTTTCAAATTCTTTAGATATACCATACCCTGAAAATGTTGGGGTACTAAATCCTTGTTTTATTTTATATCTTGAGTGTTGTAGACGCGAGTTTGTTAGAGATAAAAATTCATCTGTGTTTAAATCATACTCATCATTTATTACAAGGTCAGCAGGAGTCGAAGTAACGTCAGACTCACTACCAGAAGAGATAAAAAGAAAAGAGTTGCCAATCTGTAAAATGTCTTCATTTCGAATATCCTCATTTTTTTCTTTGCTAGGAAAGTCGGTATCAACCAACAGTTTCATTCTAGGTCTACTGTTATTTTGTTTCAAAATCTTAGAGGGGAACGTATAAATGCAGTTTGTTCCTGGGTTCATTACTAAGAAACCTATAGCTTTTCTTATAGAAACCTCTGTGATACCAACTTGAGATAATTTTTTACAGCACATGTTAGGGTGCAAATCTCTAGCTATAGCTTTTTGATATTGGTGTTCTTTATAATTAAACTTTTGACCTTTAATAGTAGTGTTGTTACATATCCAATCAGCTAAATCAGAATCGGTTTTCTGAGCAGCTATTTGCTCAGCTAAGTTTTGTAAATAGGGATTATTACTATAAATTTTATTCATTTGCGCTCTCCTAATTATAATGTAAAACAAAAAATCTTACTTGACAATCTTTTTTTATCTTGTATAATGTGCATATTCACTAGACTTAAAACACCCTCTTGTTTTACCCTTCTCCTTCGAAGGGTTTTTTTATTGACTTCTTATTTTTTTATTTTATTATAGTCTCTCAGAATGGACTTAACGCACGAGACTCCGTCCATTAAATAAAGATTTCACGTGCCGTAATTTTGGGTAGTATTATCGATAAAAAAACTATCTCTCTTTTGTTTTTCAAAGTTTCTTCTTGAGTTAAAAACGAAACACCGTGATTATCACCTCCCGAGTCGGGGTAATCTATACTGAATAAGGTGCAACTCCTTAAAGGTGAGTATAGTCAGTGTTGAACCAGGTTTTTATCCATTTTCCACGTCCCTGAGTAAAAAACATCATAAATGGAACCACTCTAGAAACTTGCACCATAGAGTCTAAACTAACGGAAAGTAGTTTTTTGTCCCGGATCATTGTTACTTAGAAACAAAGCCTGCGAGCCTTTTCCTTCCCGATGACGGTGCGTGAGCTCTTAATCAACAGAAATCGGTTTTTTTCATTAATTAGTCCTTATTAGTTACAAAAATCTCCTTTTTAGGAGATTTTTTCTCTTGACATTTTATTTTTCTGTGTCATAGTATGTCACATTATGTCACAGAAAAGGAGAAAACATGTCAAAATTATCAATCGAAGAATTTGCTCGCCGTGTGCGATTATCTTCTAGAACAATCCATCGTTATATTAAGGACGGTCAGGTTGTTCCTCGTAGGTCTTTAGGTGGAAGAGTTTATTTTTATGTTCAAGACGTAGAAGTATTCTTAAACCACACATCATCAGAACCATTAGTTTTTGATGGAGTACCTACTAATGACTCAAAATAAAACCTCAGCTTACCCAGAAATTGATTTTCAAACCTGTTTTAAAGTTCATTCTATAGGTATAGAAATGAAAAAAGACTCTTCTTATTTAGAAAATTCACCTTACAGCAAACCTGTTCAGGATATATTAAAATCTTTATTCACCAAAGAAAAAACGTCTCAAGGTTCAGCTCCTATCCTAGATTTAGAAGATTTAGATTTAGAAAAAGAAGTTAATCTTCTTTACGTATCTACTAAAGAATTATTAACTACAGGAAACTTAGACCCCAAAGAAAAAATTGCGGTGCAAAAAACAGCTACTTCACAATTGGAGAAACTTCTGGATATGGCTGCGCAAGCTAAAAACTTAAAACAGATGAGGGAATTTGAAGAAAGAGTTATAAGAGCTCTAAAAACTGTAGAAGAACATGTAAGGGATGAGTTCCTTAAAGAATTAACTAGTGAAGGCGAATAAAATGATAACAGAAATATTAAAGAATACCGCCCCATCTTATTGGGCAAAAAACTTACCTCTTATACCTCTACATCCTAGAGAAAAACGTCCTATTCCTATGGATTGGTCTAGGTTTAAGGAGACTATGCCTACCGCTAATGAGCAAGATTATTGGCTTACAAACTTCCCTAACGCCAATGTTGGGCTTCCTTTAGGATCTCAATCAGGATGTGTTGCGATAGATATCGATACAGAAGACACTACTCTTGCGCAAATTATTGAAGATTTGTGCGGTTATTCTCCTTGGCATCGTATAGGTGCAAAAGGTAAAGTATTGATGTACCAATATACAGGCATTAAGAACTTTAAGATAAAAGACTTCGAAGGCAAAATGATTTGTGAGTGTTTAGGTTCAGGCAACCAAGTAGTTGTACCTCCTTCAATCCATCCTTCAACAGGTCAACCATACTACGCAAACGCAAATTTGCTTGAGGTTCATAGTCAATTAAAACCACTTCCTCAAGACATTGAGACGATTCTTCGTTCAGCTATTTCTGATTACGGTATTCAACTATCTCACTCAGGTTGGACAAGAACTACCGAATACGTTTCTCAAGGTTCACGTGATGTTAAAATGACTTCAATGGCGGGTTTTTTCGCTAACGGTGTTACTCGAGGAGAACTTCCTCTTACAGAAGCAATTGAAAGAATGCGCGCTTGGAAATCCTCATGCGTAGAAAACGTGGCTGGTGATGATGTTGATATTGAGAAGGGTGTGGCTAAACTTATTCAGTTCATGGTTCAGGATGTGGTAGGTCCAAAGAATAGACCTCTTCCACTTGGTTGGGATATAAACTTAACTGACGACCAAAAAAGACAGTGGGGTCTTAATTTTGACGTAGACCACCAAGAATGGAACGTTGAGCAGCTTAAATCTTACTTAAAAACAGGTATTGAGAGCGCCGGAAGTGATACGCTTAAACGTGCGGCCTGCATTGAGTATGTTTTACAAAGATTGGCTCGTTCTCCTTCACTTTCTTCTCTTGAAGTAGATATGATTATAAAATATATCTGCCAAACTAATAAATCGGACGTTAATCAGTCAGCAATCAAGAACAGATTATCTGAACTGACACGTGGAGAAATTGCTGGTGCGGATCATACAGAGATTGCGGAAGCTGTAATCAAAGATATGGAAAGAGTTGGACCTCTTGTGTTCTGGAACGATAGAATTTGGCAATATACAGGTTCAAACTGGGATAAAGTTAATAATAACACCTTTTTTAAGATTATTGCGGAAAATTACGGGCATTTAGCCGCAGGAAAGCGTTCAACGGACCATAAAGGTATCTTGCAAGTGATACAAACACTTATTCCTCAAGGGAATCCTGACCGCCGTTCTATTAAGGGTGTAAATTTCGCTAATGGTTTTGTAGATATTGAAGGAAAAATTTACCCTCACGCACCTGAATTTGGAGTTACTTATACTTTACCCTTCCGTTTTATGCCTGAATTGGCTAACCAAAAACCTCGATTTGATAAATTTTTAGCTTCTGTTTGGGGACACACTGACGATTTCGACCAAAGGGTTGAGGCACTTCGTCAGGTTATGGGTATAACTTACTTTGGATTAGGGCCTTCTTTTGCCCGTGCCGTTCTTCTTTATGGTGTGGCCCGTTCGGGTAAAACTCAATTACTTGAGATTGCTCAAAATCTTTTACCTAAAGATGTGATTACTTATGTAACACCTTATGATTTTGACAAAGGTTTCTCTGTTGTGGAGCTTTCTCGTTCGATTATGAATGTGTGTGGTGAGTTAACGGAAGATAAACCAATTCCAGGAGCTATGTTTAAGCAAGTTGTTGATGGTTCTAAACTACAAGCAGCTTATAAATTTGGACAGGAATTTTCTTTCTCGCCTCAAGCTACTCATTGGTTTGCTTCAAACCACCTACCTCGTACTAGGGACGTGAGCGAGGGCTTTAACAGACGTTGGGTGGTATTCTCGTTCGACCAACCTGTTCGTAAGGAGGATATAGTAAGGGATATTGGTAATCTGATTGTAGCTGAAGAAAGAGAAGCGATTGCTGCTTGGGTTATCTTAGGGGCTGCCTCGCTTGAGAGCAAATCCGATATAGATTTACCACCTTCCCACTATGAGAATATGGTAGAAATTGCGAGTGAAAACGATTCGGTTTTTTTCTTCCTGGCCTCTCCAGAAGGGCCAAAACTGGATTTGGCTGGTGGGACGATTTCGAACAACTTGCCAGAGAAGAACGTTCTTTTTGTAACGAAGGTCAACTCGCTTTACGAAAGATACCAGAATTTTTGCTTCGGTACAGTTCGTGCTCGGCCTGTGGGGTTGAGAAAATTTGTTCAGAGACTCAAAGATCTGGGAGCCGCTCGAAGTCCTTATTATTTAAGAGTGGAGGGCGAGAATGTAAACTTCCTTTCGAACTAAGGGGAGTTTGGGGTCATGATTGTGCAGACCATAAAGAACTTTTATGTGTAGATGGTTTGAGATTGACCCCTCAAGAATTTACGGATTTATGCGAACGGAGCTTGGTTCGCTCGGATCTAACTAACAAAGACAAAAAATTGATTAACTTAAGGAGGAAAGAATATGAAAGTGTATAGAATAGGAAACAGAGCCATTTACTTGGGAAGATTTTCAAGGGAGATTTTGTTTGATTTTGGGATTAGGATTGATAAGAACTACGCTCACTGGAGTTGGAAAGAAATCACGTTCTATTTCAAGTTAGGGTTCTGGTTCTTGACCATTTCTAGGAGGTATTGATATGGATAGTTTTCATTATAAATTATTAATTCGTATTCTTGATGAGATAAGAAAAACAAATGAGCTACTTGAAATTATAGCTAAGAATCAGGTTATGGCTCATAAACAGAAGAAGGAGAAGAAAAATGTTTGATGTGAATGATTTAAGAATATTAATGGCTTTAATTTTAGCTACAGGTAATTTATTATCTGGAGTGAGGATCTTAAAGGGTTTTAGATTTGATTACTTGATTAATTTGATTGCCTTTGTACTGATTATGTGGGGATTATTTACCAAATTGTTTATTTTATAAGGAGAAAAAGAATGCTTAAATTAGGGAATATACCTGTTAACCAGGTGGTGCATAAGTGCTCTTGTGAAATATGTAATTCTAGACTAGATCTCGGTTTGATAAAAGTTGTGCGTAGAGTAACATTAATTAATATTTGTCCAGGTTGTTTAAAAACCTTAAATGACTGGGGACAGTTGACAGGATATAAGGAGAAGAAGAATGATTTGGAGTGATAGATTTGACCAAGCTTTTCAAGATATTGAAGAGTATAAGGAATACTGTTCGGATATAGGAGAGGAACCATGTGATTATGTTTATGGTATGGTTGAGAAAACTGTCCAATTAAAAAACTTAAGTCTTGAGAATTTAATTGATTTTGATGACCTACCAGAAGATTGGGATGAGGAATATGTTCGTGAACGTCTGGTTGGCTGGGAAGAAATTGATACGGCTTTAGGGGTTTTCAATCAAAAGCAAACGCTTAAATATTGGGTTCAGGATATGGATGATGTTAGGAGGGTAGTATGACCAAGTTGCTTAATAAAGAATATGTTTGTGATGTGTGTGGCAAGAAAATGCTTCCTATTCCAGAAGGGGACTACTTTTTTGAAATGACTGAGCGCATAGAAGATACGAATATGTATAGAACAATGCATGCTTGTTCCAGAGAATGTGAAAGAGAATTGTCATGAAACAGATTCTTGATGTTTGCTGCGGGAGTCGTATGTTTTACTCAGATCCTAATAATCCGAACGTAGATTTTTGTGATAATCGCTGTTTAGAAACTACTTATCCCGTAAACAGAAAACTAATCATTAAACCGGACCATATTCTAGACTTCAGAGATTTGCCTTTTGATGATCAGTCTTACGCACTTGTTATCTATGATCCTCCACATTTGAATAAGGTAGGAGATAACTCGTGGTTAGCCAAAAAGTATGGTCGACTGCCAAAAGAATGGAAACCTTATTTAAAGTCTGGGTTTGATGAGTGTTGGAGAGTTCTCAAGGTAGGAGGGACATTACTTTTTAAATGGAACGAGGACCAGATAAAGAAGGGTGAGGTGATTAAACTCTTTGAGATTGAACCTCTTTTATATGATAAGAGAGGAAAAACTTTCTGGATAGTATATTTCAAGGCTTCTGAATAGGAGCCTTTTTTGTGGGACGGTCGGTTTGGCAGCCTGGCAGTTTGGCAGCTGGTCGGTTTGGCAGTTTGGCAGCCTGAGTCAGGGTCTGATTCTGGAACTTGGTTCGGTAGATTTTTACCTCTGCCCCCTCGCCCTCTCCCGATTCGTTTCTATAAAAAGCTATACCCCTTGCCGAGTCCCGAGCCTCCACCCCTACAAGAACCTTGCCGCCTGCCCTCGAATCGTGTCAAGTGTTTTATTGTGTCAAGTACTTATTTTTTTATTATTTTTATATTGACATATTATAATATTATGATAATATAAAAATAGTTAAGGAAAACGAATCGCCTTAATCAATAACCTAATAAAGGAGTCAACACTATGACAAAAGAAGATAAATTTTTATTAAGTATATTAGAAGCAGGTATTAGTTTAATAATAACTTTTTTTATAACTTTATATATTATTAGATTGACATATTAAAATATTATGATAATATAATAGATGTTAAAGGGTAACCGATTCGCCCTCCTTTAAACAGAATCGACACACAACAAAAGGAATAAAACAATGATGAAAAATATAAACACTTACACAAAACAAGCGACTTTATTAGTTGAGAAAGAAGAAAAGGCAAATAATAATTTAACAAGCATAATCTTTTCAATCGTGGAAAACTTAACCTTGACTCGTGTTACTGCTTTATTATTAAACGAGGAATCGTTAAAAACAAATAAACAATTTAACGAATACGTGACTCGCTCTGTCTACAATATACAAGGAGATATAAAAGACTCTCCTATAAAATCCGCCCTTTATAAAAAATTAAAAGCGGTTGATATGGTAACAAAATACGTATTAAACAACACTCCCGCGACATATCAAAACGAGTCTTTATATACTCAAACAATTAAAGATTTTTTGCAACCTTTCGCAAGCCTTAACAAGTTGCTAGAATCAAACAAAAAAGAAAAAGCTCCTATTCCTGCAGAGGAATCAAACAACCCTATCATAACACAAGAATCGTTATCTAATTTGCAACAACTTGCGAATCCTTTAGAAGCCTTGCAAGTTGCAAGCAACACGATTCGCTTGCATTTTTTAGACACGTTAGAATCAGCACCACAAGAGGCAACAAAAATAATCGTTGAGTTAGTGGAGTTTTTAAATAATCACGTTACTATATTTGTGGACGGTGCAGAGGTTACAAGCCAAAAAGAAGAGTCAACCGCTCAACCTGATACAATAATCGCCTTTGAAAATAACCGTCCAGTTTTGGCAACTGTTGCATAAGGAGTCAAGGATATGAAGAAAAAAAACACAAAAGAATCAATCGCCAAATTGAGAAAAGCTATTGAGAAAAGCCGTTCAGTTTATAGAATCCATAGATTAAGGCTTGTGGCGGAATCACTCAAAAGGTGATTCCCGCAAAGGAATCCGAATCTCGAATCGAGATTCGGATTCCTAAAAAGAATTTTTTATTTTATTATTTTTTTATATGTACGGTCTAGATGCGTGCGAGAAAGGATTCAAAACTTTTCAAAATCAAGAATCGAATTAAGTCAAGAAAGAGGTGCTAGAGAGCCGAGAGTATGATTCGGCTACGTGTTTATATAATTGAGCTGATTCCCGCAAAGGAATCGGGTTTCTGGAAGAATACGAGGGTGATTAGTTGTGTGGTTGCCCTCGTTAGTTGGATGTTGAGGAGAATGTTCACGGAGTTGGAGCAGGAGAATGTTCACGGAGTTGGAGCAGGAGAATGTTCACGGAGTTGGAGCAGGAG
>CAYJJV010000030.1:0-1719 GCA_964370585.1 uncultured Alistipes sp. | reverse complement strand
AACGGAGAGGGCGAGGGGGGCGGCTGTCCCCGCTCCAGATTCAAGAACCAAGATTCTAAATCAAAACAAGTTCCCTCGCAGGAACACGAAAAAATTAAATAAAAACAAATACTTACATTTTTGTCTATTTTTTTGTAGGGTGAATCGGAAAAATTTTATGTAGAAAAAACAGTAAAAATTTATTTGAAACTTGAAATTTTTTTTATTATATTAAAGATAGAATAGTCATTTTATAAAATAATAAAAAAAAGAAATATAAAGAAATAAAAACGCACCTCGAAAATTAATTATTATTAAAAAACAATTACTTATAATAAACTTAAAACCCTAAAACGCAACACAAAAATTTTATACAAAAAAACAAACTTAAGCATTTTATACAAAAAACCTAGTTTTATAGACAAATTTGAATTTGAAATTGAATTTGAATTTCAAGCTCAAATTAGATTTGAAATCAAAAACACTGGCAAAAACGCCCAAAAAAGGAGACAAAATATGGACAAAGACTATTTAAAAGCCTTAATCAAAACTGGTGGTGAATGTATTTTTGATTCCTCTGCGGGAACAAAAACCTTTACCACGATATGTAGGGAAAAGCGTGTTATCAATAGTTTTTTTCGTTTCAAGAATCTGTGCGGGAACAAGAGATGTCATAATATTTTTCATCATCGTTTAGAAGTTGATGTAAAGAGGGCTAATAAAAGCGAAACTCAGATTAATGCAAAGGAACTGGCTGAGGTTTTAGAACCTTATTGGATGAAGGCTTTAAGTATGAACCTGCGTGATTTTGTGAAGTGGTATAATAACGAGGTGGCTCAATTTGAATATGAGAAAATAAAAGAAGGCGAGCTTAAAGAGGCTTATAAATTTATGAAGTAGGAGGAACTTAAAATGAGAAACAAGTTTATATTAGAAACTCACGAATATGCACCTGAACTGAACCGTATTATATTTGAGAATGGGGCGAGCTTAAGGACTCCGAACGTGAAAACGATTCAAGAAGTGAGAAACCGATTCTTTAAACCGCATCATAAAAAGAGATTGGTTGAGGTTCGTGTTGAGTATATTGAAGAAAAAGCAAGAGTGGCAAATAAGATTTATAACGGATTTGTAGACTCTATGAGTGAGCTTTCTGAGTTTTTGAGGGAATTGCCAAACAAACATAATGCGGGGCGTTTTAATGTAAAAATTAACGGAAGATTTTATAAGGAGATGTGTAATGTTGAAAGGATTTGAATCTGATTTTAAGGCTTTTAACAAGCGAACCAATTATCTGGGCAAGGGTAATGTTATAACAAATACTCAGCACTCTTGGTTTATTAGGGTAAAACCCGAAGAACGTGAATATGATTTGAGCTATATGCAAAAGAACGGATACCGTATTCCAAAATGGGTTTTGAGTTCGATTCCTCCGCAGGAATTAAGTTGCCTTTACCTTTTCAAGTTAAATCGTAGAGAAGTTTGTTGGATATTAACCGACCAAAACCATAAAATCATAGTAAAAGGACGTGCTGGAAATCACCAATACGGCAAAGAAGTTAGTGTAATGGAAAGTGTTATAGATTATATTGGATTGGAGAAGTAAAATGAAAATTGAATTTAAAGTTAGAGACAAACAAACAGGTAAATATATACCTACGATTGAAAAAAATGAGGAAAATGTTTCTTTATCTTGGATAGCTATCGATGAAACAGGCGTATATCAATATGAGAGGGTAA
>CAYJJV010000029.1:0-16001 GCA_964370585.1 uncultured Alistipes sp. | reverse complement strand
AAACTACAAAAATAAATCAAAAAATTTTATAAACCAAACTTTTTTGAACAAAATATATCTGACAGAGTGTTATTCGGTTAGTTTTCCACCCCAGCTAATGCATTAAATCATTGTGGCATCATTGCAGCTTGCGCATCGTGCAGGCTCTTAAAGCGGAGTATACTTAGCGTATATGAGTATTTAAGAGATAACATATGTGCAAAAAGTGGACTATTAGACACGCTCTAAACGAGGCTCTCGAGGATTTGGATGGCATTCAACGCCGCCCCCTTCTTAATCTGATCAGAAACGCACCAAAAGGTCAGACCGCAATCCGAAGTTAAATCCTTGCGCAGACGACCAACGTACACTGGATCCTTATCAGCAATAAATAGTGGCATCGGATACTCCCTATTAGCGGGTTCGTCCATCAAAACAACCCCTTCAGCTGCTGCAAACGCCTCACGTGCCGCCTCGATTGAGATTGGCTCTTCGGTCTCGACCCAAACGCTCTCAGAGTGGGCACGCATAACCGGCACACGAACACACATAGCCGACACTCGAACGTCAGAGTGCATAATTTTGCGGGTCTCGTTAAACATCTTCATCTCCTCTTTGGTGTAGTCGTTATCTGTGAAAACATCAACTTGTGGGATAACGTTATATGCCAACTGGAAGGCAAACTTCTCGACAGTAGGCTCTTCACCCATAGCTAATTGGCGCTGCTGCTCAACCAACTCGTCCATCGCTGCAGCACCCGCTCCACTTGCAGATTGGTAGGTCGCAACACGCACCTGCTTTATGTGCGATAGCTTCTCTAAGGCATTCAGCGCCACGACCAACTGAATGGTCGTACAGTTTGGGTTGGCGATGATTCGACGAGGGGCATTTTTTGCATCTTCGGCATTGACCTCAGGCACAACCAACGGCACATCGTCATCCATACGAAAAGCGCTCGAGTTATCAATCATCACAGCGCCAAACTTGGTTATTGTGTCGGAGAACTCCTTAGAGGTCGATGCCCCAGCCGAAGTTAAGGCATAATCGACACCCTTAAAATCATCGTTGTGTTGCAAAAGTTTAACTGTTAGCTCCTCGCCACGAAACATATACTTTGACCCAGCACTGCGGGCAGAGCCAAACAACAATAACTCGTCAATTTGAATTGGGCGTGCCTCTAAAATCCTTAAAAACTCTTGGCCAACGGCTCCGCTGACACCAACAATAGCAATTTTCATATCTAACTCTTTTAAAACTATAATTTACTCAAAGAATGTATCGTCCCACCCAATTTCACGCTCTTGAGGCTGCTCTTCAGCCTCATCATCGCAATCCCATTCGGGCAGAATTGTGGGGGTTATAAATCTGTCATATTTGCTTACGCCCAAATCGCCACCCTCATAGTCATAAATGTTGCGCATAAATTCGCCCACGATGGGGAGCGCCAACGTGCTACCTTCGGCCTGCGAAAGCAGATGCACGGCTTGATCCTCAGCTCCAACCCACGTACCCACGACAAGGTTAGGCGCAACGCTCATAAACCACGCATCACGGCTCTCGTTCGAGGTTCCCGTCTTGCCGCCAATCTCCACATCACGCATATTATACATCCAATTTAGGCGCCCCGCCGTACCCGACTGAACCACGTTGCGAAGCATCATCAACATCGTGTATGCCGTACGCTCGCTTATGGCATCTTGCGATTTTGGGATAAAGTTAGCGATGACATTACCCTGCCTATCCTCGATACGTGTCACAAATATCGGTTCAGTATAGACACCCTCATTGGCGAAGGTCGAGAAGGCACTCGCCATCTCAAAGACATTTGATTCGGCAGGCCCCAAGCACAACGAAGGAACTGGGTCGATATAGCTCTTAAAACCCATATTGTGGATAAAATCGGCTACGGCAGCGGGCTGTTTCGCCTGCTTCATAATCCACGCCGAGTAGTTGTTGCGACTACGAGCCAAGCCCCACATCAGAGGGTGCATAACCCCATCATACTCCACCTTACCCGACTCCTTAGGCGACCAAGGGGTGCCGTTTGCAGTCTCAATTGTGACTGGCAGGTTGGGAACTTCTGTGCAGGGCGACATTCCAAGATGGTCGATGGCAAAGGTGTAGATAAAGGGTTTGATTGTCGAACCGACCTGTCGTTTACCCTGTTTGGCCATATCATACTTGAAGTATTTAAAACTTGGACCCCCGACATAGGCTTTAACCTCGCCTGTGCGTGGTGCAATGGCCACCAACGAGGCACGCATAATTCGTTTATGATGCAGAATCGAATCTCGTGGTGTGAGCAGAGTATCACGTTCGCCCTTAAATGTAAAGACCTTCATCTGTGTGGGGCGCTCGAACGAGGCGTATATCTCTTTTTCAGATATACCCACACGATTCATCTGGTAGTATCTATCCGAGTAGCGCATAGCTTGGCGAATGATGCGCTCCTGCTCCTTTTTCGGGGTCTTGATAAATAGTTGGCGTGTGCGTCTATACTGCGCATCCATCTTAGGCTGCACACTCTCTTCTAACTGCTTTTGAACCGAGCGCTCGGCAAACTCTTGCATCACCGAGTTGATGGTAGTGTAGATCTTCAGACCGTCACGGTATATATTATATGGTGTACCATCCGCCTTCTTATTCTTATGACACCAACCATATATCGGATTTTCATTATAAAGTCTTAGCGCCTCTTCGTAGTCCCACTCTGTATAGTAGTTGTTGCGCTTAGGGGGTTGAGCATTCATCGTCAGGCGCAACATCTCACGAAAATATGTAGCACTACCCATATTGTGTGAGATGGGTTGATAGTTCAGAACGATGGGCAGTGACGACAACGAATCACGCTGAATATCGCTAATAGCCCCCGCTGTTGCCATACGTGCCAAGACAAGGTTACGCCGATTTAGAGCATTATCGGGATTTATTACGGGCGAGTAGCGTGTCGGGGCGTTCACAACACCCACCAAGAGCGCCGCCTCTTGGATATTTAGCTCGTTAGGCTCCTTATTGAAAAAGGTCTGCGCTGCCGACTTAATACCATAAGCGTTGGCGCCATACCCCACCGTATTGAGGTACATAGCCACAATCTCCTCTTTGGTGTAGTTGTACTCCAACTTCAGCGCCGTAATCCACTCCTTGAACTTCGACACTATCAACTTCGAGCCACGCTTAATGCGCCCATCGTTGCGCGCCGTATCACGTGGGAAGAGGTTTTTAGCCACCTGCTGTGTGATGGTCGAGCCGCCACCCTGCGAGATGTTCTGCATCAGAACGGTCTTCACTGCCACACGAGCCAACGAGGGCAAGTCGATACCTGAGTGCTCTCTGTAGCGTATATCTTCGGTTGCCACCAATGCCGCCTCGAGTGGCGAGACAACATTATCGCCTAAGTTTAGGTGCATAGTCGAATCGGTCGAAAAGAGCTCGGCATACTGCACATAGGAGCGATTTTGTAGGAAGAATGAACCAATCACCTTACCATCTTCAGAGTAGACCTCCGTTGAGAGGTTACTTTTAGGATTCTCCAACTCCACAAACGAAGGCATACGCCCAAATAGACCCGTAGCGGTCAATGTAAGCATCAACGCCAGCAGCGCCATTGGCACCAAAAGCGCCACCCACAACCACTTAATCCACTTATCTGTAATTTTTATATTTTTTTGCATCGCTTTTGACTTTTTATGGTGCAAAGATAGTTATTTTCTATATAAATTTCAAGGGCATTAATCAATACAAACCAACACCCCTAAAAGTCAAATAAGAGGATGAGTTTTGGAGCATCGTGCCGACTCTTAAAGCGGAGCATACTGTAGTATGTGAGCATTTAAGAGGCGAGGGATGTTTCAAAAATCGCCTATTATTCAGCTCTTAAAATGGTAATCCAAGTGACACCCCATACCACATCTCGCCTATTGAGGTGTAGTAGGTCGAGAACTTGAAACTACTTGAGCCTGCGTGCGGCACACGCATAAGGTTAAAGTCGATAACAAGATCGCCTCCCGCCGACCATATACTCTCGGTTGCTGTAGATCTCGGGGCTGGGTAGCGCCATTGAGCCACATCACCACCCACGTTTAGGCGTATGCGCTTAAAGTATATAAGCGAACCAATACCCCTATCGGGATAGGCTATCGGGAGCTGATAGTTCAACGATGCCGACACATAGTTATTCGATAAAATATCGGCAGAGCTAAAGCCTCGTGGGATGAGCGACGAAGATTTGTAGCTCAACAAATTGAGATCATTGCCCGGTGTGCGATACCCCCCCAACGAGTTTTGGTAGCTAAGCGCTAACGAGAGTGAGTTGTGAGGCGCAAATCCGGGTGTGTAGATGTGGCCATAGAGCGACAGAAGATCGCTAAAGTCACGATTGGTGGGGTCTAACGAGTAGCTACCCGAGAGGGTGTATGCCCAGCGAGGCAGAAAATCTCGATACGCCAACTGAACCTGACTTGTGAAGCCCACGCCGAACGCCAATTTATTCAGCCCCTCATTAAAGCCCACATCCTCAATATTTGCAACTCTGCCATCTATATCGTAGAGTATATCGCCTAAATCTGCAACCATACCATTCGAGTAGTTCCAAGCTGTGCTCAGCGACAGTAGATGCGTGCGGTATCCACGCTGTAGATAGATGGGGAGCGTTGCCGATATATCAAAGGAGTAGTATCTGTCGGGTTTTGGGATAGTTTGTCCAATATAGCTATCGTTCTGTTTGTCATAGGTAGATATTGCATAGAACTGCTGTGTGCCGCCGTATGCCGCCTCAAAGTCAAGCACAACACCCAAACCCGAGTAGCTAAGCCCCATATTCCAAAGCGATCCCTCATCTGTGTCCCACCCATACGATGCGTATGATTCGGTGTTTGAGAGTAGATTTTGAGAGATTATTGTTGCGCCAATATTTGGCCTTAAACGCAGCTCCTTAATATCATCCAACGAGGTCATATGCAGGGGCAACCAGCTATGTACGTTGAACATATTTAACCCCTTTCGGTAGCGTTTGTTGCTTGTCGAGGCGCTCTGTTTTATTGAATCCACGCTATCAAAACGCAAAGTATCAATATTAATAACATCCCAGCGACGACGCTTTGGATTTAGTATATTTTTGGGCGTATGGCTCGGTGCAACGGCTATTTTAACGCTATCCTCGCTCTGATAAGAGAGGCGATAACCTGCCCTATCATAGCTCGAAAGCAGAACGCCACCAGCTGTTGGTTCGGGGAAGAATGAACCATACCTCGAGCGTGAAATCTGCCACTCTTCACCCGTTGCGATGTCAAAGCAGTGCGCCTCATCCTTGCCCGAAGCGATAGAGCCAAAGTATAGCTTGCCCCCCTTAGCTCGCAGGTTGCTTATCGTAATAAATGCTCCATCGGTCAGTGGCTCGACACCCGAAGCTGTTGCACGCCCCAACCACATTCCTGAGTCATCCGTTACGATGGTGTAGAGAGCCTTTGTTGCATCGTCCCACGCCAAAGCGTGTATCTCAGCACCATTAGGGGTTGGGTAGTCAGTAACTTCCGCCTCAGAGCCTTTGACACCATCAGAGCCTTTGACCTCTTTGCCCCCTTCAATCTTGATTTTATATGTGCCATCCGCAGCGTACTCCACCCACGCAATGCCACCATCAACTGGCGTTGGGTAGAGCGTCTGCTTTTGACCCCTCAAACGGCGTGGCTTACCATCGCTTAGATCCATATAACATAGCTGCGAGGCGACCCTCTGCGCAAAGAGTGGCGAGCGACGATACTCCGTCCACCACAAACGCCCGTTAGCATACGATGGGCGTGACGAGACGGAGCCCGTATAGGCAATAACTCGCTCTTCGCCTGATATAAGATCGAGCTTTATGAAGCGTGACGAGCGAGCGAAGTCGCTCTTCAACGCTACAAGAGTCGAGTCGTTGATATGCATCGGATGCGAATATGTGGTGTAGTTACCCTGTGGCATATCGACCAACGGGGTCGAACTATTGGCTATATTCGAGCTCTCACGCCACAACTCATTGAGTTCAGCAAAGGTCTCGTGAAAGAGCTGTGTAGTGGAGCTATTATAGTATTTTTTGAGTCCTAACGTAGTGGTGGCAAGCAGATAGGGGTTACGCATCGAGTAGAGCGCTACCCTATCCCACCAATCATCGCCATAATTCTCATAGGCGTAGGATGCCATCTGATAACCCAGCTGGTAGTGGTCGGGAATATACTCCTTGTAGGAGCCTGCAAACCACTTCTCTCTATCACGCCCCCTTGTACCCTCGCCAACATTACCAATGGCACGGTAGCCCATCGTAAATGATGGTTGCAGACCACGCCCATAGGTTGTCATCATCGTCTCGGCAACAACAGCATCGCCCTCCAACATCCATTGCGGAATCAACAGAAGCCCAACTGTCTTGGCCTGCTGCCCCAACAAGATGCTAACCTTACCCATTATGCCTCTGCGCAGAACACCATACTGTGCTGCGTGGCGGTATTCGTGGGCAGCAAGGTGCTTTAGCCATAGCGTCGAGTGGTTGTCAATATCGGGTGTTGTCAAGAATTCGACCCTTCGTGGCATAAACATAACCATACCATTCGAACCAAAATTCTCGGCGTGCAGAACAAATGGCATCTTCATAGGTGCACTCTGCAGGCCATACGATATGTAGGGTTTTATGTTGTCGATATAGTATAGCGAACGATAGGCCAAATCACTTGCCGTATGCGGATATACGACACGTGTGCCATCCTTTTTGAGTGTAGACCACTTTTGCGGAGCGTCAGAGCCCCAGCTATAGTATTGTGCAGCAGATGATTGCACCACAAAAAGCGCAATAGTAGCTACAATGATTTTTGTAAAGTATCTCATCTATGAACCCGCCTTTTTGGTTGGATACCCCTCTTTAATCAAGATCTCAACAACCCGTTCACGGTGGTCGCCTTGAATAATTATCTCGCCCTCTTTTGCCGAGCCTCCAACACCACACTTAACCTTTAGGTGGCGTGCCAGCGCTGCCAAATCATCCTCACCACCGACAAAACCCTTGACGATGGTCGCCATCTTGCCTGCTCGGTGCCGTCTATCGAGCCACACACGCAACTGTTGTTGCGATTTAGGTAGCGTTACCTCCGCCGTATCACCACTCTCTTCATACTCATAGTCGGGTGAGGTGGAGTAGACCATACCCAAGCGCTGTTTCCAATCGTTATTTGACATCGAAATTATCCTAATATACTATTAACGTGCAAATTTAACATTTATTTTTGAACAATAGAGCCTTGCGCAAAAAAAAGGGTTGCTACTGTAAAAATCGAACAAAAAAGGTGGTAACCGACCGCAATCGATTACCACCTCAATATCTGCATCAGAGTGAAAAATATGCTATTCGCCCCCACCCTTAGAGTGCGTACAATAGGTTAATTTTTGTGCATCGTGCAGGGGATGAAACCGCAGCATACTTTAGGTATGTGAGGATTTCAGCCACAAGGGATGTGCAAAAAGCAGCCTATTAGACGCGCTCGAACTACATAAAGTCCTCTTTGAAGAGCCCATACTTCTCAACCAAGCGTGAAATCTCAGGGTCAAGGTTACCTCTAAACTTGAGATTAGAACGCAACTCTACTGCACGCAAGAAGTACTTAACGGCACTCTCCTCATCGCCTAAGCGAGAGGCCAAAATGGCAAGCATATATTGAATATCAGCAATAGATGAGCCATTAGGCACCTGTTTGAATATTCTATAGGCAGCTTGGTTGTAACCCAACGACATATAGGCAAGCGCCGTATTGCGATCGTCATAATCACGTAGAGTAGTCAATGCCTCCTCATAGCGGCGCTTCTTGATTAAATCCAGAGCATTCATATATGCCGAATCCACCTCCGTTGTATAGATTGTATCTTGCTGCATACCACGTCGATGCAGGTTGAACCTGAAGTCTACCGCACGCATCTGTGGATATATATTCTTGCGTACATATCTATAAGTTTTAGGGTGCTCACGACGCAACTTTTGCTCTCGAGCATCTGGCGAAAGGGACATATCGATAGCTGCCAAGAACTCATCCTTACCTTGAAGGCTGTCGTCGGCTATGATCATCTCGCCCAGCAATCTCCAATCCTCAGCTATGTAGGTTGAACGTAGCAGATTTGGCAGGTCAGGAAGAGTCTCAGAGGCATCAACAAAGACTTGGTTACCATCCTCATCCAGAGTGTAGCTTGCTGCCACCTTCAACGAGTCATACATAATTTTGAACTCAGCATCCAAAATTCGCTTTAGAGTAGATGCACGCTGACGTGCTAACCTATCATTCATCGCCCACGAACCTTCGGGAGATGATGTTGCTCGCAGGGTTATACTATCGATAATGTATACCGGATCGGTCATCAACTCATCGGTGAGCTTACGCACGGCAGCAATCTGCTCAATGTTTTCAGGTAGCGACTGATCTAAGTCGGTTTTACCCGACTTAAAGGTGAAGTAGAAGCGTGCATTGGCCTCAGCATCACGAAGCACGATACGCTGCATATAGCGTGGCGTTTCGTCCAAAAAGGCGGTCATCGACGATACATTGTAGGTCAATGTGTCAGATCTTGGGACTGTGTATGTGTTGCCCTGTCTATCTGAGACCTCTCCGGCGATACTCAAAAGTAGCTTCGAGGTGTTCTCATCTGCCTGAACCATCTCAGTGTAGTAGTAGTCCACCGTGCCATTAGGATTGTGTATTACAGTGTCCACACGTGCATCTGTAAAAAATGGTTGAGTTACAATACGCTCATAGACCTCATCTTTTTGGGATAGCAACTCCTCATTATGCTTCACCTTACCCTCTCGAAGTAGACCCTGCTTTACAAGGTTTGTATCAATCTCAGATATATCCTCGATACGCTCACTTGCGTACTGCTTTCGTGTGTTGTAGTTGTGCATAATTGCCGAGTCACTTGAAAGTAACAACGACTCTATAACATCATCACTACTCTTTGTGTAGGAGATTCTATCCTCTGCCATTTTGCGTATCTTAGCGTAGTCCGCCTCTCGCAGATTCTCTCGTATAACACTACTCTTCGAGTTCACAACATACCTACGATACTCCGCCTCAGCTTGATCCAGCGTATCGACATAACGTCCATCCACACGTGCGTATATCTCGCCTCCCAATAAATCATCATCCTCATCATAGAGATATTGCGGTGTTAGATAGTCGTTTAGGTGGTCAAACTTATCATCCTCATTGATCGTATATTTCGTGTTACGGCGCACATCTCTATCTGTAGATTTGATATAGCTACGCTGCTCATTATATATACCATTGAACTCGCTCTTACTCATCCAGCCAACCTCCTTGTTGGTCATCGCCTCTTCGGGTGATAGCTCATCGAGTGTAGTCGCCAGTTTGGTATATTTAGAGCTCTCAGAGTTAAGGTATTCTAGATATTTAGCATACTTAGCCTTACGGCCAAAAGCCTCAAAATACTCAGTCGAATCGACAATCTGACCAATGTAGTCGTTGTATTTATCATAGCGTTTTAGTTGCCAACGCTCAAACTTTTCGCCTCGATATACCAATGGATCGAGATCCAATGTATCGGGGCCCTTGCCAATAACTGGGTTGATAACCAACTGCCACCTATTATCGAGTAGCATCTCAGGCACTGAGACCACAAAATCGACACTTATCAAACCATTACGCTCGACAAGATTTCTGCGGCTACGCTCCTTGATGACAATCATATCGATAGCCACCGACATAATCTCCTCACCCGTTGTAGCATCGGTCTCGGTGGGCATAATTATCTGCTCGGTTCCATCCGCTGCTACAAATGTAATTAGCTTTGGGGCAATGACACTATCAGCAGGGGGCTCTTCAACGACCTGTGTTGTCGAGGCAGGCAGATTGGCATCAATTGGTGCTACCTCACCCTTCTCCAGCTTTCTTAGATCACTACAAGCAACAAATAGGGATAGCGAAAAAGCGACCCCTACTGTATATATAACTATTTTTCTCTGTTTCATATCGACTCAAACGAGTTACTTCACTACTCTATCTATCTACGGCACCATTTACATCGACCGTGAATATGCGACGCACGCCGCCCGGTCCAGTATATATTTGGCGAATCACCAACGATGCATTATCCATCCAACTCTTGTATGGTAGCTCCATCTTATAGACATCGCTGAACTCTGTATCCTTTGATGGCACTATATAAATATAGGGTTCACGCTTCTGCCAGCTATCGCCTGCCATCCTCTCTTGGCGCTCCTCGACTCGACGCTGATACTCACTCATAATCATAATGTGTGGGAAAATTGTCACCGACTTACGATCTGGGGTAGATATTTCGGGGATGATTGCTATGCTCTCCTTATCGCTCACGGCACTTCTTGAGACACCAATCTCCAACTCAAGATATAGTGTATTGCCACTCTTTTTTAGCTCTTTGCGTGTCACAGAAACATCGCCCACAATCTGGCCATATAGTGTTGTTGAGGCGAACAGCGCAACCAATAGAATTAAGTGTTTCATAATTTATTATCTCTTTGTGTTAAATAGGTAGACAAAACTAACTCCTAAATCGATGGGCAGAGGCGCATAGAAGCTATCTTTGCTAATAAAATCTCCTCGTTGGGTCGAGCGACAATCAGCCTCGTATGATTTATAATCGACTCTAACTAAGCTCACTCCAGCCTTGAGCTCCAAATTGAAGCGGGGCGAGATATAGAAGCTGTAGCCAGCACCAACACCCACACCATATGCCGAGCCCACATAGTATTTATCCTTTAGTTCATCAATATCTATTGGACCTATGCTTGTCGAAAAAGCGCCTACATCAAAGCCACCTGCAATTAGGTGCGCCCCAACGTGAAAACCATCGAAGGTTTCGGTAAACCAGTAGCGATACTCGGGGATAACGAGGTAGTGTTGCATCTTTGCATTATCGCCCAAAACCCAAGGGTTCAAAGCTACCGAGAGGTTGATTGTCGTATTCTTATTTAGGGCATACTCAGCACCGATATTTGGTGTTCCAACAAAGGCCCAATTTAGAAGATTCGTCTTAATTGCTACATTCTGCGCATTGACACCTATCGCAAAGGAGCAGAGAGATAAAATTGATAACAGGCAGTACTTTTTAATCATCACTAATCAAATATTTAACCACAGCCAACACCTCTGAAGCGGTAAATTTTGCTATCAAAATCACCTAAACTTGATGCGTTGGCTATCTTTTTCTCAAAAAAATAAAAAAACTCGTCACAAAGATAGCACTAATATTTGACAAGTATAGCATATTTTTGTATTTTATTAAAAAAAAATACAAATTTAATATGCATTACTATTTTTACAGATTTCAAATCAACTCTTCTGCTTTACATACCGATCTATTGCCTTAGCTGCTTCACGCCCAGCGCCCATCGCCAAGATGACCGTCGCAGCGCCCGTAACCACGTCACCACCTGCAAAGACTCCCTCTCGAGAGGTGACCCCTTCATCATCGGCCACGATACACCCCCATCGATTTGTATCCAACGCAGGCGTTGTCGAGGCAATCAACGGATTTGGCGATGTCCCGAGCGCCATCACAACAACATCGCACTCGATAAAGAACTCAGAACCCTCTTTAACAACTGGTCTTCGACGTCCGCTCTCATCCGCCTCGCCCAACTCCATCTCAACGCACTTTACGCCACGCACCCAACCGCTATCGTCACCAACTATCTCGGTGGGGTTAGTGAGCATCTTAAACTCAACACCCTCAGCCTTAGCGTGATGCACCTCCTCGACACGTGCCGGGAGCTCCTTTTCGCTACGACGATATACGATAAAGGCCTCAGCACCCAATCTTTTTGCTGTGCGCACAGCATCCATCGCAACATTACCGCCACCTACGACTACAACCCTACGACCTACATAAATAGGTGTATCGTAGTTTTTATCATAGCTACACATAAGATTTGCACGTGTCAAAAACTCATTTGCCGAGACCACTCCATTCAGATTCTCGCCATCGATTCCCATAAATCGAGGCAAACCCGCCCCCGAGCCAACAAACACAGCATCAAAGCCCTCACTATCTAACAGATCATCGATTGTCACGGTGCGCCCAACGATTACATCACGCTCGAACTTTACGCCCAAGCGCTCGATAGCCTCAATCTCTCGAGCCACCACACGCTCTTTGGGCAATCTAAATTCGGGGATGCCATACACCAACACGCCACCCAACTTATGCAACGCCTCAAAGACGGTAACCTCGTAGCCCATCTTCGCCAAGTCTGAAGCACACGCCAAGCCTGCAGGACCACTACCCACAACAGCTACACGCCCCATATTTTGCTCGGCACAACTTTCGCACGGCTCACGATTCTCCAACTGCCAATCGCCAACATATCGCTCTAAACGACCAATAGCCACCGCTCCAAATTTTGCATTCAAAACACACGCACCCTCACACTGTATCTCCTGCGGACATACACGCCCACAGACACTTGGCAGAGAGTTATCCTTTGCAATAATCGTTGCTGCACGCTCCACATCGCCATCGCACAGTGCACCGATAAAGTCGGGTATCTGAACATTCACAGGGCAGGCCGCCACACAGCGTGGGTTCTTACATCTAAGGCATCGTGATGCCTCCACAAGCGCCTCTTCGGTGTTGTATCCATAGCTTACCTCTTCGAAATTGGTAGCTCTAACTTTTGGGTCTTGTTCACGCATCTCAGTGCGTGGTACTATCTTTTTTGCCATTCTGCTATCTATCTAAACCAATTCTACACTTATGATCCTGCATCGCCTCGCTCTCCTGCTTGCGATACATACCTTGACGACGCATCGCCTCGTCAAAATCGACCTCGTGGCCATCAAATTCTGGCCCCTCAACACACGCAAAGCGAGTCTTGCCACCCACACTCACACGACACGCACCACACATACCTGTACCATCGACCATCAAGGTATTCAACGACACGGTACACTTTAGATTGTGCTTTTTAGTTGTCAAAGCGACAAACTTCATCATTATCATAGGACCAATCGCCACGCACTCGTCATAGCTCTCGCCCCTTGCAACAAGTTCATCAATGAGCGCCGTAACCAACCCCTTTGTGCCCTTCGAGCCATCGTCCGTTGTGATATATAGGTTTGTCGCCACCTCACGCATCTTATCTTCAAAGATTAGCATATCGCTGTTTTTAGCACCGATTATAACATCAACCTTTACGCCTCTCTGCGACAACCACTTAACTTGCGGATAGACTGGGGCTGCCCCCACGCCACCTGCAACAAACAAAAAGCGCTCCCTCTGCAGCTGCTCTAAGGGTGTCGCCATAAAGAGTGACGGCATACCCAGCGGGCCTGCAACATCCCGAAACTCATCGCCCACCTCAAGCGAACATATCTTATGCGTGGATAGCCCCACCATCTGTGTTACGATTGTGACGCTACCCTCGACAGCGTCATAATCGGCGATTGTGAGTGGTATGCGCTCACCACGCTCATCAACACGCACAATAACAAACTGTCCCGGCTTGGCAGATTGTGCCACACGCCTCGCCAAAACTCTCATCAGAACGATACCTTCGGCCAACTCAGTCCGTTCAAGGATTTTAAATGCCATATATATTCTATTATTTAATTTTCTACTATTGCCGCCACACGCACCCTCAACATTGGGCGAGCAGTGTCGTTTGTGACGATTGTAATGTGGTCGGTTATGATACCCACCTGCTGCAACGCATCGTGCGAGAGTTCAACCTCGACCTGCATACTCTGCCCCACAGCCACACTATCGCCCGCTTTGAGCCCACAGACAACCTTGTCGCTATGCTCAATGGCACGCACGATGAGCTCCTTATCACCCACATTGCCTATTGCAAAGCCCTTTTTAACCCCTTGCGCTCCACGCTTTATAGCTCCAAAACGTAGGATTTGTGTCGTCAGTTCAGCTTTTGGTCTGCTATGACCATCAACTCTTGCATCAACTCCAATGCCAGATGCCGAGATTGTAATATCGCTCTTCACACCATCAACATATAGATCAAACTCATCTCGCAACGTACCATACTTGGGATTTTCAGCTCCATTGTCATATATAAATGCAATCTTTGCCTCTCCATTTCCACCCTCTATCTGACGTGGGTAGTCCAATCTAAGTGCCCCGCTGCTCTTTGTCGGGCGCAACTCAATCGCTACCTCATCCTCAGATCTATTGACCATCCCGACCACCATCTGCTGCTGCTCGCCACTATATATATATGAGAATGGCGCAGAGTTATACTCCAACCTCACGCCCCCGCCCGCATCAATCGGGAAGCGCTCCTCGATGGTTCGCTCACGAGGCACGATGCTCCCCATAAGGGTCAGTGTTGCCACCTTTCGTCGCTCGGTAGAGTAAACAGCAACACTCTTTTGGAACCTCCCCGAACGATTTATAGGGTCAAACGCAATTTTTATCTCTGTTGTCGCATTTGGCGCAATGGGGCGCTTTGAGAACTCTGGCACGGTGCATCCACACGAGGTAATGACATCCAAAATGACCAACGCTCTATCGCCTTCGTTTTTAAGTTCAAATGTATGATACACAACACCATCAGCCTCTTCTATTGCACCAAAATCGCACTTCGTATTGCCCACCAAAATCTGCCCCACAGCAGTGTGAGAGAGTATAAAAAGGGCGAATGTGAATATTAGCTTTTGTAACATTGTGTGATAAGAATTTTGTGCAAAGTTAATTTTTTTTGCAAAAAATATCACAAAAAATTTGCAGAAAAAGAAATTAGCCGTATATTTGCACACCGAAACGAAGAAACAAACACTTTTAATAGGTTAAGTTGCCGAGTTTCAAAGTGGGGTGCGGAGGTTTAATAACTAAAGTGCGACACAAAAAAGCCTGAATAGCTCAGTTGGTTAGAGCACATGACTGTTAATCATGGGGTCCTAGGTTCAAGTCCTTGTTCAGGCGCACAATATGCGCGAGGGTTGCGTAGAGGTTCTTTAGTAATACTTTGCCTAAGTGGGGTTAATTTGAGTGACTATAAAGTGAGTGGTACATTTTGGTGGTGATTAGGCTCAAAAAAACAACATCTGCAAAAGATATTTTGAAAAAAGTTAAATAACAGTTTGCTTTTTCACAAAAAAGAGTTATCTTTGCAGTCCCAAGCCATTTTTTAGAAATGGGAGTTTAGCTCAGCTGGTTCAGAGCATCTGCCTTACAAGCAGAGGGTCGGGGGTTCGAATCCCTCAACTCCCACACAAAAGGGGTCGATTTCATTAGAAATTGACCCCTTTTTCTTTTGCTCCCTCTATCGTCTTATTGCAAAATCAATGCACCAATATCACTACAACTCACATAAATTCAATATATTAAGCCCTAACTTCTTAGCCTTATTATAGGTGTACATCGTGCCACCCCGCTGTCCATCATAGTAGCAGACCAAGTGTGAGGAGTGCTCCAACATATAGTCATTGCGATGCAAATATTGTAGCTTGCTCTCATACTTCTCTGCCAAAAATAGAACCTCATCGGCAACATTTAAGATAGCACGATACTCCCTCGCATCGGCTATCGTGTAGGTAGCCTCCTGCCCACGAAACGGCACAACTGCAATAAGGCAAATATCGCTCAACTCTGAACGCAAATCGATTACCGCCTGCGCCGCCATCATATCGAACCCATCGCTCATCCCACTCATAAAGTTACGATAACCTTTGCCATAAAGCTCACGAATGGCGCTATTTATGCCATTGCTAATGGTTTGCAGGGTGGTAGGTGGACGGTTACCTTCGAAAGAGAATAGAGAGCGCTCACTGGATGGGGCACTCAAAAGTTTTGATGCTCTGTAACCCGAAAAGGCTACTGTTTTCTCTTTTTCGATTCTCATATAGATGCTATTACCAACAGACTAACACAACAAAGATAGCATTTTTTTATCTGCAAAAAAATGGGTACATTGCAACAAATAAAAGGGGCGCATTTCAACAAAAAAAAGGAGCACATTAAAAATGTACCCCTTTTAAGTAGCGGGAGAAGGATTTGATTAA
>CAYJJV010000028.1:6812-16215 GCA_964370585.1 uncultured Alistipes sp. | reverse complement strand
AAAATTGTGTAGGCAATACTCTTCTTACCATCCAGCATAAGGTTGTTCACGAAACGTGTCACTGACACATCTGAGAACTTCGGATCTGGAAGTAGAATTCGCTTTTTTGGTTTAGCTTTTCTCATTGCTTATTAAAATAAATTTTTGGTGTTTACTACTTACCTGCCTTAGGGCGTTTTGTTCCATACTTCGAGCGACGCTGACGGCGACCGTCCACTCCCGCTGAATCTAATGCACCACGAACTAAGTGGTAACGTACTCCCGGTAGGTCCTTCACACGACCTCCACGTACAAGCACGATAGAGTGCTCTTGCAAGTTGTGACCCTCACCCGGAATGTAGGCGTTCACCTCCTTGCCATTGGTCAATCTCACACGTGCAACCTTACGCATAGCCGAGTTCGGCTTCTTAGGTGTTGTTGTGTACACACGAGTACAAACACCACGGCGTTGGGGACACGCAGCAAGTGCTGGAGACTTACTCTTGTCCTCCATTTTCACTCGACCTTTTCTCACTAACTGTTGAATAGTTGGCATCTTTTAATGTCCTTTAAATTTGTTAAAAAATCTATCTCCATTGTCCAAAATGGAGTGCAAAGATAGTGATTTTTTCTTAAATACAAGAGTTTCAGAGCTTTTTTTCAACTTTTTGGGCTATTTTCTCGATATTGTCGATTGTATTTTCTTATGGTTTTACGTGATTTATAAGTTTTGTTTATGATAAAAATATGATTTATTTGATTATCAGCGCTTTAATACAATGCAAATCGGCACAACAAAATCAAATGTTGTGCCGACACGTGCCGATAGAAAAATTTTCAAAAAATTCTCAATCTTGCTCTTTTTCAATATTTTCACACTCATTAAAATTCATTTATAGCCTTAAAAGAGAGAGATACGGAAAAATTTTGTAAATTTGTGCCCAAAGTGAAAAAATAATCAAACGAAGATATGGAGTACAACTTTAAGTCAATCGAGGCTAAATGGCAACAAAAGTGGCGAGAGGAGCAGATATACAAGGTAGATGTAGACGACTCACGCCCAAAATTTTATGTATTGGATATGTTCCCATACCCATCAGGGGCGGGTCTGCACGTTGGCCACCCATTAGGCTACATCGCATCCGATATATACTCACGCTATAAGCGCCAAAAGGGGTTCAACGTACTACACCCGATGGGGTACGACGCCTTTGGTCTGCCTGCCGAGCAGTACGCCATTCAGACGGGGCAACACCCCGCCTTGACCACCGAGCAAAATATCGCTCGCTACCGTGAGCAATTAGACAAAATCGGCTTTTCGTTTGACTGGTCACGTGAGGTGCGCACCTGCGAGCCCGACTACTACAAGTGGACACAGTGGGCATTCTTAGAGATGTTCAAGCACTACTACAACCGCTCGACCCAAAAGGCTGAGCCAATCGAGGCATTAAAGGCTCACTTTGCCACAAATGGAACCGCAAACGTTGATGCCGCCTGCACCACTGAGATGAGCTTTACCGCCCAAGAGTGGGCTGCGATGAGCGAAAAGCAGCAGGAGCAGGTTTTGCAGAACTATCGCCTTGCCTTCCGTGCCGACACGATGGTGAACTGGTGTTCAAAATTGGGCACTGTGCTTGCAAACGATGAGGTGAAGGATGGTCTTTCGGTCAGAGGAGGTCACCCTGTTGAGCAGAAGCGTATGAAGCAGTGGCTACTGCGTGTGACCGCCTATGCACAGCGTATGTTGGATGGGATGGAGACTTTGGAGTGGAGCGAGAGCCTAAAGGAGATACAGCGCAACTGGATTGGGCGCTCGAAGGGGGCGCAAATGTTCTTCCAAATCGAGGGTTCGGAGCGCAAATTGGAGATATTTACAACCCGCCCCGACACAATTTTCGGTGCAACATTTATGGTTATAGCTCCCGAGCACGAGTGGCTGCAGGAGCTCACGACAGATGAGAACCGTGAGGCGGTCGAAGCGTACGTTTTGGAATCAAAGCGCCGCTCGGAGCGTGACCGCATAGCCGAGACAAAGCGTGTATCGGGCGTTGCAACAGGCTCTTATGCCATCAACCCATTCACGGGCAAGGCGATTCCAATCTACACTGCCGACTATGTATTGGCGGGCTACGGAACGGGCGCTATTATGGCGGTCCCGGCGCACGATTCACGTGACTACGCCTTTGCACGCCACTTCTCGCTGCCTATCATCCCCGTTGTCGAGGGTGGCAATATCGAGGAGCAGTCCTACGATGCAAAGCAGGGCGAGATGATAAACTCCGACTTTTTGAATGGTACAGATGTTAAGGATGCCATCTCACTGATGTTCACAGAGGTTGAAAAGCGTGGCATCGGGCGTATGCTCATCAACTACCGCCTGCGTGATGCAATCTTCTCACGCCAGCGATATTGGGGCGAGCCATTCCCAGTCTACTACAAGGATGACACGGCATATCCAATCGATGAGAGCACATTACCACTGGAGCTACCCAAAATCGAGGAGTTCAAGCCAACAGATGCGGGCGAGCCGCCTTTGGCACGTGCTACAGATTGGAGAAGCGCTGAGGGTTACAGCTATGAGCTATCGACAATGCCCGGCTTTGCAGGCTCTTCGGCATACTATCTGCGATATATGGACCCACACAACGACAAAGCTTTGGTGGGCAAGAGAGAGAATGAGTATTGGCGCAATGTGGATCTCTATGTAGGTGGCATTGAGCACGCTACGGGTCACTTGATGTACTCTCGTTTTTGGAATATGTTTCTCTACGATTTGGGTTATGTATGCGAGGCTGAGCCATTTAAGAAGTTGGTTAATCAGGGTATGATTCAGGGGCGCTCGAACTTCGTTTATCGCTGTGTTGGGACAAATAAATTTGTTTCGTTAGGGCTAAAGGATGAGTACCAGACTCAAGAGATTCACGTCGATGTGAACATTGTAAAGAACGATATATTAGACCAAGAGGCCTTTAAGGCGTGGTTGCCCGAGTACAGCGATGCCGAATTTGTGTTGGAGGATGGTAAATATGTGTGCGGTTGGGCTGTGGAGAAGATGTCCAAATCGATGTATAACGTTGTCAATCCCGATCTTATAGTTGAGAGGTATGGAGCCGACACGCTACGTATGTATGAGATGTTTTTAGGACCTTTGGAGCAGTCTAAACCTTGGGATACCAATGGTATTGATGGTGTGCACAAGTTCCTACGTAAGCTGTGGAGATTGTTCTATAACCGTGAGGGCGAGTTGATTGTAAATGACGACAGGGCAACGGCTGATGAGTTGCGCACTTTGCACAAGACCATCAAAAAGGTTAGCGAGGATATAGAGAACTTCTCGTTTAACACCTCTGTGGCGGCATTTATGATATGTCTAAACGAGCTGTCACAATGCAGCAAACGTGAGATTTTAACCCCCCTCACGGCACTAATCGCCCCATTTGCACCACACATTGCCGAAGAGCTTTGGGCAGCGTTGGGCGAGAGAGGTTCGGTCTGCAAGGCACAATTCCCGGTGTGCGATGAGGGCCACTTAGTGCAGTCATCAATCGACTACCCCGTATCGTTCAACGGCAAGATGCGCTTTAAGTGCAGCTACCCAGCAGACGCCACAAAGGAGCAAATCGAGCAGGATATTGTAACTCGTGACGAGGCTCAAAAGTGGTTGGAGGGCAAGGCGCCTAAGAAGGTTATTGTTGTGGTGGGTAAGATTATCAACATTGTTGTATAGAGAGCGTGTATAACAGCTCATTTTTAGCGCATCCCTTGTCTCTCAAATCCTCACATACTTCAGTATGCTGCGGTTTGAGAGCCTTTACGATACACTAAAACTAAACTATTATCCACACTCTTTGGGCTCTTTACTTGCAGTAAATGAGGATTTGCGAATCCGCAGCACAACGCCAAAATAGCCTTATATTTAGCCTCTTTCATAGGCATCAATCATCGAATTGCGTGTCCGATTGATAATGCGAACCCCCTTGTGCTTGGCATAGTTGGCAAGCACACGATGCCCTCGAAACAACTCGGCCATCTCGGCCAAATATTCGGATAGGGTATAGGGGCGATATGGATGGTTCATATAGAGGGGCTGTAACTGCGTTTCGCCCGAGTCATAGTAGTAGCTTAGTCGGCGATGAAGACGATTTTCAGAATCAACGCACAAGCCATCCAAGAGCGTATGATCAACACCATACAACTCTAAATATTTGTAATTCAACAGAATCGCAATATATTCACAATTCTGAACAACAGTCCCAAAATTGGCACTCCCCAATCCCCGACTAAACAGCCAAAACTCCACCGAACTAAACCCACGATATAGATGCGAGTGAAATGGTACAATGCGAATATTGGGGTTTGGGAGGTAGGCTCGATAGTCAAATCGCTCGGGATTGTAGAACTGAACATATAGGTTCATCTGCCACGTAACACGCTCATTTATATGGCGATATAACTCCATAACACGTTCACGTTGTGGTGTATCACGAAAAAATGCGGGGTCAGATAGGACAAAATACTTGGGCTGTAAAATTTCAAATGCATCGTCCAAACCAAAAAAATTGACCGCAAAAAAATCGTACTCATCTCGCCTTGCTATCAACTCCGAGAGTTCGCCCTTAAGCGATGGACCATTGCCCAAAATAGCTACTTTTGGCTTAGCCTCGCCAACCACCCCTGCACGTGATATGTAGTTGCGAAAGTTCTCTTTTACACACATCACAGCAAAGTATAGCAGCGTATCGAATAGATTGCGTATAAATTGTATAATTCTCATTATCTTACATTCATTTCATTCTTTGCAAATAACAACTCAACGTATTGAGATTGCTGACTTAATCCACTTTACTCACCCAAACCGTCATTCTGAACTTGATTCAGAATCTCTTTTGAGATTGCGGGTCAAGCCCGCAATGACGAAAAAGGCATAGACCACAATGACAAGGTAGTAGTTCTAATGCATCTCTAATAGTTTACATTCAGTTCATTCTCTGCAAATTTAGTAAAAATTGCCACAAAATGAGAAAAATTTAAAGATATTCTACCTTTTTGAAAAATAGTCATCAAAATATTTGGTTTATATTATAAACTTGTTTACATTTGCAGTGCAACACCTAATTTAAAGAGATAAAAAGTATGGAAGATCTAACAAAAAAGGCCTCTCAGGAGCGCAAGCGCAGGGTTAAGCTCTGCAAAACGTGGGCTACTTACATTTTGGTCTGCACATTTCTATTTATTATGAACGCCGTAACCTCGCCCTCATACCTATGGGTATTTTGGGTGATTGGCGGTTGGGGCTTGGCAGTCGCAGTTGAAACAACATTCTATTTAATCGAAAAAAAGGTGTAATTATGAGTGAGAAAAATTTGAACGCTCAAGAGAGCTTATCACTTATTGTTGAGGCAATTAACAACACAAAACGCAACCTGAATCGTGGTTCAGGTAACTCATTTATCATTTGGGGTGTAGTCTCCTTCACAGTGACACTTATTGTGATATTGGCGATGCACCTCACTCGGAGTCCCCACACAAACTGGCTATTTATGCTAATCCCCATTTTGGGTTTTGTGGGCGAGTGGGTGGCAATTCGCAATGCCCCGCCTGCCGTTGTTACGCAAATCGACAAGGCGTTGGCAAATATTGCGTTGGTTATGGGGACAACAGCCGCCCTCATACCTATCGTTTTAACCATTATTGCCACCTACTTTAGCGCAGAGATGCCGTTCGAGGGGTATGTAGCATATCGTATAATACCAATGCTTGAGATTTTGATTGTAAGCATTGGCATCTGCTCGATGGGGGTTGTGGCGGCATACAGACCCATTCAGATTGGTGGCTCGGTGGGTATTGCCCTCTCATTTTTAACCCTCTTGACGGGGTATGTAGTCTATATATTTTTGGTGTGGAGTGTAGTATCGTTAATTATTCCCGGACTCAAACTCAACGCCCACGCAAAACGCCTAAGCAATGGTTAGATCGCTCAACCCACTCATCCACTCCGAGTTGCGTTTAGCGATTATCTCGACACTTATCGGGGTCGAAGAGGCCGATTTTGTCTTTTTGCGAGAGGCGTGTGGGGCTACGGCTGGCAACCTAAGCGTGCAGATTGACAAGCTACAAAAGGCGGGTTATATCGATGTACAGAAGGGTTTTGTGGGCAAAAAACCGAGAACTGTATGTTCGATAACTGATATGGGTCGTAAAGCCTTTGAGGAGTATGTTCAAACTCTCAAGGAGTATATTAACCTATAAAAATATGGTGTGGCCAAAAATGGGGATGACTAAATAACGTCATCCCCATTTTTTAACTATTGATGTTGCTCCCTCAACAAGTCCTGAACCACCTTAACGGGCGAGAAGGTCGTAATCGGAACATCGACAAATATCGTGTTCCAACGTGCCATAGCACCATTCCACAATCCGGGCAACTCCTGCGCCTTGAGTGGGCGTCCACCAAAGGACTTCTCAGAAACAAAGCCCGTTGTGGGGTCTACATAGTGGCGAAGGTCATACTTCGAGCCATCATAGCGGCGCACGCCGCAGACTAAATCTACTGGGTTGAAGTGTGTAGAGGATGGTATCAGATGGCTATCGGCATCCCCAATCTGACTCTGTTCGGCAATCTGCAACGAAGAGCTGCCATCTGCATTTTTGACCCAAAATGGTCCTCCGCCCGGTTCGCCCTCGTTGCGCACCATACCACACAGACGCACAGGGCGGTCGAGCAGAGATAGCAGCAGCTCTGCATCCCAATTTTCGGGTAGCTCTATTGATAGTTCGCTCTCCATAAAGTCGGCTGTGGGTTTTGGGTCAGCTCCTTGTTGCAACGCCTTGATATGCTCAGCGACTTTGCACTGCAACTGCAAAGTTAAGCCTGCCAAAGCCCTCTTATAGAGCGTTGTTGTACTGCGCCTTGCATCGGTTGTTACGTTATCGATGGTCTTGATAAATATTATATCGGCATCAATCCCATTCAGATTCTCAATTAATGCTCCGTGACCCGCCGGGCGGAAGAGAAGCGAGCCATCCTCCTGCCGAAATGGGCTATTGTCGGGGTTTACGGCGATGGTGTCGGTTGCAGGGATTTGTGTCGAGTACTCAATATTGTAGCTCACCCCGAACTGATCTTCATAACCCTTTACAACCGCATCGACAAGCTCCACAAACCCCTCACGGTGCTCTTCAGAGATGGTAAAGTGGATATTTACTCCACCGCTCGATGCGGCATACTGCGCCCCCTCTTTTAGGTGCTCCTCTAACGGAGTGCAGGTTGAGTTATCATATTTGTGGAAGGTAATTAGCCCCTTTGGCTTTGTGCCATAGTTAAGCCCCTCGCCAATAATAGCGCTGATAATCTCCTTTGACGATGCCCCTTCGGGCAAGATTTTGGAGAGCTCGCCCCAAAAGGCGAATTTTGGCAGACTGTTTAGAACTTTATCAACCCCTGCACTCGCTTTATCGTCATTAACATACTCAAAGAGCTCCTTAAACATACGTGTAGCAGCACCCGATGCTGGGACGAACTTTACAGCATTCAGCGTTGATTGGCGCTCAGCATAGTACTCCATAGCACTATCAATTTCTGTATCCGACAGCACCCTAATACCATCGCCCACTGCAGCAGCTCGCACTACCGAGAGCGGGGCAAATCCTCTGCAAAAGCCCTCAATTTGATGCTTAACAACCTCAACATCAGAGCCTCTGAGCTCAATCTGTTTTAAATCTTCACTTGTGAACATATCATCTGTTATTGGTTACTCTTCTCAAAATATCTCTGCATCACCAAGTATTGAATAATCAACTCACGGCGAGGATTAAAGAACTCGGCGAGGTAGGCGTTGGCATTGCGAACTATCTGTTCCGCTTCGACGGGATGCTCTGAGTAGTAGCGCATCTTCTGCTCCAAATCCGAGTAGTCATCCGCTATCTCGATGTAGTGATAATTGGGCACTAAGCGACCCTCCATATACCACGTTTCGTACTTTGGGCGGGGCATCATAGCCACCGAATTTGAGGACATCACCCACTTCAGACTTGTCGATACATCGTTGCCCTCCAAGCATACCACAAATTTATACTTTAAATGCTCATTCAGAGAGAGATAGTCGCAGTGCAATTTTGGATCAATCTCGGGGTTTTTGGTCATATCGCCACACGTGATAATATCCTTGCGTGCGTGGTACATCTCCAAAAAACGAACACGATGTGGTCGCAAAGAGGTGGCAAATATTCCAATCGCCTTATCCTTTTTCGCTCTAAATGGGGTGTTATCTCGAAGGCGTAGGTAGTGGCGCAAGTAATTGAGTTTCAACACCACCGAATTTTGATTATCCCCCTCAATCGGACGAGACTTAACTATCGAAGGGGTATCAGGAACAGTGGTCAAATCGTAAAACTCGGGGGTAAACCTTAGCGAGGAGTCAAAGAATCGAACCACTTGATAGGTGTCAAAGAAGTAGCGAGAGCCATATCCTTTGCGTCTACCTCTAAACTCCTTGATACTCAATGTATTTTCGCCTAATTTTGCGCCATTCTCCAACTTATTGTAGTAGCTAACCCTATCTAAGATGTAGTCATAGTCTTTTCGGCGCTCCACGCCTCGCAACAACCATTTTATGTAGATACGCTCAATAAAGTGCGGTGTTAAAAGACGCACAAAACTCCCAAAATAGTAGAAGATAGCTATATTTTTACCCCCATTGAGGTATTTTCTTACAATCCACATAAAATAGTAATTATTAAATCCACCGACAACCTTTTCTTCGATAGCAAGAGTGTGGATAATAGGTTAGACACGCTCTTTAAGGCATCTAAATTAGAAAAAATATGGCACATCACAAAATAATTTGTAACTTTGTCGATTATGATTCGTGAATTTAGTGAAATAAGCCTGCAAAAACGCAACAGCTTTGGCATTGATGCTACGGCCGAAAGGTTGATAGAGTTTGATTGTGTGGAGGATTTGTGCACCATATTTGGCTCCTCTCCCCCCAAAAGATGGATGGTCTTGGGGGCGGGAAATAACTCTATATTCACTAAACGATACGAGGGTACAATCCTTACACCCAAAGCCGATGCAATTACTATTGTCGGGCAGAGCGAGATGAGTGTCACAATCCGCGTCGAGGCTGGCAAGGATTGGGATAGCTTGGTTGAGTGGGCGGTCGAGCGTGAGTTGTGGGGTATTGAGAATCTATCGCTTATCCCAAGCTCGGTTGGAGCGGCACCAATTCAGAATATCGGAGCGTATGGTTGCGAGGTGGGCGATGTCATCCAAAGCGTTGAGATATTTATGCCCGAAAGCCTTACTACAGAACGCCTCACACGTGAGCAGTGTAGGTTTGGCTATCGTGATAGTATATTCAAGGGCGAGCTACGCCAAAGGGGCATAATTGTGGCTGTGACGATGGTTTTAAGTCGTGAGCCA
>CAYJJV010000028.1:0-6712 GCA_964370585.1 uncultured Alistipes sp. | reverse complement strand
ATTTAAAACAATGGGATTATTAAACTCATTTAGGCAATATATCGAGGCCAATAGGCTTGTCGGCGATGACGACCGCATACTACTCACGGTATCGGGCGGAGTCGATTCGATGGTTATGCTCACGCTATTCGTGGAGTGCGGTTACTCGGTGGGGGTTGCCCACTGTAACTTCCAGCTTCGTGGCGAAGAGAGCGATGAGGATGCTATATTAGTTGAAAAAACAGCTCAGAGATATGGATTGGCACACTACAGCAAGCGCTTCGATACCACAGAGGAGATTGAGCGCTCGGGCGAGTCAATGGAGATGGTGGCACGCCGCCTTCGATACGAGTGGTTTAACACACTGTGCCAAGAACACAACTACACCTCAATAGCCGTTGCGCACCACGCCGACGACTCGATAGAGACCTTCTTTATAAACCTCTTGCGAGGTACGGGACTCAGAGGTCTGACGGGCATCTCATCACAAGTGGGCAAGGTCGTTCGTCCACTAACCTTCGCATCTCGAAAGGAGATTTTGGAGTATGCTGTTGCCAACCACATAAAGTTCAGAGAGGACTCATCTAACCGCTCAACAAAGTATTTGCGCAACAAGATTCGATTGGGACTCATCCCTCGCATAAAGGAGATAAAGCCAAAATTTAGCGCATTGATGGGTGAAAACATCTCTCACCTAACCAATGCGCAGATATTCATCGACCAAGCCATTGAGTTAATCAAGGAGAGGGTTGTCGAGTCGCAAGGGGGTATCGATACAATATTTGTGGATAGAATAGATGCGCATCTGCCACTTCAATTTGTTATATATCAACTTCTTAACTCACAGTATGGATTCAAAGGAGATGTCATAACAAAGCTATATAACGCACTCGTAGACTCTTCGCAGGGCAAGCGCTTCTACTCTCGTGACTATGTGGCATATATCGACAGAGGCAATGTCGTTGTGACTCGCATCGAGGAGGGTGATAGTTGCGAAATTGAGGTCGTAGATGGCACCCTACGCAGCTACTGTGGCAACTCGGTTCTGTTGTACGAGAGCATAGATATTGATCTTTTGGAGAGCTTTAACGCACCCGAAAATATTGCCCTTTTGGATGCCAATAAGCTCACCTTTCCACTTACGTTGCGCCGCTGGAGTGAGGGCGATAGTTTTATACCATTTGGGATGCAGGGACACAAGAAGGTGAGCGACTACCTAATCGATGATAAGGTGTCGCTGCCCGAAAAGGGGCGCCAATTTGTATTGGTATCGGGCAGTGAGATTGTCTGGTTAGTGGGGCGCAGAATTGACGACAGATACCGCATAACAGATAGCACAGAGTCGGTTTTACGCATAACAAAAGAGATTATTTAGATGGCAAAGGGGGCGGTAAAATTTAAAGATTCGTTGGCTTCATTTGAGAGCCTCAGTGCCGATATTGCAGCAAAGCGATTTTCGCCCATATATCTACTTATGGGCGAGGAGGCATTCTTTATCGATGCTCTTTGCGATAGGTTGGCAAGCACAATTTTGACAGATGCCGAGCGTGACTTCAACCAAGTGACCGTATATGGCAAGGATAGCGATGCGGGTGGGGTGATAAACCTCGCTCGTCAAATGCCGATGATGGGCTCTCGGCAGGTGGTCATCGTCAAAGAGGCGCAACAACTGCGCACTATCGAAAAGCTATCCCTATACACACAGCAACCCTCGCCAACGACAATTTTGATAATCTGCCACAAGCAGAAAAATGTCGATAAACGCTCCGCACTATACAAGGGTGCGGTGGCAAATGGGGTGGTCTTCGAGGCTATCCGCCCACGTGATTATGAGGTGGGTACTCTTGTTCAATCGTTTGCCAAAAAACGAGGCTTTGATATTGATGCTAAGGCCACCACGATGCTTGTAGACCATCTTGGCGCTGACCTGTCGAAGATATCGAATGAACTGGACAAATTGGCCATATCGATGGCAAAAGGGGCGAATCGCATCACAGATGTAGATATTGAGGCAAACATCGGAATATCGAAGGATTTTAACAACTTCGAGCTCACGAAGGCAGTCGCCGAACGCAACATTGGCCGAGCGATGATGATTGCCGACCACTTTGCCCAAAACCCAAAGGATAACCCTCTGTTGGTAACGATAATATCTCTCTTTTCAACCTTCAAGGAGCTATTTGTTGTGAACTACCTGCGCTGGATGGTAAAACACAAGGGGCGAGCATTCCCAGCGGACACAGAGCTAATGAGCATTTTGCGCAAGAACAACACATTTGTCTTGACACAAATCAAACAGAACGCCACCAAGTGGAACAACCGAAGTGTATTCAATATCTTGGGGCTACTGCGTGAGTATGATGGCAAATCGAAGGGGTTGGGATCAACGGGTGTGAGCGATGGGGAGCTGCTACGTGAGCTGCTTTTAAAGATATTTACCGCCTAATGGAGTTGCATATTCGACAAACGGTGCACACCTTGCGAGGCGAGGCACGCCTCATCGAGGAGCATTGGAAGCTATTGAGTAGCGCCTCACGTGAGATTTTTGGCGCTCCCTGCACATTTTCGGCCGAAGAGTTACGCCAGCGTGTAGAAGAGGTTGCTCACGACGAAGAGTTCCCAAATGGGGTTTCGGGGTTTGTTAAGGTTCTATTAAAATCCCCCTCAGAGGTAACTCTACACGGGGCTGGAGTCTCGCTATACTGCGGTTATGCACATAGAAGCATCGAGCCAACCACCATTACATTGGACTACACCACACCTTTGAGCAACTACCCAACATCGGCACACTATGCCGTTGAGGCTCTTGCCACACCATTTGCTCGCCAGCGAGGTGCCGATTTAGCCGTCAGTGTGGGAAACGAGGGGTTGGTTGGAGGTTGCGATGGCACAACGCTATTTGCTCTGCAGGCACATACGCTATTTAGGTCACAATACCAAAGCGTTGAGGGAGATTTGGTGGCACGTGTAGCGCAAGGGATGGGGCTTTCGCTCTCACGAGAGCCGCTTACACGAGAGCACCTCCACTCTGCCGATGAGCTATTTTATATTGACCATCGAGGTGTAAGCTCAATTCGCAGCTGTGACAACACACCATATATGTCGATTATTGCAGAGCAAATTGCAGAGCGTATCGAGGCAATATTCTCTGCAAATGGGGAGAGATAATTGTGAAAAATATTGAAAATTATCACCTTAATCTCATTTTTTTTATACCTTTGTCAATTAACGCCCATTTTTTATGGATAGAGTAGCTATATTTTCGGGATCGTTTGACCCATTCACAAAGGGGCATTTGGCCGTTGTCGAGAGTGCTTTACGCCTCTTCGATAGGGTTATTGTGGGGATTGGGAGCAACTTTTCGAAGAGTGCACTTATGAGCGTCGATAAGCGCAAGGCGTTAATTGAGGAGATATTTTCAACAAACAATAGGGTCGAAGTTATGGTTTACAGCGGTCTGACCGTTGAGTTCGCAAAGAAGATGGGAGCTACGGCATTGGTGCGTGGCGTGCGCAATGGCATTGACTTTGAGTATGAGCGCTCTATTCAAGCGACAAACCAAGCGTTATCCCCCGAGATAGCGACCGTGATGATTGCCACGCCCGCTGAGTTGGCTCACGTATCATCATCTGTGGTGCGTGAACTACTATCGCACAACGCCTCAGTTGAGGGCTTTATGCCAGATAATATTGATATTAACAGATATATAAAATAGCTATATGATGGAGTTTACAGCCGAGATGATCGCCTCACTTTTAGAGGGTACAATCGTTGGCAACAAAGATGCAGCAGTGAGCAAGGTATCCTCTATTGAGGAGGCTGAGGCAGGCTCATTGACATACCTCACAAATCCTCAATATGAGAGGTTTATATATACAACACGGGCATCGATTGTCATCGTAGACAACTCGTTCGAGCCACAAGAGTCGTTGCAAACAACACTCATAAAGGTTGAGAGTGCACAAGGAGCATTACTAAAGCTATTGGAGATGTATAGCGCTGCCAAACCACGCCGCAAAGGCATTGCCTCAACGGTTGCAATATCCGAAAAGGCAACGTTAGGCGAGGGGTGCTACGTAGGCGAATTTTGCGTCATCGAAGAGGGGGTTAAAATTGGCAAAGGGTGCCAAATATACCCTCACACCTATATCGGCAAGGGGTCGAAGATTGGCGATGACACCACCCTATACGCCGGAGTTAAGGTGTATGAGGGGTGCGAGATAGGCAACCGCTGCACGTTACACGCAGGGGCTGTTATCGGTGCCGATGGCTTTGGATTTATGCCCAACGCTGAGGGGGGCTTTGATAAGATTCCACAATTGGGTAACGTTATAATCGAGGATGATGTTGAGATTGGCGCCAACACCTGCATCGACAGAGCCAAGACCGACTCAACGGTAATCTGTCGTGGCGTGAAGTTGGACAACCTAATTCAAGTGGGGCACAATGTACGCATCGGCGAGAACACCATCTCATCAGCTCAGATGGGTATTGCTGGCACCTCGAAGATTGGTAAAAATTGCTTCCTTGGCGGTCAAGTGGGAATTGCCGACCACGTTGAGATTGGCGATAGGGTGAAGATTGGCTCAAAGAGCGGAATTGACAAGGCGGTAGGCGATGGCGAGGTACGATTAGGATACCCCGCACTACCCGGAATACAGTTCCACCGCTCATCTGCCGTATTTAAGAATCTGCCCGAACTGGTAAAACGAGTAGCAGAATTAGAGAAAAAACTAAAGGGAGAGCTCTAAAAACTCACCCGACTAAATCAACAATAAAATTATGAAAAAGTATCTTGTATTAGCACTAACAGCAGCCACGCTTTGGAGTTGTGGCGACCCTAACGCCTTTACAATCAGTGGCACAATCGAGGGCTTGGAGGGAACAGTCTACCTATCGGACAGCAAACACAACGTCATCGACTCGGTGGCTGTTGTCGATGGCTCATTTACACTCGAGGGCATTACCGCACTACCTGCCATTAACTATGTCTCAGATGTACGTAAGGGCAGATCTAAGGCGATATCTGCAATGGTAATTGTTGAGCCAGCAGCACAAATCAACATTACGAAGGGAGAGAGTGGCGAAACAGTAGTGGTGGGCAGCCCTGCCAATGATGCCAGAAATGACTACACAGTTAAGATGCAGGCTCTATTCTCTGAGTATGGCAAAAAAGATATTACTGACGAGCGTCGTGCACAATTAGAGAAGGAGTATGAGCAGATTAATCTTGCTGCAAAAGAGCAAAACCGTAATAATCTATTCTCAGCTATGACTCTTCAGCGTGAACTACCAACACTCTCATCAACTGAGGCATACGCTGAGATTGCACTCCTATCTGAGGCTGTTCAACAGAGCGAATTTGTTACAAAACTAAAGGAGGAGATTGCTCTGAATGCTAAAACTGAGGTTGGCAAAACATTCATCAACATCGTACAGCCAACACCCGATAACAAGCCTCTATCGCTAAGCTCGGTTATCAACAACGAGGAGAACAAATATACACTTGTAGACTTCTGGGCTTCTTGGTGCGGCCCCTGCATTGGCGAGATGCCGCATCTAACCAAGACCTACAAAGAGTTTTCATCTAAGGGTTTTGAGATCTACGCTGTATCGTTGGACAACAACCGCACAAAGTGGTTAGATTGCATCAAGGAGTATAAGATGAATTGGTTGCACGTGAGTGAACTTCGTGGTTTTGACTGCAAGGCTGTAAATGACTATGCCGTGCGTGGAATTCCATCAAACGTACTCATCGACTCGGAGGGCAAAATCGTCGCTAAGAACCTTCGTGGCGAGGATCTTTACAACAAAGTGGCAGAGCTTTTGAAATAGGCTAACAAAACCAATAACCTTCAAGAGGGGCGGATGGCTGAGGCCTATTTTGCCCCTCTTTTATTTAATCCGCAAAGGGATGACACCGAAAGAGGTAAAAGTGCATAGAATAATGGGCATCGATCCCGGCACCAACTATATGGGTTACGGGGTTTTAGAGGTCGAAGGGGGTGTGATACGCTCGGTTGTGATGGGCGATATTGACCTGCATCGACTGCAAGACCCATACTCAAAGCTGCGTTACATCTTCGAGCGTGTAGGAGCCCTAATTGATGAGTATCGCCCCTCAGAGGTCGCCTTAGAGTCCCCATTCTTTGGCCAGAATGTGCAGAGTATGCTCAAATTGGGGCGTGCACAAGGGGTTGCTATGGCGGCGGCCCTATCACGAGGCTTGAGCGTTAGCGAATACGCTCCAACAAGCATCAAGGTCGCAATCGTTGGGCGTGGTTCAGCAACAAAGGAGCAAGTGGCATCGATTGTGTGCCGTATGCTCGCAATCGAAAGCGCACCAAAACGCTTAGATGCAACGGATGGGATGGCGGTTGCCCTATGCCACCACTTTACACAATCCAACCCACTAAAGGAGCACCTTGCAGCTTCAAAAAAGGGCTTGGGAGGAAAATCCAAATCGCTGTCACGGCAGGGTAGCGAGAGTTGGGAGGGCTTTTTGAAAAAAAATCCGCATCGAGAGATAAAGTAATTTTTCGCCTAAATAGGTAGTTGTCAATGCTTTTTGCAAAGTGATTTTGTTTTATCAAAAAATTATCCCCCTATTTTTCTTGCATATAAATATTTTTATACATACCTTTGCACCCGCAATGGCACCGTAGCTTAATTGAATAGAGCATCTGACTACGGATCAGAAGGTTTCAGGTTTGAGTCCTGACGGTGTCACAAG
>CAYJJV010000027.1:0-19411 GCA_964370585.1 uncultured Alistipes sp. | reverse complement strand
CTTTAAAATAGTAGTGCTATTCGATAGACTATCCACGCCATAACCCACGCAAGTGAGGTGGTGTAGAGAACCGATACGCCAGCCCAGCGCCACCCAATCTCGGCTCCGATAGCGGCGACAGTTGCGATGCAGGGGACATATAGCAGCGTAAAGACCAAAAAAGCGAGTGCCGATGCGGGGGTGTAGTCCTCGCTACGTTTGATGCGCTGCTCTAAGGCAGATGCCTCCTCATCCTCGCTCTTAGCCTGCTCTAAGGCTGATGCCTCATCGTCATTGCTCTTAGCCTGCTCGTCTGAGTTGTTGTATAGTATACCCAGAGTTGAGATTATAAACTCCTTTGCTGGCAATCCAGATAGTATAGCCACGCTCGCCTTCCAATCCAACCCTAACGGCTCGACTGCAGGTTCACACCACTCGCCAACCATCTCAATATAGGAGCCACGTTGTGCCCCATCGCCACCCTCAGCTGCACCGTTTTTAGGGTAGTTGCTCAAGAACCATATCGCTATCGAGCCGATGAGTATCATACCTCCCATTTTGCGCAGATATTGTGAACTTTTGTCCCACATATATATCAATGTGCCACGAAGTGTCGGAACACGATAGGGTGGTAGCTCCATCACAAACGGAGTCTCATCAACGGGGTAGAGAAAGCGCCTCATAAGGTGTGCGGTTAGCATCGCCAGCGCAACACCTAATAGGTATAGTAGGATAGCGACAAGCGTACGGTTTTCAAAGAAGAAGATATTTATAAATATCATAAATACGGGTAGGCGTGTGGCACACGAGATTAGTGGTAGGACCATAATCGTTATTATGCGGCTCGAACGGCTCTCGATGCCACGTGCCGCCATAATGGCAGGAACGTTACACCCAAAACCCATCAACATCGGGATAACCGATTTGCCGTGTAGACCCACCTTGTGCATCAATCTATCCATTATAAATGCTGTGCGAGCCATATAGCCCGAGTTCTCGAACAACGATATAAACAGATATAGAATCATAATCAGGGGAAGAAAGACAATTACTGAGCCTACACCTGCAATCACACCATCTGTTATCATATCTCGAAGTAGGCCTTCGGGCATTAGTTCAGTCACGGTGCTGTGCAACCACCCAACACCTGCCTCAATCCACCCTTGAGGGTAGGCGCCCAGAGTGAAGGTAGCCCAGAACATCAACCACATCAACACTAAGAAGAGTGGGAAGCCCCATACACGATGCGTGACAAAGGTGTCGATGATCTTTGTTGCTTGCAACTCATCGCTCTTCCCCTTTTTGTAGGTCTCCAATAGCGCACCCTGAATAAAGCCATATTTTTGGTTGGTGATAGCCGTTTCGACATCTTCACCAAGTCGTTGTGTGATATGTTTAGCCTCGTGCTCACGCCTCTCTCGCCACTCCGAGAAGTGGTTAGCGCCCCGAAGCTGCTCCTCGACTTGAGCATCCCCCTCTAAGAGTTTCATCGCAAAGTAGCGTGGCGGGAAGCTCTTGGGAAGCTCTTCGGCGTGGAGTTTCATCTCGGAGCTTAGCTCCTTGAGGCTACTCTCGATTGTGCCCCCCAAGTTGATATGTATGTGGCGAGCCATCGTTGGGTGACCCTCATAAAGTTCGATTATGGTATCTAAAAGCTCCTCCACGCCACGCCCCTTGCGGGCATCGGTGGGGATGATGGGCACACCCAACATACCTCCCAAACTATCGTAATCCAACTTCGCCCCACTCGCCTCTAACTCATCATACATATTTAGAGCCATCACCATTCGTGGGCTAATATCTATAAGTTCGGTTGTGAGGTAGAGGTTGCGCTCCAGATTTGAGGCGGCAACCGTGTTGATGATAACATCGGGCGTGGCAGTGTTGATATGCTCACGCACGTATCGCTCTTCGGGTGAGTAGGCGGTCAGGGCGTAGGTTCCGGGCAGATCGGTAATCTCAAAGCGGTAGCCGTTGTATCGTCTGTGGCCTCGCTTGGCATCGATTGTGACACCACTATAGTTGCCCACGTGTTCGTGCGAACCCGATATGATGTTAAATAGCGAAGTCTTACCGCTATTGGGGTTACCAACCAATGCAACCCTAATCGTTCGGCTGTGTTCGTTTGCCACACGCTCCAAGAGCTCGCTTGCAGGCACTGGGCTTGAGTGCTCATCCTCCCGACTTTGAAGTGTGATGTGGGCGTTGAGCGCCTCACTTTCAGTTATAATCTCAATCATCTCAGCCTCGCTACGACGAAGCGAGACCTCATAACCCATAATTCGATATTTGATGGGGTCTTTAAGGGGTGCGTTGAGTAGAACTTCAACTCTCTGAGCACGGATAAAACCCATCTCCATAATGCGACGACGAAATCCGCCATAACCCAATATCTTTAGGATGACGCCACTCTCGCCGCTCTTTAGTTCGGATAAGCGCATAATTATACTAATTTGAGTGCAAAGGTACTACTTTTCTGCGATTTTCAATCATACCTACTTATAGGTATTTGTAGGGTGTTTTTAGCACAAAAAGGTGACAAAATTAGTGAGCAAGTTGCGATTTTTATTAAAAATGCAAAAAAAAGCACAATTTTTTAGCTTAAAATGTTGTATATATAGAATATCTTTATATCTTTGCACTCATACAAATCTATTAATCAAAAAATAAAGTTATGAAAGAGTTAGTTACAAAGATCAATGCTGAGTGGGAAGTATTTGCATCAAACGCAGCAGCACAAGTTGAAAAAGGAAACAAGGCGGCAGGTACTCGTGCTCGTAAATCTGCGCTTGAGCTATCAAAGTTGTTGAAGGAGTTCCGCAAGGTCTCTGTTGAGGCTTCTAAATAAGAACCTGTACTTTGATTAATCAAATTAGGCAACCCAAAAAGGTTGCCTAATTTTTTTGTGTAGAGTGTTTATTGTGACAACTTACAGATTGTAAGTTGATGTTGTAGTAAATACAAAAATGGGGTGCATATCATTCGATTTTACACCCCATTTTTGTGAACTATCTACTCTTTTAAAGCAGAGCATCTATCTTAGCCTTTAGAGCATCCTTTGATGCAGCTCCAACCTGCTTATCAACAACCTCGCCACCCTTCAGGAAGATGATTGTTGGGATGTTGCGAACGCCATACTTAACCGTTAGCTCATCGTTAGCCTCGACATCGCACTTGCCGATTATTGCCTTGCCCTCATACTCCGCTGCGAGCTCCTCAACAATAGGTGCAATCGCACGGCAAGGTCCACACCACTCTGCCCAAAAATCGATAACGACTACCTGCCCAGATGCGATAAGCGACTCAAAATTCTCCTTGTTAATCTCTTGTGCCATAATTTTTTTGTTTTATTGGTTTATAATTGTTTTAACTAATTAAATACTTTATCTCTAATCTATCTAAAATGGTTATTAGCTCCTGCGATACTGCTACTTTGCAGCTCTTTGAGAAGGATTTTAGCGCCACTTGCGCCTCAGCATCATATATATTGACTCTAACTGTCACCGCCCCCTTTTGCCCCTTTAGACTCTCTGTTAGAGTGTCGATTAGCTCTTGAGTCACCTCTCCAATCTCGACTTGAATTGTTAGCTCCTTGATTGCCGTGTCACGCAACTCAGAGAGTTGAATCATAGATGACACCTTTAGTTCATACTCATTGGCGTTGTAGGGGCGTGGTTGCACCTTTGCCCTGATGAAGAGAAAGTACTCGGGGTACATATATTTGCGGAAGTTCTCATAATCCTTGCCAAATAGGGCAAATTCATACGAACCATTATAATCCTCAACTAAGAATTTACCAAAAGGCTTGCCCGTCTTGGTCATCAGATTTTGTGCCGAGATGACCATTCCTGCCACCGATATATCCTCGCCTTTGAGGTTGTCGATTGTTGCCAAATCGGCCATCGAGCGGTTGCACATCGTGTTGATTATAAATTTATAGTCATCCAGCGGGTGTGCCGAGAGGTATAGTCCGATAACCTCTCGCTCTTTGTTTAGGGTCATTAGCGTGTTCCACTCCTCGCCCTGTGTTGGGGTTGGACGCTGAATATCTACATCCGACGATAGACCAAAAAGGCTCTGTTGTGACGAGCTCTTTTCAGCCTGAAAGCGCTGTCCATAACGGCACAAACAGTCGATGAAGCTCATCGTGTTATCCTTTGCATCGATGGCAAACAGAGCGCTACGGTGAGAGCCTGAGATGGAGTCAAAAGCGCCAGCATAGGCGAGCTGTTCGATACATTTGCGATTTACAGAGGAGAAGTTGATGCGCTCAACAAAATCGTATACATCCTTAAATTTACCACCCCTCTCTCGCTCCTCAACGATGCTATCAACCGCCGCCTCGCCAACACCCTTAATTGCCGCCATACCAAAGCGCACATCGCCCTGAGCGTTTGATGAGAAGGTACGCACCGACTCATTAATGTCGGGGTTTAAGACCTTGATACCCATTCTTTTACACTCGGTCATATAGAGCGATACCTGCTTTATATCTGAGAGGTTACGACTCAGCAATGCCGCCATAAATTCGGATGGGTATAGTGCCTTCAGGTATCCAGTTTGGTAGGCTACATAGGCGTAACACGTTGAGTGCGACTTGTTGAAGGCGTAGGATGCAAATGCCTCCCAGTCGGTCCAAATCTTCTCACATATCTTCGTGTCGTGACCACGCTCTTTGGTGCCATCCATAAACTTGGTCTTCATCTTATCGAGCACCTCACGCTGTTTTTTACCCATCGCTTTACGGAGCGTGTCGGCCTGACCTCCCGTGAAGCCTGCCAGCTTTTGCGATAGCAACATCACCTGCTCCTGATAGACCGTAATTCCGTATGTGTCACTTAGATACTCCTCCATATCTGCCAATTCAAAGACAACTGGCTCACGACCGTGCTTACGAGCGATAAATGTTGGGATATACTCCATCGGACCGGGACGATAGAGGGCATTCATCGCAATCAAATCCTCGAAACGGTTGGGGCGCAGGTTGCGCAGGTGCTTCTTCATTCCGGGCGACTCGAATTGGAATAGTCCAGTGGTCTCGCCTCGTGCAAAGAGCTGGTATGTCCTCTCGTCATCGATGGGAATAGCATCAATATCTATATCGATGTTGTGTACGCTCTTGATATTCTCAACGGCATCTTTGATGATTGATAGCGTGCGCAGCCCCAAGAAGTCCATCTTGATAAGTCCAACGCTCTCAATTTCACGGCCATCAAACTCCACGACATTGAGCTCGGCATCCTTAGCCGTTGCTAAGGGTACGAAGTTCTCCAAATCGTCGGGCCCGATGACCACACCGCAGGCGTGCACGCCCGTCTGGCGGATTGAGCCCTCCAACTTCTCGGCATACTTCAACGTATTCTTGATGAGCGGATTTGCCGATTCACGTTCGGCAGCCAACTCGGGCACCTCTTTAAAGACAAAGTCAAATGGAGTTTGCCCCTTCTTCTTATCGGGCGCAATCTTATCGGGCACCAAGTTCGATAGGCGGGTGCTCTCCGAAAGGGCGAGCTTTTGAACCCTCGCCACATCCTTGATAGCCCCTTTGGGTGCCATCGTGCCGAATGTGACAATCTGAGCAACTCGCTTTGCGCCATACTTATCGATACAATACTTTAGAACATCCGCACGCCCATCCTCATCGAAATCTATATCGACATCGGGCAGTGAGATACGCTCAGGATTTAGAAAACGCTCGAAAAGTAGGTCATACTTAAGTGGATCGATATTTGTGATTTTCAGGCAGTAAGCGACAACTGAACCTGCGGCCGAACCACGACCCGGACCCACCGAAACGCCCATCTCACGAGCCGCTCGTATGTAGTCCCACACAATTAGAAAGTAGCCCGGATAGCCCATCCACTCGATGGTCTTGAGCTCATACTCCAAGCGCTCAATAATCGCCTCTGAGAGCTCCTCGCCATAGCGCTTGCGAGCACCACGATAGGCAATCTCACGAAGGTAGCAATACTGTTTTGCTACAACCAACTTATCGGTTAAATCTGCACTTTGACCACATAAGGCATCGATCTGCTCGACCCCCTCGCACGCCTCGATGGCGCAGTGCACGCTCTTATCCTCGACGCTCTTTATGAGCGAAGATTTTAGCTCTTCAAGCGGTAAAACAAACTCTTCGGGTAGTACAAAGTTGGGCATCAGCGGGGCGCTCGTGAGCTTGTACTCCTCGCACTTATCGGCAATCTCGAGAGTTGTCGCCAGTGCCTCAGGGTGGTCGGCAAAGAGCTCCGCCATCTCTTCGGGCGACTTTAGATACTCCTGCGTAGTGTAGCGCATACGTTTCGGATCGTCCAAATCCTTACCCGTATTTAGGCATATTAGGTGGTCGTGGGCAACGGCATCTTCCGATAGTATAAAGTGTACGTCATTCGAGCATATATACTTGACATCTAACTTTTTAGCAATCTCTAAAAGTGCCCGATTGACCATCACCTGATTTTGGTAAACATCGGCATCCTTCGCCGCATCGCCCGAGCGGTGTAGCTGCAACTCCAAGTAGTAGTCCTCGCCAAAGAGCTTTTTAAACCACTCTACAGCTCGCTCCGCCCCCTCCATATCGCCACGCATAATTAGCTGTGGCACCTCGCCACCAATGCAGGCCGAAGAGCATATCAAGCCCTCGTGAAACTGCTCCAATAGCGCCTTGTCGATACGTGGTTTATAGTAGAAACCTTCGGTGAAGGAGTAGGAGACCAATCGGCATAGGTTGCGATACCCCTCAAGGCTCTTTGCCAGTAGAATTAGGTGGTCGCCCGCCTTCTCATCCTTATCCTTCTCGAAGCGGTTGCGCACAACATAGACCTCACACCCTAAGATGGGTTTTATTCCCTCTTTTGTGGCTGTGTCGTGAAAGCTCTTCACACCATACATATTGCCGTGATCGGTTATGGCTATAGCCTTCATACCCAACTCTTTGGTGCGTTTGATAAGTGGTTTTATCGCTGCGGCACCATCCAAAATTGAGTATTGAGTATGTACGTGTAGGTGTACGAATTGGGACATTGCTCTCTATTTTAAAACTCCCACAAAGATATATATTTTATCTTGAAAAGATGCATCGAAAGAGATTGTTTTGTAAATTAAAATTTGAAGTGTGACTCCTCTTTAACTATCGTTGAAATAATTAGCAATAAATTAACCTGTCATATATGCAAAAATAGTTTGTATATATGATAAAAAATAACTATCTTTGTATGCTATTTATGCGCATTTTTCAACGAAAAATTAAATAATTTTAGATACTACTATGAAGAGGATTCTCCTACTGATCATTACAGCGAGTCTGTGTTTCGCTGCAATGGCACAGCAAAAGCCTAATTATCAGAGCTTTGTCTTTGAGTTTGTGGAGGGCGAAGATATGTTTCTTGTGCCATACGAGGGTAATGATATGAAACTCCCAGAGTTCACTGAGCTCATCAATGCTAATCGTGCGCAGCTCGACAAGGAGCAGATGTACGTACTAATTGAGAGCTACGCAACGATAGGTAACCAAAGCCAAAGCGCAAGTGAGGTTGCTCACATACAACGAAATCGTGTTAAGGGCGAGTTGATGTTGCGCACGGGCATCACAGAGTTAATGTTTGCAACTGAGAAGTATAACCCCAATGCGTATGGCAATGATGAGCTGCGCAATGTTGTCGTTGTGACTATCCCCACCCCAACAATCAAGGTCTTGGAGCTGCTTGGCTTGAGTAGAGCCAAGAGGGTTGCTCAATACAACATCGATATGGGCTATGAGGAGTTGAGCCCTGAGGAGTTGAGATCTGAGATAGATAAAGCAAATGATAAGTTGGATCTATTGGAGCTTTTGAGTGGCGAGAAGAGTAAGCGTCGCTCGAACTTCGATGAGAATAGAAAAGAGAAGTTGGTAAGCATCAGAACAAACTTTGTGCGCCTTGCTACACTAACAGCCGATTTGGGTGCTGAATATCGCTTTAACCCCCAGTGGAGCGTTGTACTGCACGGTAACTACACAAAATGGGAGTGGGATTATCAGCACCGCCGCTACGCTATGTGGCAGGTAAGTCCTGAATTGCGCTACCACTTCGGAGCGACAAAGAGCTGGTATGCAGGTTTTGCATATCAAACGGGTGAATTTGACTATAAGTTGGGCGATAATGGTTATCAATCGACCAAATTCTACCACACGGCGGGCTTAGTTGCGGGTTACAACCTTAAATTAGGTAGACGACTGGCGCTCGATTTAGGTATCGGTGCGGGCTACACCTACGCTCCATACGATAAGTATACAATCATAAACGATCTGCGTGTACGTAGTGGTGTTGGTACGAAGAACTACTTTGGTCTAAATCAAGCGAGCGTGACACTTAGCTGGAGACTATTCTAATAAATTTCGACTATGAAAAAGATAACATACATACTTATTGCGGCTACACTTTTGATGGCAAGTTGCATCAAAAAACCGATCTATAACACTCCAAATCCAGATAAGGGGACAATTTACCTGACAGTTCTATGGAATAATATCCATATAGGAGATTCAGCTCCCGACACCTACACATTGGTATATAACGATGAGGAGCACACGCTAACCTCTGACAATAATACTATACTTGTTGATCCATCGCTTGATATGGAGTTCTTGGTCTACAACCACCCATCGGGCATCACAATTTTGGATGGAATAGCTACCCTGAACGAGGCGACTCGTGTCGCTGTAGATCCAGAGCCCAACCCCTCGCACCTATACTATGGCAAGCGCATAGTTAATGTCTACCGTGATAGATACCACGATGTTATTATCGACACTAAGCGAGGTACGGCACCCGTGACCATTAGGCTAAACTACCTATCGAGCGAGGTTGCGAATGTACAATCGGTTGAGGTTGAGCTAAGTGGCGTTGCAGCGACAAGAGATATGCATACGGATGCCTTGTCTGATGAGGTGACCTTGACGCAGTTTCCTACCCTTGATGTTGCGGTATCGCAGTTGGAGGTTAGCTACAACATCTTAGGTACTGCGAGCGATACACAGGAGCTAATCCTAACCTTTACAACCGTAGATGGACAGACGAGAGTCGTGAGATCGGATATATCGCAGCACCTCACAGATTTTAACACCAAGATGGAGCCCGTAGTTATCGAGGGAGATTTGAACCTACCTATCGATTTGGAGGTCGAGGGCGATATTACCGATTGGCGAGATATTGATGAAGGCGAAGGCGAGGCGAACTAAAAAATGAGGATTATGAAGAAGATATTATATATTTTAGCTGTGGCAGGCGTGCTATTTAGCTCCTGCTCAAAAGATGGGTCGATGCCCACAAGGAGTGACAACGCTTTAACGATTTCATCGTCGATTGCGACCCGAGCTTCGGGCACTGAGTGGGACGATAATGATCAAATTGGTGTTTTTGCTTCGCAAGGGGCGGAGGTGTATGGCGATAATGTTCTCTATAGCACCCCAACGGGCGGTGCTTCAGTGCATTTTACGGCATCTGCCGAACCAATCTACTACCCTCATACGGGAGTGTTGGATATTGTTGCTTATTACCCCTATGTAGAGTCTACAACACTCACGGCCTACGCTGTGGATGTAACGGAGCAGAGCAAGCCTGAAGATATTGACCTTCTGTCGGCTAAGATAAGCTCACAGAAGAGTTCGATGGCACTGAATATGGACTTCCACCACCGCCTCTCACAAGTGAGCATCACGCTAAAGGCTGGCGAAGGTCTAACGACAGCGGATTTGGCAGGCACAACGGTTTCGGTTTCGGGTGTTGTGGCAACGGCAAGCTACGATCTGCAGAGCGACCATATCACTCTGGGTAGTGCAAAAGAGGATATTTCGCTAAACGTAACGGCAGATGGTACGCAGGCTACGGGTATCGTTATTCCTCAATCAGCAACTGATGTCTCTCTCCTCTTTGATGTTCCGAGCTATGGAATTTTGAGCACAGCGATCAACCTTTTGGAGTTCGAGGCGGGCAAGAATCATATATTTACCGTTACAGTCTCTGAGTATGAGTTAAATCTTTCGGATGCCACAATCGTGGCTTGGGATGAGGATACCGAGATTGGCGATGATAACTTAACGGCAGACGAGGCACGTACGATTGCCCAAATCATTGCCCGTCCCCCCACCACCAACCCTTGGCGCATAAAGACGGGCGATGCCCCTGCATTAGGCGAGCTTGACGCCCTTTATGAACTCCTTGATGAGGTTTCGTACAACGTTGATATTATCTTCGTGGATGCCAAGAGGCTCGAAGCAACCAGTGGAGGTGGCGAAACAAGAGCTGCAATGCTTCGCTCAGTCTCGGCACCCGCTTTGACGGAGGTGGGAGATTATGCATTTATAAACCTTCCTGCCCTTGAGAGTGTTTCATTACCTAATGTAACGACAGTAGGTTATGGTGCATTTGCTGACTGTTCACAGCTTACTGAAATTTCACTACCTAAAGCGACGAGGTTAGATGTTTTTGTATTTCACTCTTGTTATGCACTTGAAACTGTTTCGTTGCCTAAGGTGACTGAGATAGAGAATCACACCTTTCAAGAGTGCGTTGCCCTTAAAACTATACACTTACCTGAAGCGACAACGATAGGAGATGGCGCATTTGTTAGATGCTCAGCTCTTGAAGAGGTGTCACTACCTAAGGTTACAGAGTTAGGTATAGGCGCATTTCAAAGATGCACTGCTCTTAAATACGTTTCACTTCCTGAGCTTCTTGAGGTTGCTGAGTACACATTTACCTATTGCGAAGCTCTTGAGACTATATTGCTATCCAAAGCGACAATAATTGGGAGGCAGGCTTTTGTTGGTAGCCCTCTCCTTAAAGATGTATATTTGCCTGAGGCGATATCGATAGGCTATGCTGCGTTTTATCAGTGTTACGCCCTTGATGAGTTGTCATTGCCTGATGCGACAACTATAGAGGATCATGCATTTGCTTATTGTACTGCTCTTACAAATGTTTCATTGCCTGAAGCGATAACGATAGGGTATGGCGCATTCATACTTAACGCCTTTGAAACCATCTCACTACCGAAAGCGACAACACTTGGTGCATTTGCATTTGAAAATTGTACTGCTATGACATCAATATCACTGCCTGAGGTGACAAATATAGGCAATAATGCATTTAATGATTGTACTGCTCTTCCAGAACTTTCGCTACCTAAGGCGATAAAGATAGAACATGATGCATTTCCTCGTTGTAATGCCCTTACTGAGTTGTCAATAGGTACTGGTTATACTGCAGAGCCTGCAGCTGCTGATATTGATATTAACGCAAGTGTTTTCGATCACGCCCCGCTCTCACAAATCAACCTCACGGTAGGTTATGGCGAGGTTTCGGGTAAATATTGGACACCTGAAGTGGGAGGGACACGATTTGGCGAGTTCGCATCGGTTACAAAGTAGTTGAAACGATAGAAAATTTAGATTATGAAGAGGATACTATATATAATAGGTGTAGCGGGTGTGCTGTTTAGCGCCTGCACAAAAAAAGATGACGTGGGCACTGGCGAACAGAGCGCACTTAAAATCACATCGGGCATCGCAACCCGAGCATCAGGCACTGTTTGGGACGATAACGACCAAATTGGTGTTTTTGCTTCGCAGGGGAGCACAGTTTTAGGCGACAACGCTCCATTTACTACCGATTTAGGTGGTGCAACTGCCAACTTCACCAATGATGGCGAGCCAATCTACTACCCTAAAGTTGGAGCGATGGATATTGTGGCGTATTATCCATACGTGGCATCGACAACCCTCACGGCATACGCTGTGGATGTTGCTACACAGACAGACCCGTCGGCAATCGATCTAATGTCGGCAAAAGCATCGGCCGAAACTCAGAACACACCGCTTAGTATGCGCTTTTACCATCGCCTCTCGCAACTGAGCCTAACAATCGTGGCGGGCGCAGGCGTTTCAGATGCCGACTTGGCAGGAACTGAGATTACAATTTTGGGCTTGGTTTCGGATGCTACTTACAACCTATCAAGTGACGCTATTGAGTTGGGCTCGACGGTCACGGAGCTTGAGTTTAACGTGAACTCGGACGTGAGCTCGGCATCGGCTATCGCTATCCCGCAAAGCGTGAGCAATAGCGTTCGCCTAAAATTCTATGTTCCATCGATTGGCACGTTATACACATTAATCAACGAAGTGGAGCTACAAAGTGGTAAGAACCATAAGTTTACCGCCACCATTAATAGTAATAGGTTGGATCTATCGGGCAGTACAATCGAAGATTGGGATGCCCAAACTGCCACTGGCGATGATGATATGACGCTCAACGACGCTATGACTGTTGCTCAGATTGTAGCACACACCCCACAGACAAGCACGTGGCGTATACGCACAAGTGAGGGTAATGATGGCATCACGGCAGCGGAGCTGACATCACTTTTCGAGCTACTTGACAATGTGTCAAACCAAATTGATGTTATCTTTGTGGATGCGAAGAGTATCCCATCTTTATATACATCGTACAGCTCTAAAGCAGCGATGTTACGCTCTGTTTCATCATCTACAGTGACACAAGTAGGCTCTTATGCATTTCAAAATTGTGATGCACTTGAAACCATATCACTCTCAGAAGCAACAGTGATAAACTCTTACGCATTCTCAAATTGCGATGCTCTAACAACCGTAACGCTACCTAAGGCAGAAGAGATAGGCTCCTATGCATTTCAAAATTGTGATGTACTGAAAACAATTTCACTACCTGAGGTAACTTCGATAGACTCTTACTCATTCTTTGGTTGCGATGCTCTTACAACTGTTTCAATGGCTAAGGCACAGAGCGTAGGCTCTTATGCATTTCGACGTTGCCACTACCTTACAGATATATATCTGCCCACTGCAACTTTGGTTGAGGATTACGCATTTGATGGTTGCACTACCCTTTCAACTATTTCGCTACCTGAAGTGACAAAATTGGGTATTAGCGTCTTCGGAGAGTGTAGTGCCCTTGAAATTGTCTCATTGCCAATGGTTACAGAGGTGGAAAACAATGCATTTAGCGATTGCACTACCCTAAAAACAATCACCTTGCCTAAGGTGACATTGATGAGTTCGTATCTATTTGATGGCTGCACATCACTTAAAGTTGTTATAATGCCAAAAGCTATCAAGATCGATAGTTATACACTTTATCACTGTAGTTCCCTAACTACCATTAAAATCGGTACAGAACTATCCGCTGAGCCAACGACAGAAGAGATTGATATCAATACAAGTGCATTTGATGGTATAACACATATCAACATCAACCTCACAGTTGGCTACGGCACGGTGTCGGCAGATGGTAAAAAGTGGACTCCCAAAACGGGCGCAACAGAGTTTGGACCATTCCTATCAGTCACAAAGTAGACGAACCCATAAAGAGTTTAGATTATGAAGAAGATACTATATATAATAGGTGTAGCGGGCGTACTATTTAGCTCGTGCAGCGTAAACGACAACGAATGCAAAACAACACCAACGCAGAGCGAAGAGCTAAAGATTAGATCGTCAATCACAACTCGTGCTTCGGGCACTACTTGGGACGATAACGACCAAATTGGTGTTTTTGCTTCGCAAGGGAGTACAATATTTGGCGAGAATATACCATTTACAACCGCTTTGGGTGGCGCTGTGGGTAACTTCGTTGCCGACTATACCAACATCTACTTCCCAAATGAGGGGGCGATGGATGTTGTTGCCTACTACCCCTTCACGGCATCGACCACACTGATGACCTACGCTGTCGATGTTTCGCAGCAGGCTGAACCTGAGGCAATCGACCTTATGTCGGCATCGACCAGTGCCGAGAAGCAGGCCGAAGCGTTGGAGCTACAGTTCTATCACCGTCTATCTAAGATTAGTGTTACAATCGTGGCGGGCGATGGCGTGGATGCTACCGAGCTATCGGGCATAAGCGTAAAGCTCAGCGGTACGAAGCTTGCGGGCTACTACAACCTATCGACCAACGAGGTTTCATTCGACAGCTCGATTGCAGCCTCAGATTTGGACTTAGAGGTTAGCTCGGATGGTAGCTTAGCAACGGCTCTGCTAATCCCACAGGCGGTGAATGGCACAGCAAGCTTAACATTTAATCTACCCACATATGGCGACTTTGCGCTGACATTGGCAACTGATGAGTATATCTCGGGCGCCAACCACACCTATCGTATTAGGGTGTCACGCACGGGCTTGGATCTTACAGATAGCGACATAGTCGATTGGAACGACACAACAGCCGAAGGCGATGATGACCTCACGGTAGATGATCTTAGCTACACCATCGCCGAGATTGTGGCATCGCCACCCGCTGATACCACGTGGCGCATCCGCACCGAAGATGACACCGATGAACACTCGGAGGCAGAGATGGATGCCCTTTTCGAGCTATTGGATAATGTAGCCAACCCAATCGACATCATCTTTGTCGATGCTAAGAAGATTACATCGAGACTCGTTTTTTTACCACGAGCTGCAATGTTGCGCTCTGTCTCAGCACCTGTTTTAACAGAGTTAGGCGACTTTGCATTTAATGACTGTGTGTATATGGAGAGTATCTCTATGCCTGAGCTAACAACAGTAGGTCAATCGGCATTCAATGATTGTGATGCCCTTGAAGCAATCACATTGTCTAAAGTGACAACAATAGGCCTCTTTGCGTTTAGCTACTGCGATGCCCTTAAAACAGTCACACTACCTAAGGCAGAGTTCATAGATGATGGGGCATTTAGTATGTGCGGGAAACTCACATCTATCTCACTACCTGAGGCGACAACAATCAGCAATGATGTATTTTCACACTGCACAACACTTGAAACTGTTTCACTTCCTAAGGCGACAACGATAGGTAATAGTGCGTTTGTTAATTGCGAAGCCCTTATAAATGTCTCACTACCTAAGGTGACAACAATAGGGGGATTGGCATTTAGCTCGTGTATAAAACTCCCAACAATCTCCCTACCTAAGGCGACAGTATTGAAAGAGTACGCATTTAGTAATTGCTACGAGCTTAAAACCGTTTCGCTACCTGAGGTAACAGAGATCGGTGAATACGCATTTGAGAGGTGTAGTTCTCTTTCAACTTTATCACTACCTAAAGCGATAGTGACTGCAGCTAATGTATTTAATAGTTGTAATGCCCTTAATAACCTCAGCATCGGTACTGACTATAGCACCGAGCCTACGGCTGAAGATATCCAGTTCGCCACAAATACATTCGATGGCGCACCTATCGGCAATATCAACCTCACGGTGGGCTACGGTACGGTATCGGCTGATGGCAAAAAGTGGACACCCAAAGCGAGCGCAACAGAGTTTGGTGACTTTTTGTCGATTACGGGTGGCACGCCAGCTACACCGAGTGGCTACACAATCGATCAAATTGAGGTGTCGGCTCCAACAGAAAATCCTTGGAATATCTTGACGGGCGAAACTCCTACGGCGAGTGATATGGATAGATTGCGTGCAGTAGTTGAGGCGCAGAGCACCTTGATTGATATAGTGTTTGTGGATGCAACATCAATCCCTGCCCCCACAACAGCACACAGTACAACATCGCCTCTACAATCAATTTCGGCACCTAAAGCAAAAACGATTGGTGCCAATGCATTTAAAAACTGCAGAAATCTGCTTTCAATCTCAATCCCTGAAGTGACAACGATTGAGAACAATGCTTTTGATGGCTGCTGGAAGATGCAGGGAGCTCTTTCTCTACCTAAAGTCGAGACGATTGGCAACACAGCATTCAAAGATTGTAGAGCCATAACATCCATCTCAGCCCCAGCACTTGTAGTGGTGGGTAACAATGGCTTTAGGTTCTGTAACGCAGTCACTGGCGATATATCTCTGCCAAAGGCTAAAACATTGGGCAACTCGGTATTCGAGGGGGTTAAATCTACAACAATAGAGCTACCCTTAGCTATAACGATGGGAAGTAATGTATTTTCATCGTGCATTAACCTTACCACTCTTTCAATCGGTACAGATTATACTTCAGAGCCTTCGGCAAGTGAGATTAATATTGCTGCAACGACATTTGGTAACGTTACGGTGGGTCAAATTAACCTTGCTGTAGGCTATGGCGAGGTGTCGGACAAATATTGGACACCTGAAGTGGGTGGGACACAATTTGGCGAGTTCGCATCAGTTACAAAGTAGTCGAAACGATAGAAAATTTAGATTATGAAGAGGATACTATATATAATAGGTGTAGCGGGGTTGCTGTTCAGTGCCTGCTCGAAAACAAATGGCGTGGGCACTGGCGAACAGAGCGCACTCAAAATTAGATCGGGTATCGCAACCCGTGCATCAGGTGCAGAGTGGGACGATAATGACCAAATCGGTGTCTTTGCTTCGCAAGGGAGCACGATTTTGGGCGATAATGTCCCATACACAACCCAAACGGCAGGTGCTACGGGTAGCTTCACGGCAGATGACGAGATAATCTACTTCCCCCAGTCGGGCGAGATGGATATTGTAGCATACTACCCCTACGTGGCATCGACAACATTAGAGGCTTATGCTGTCGATGTTGCAGATCAGACCAAGCCCGAAGCGATTGATTTAATGTCGGCAGTGGCTCAATCTGCAAAGAGCCACAACGCAGTGCCAATGCAGTTCTATCACCGTCTATCGAAGATTAGCCTTACGTTAAAGGCTGGCGAGGGGGTCTCTGAGGCGGAACTTGCAGGTACAACAATAAGCATTTCAGGCCTAATTGCGGATGCAACATACAACCTATCCACAGATCAGGTTACGCTTGGCAGCACTCGAAGCAGTATCGCACTAAACGTCACGGCTAATGGCACTAAGGCAACGGCTATTGTTGTGCCTCAAGATGCTACGGGAGTGAGATTTATATTCTCAATTCCCAACTTTGCTCCGGGTTATACCGCAATCAATACTGATGAGTTTGTGGCAGGTATGAACCACAACTTTACGGCAACAATCTCTCGCCAAGAGATTATCCTTTCGGGCAGCACAATCACTGCGTGGGAGGATGAGAGGGCTGCGGGTGATGACGACCTTGAGGCGAGTGAGCAGCTTACCATCGCACAGGTTGTAGCCTCGCCACCAGCCGCTTCAACGTGGCGAATTACGACGGGCGAATACCCGACAGAGGCGGAATTGCAGGCACTCTACACCGTTATCTCGGAGCAGTCGAGCGCAAAGGATATAGTATTTGTCGATGCTAAGAGATTTATTGAAACAGAGATGTCATTGAGTGGCAATTTTAGAAATATTCGCTCTATAATGGCACTCGAGGCGACAGAGATACACTCCAACGCATTTGATAGTTGTATCGACCTTACAGAGATCTCTATGCCAAAGCTAACAGAGCTACGGAACTATGCATTTAACGGATGTGCATCTCTTCAAGAGGTCTCACTGCCCGAAGTGACAATACTCAATGACGGAGTATTCCAGAGCTGCACCGGCCTTCATACTATCTCACTACCTATGGCAATAGAGATGGGTGACGATGTATTTAATAACTGCACAGCACTAACAAATTTATCAATCGGCACAGGCTATATCACAGAGCCTGCGGCAGGGGTGATAGATTTCTACGCAAACACATTCTCCAGAGCTCCAATCGGCAGTATCAACCTCACGGTGGGGTACGGCACGATTTTAGGCAAAAAGTGGTCTCCTAAGGCGGGCTTGACTTTTGGCGACTTTGCATCGGTGTCAAACAATGATGGCTTAACGGTAGATGCATACACCATCCCCGAGATTGTGGCATCGCCACCCACCTCGAGTACTTGGTATGTGCTCACGGGCGATGTGACAACTTCGAGCAGGATGGAGGAGTTCTACAAAGCTCTTGCTACACAGTCTTCAGCTAAAGATGTCGTCTTTGTGGATGCCAAAACAGTTGTTGCGCCATCCTCACAGCATACGCTGAGCTTTGATAACCTGCGCTCTTTCTCGGCACCTGAGGCGACAACGATTGGCGATAATGCTCTCTTTGAGTGCTCGTCGCTTGAGACTATATCCGTACCTAAAGCGACAACGGTGGGGCGTAGCGCATTTAACGATTGTGATGCCCTTGTAAATATCACTCTGCCTGCGGCAACGCAACTTGGGGTTAGCGTATTTAGAAATTGCGATGTTCTTACAACTATCTCACTGCCTTTGGCCACAAAGATAGATGATAGCGCATTTAGAGATTGTGCAGCTCTAACAACTATCGAAATCGGTACAGGTTACACCTCAGAGCCTACTTCAAGTGAGATTGCTATAGGCAACTCTGCATTTGACAGTGCTCCTATTGCCAGCATCAACCTCAAGGTGGGTTATGGTGCAGTATCGGATGATGGCAAGATGTGGATACCCAAAGAGGGGGCAACGCAATATTCAGGATTTTTGTCGGTTGTAAAGCAGTAGAATCCATAGAAATTTTAGATTATGAAGAGAATATTATATATTTTAGGTGTGGCAGGCGTATTGTTTAGCTCCTGCTCAAAGGATGGTGCTCTACCCACAAAAAGTGACAAAGCACTGACAATTGCATCACAAATCTCAACTCGAGCTTCGGGCACTGAGTGGAGCGATAACGACCAAATCGGTGTTTTTGCTTCACAAGGGAGCGAAATTTTGGGCGATAATGTTCCATATAGCACCGCTTTGGGTGGCGCAACGGGCAGCTTTACGGCCGATGATGAGATGATCTACTTTCCACAGTCGGGTTCGATGAGCATCACTGCCTATTACCCCTATGTGGCATCGACAACGCTCACAGCTTACGCTGTCAATGTGGCTAATCAGACCGACCCCGAAGCGATCGATCTAATGTCGGCATCGGCGCTATCGGCAAAGAGCTCTAACGCTGTGCCACTGCTCTTCGACCACCGTCTATCGCAGATCAACCTTACGCTAAAGGCTGGCGAGGGTGTGACGACAAGCGAATTAACGGGCGCCAAGGTGACTGTGTCGGGTCTGACCACCGATGCAACCTATAACCTATCGACTAACGAGATTGCGTTAGGTAGCACGGTGCAGAAGATTGATTTGAATGTCTCGTCAGATGGTTTGAAGGCAACAGCTATTGTTGTGCCTCAATCGGCGAGCAAGGCGCTCTTTATCTTCACTATTCCTAACTTTGTGGAGAGCTACACAGCGGTAAATTTGGCTGAGTTCGAGAGTGGCAAGAGCCACAATTTTGTTGTCACAATCAGTCGTGATAAGGCCACTATGGAGAGCAGCACAATCGAGTCGTGGGTAGCGGACAGCGACACTTCGGATGACAACGGTTCGGCAATCGAGGCCTACACCATCGCCGAAATTGTGGCATCGCCACCAACTGAGAACCCTTGGCGTATCCGCACTGAAGATGGCAATGATGGTCACACGGCAGATGAGATGGATGATCTTTTCGAGGTGCTTAACAGTGTGTCGTATAAAGTTGATGTTATCTTTGTGAATGCGAAGAGTATT
>CAYJJV010000026.1:0-19826 GCA_964370585.1 uncultured Alistipes sp. | reverse complement strand
CCCTCAGCAACGGTGTGCCAATCGAAAGCGTTTCAAAAATGCTCGGCCACACCAATATCCGCACCACTCAAATCTACGCCCGCATCACCGACCAAAAGGTATCGAGAGATATGGATCTCTTGGCGCAGAAACTAAGTGCGGCATCTATTTAATAATAAGTAGCTCAGTTGAAACCTACTCAACTGGGCTACTCATCTCCTCCGACACGCTCGCTCCCCACTGCGCAAGTTGGAGTATTATGGGCAGTATGCTCTCACCCCGTGGAGTTAGGCGATACTCCACCATCGGTGGCACAACGGGATAGACGATTCGCTCCACCAGCCCCGACTGCTCCAACTCACGGACGGCAAGAGTAAACATACGGTTGGTGATACCTCGAAGGGTGCGTTGCAACTCGTTTGAGCGCATAGCCCCATCCTTGAGGTGGTAGATCGCCATACTCTTCCATTTGCCCCCGATTATATCCATCGCAAGAGCTAAGGAGCAGTAATATTCATATCCACCAAAAAAATATCTATCTATATTGCATTGATTTTCCATAAAATACACATTTTTGTTACTACATATCAAATCTGTAAGTACTTGCAAAAGTAGATATATTGCACGAACTTTGCAAACAAATAATAACAAAATTATGAAAAAGTATTTAGTATTAACGATGCTGCTCGTTAGTGTACTTAGCAGTTCAACAACAGCAAAGGCTCAGAGTAGCGAAAATGAAAATGTAATGAATAACAGTGAAAAGGTTTACCCTAAGGCGTTTTCGCATATTGGTATCACGGTCTCGAATTTGGAAGAGGCTGTAAAGTTCTACCAAGAGGTTATGGGTTGGTATGTGATTATGCAGCCCACCGAGATTAAGGAGGAGAGCGAAACGGCTATCGGTCAGATGTGTATCGATGTCTTTGGCGAGGGCTGGGGTTCATTCCGCATTGCCCACCTTGCGACCGTGGATAAGATTGGCATTGAGCTATTTGAGTTCCCAACGAGCATCGACACAAAGGCGGAGTTCAACCCATTCAAAACGGGTCTGTTCCACTTCTCGGTGCAGGATCCCGATATTGAGGGTTTGGTCGAAAAGATCGTAGCAGCTGGTGGCAAGCAGCGTATGCCAATTCGTGAGTACTACCCCGGCGAGAAGCCATTTAGGATGTGCTATGTCGAGGATCCATTTGGTGTCGTGTTCGAGATCTACACCCACTCATATGAGATGACATACTCGGCCGGTGCTTATTAATAGCCTGTGATGATTGATTTAACCGCTCCTTCTTGGGGCGGTTTTTTTTGTGCTGCAGCATAACATATTATACGGCAATTACACCACTAAAGGTTATACAAATTCACTAAAAACGTTTTGATGAATTTGCCTAAATCACAGCTTCTTTACCACTCGGCAGGGGTTGCCAACTGCCACAACATTTGCAGGAATATCCTTCGTCACGACACTACCAGCGCCGATAGTGGTGTTGTCGCCAATAGTTACGCCCGGCATTATCAGCGAGCCACCACCAATCCAAACATTGCGCCCAATCTTCACGGGTGCCGTATTTGCACGCCAAAAGGTACTCTTTATCGGCAGGCGCTCTTCAGGGTCGATGGGGTGACCAACGGCATAGATATGAACTCCCGGACCCAAGCCCGAGCTATCACCTATCTCGATGCGGTTGCAGTCCAAAAATGTACAACCCATATTTATCTCAACATTGCGCCCTAAGTGGATATTCTCTCCATAATCTACGTGCAGGGGCGGCGCAATCCAGCAATTCTCGCCTCGTGAGCCGATGAGCTCATCCAATATCGAGTTCATCTTCACCCTATCTCGTGTATCGGTCGAGCTATATTCACGCTCCAAATCCTTTGCTCGGTGCCATCTGCTAATTAATTCAGGGTCAGCACAGTCGTACAACTCCCCTGCCAACATTTTTTGTTTTTCGGTCATAACTTAATAGTTGTTATTAGATACTCTATAAACTCATCTCGATGGTTTAAATTGCATTTTGCGCATCAAAACAGACAAAAATAGCAAAAAAGTTATACAATTTAAAATATATCTCTGCTCAATTCGTCTACAACAATATAGGGGCGATATTGCCCAAATTAATATTTGAAATTATGGATTTGATACATAGGATAAAGATGAAGTTCAAAAAACCAAAAATGGTTGAGACTTTAGAGATTATTGAGGGTAGTTGTGTTGGGTGTGGCAGGTGCGTTGAGATGTGCAAGATGAAGGTTTTTGCGGTGTCGGGGCGTAAGGTTGTTGTTGCAAATCGGAGCTCGTGCGTGGGTTGTGGCAAATGTGTAGAAAAAATGTGTAACTTTGGGGCTATAAAGCTCGTAATTAGAGATTAAACAGTATGAAAAAGTTAATTTTTAGACTATTCGCTCTTGTGGCATTGGTGGCGGCTGGCGCTGCTGCTGTAATGCTACTTTGGAACGCTTTGATACCATCTATAATTGGTTGGAACACAATCACTTATCTACAAGCATTGGGTATTTTAGTGCTTTCACGTCTGCTTTTTGGTGGTTTTGGCTCAATACGTCATCGTGCCAAGATGCACCATTTTGATTCGATGTCGAAGGCTGAAAAAATGGCATATATTAAGGAGCGTATAGCACCCCACGACAAAGAGTAATGGGCAAAGAGGGTAACACAGAGCGCACCGAGAGCATATTCAGGCGCTACGGAGCGACAATTTGTGGCTTTATCAATAGGCACACTCCACAATCGATGGATGCAGAGGATTTGTGGCACGATGTCTTCTACAAGTTTCTCATCTCAGAGCAGGAGGGCAACTTGATTGAGGATGTATCGGCGTGGCTACACCGTGTTACCCGCAATTTGATTATCGACCGTAGTCGCAAGCTCACAGAGCAGCCTATGCCCCACCTTAAGGGTAAAGATGACGAAGTTCCCATTTCGGAGCTACTGCTCGACGATAGAGCCTTAGATGATGAGCTATCTGGAGGTCAATTTAACAGAGCTTTGGCAGAGGCGTTAGCCGAGTTGCCAGTCGAGCAGAGGAGCATCTGGGAGATGCACGAGTTGCAAGGCATCCCATTCAAGGAGCTCTCCGAAGCCTCAGGCGTACCTATCAATACATTAATATCTCGCAAGCGATACGCCACACAACATCTGCAACGGCGATTAGAGGGGCTCTACAGCGAACTGTAACGAATATGGGTGAGCGACTACAAAAAGTTGCTCGCCCATATTATTGCAAGAGCGTGACTAATAAGCCATTTTATCTACTTCAGATTTAAAATCGTCACCTCACTCTCGGTGCCCAACCTCATTGGCGGTCCAAATGTTCCACTACCCTGCGACACATATATCTGCAAGCCATCATCATAGCGATACAACCCCTTGTTGAACTCAAACATTAGCTTTGCCACCAATGTTGCGGGGAACATCTGCCCTGCGTGGGTATGACCTGCCAAGTATAAATTGATGCCATTCTCGGCCGCATACGAGGCTCCAATGGGGTTGTGGTGCAACATTACCGAAGCTCGTTCTCTATCGATTTCGAGCTCAGGCAACACCTCCTGCATCGTAACTCCAGCAGGTGGTGCGTGGAATGTATTTTGGGTGTTGCGATCTGCCATTAAGTAGTCCAAACCTACGATTTGTAGCCCCTTAAGCTGCGCTACCCTATTGTCTAATACCGTGATGCCATTTTGGGTAAGCATCGCCTTAATCTCGTCCGAACCCGAATAGCCATCGTGGTTACCCTCGATGAAGAATATCGGTACACTGAGGCGTTTGAATGGCTCTAAGACAGATTCGTTAAGGCGCACACGACCATCAAACATATCGCCCGTAATGACAACACCATCAACCGCCTCACGCTCTACGATTTTGACCAACTTATCGACCGTGCGCACGCCCCAAAAGTGCCCAATATGTATATCGGAGAGTTGCGCTAAACGCACAGGCTCCACCAAATTTGGCAGATTAATATCTTGATGATAGACCTTCACCCTCTGTGCATTCCACAGCGAATATACCGAGAGAAGTGTTGTAGCACCAACTACCACCAAACCAAAGGTGCGTGGCGGTAGTTTCACAAATAGTTGTACTAAATCTACACACAACATAACGCAGACCAACAGAGCAAAAACCCCTACTCCGATGGTCGATATGTTGTTGATTATATGGCTAAGCGAGCTTGTGGCGTTGGTACGCATTATTACGACCATACTTGTCATAATGAAGATAACGACAGCAAAAGCCACTATCATTGTAATTTTTGGCGAGAGCGTAAATGCCCACGCAATACGCCTTGATAGATATATTACCGCCAAAATGATGATGGCGAGAAATATTATCGGCATTGCACCCAAAAGAAATTTACCCATTTTGTTTTGTTCTTTGTTGATTTATGCTCTTTACAAGCAATTTATATACCTTAATAGAAAAAGGGGCGACCAATCTTTTTGTTAGCGCCCCTTTATTGTAAGAGTGTGAATAGTTATTTAGTCACGCTCGATTGCTGAAAACCTAATTTATGTTGCGTCTATCTTCGTCATCATCAGGAACTACGGCTATCGACTCCATATCACGTTGTAGCTGAACCATACGTATCGCTGTGGCAGCAGCCTCATCGCCCTTGTTGCCGTGACATCCGCCACATCTATCCAGCGCCTGCTGCATATCATTGACCGTTAAGAGCCCAAATATGATGGGTAGATTCCACTGCAGCTGCATCTGAGTGATGCCCTGCGTAGCCCCTTGACACACATAGTCGAAGTGTGGCGTGTCGCCCTGAATCACACAACCCAACGTAATTATGGCATCCACCTCAGTGTATTCGGCGAAGAACTGCGCACCCAACGGCAATTCGAAAGCTCCCGGCACGTAACGCACCTCGATATTTGCCTCCGTAGCACCCGCTTCACGTAGAGTGCGTATAGCCCCCTCAGCCAAAGCGTTGGTTACCTCAGCGTTCCACTCCGAGACCACGATGCCAAAGCTCATCGTCTCGGCCGATGGCAGAGGTTGTGCGATGTGTGAAAGATTTTGGTTTTTAGTCGCCATTGAACCCTACTGGATATTTGTTGTACCCAACAACTTCTCAGCCTCACGAGCCTCCATTGAGGTTGGGTATGTGCTTAAAATCTGCTTGAATAGCTCAGCTGCAGCCTGCTCATTACCCAAAGCCTGCTCAGCAAGAGCCGCTTTACGAAGGTACATTGGAGCTGTGAGGTTGTTCTCTGCCGCCTGAACTGCGCTGTTGTAGAACTTCACAGCAGCTGAATAGTCGTTTAACTCAACGGCAACATCACCCTGAAGACCAAGATTTTGCGCATTGATAATTGCACCCGCCAAGCCACTTACTGAAGAGTATGCAGCCAGATATTTTTTTGCATTCTCAAAATCACCCATATTTAGGTAGCAGATACCAGCGTAATGCTGAGCCAAATTACCCGAAGGTGTTGAGCCATACTGCTCGATAACATCCAAGAAACCTGCACCCTCATCATCACCCAAAAGCGCCACCTCGTAATCAATATTCTCTGCATCAAAGTGCGACTGTGCGTCATCAATTAGCTCTGCCGCCTTCTCAGCACGTGGTGTTAATACAAGCGCACGGTATCCATACACTGCACCTGCTATCACCAACAAAGTGATAAATAGGATTGATAATTTGCGGCCATTCTTCTCCAAAAATGCCTCTGTTTTGCTCAATGTTTCGGTAATTACTACCTCTTGCTCCTCGATTGATGTTTTCTTTGCCATAACTTTAAAATTCTATTTTTATTATCTATTAATTTTTTACAATAATCGACAAAGATACAAAACTATTCATAATGTACAATATCGCCAAGCGTTTTTTTCGCACTTTTGTTCGTTTGTGAGCTCTAAAATTGCTCTTTGAGTTTGTTTTTCGCCATCGAATTTGTATCTTTGCCAAATGCATCTAAGTAAAATATCGCTCATAAACTTCAAAAATATCCTCTCCGAAGAGCTAACGCTCTGTGAGGGTATCAACTGCTTTGTTGGGGATAATGGCAGCGGCAAGACCAACATCGTGGATGCAGTCTACTACCTATCGATGTGTAAATCATCACTCTCGATGACCGACACGCAGAGCATCCATCACGGCGACGATTTTTTCGTTTTGGATGGGCAATATACGACCGATGACAAGCGCTTCGAGCAGGTCAGCTGCTCGTTTGCACGCAAAGGGGGCAAGGTTCTAAAGCGCAATGGCAAGGAGTATGAGCGATTATCGGAGCACGTGGGTCTGATTCCAACGGTTATCGTATCGCCATCCGACGTGGCACTCATCTCGGATGCTGCCGAAGAGCGTCGTCGCTACCTTAACGCCTTCATTTCGCAGTTAGACCGCCAATATCTCAACGCTTTAGTGCGCTACAATTCGGTTTTGACCGAGCGAAACAAGCTCCTGAAGAGCACCCCAAGCGAGGAGATGCTATCTATATATGATATGCAGCTCATTGAGTATGGCGCCGTGATAAATTGCCAGCGCAAACGATTTGTGGAGCGATTGCAACCCATCGTAAGTAGATACTATGCCACCCTCTCGGACGACAGAGAGCAGGTCGAGATTGGCTATAAATCGGAGCTTAACGATAAGGATTTTGCCGAGATTTTGCTCTTATCACGTCAAAAAGATTTGGTCAATGAGCACACCACTTCGGGGGTGCATCGTGACGATTTACGCCTTAAAATTGGGGGTTACCCTCTGCGCAAATATGGCTCACAAGGGCAGCAGAAGTCATTTCTGTTGGCTCTAAAGTTGGCTCAATACACTATCCTCGCTGAAGAGCGTGGCGAGCGCCCGATACTTCTGTTGGATGATCTGTTCGATAAATTAGACTCGTCACGTGTGGCGAAACTCATTGAGTTGGTTTCGAGCAGTGATTTTGGGCAGATTCTAATTACCGATTGTAACCAAACACGCCTGAGCGATATTCTGGACAGTGCACAAATCGACTACAACCTCTTCCGTGTTGCCAATGGCCATATCGAGGAGCACATTACAACCTCTAACAACAAAAATTGATAGCTATGCGCCGCACAAAAACGATGCTTATGGGGGATATTTTGGATGAGTTTTTCAAGCGCCCCTACATCGCAAAGAAGATTGCCGAAGGTCGCCTGCCCGAGCTATGGAGCAAGGTGGTTGGCAGCCACATAGCCCAAATCACAACTGAGCTACGCTTGGAGAACCACATCCTGCACGTTCGTGTCACGTCGAGCGTCATCCGCACCGAGCTCTTCTACCAGCGTGAACCACTAAAAGAGCGGTTAAACACAGAGGCAGGGGTCAAATTTATCAACGCTGTTATCATACGATAACAGCGTTAATTTTGTGGTTAAAACTACTTTGAGATAAGATTCTCCCTCTCAATAGACTTAAAATATCGATAGGTCGAGACCTTTAACTCGCCCACTGCCCCATCGTCGCACACCAAGATTGAGTTGGGGTGCACTTGTAGCGCCGAGATGGTCCATTGATGGTTGTACGCACCCTCAACACCGTGACGCACGGCACGAGCCTTATTCGCCCCCGTTGCCAAGATGAGGAGACTTTTAGAGTCGAGAATTGTCGCCACGCCAACGGTCAAAGCGGTTGTTGGCACAGCCGAAATATCGCCCCCAAAGAATCGTGCATTGACCGCAATGGTATCTTCGGTTAGGCTCTTTAGGCGTGTGCGTGAGTTGAGCGATGAGTATGGCTCATTGAAGGCAATGTGCCCATCCTCGCCAACACCCCCCATAAATAGGTCGATGCCGCCAGCCTCAACGATGCGTGCCTCGTAGTCGGCACACTCCTTTGCCAAATCTACAGCGTTGCCATTCAGAATATTTACATTTTCGGGTTTAATATCAATGTGCGAGAAGAGGTTGCTCCACATAAACGAGTGGTAGCTCTCGGGATGCTCCTGCGGCAAGCCCACATACTCATCCATATTGAACGTTATAACGTTGGCAAACGACACATCGCCCGCTTTGTGACGGCGCACCAACTCTTGGTAGGTCAAAAGTGGCGTTGAACCCGTTGGTAGACCCAAAACAAATGGCGAAGAGGTCAAATTTTGCTTCTCATTAATGTTGCGAATGATATAGTCCGCTGCCCACTGAGCCACCTGCTGGGGCGTGTTTTCGATAATTAATCTCATATATTTTTTTAACTCTATTACTACTTTTTTATACTCTATCTCAATTACGATTGTGTTATTTTAAGGCGTCATCACTGCGAGTTCTTCTCGTCATTGCGGGCTTGACCCGCAATCTAATAAAGTCGCTCTCAATCCAAATTGAGATTGCGGGTCAAGCCCGCAATAACGGTATGATGGAGATTTTGAGTGCAAGCGTAACGCAGAAAAACAATCTCTCATAGCTCTGAATTAGAACATCTTTACAAAGACCTCAATCGCCTGATACTCGGCCAATCCCAACTTATCGTATAGGTGCGCCGTATTCTGAGTTCGCTCTTCGGCACGTTGCCAAAACTCACGAGGGTCGCTACCGGGAAATGGCACAATATCCTTCTGTGAGAGGTGGCGATATATTGCGTGTCGCTTCATAATCAGCTCGTTAGGAGATAGTGGCACCGCCATATCGACAACACCCAAATCCCACTCCATCCACGCACCACGATACAACCATAGGTGGCACTGCTGCATCCACTCATCACCCTTCACACGCTCGATGGCTGCCAATAGCGCCTCGATGCAGGTACGGTGCGTTCCGTGTGGATCGGCAAGGTCGCCTGCAGCATAGATTTGGTGTGGCTTTTGTTGGCGCAATATCTCAACAATTATTTCAATATCTTGCTCGGTTAGTTGCCCCTTCTTAATTCCTCCAGTCTCATAGAATGGTAGGTTTAGAAAGTGCGCATTGGTATCGGGATTGAGTCCAAAGGAGCGCACTGCAGCACGGGCCTCACCACGACGAATTGCCCCCTTTATCTTGAGCAGCTCTTCGGGTTCGCTCTCACCCTTTTGTTTGCTCGCAATGACTCTCTTGATGTCGTCTGTATTCTCAATAAATCCAAGTTCACGAGCCGTATCGATGCTCTGCATCACCACATCGTCGTGTACCGCAACATTGCCCGACACCTGATACGCCACGTGCACATCGTGCCCCTGCTCGACAAGACGAATAAAGGTTCCACCCATCGAGATAACATCGTCGTCGGGGTGGGGCGAGAATAGTAGCACACGCTTGCGTTGTGGTGTCGATGGCACTGGGCGTGTCGAGTCATCGGCATTGGGTTTTCCGCCCGGCCAACCTGTTATGGTGTGCTGAAGAGCGTTGAAAACGTAGATATTTATCTGGTCATAAGTGCGCCCCTGCTCCAATAGCTCGCCTAACGAATTCTCGATATAGTCCTTATATGTCAGCTTCAGAATCGGCTTTTTGACAACACTACAGAGCCATACTACCGCTTTGCGCACAAACTTCTCACTCCACTCACAAGGGCCTACCAGCCAAGGGGTCTCCTCACGTGTGAGGTGTTGAGCGGCACTCTCATCAATCACGACCTCAATGTTGTCGTGCTCCTGCAGGTATGATGCAGGCAGTTGAGGATTTATCTCGCCTTCGATTACACGCTGCACAACCTGCGCCTTCTCCTCGCCCCACGCCATTAGCACAATTCGCTCGGCACGCAAGATGGTATCTATACCCATCGTGATTGCCATCTTAGGCGTATTCTCAATGCCGTAGAAGATTGATGATTGTATCTTTCGGGTGTTGTATGAGAGTTGCACCAAGCGTGTACGAGAGCGAACATACGAGCCCACCTCATTGAAGCCTATCTGTCCATCTTCGCCAACGCCGATAATCATAATGTCGATTTTGCGAATCTGTGTATCGTATGATGCCGAGTACTCCGAGATCTTATCTTGAGCCATATTGCCACTGATGGTGTGGATATTTTCGGGCAGAATATCGATATGGTTTAGGAAATCTTCACGAATTCTGAAGTTGCGACTTTGCTGCTCGGTCGGCTCTATTGGATAGAACTCATCGAGGCTATAAACAGCCACATTCTGAAAGCTAACCTCGCCAGCACTGCAACGCCTCACAAGCTCATTGTATAGCCCCAAAGGTGTACGCCCGGTCGTTAATCCCAGCACAAATAGTTGAGGGTCATCATACATCTCATTTGAGCAATTTTGCTCTTCGTGGCTCTTTATCGCCTTGACGATGGCATCAGCCACATATTTTGCACCTTCATACCCGTTTGCAAAGACTGTGGTAGGCATCTTCTCATAACGATGAATGATGTCACGAGGGGTCGATTCTTCGATAAGACCGCCATCCTTTGGCAATGAATACTTAATCTGTGTAGCCATATTATCTCATTTTTAATTGTTACCTATTTAGAAAAGCGCACCTCAGCGAATGAGTCGGGGCGATGAAAATCGGGCTTTGGAGCATCGATTGGTTGCCACGACAGAAAATGCGGTTCGGAGAGCTCATCCCCACACTTATATAAGTTACACTTGGCCTGCACCCCACTCCAAGTGGTTAAATTGTGTTTAAATAGCGCCTCAGCAGGCAGAGCCAAAGTGAGTGACCAACGATTATCGCCCTTGATTTCAGAAAATGGTTCTTGGGCGATTGTTGGGGTGCGCAGGATGGTATTTAGCGACTCCTGCGAGGCGTGCTCGATGCCTTCGTTGCGAGATTTGCGATAGCCCAACAATATACGTCCGATGCAGTTCGCCTCAAGGTTATAGAACCCCTTATCATCCAAAGCGATAAAAAACTCCACGCAACTATCACACCATATCTTGCCATTGTCTTCAGCCAGAGCTTGCGTGTAGTGCTCCTCAACATCGAAACGTAGGAGCAGGCACTCGCCCGTGTGAAACACCCTAAATTCGACCTTTGGCGTATATGGGTAGTCACGATGCCAGTTACAGAGCTCAATTTTTCGGGGCTCTACATCTACAAACGCCTCGGCCACCTGCTTAGCATTTGTAGCATCAACCTTCAAAATCCTTTTTATCTCCATAAATTGCACTTTTGAGCTATCTCCACAAAGTTAAATTTTTTCAACGACTTAACCAAGCAATTTTAAACAAATATTATTAGTGCCACTAAAAATTAGCAGGCTACACACGTCATTGCGGGTCAATCCTAATCCCGCCTGCACGTCATTGCGGGTCAATCCTAATCCCGCCTGCACGTCATTGCGGCCTGCGAGCCGCAATCTCAATTTCAAATGGTATATTAGATTGCGGGTCAAGCCCGCAATGACGAACACTATATGACGAATACGACAAATATTATATGACTAATACAATATAAAATTTCAAGAGTATTACACCTATCTATCTCTACACATTGTGCGATAGTGGTGCAGGCACCGTGTTCGACATATCGACATCGCCCCATCGCTCAGCTATCATGTCTAAGGTCGATAGCAGCTCTTCGACATCCAACGAGGTGACCAACGTCATTCGTGTTGATTTAAAGTCGGGCAGCCCCTTAAAGTAGTTGCTCAAGTGGCGACGCATCTCCAAAATACCCACGTGCACGCCCTTTACCTCGATAGATTTTAGCAGGTGCTCTTTGGCAATTTCGACACGCTCCCTAACCGAAGGCTCGCACATCTGCACGCCATTCAATAGTAACTCTTTGGTTTGCTTGAATATCCAAGGACGACCATACGTGGCACGCCCAATCATCACAGCATCAACGCCATACCTATCAAACATCAGCTTAGCCTTCGCCGCCGAATCAACATCCCCATTGCCAATTATCGGAATATGAATGTTGGGGTTATTTTTTACCGCCCCAATCAGCGTCCAATCCGCCTCGCCACGATACATCTGAGCACGTGTGCGGCCGTGAATCGTCAGCGCCTTAATTCCAACATCCTGCAGTCGCAGGGCTATCTCCTCGATATTCTTCGAATCCTCGTCCCACCCCAAGCGAGTCTTGACCGTCACGGGTTTTTTGACCGCCTCGACAATCTGTCGAGTCATCTCCACCATCAAGGGAACATCACGCATCATCCCCGAACCAGCACCACGCCCCGCAATCTTGCGCACGGGGCAACCAAAGTTAATATCTATCAATTCGGGGTTTGCTCGCTCGGCAATGCGAGCCGCCTCGACCATTGGCTCGATGAGGTGGCCATAAATCTGAATCCCGATTGGGCGCTCGGAATCGACAATATCCAACTTCTTCATCGACTTGGCAGCGTCACGTATCAAGGCATCCGAAGAGATAAACTCGGTGTAGAGCATATCCGCTCCGAATTTTTTACACATATATCGAAACGAGGGGTCTGTAACATCCTCCATTGGCGCCAAAAGCAGCGGGTAGGGCCCCAAATCTAAATCATCAATTTTCATAAAATAACATTTGCGCAACAAATATAGTTGATATTTCGCAATTTATCGCTAAATTTGCACCTTAAATTTATAATGCGAACAATGAATATTGAGAAATTTATTTCAGACACCATACATAGCGCTGTTTGTGCGCTCTATGGGGATATAGATAGCAAAATGGTGCAGGTTCAGCGCACCCGCAAAGAGTTTCGTGGCGACTTTACCCTTGTCACCTTTCCTCTGTTGCGCACGAGCCGCAAATCGGCCGAGATGACAGCCGACGAAATTGGCGCCTACCTCACAAATAACGTCGCTGAGGTTGCATCCTACAACGTCATAAAGGGCTTCCTTAACATCACGCTTCAGAGCACGTTTTGGGGCGAGCGTATGGCTGAAATTCTTGCCAACAGTAGCTTCGGCACAACACCTTCGACTGGTCGCACGGTGATGGTTGAGTACTCCTCGCCCAACACCAATAAACCCCTTCACTTGGGGCATATTCGCAACAACCTACTCGGATTTTCGGTGGCACAGATTCTGAAGGCAAATGGCCACAACGTAATAATGGTCAATTTGGTCAATGACAGAGGCATCCACATCTGCAAATCGATGCTTGCGTGGAAACTCTATGGCAATGGCGAGACTCCACAATCGTCGGGTATGAAGGGTGACCACTTGGTTGGCAAATACTATGTCGAGTTTGACAAGCACTACAAGGCGCAAATTGCCCAACTCATTGCCGAAGGTCAGAGCGAGGAGGATGCAAAGCGCAACGCCCCACTCATTATCGAGGCGCAGGATATGTTGCGCCGCTGGGAGGCTAAAGAGGAGGAGGTCTACTCGCTTTGGGAGATGATGAATGGCTGGGTATATGAGGGCTTTGATGTTACCTACAAGGCCTTAGGCGTAGGTTTTGATAAGATATACTATGAGTCACAAACCTACCTTTTGGGTAAGACTCTGGTCGAAGATGGTCTATCAAAGGGTATCTTCTACCGTCGTGACGATGGCTCGGTGTGGGTCGATCTGCAGAGCGATGGCTTGGACGAAAAGCTCCTTCTGCGTGGCGATGGCACATCGGTCTATATGACCCAAGATTTGGGCACAGCATATAGCCGTTTTGAAGAGAACAAACTTGACGATATGATATATGTTGTGGGCAACGAGCAGAACTACCACTTCCAAGTCCTAAAGCTAATTATCAAGAAGTTGGGCTATGAGGATTGGAGTGAGCACATCACCCACCTATCGTATGGTATGGTCGAGCTGCCCGAAGGCAAGATGAAATCTCGTGAGGGTACAGTTGTCGATGCCGACGACCTAATTGAGGATATGGTATCGACAGCACGTGAAATTTCGGATGAATTGGGCAAATTGGACTCTTGCACTGATGATGAGGCTGCTGCAATCTCCAAAATGGTTGGCTTAGGTGCATTGAAGTACTTTATTTTGAAGGTAGATCCCAAAAAGACGATGCTATTCGACCCACGTGAGTCTATCGACTTCAACGGCAACACAGCTCCATTTATCCAATACACTCACGCACGTATCTGCTCTATTCTTCGCAAAGCGGCAGAGGCATCAATCGACTTTTCGCAGCCTACCGATGCCGAGCTGCACAACGACGAATTGGAGCTAATCAAGACTCTGAGCGACTACCCCACAACAGTCGCTACGGCGGGCGAGAACTTCGCACCATCGATTGTTGGTGCCTATGTTTACGACTTAGCAAAGCAGTTCAACGGCTACTACCACGACCACTCAATCCTGCGTGAGGAGTGCGCCTCGACACGAGCTATGCGCCTACAATTAGCATCGGTGGTGGCACGCACCATCCGTCACGGTATGTCGCTGTTGGGTATTGAGGTGCCTGAGAGGATGTAGGTTTAAGTTGGTGGTAAATGCTACGTTCAAATGACTATCAGCACATCAAAGTAGCTGTTTCGTCATTGCGGGCTTGACCCGCAATCTCTAATATATGCACTGAGAGTGAGATTGCGGGTCAAGCCCGCAATGACATATTAAGAGTCGTTTTAAACAAAAAATTGGTATGATAGTTGTCCCACTTTTGTGAGACAACTATTTTACTATGCGAACGTTAATAACACTACTCATCGCCTCAACGCTTATGGCGTGTGGCTCTGGCACATCAACACAGAGTGGCCAACCCGTGCGCTCGGTCAAGACGATGACTCTGCGCCGTGCTACTATGTCGGAGAAGGATTTTGCCGCAATGGCAACCCCCGACGAGGCGGTAAATCTCGCCTTTAAGCTCTCTGGCCAAATCTTAGATATTCCACCTTCGACTGGCGAGCGTGTCGAGCGTGGGGAGTTGCTTGCTCGTTTAGATCCGCAAGAGGTCGAGTTGCAGGTTGCAGCCGATCGCTCGAAATTTGAGCAGGCGCAGTCGCAAATGAATCGTATGGAGCGATTATACGAGCGTGAGGCTGTGTCGAAGCAGGATGTCGAGGTGGCTCAAACCACCTTCGAGCAGGCTCGCTCGGCATACGAAAATAGCTTGGATCTGCTCTCCCACACAACTATCACAGCGCCATTTGCAGGGGTCATAGAGCGCACCTATGTAGATATTTTTCAGCGTGTCAGCGCAGGCGAGACAATCCTGCGACTTGTCGCTCCATTAACGCTCACCGTAGAGTTCACCCTACCCGAAAATGGGCTTGCACCACTACGAGATACAACAACGCACTTCGAGGTGCGATTTGACAAGTACCCCAACCGAATATTCACAGCCAAATTGGATAGTTACACCAAAACTTCGTCAGATGCCAGCGGTTTTCCGGTATCACTAAAGATAACAAATGCCAAACAGAGCATAGCTCCCATATCACCCGGATTGTCGTGCACCGTGACAATGCTAATTGCAGAGAGTAACCCTCAAGAAGTTGCTGTACCAATAAGCGCTATATATGCCCTACCTGACTCGACACAATATCTGTGGGTTGTGGGTAAGGATAGTGTGGTACACAAGCACAAAGTGACGCTCGGCTCTCTTGCTTGGCGAGATAGGGTCATCATAAAGAGTGGCGTCGAGCCTGACGAGAGAATCGTCACAGCTGGGGTCTATCAACTGCGTGATGGTCAAAAGGTTCGCATCTTAAATCAGTAGAGAGTATGAACCTACCACAATACTCTATCCAGAACTCCCGAGTGAGCTATTTTCTCCTATTTATCCTCATTGCAGGGGGTATAATGGGCTTTCTAAACTTGGGCAAGAAGGAGGATTCGACCTTCGTCATTAAGAGCGCAATGCTAATCTGTCGCTACGATGGTGCTACCCCATTAGAGGTAGAGCAACTAATCACCGAGCCCATCGAGCGAGAGGTGCAGTCGATGCGCAACGTATATAAGATAACTTCAGAGTCCTACAGTGGATTATCGAAGATTCAGGTTGAGTTGGACCCCGCAACCGATGCTGCCGAGATACCACAGTTATGGGATGAGTTGCGTCGCAAGGTGCTCAACATCCAGCCTCAACTCCCATCTGAGGCATCGACGATAACGGTTGCAGATGATTTTGGAGATGTTTATGGGATATATTATGGACTCTCAATCGACGATGGTTTTAGTCAGAAGGAGCTCCGTGAGTGGGCGCAACGCATTAAACGTGAAGTTGTAAGTGTTGATGGGGTGCAGAAGGTGAGCTTATATGGTGAACAGACGCCAGTCATAAACCTATTCGTCTCTACCTCTCGCCTTGCCAACTTCTCGGTCACACCTCAGATGATTATCTCGACCATTAGCGGGCAAAATAGCATCATATCGAGTGGCGAGAGGGTGGCTCGTCAGATGCAGATCGAGGTGCTGGAGAGTGGTGAGTATAGCTCCATTGACGATATATCGAATCAACTCTTGATAGCCTCAAATGGGCAACAGTACCGCTTAGGGGATGTTGCACAAGTCGAGCAGGGCTACACCACCCCACCCTCGACAGAGATGATAGTCAATGGACGAAGAGCAATTGGAATAGGTATATCTACTCAAGATGGTGTGGATGTTGTCAAGGTGGGCGAGAGTGTAGATGCTCTCCTCGAGAGGATATATTCACAGATGCCTATAGGTATGGATTTGACGGTGTTATACCCCGAAAATCGCATAGCTCGTGAGGCAAACAACACCTTCATTGTAAACCTTGCCGAGTCGGTGGGTATCGTCATCTTAGTTATTATGTTGGTGATGGGTTTTCGTGCGGGGGTTCTTATTGGCTCATCGTTGCTATTCTCGATTGGTGGTACACTGCTCATTATGCAGTTCATTGGCGAGGGGCTAAACAGAACATCCTTAGCGGGTTTTATCATCGCTATGGGTATGCTGGTTGATAACGCCATTGTGGTGACCGACAACGCCCAAAATGCAATACGGCGAGGTATTGCACCATTTAAAGCGGTTATTGATGGGGCAATGTCGCCTCGTTGGGCACTGTTAGGTGCCACGATGATAGCCATTATCTCGTTTCTGCCACTATATTTAGCACCTTCAGCTGTGGCAGAGATTGTGAAACCTCTATTTGTTGTCTTGGCCATATCACTGATACTGAGTTGGGTGCTCGCCCTGACACAGACACCGCTTTTTGGCAACTTAATGCTCAAAAAACCAACAAAACAGACAAACGGATACGACACCAAATTCTATCGCTCATTCGACAAGCTATTGGCTATGCTTTTGCGTTGGCGCTGGAGCGTTGTTGTAACAGTTATATTGTGCTTTATCGGCTCGATGGTGATAATGGGTATGATGCCTCAGAACTTCTTTCCATCGTTAGATAAACCATATTTTCGTGCCGATGTTATCCTGCCCGATGGCTACACAATCGATGCGACCAAAGAGCGCTTAGTTGCAATGCAGGGGTGGTTGAAGCGACAGCGTGAGGTCAAAACCGTATCGATGACGATGGGCTCTACCCCGCCACGCTACTACTTGGCCAGTAGCGCAATCTCGTTGCGTCCCAACTATGGCAATGTGCTGGTCGAGCTACACGACAAATCGCAATCCGAAGAGGTCGAAGAGCGCTTTAGTCGCTATGTTCAGGATAGCTTCCCCGATGTTTGGTTGCGCTCGTCACTCTTTAAGCTCTCGCCCGTACCCGATGCTACAATTGAGTTTGGCTTCATCGGCGAGAATATCGACACGCTACACAGCTTAACTGCGGCTGCCGAAGCGATAATGTGGCGCAACGCAGGGGCTGTAAACGTTCGCAACAGTTGGGGCACACCTATCCCGACGTGGCAACCCACCTACTCACAGATGAAGGGGCAGCGTATAGGTGTTTCACGCACCGATATGGCGCAGGGGGTTAGAATCGCCACCGAAGGTTACCCGTTGGGTATCTATCGTGAGGGCGACCAGTTTATGCCAATCCTTTTGAAGGATGAGCGAATTGATAGCTACAACCTCGCCAATTTGGAGGCTCTACCTATCTTCAATGCTAAAGGTAAATACTTCTCCTTAGGGCAGGCTGTTAGCGATTTTGTGTTTGACTTTCAGGTGGGCGTTATCAAGCGCTTCAATCGTCAGCGTGTTATCAAGGCTCAGTGCGATGTGGGGCGTGGTGTCAATACAACGGCGCTATTTAACGAACTACAGGACTCAATCATACGAGCCATAAAACTACCCGAAGGGTACTCAATGCGAGTTTTTGGTGATCAAGAGAGCCAACAAGAGTCCAACGAAGCGCTGGCGAAGAATCTGCCGTTGGCGATGATACTGATATTTATAATTCTGCTCTTTCTGTTCCGCAACTACCGTGACCCGATAATGATTATGTTGATGATACCACTTATATTTATCGGTGTGGTTTTAGGCTTAGCACTAACGGGTAAGATGTTCAACTTCTTCTCGCTATTGGGACTTTTGGGGTTGATTGGTATGAATATCAAGAATGCGGTGGTCTTGGTCGAGCAAATTGGAGTTTTGCTGAGCGAAGGTCGAACACCATACGAGGCGCTGACTGAGGCGACACGCAGTCGTATCGTACCAGTAGTAATGGCATCGGCAACAACGATTTTGGGTATGCTGCCACTCCTATTCGACTCGATGTTTGGGGCAATGGCTGCAACAATTATGGGAGGCTTGGCAGTGGCCACAATAGTGACGATATGTGTTCTACCAGTTGTCTATGCACTATTCTATAATATTAAACAAGTATGAGATATATAGCTATCATAATCGCTCTATCGTCTCTTAGCAAGCTCACGGCACAAACTACGCTGGAGCACTATCGCCAAGAGGTCATAGATTACAGTTTCAAACTCAAAGTTGCCGCTTCGCAAACATCTCAGGCCGAAGAGGGCATCGCCATAGCACGTGTTGGGCTACTACCCTCTTTGTCGGCAAGTGGTAGCTTCACGGCACTGCTCAATGAGGCGAATGACGACAAATTTTGGACATTCAATGTTACGCCACAAATTCTACAAAACCTCTACAGTGGAGGTGGCGTGCGTGCACGCTTAGATGCCGCACAGAGTGAGTATGATATTGCGCTCTGTAACGAGGCATTTACACTTTTAGAGGTTCGCTACGCTGCCGACTATGCATATTGGAACCTATCGGCATTTAAACACTACGTGGCATCGGTTGAGCAGTATGTCAAAATTATCGAGACTCTGCGCCGAGTGGTAAATGATCGCTTTGTCGAGGGGTACGTTGCTAAGGGCGACCTTTTGATGATACAGACACGGCTGAGCGAGGCTCAGTATAGCTTAATATCGATTGAGCAGAACCTTCAAGTGGCACACCACAACTTCAACACGTTGCGAGGTGTGACGCCTAATGACAACATCGAGCTTGTGGATGATATAAACGACACAATCATTGCGCCTATGAGAGTTACTCGTGTCGAGCTTTTAGATCGTCGTCCCGACTATATGGCATCGGAGTTTGAGCGTGAGCGGTTGGGCTATCTTGTGAAGAGCACACGCTCTTCATACCTACCACAACTTTCGTTGGGCATAGGTGGTGCTTGGCAACCCTACTCACCCAACATCAATGGCTCGACAACTGTGCAGGGTAGCGCCTTTGTGCAGCTATCGGTACCGATATTTAACTGGGGCGAGAGGCGCAAGGCGGTGCGTCAAGCGAGAATGTCGGTTTCACAACAGCAGTGGGTTGTGGATGAGACGATAGATAATATAGTACTCAGCGAGATGAATGGCTGGACGGCAATCATCCAGAGCCAAGCACAAATGACAACTGCCTCTGAGAGCTTAATAAATGCCACTGAGAACCTGGCCATTAGCACCTTCTCCTATAGCGAGGGTCAGAGCACCATTCTTGATGTTATGCAGGCACAGATTAGTTGGATTCAGGCCTTCAGCAATCAAATCGCCGCACACTACAACTATGCTCTCGCCATTGCCGATTATGAGCGCATAACGGCAAAAATTGATGAGTAAAAAATGGGAGGGTGTCGTCATTGCGGCTACCACCACGTCATTGCGGCTACATCATCGTCATTGCGGCTACATCATCGTCATTGCGGCTAC
>CAYJJV010000025.1:0-20886 GCA_964370585.1 uncultured Alistipes sp. | reverse complement strand
GAGATCCGGGAAGGAATGCCTCGATGCCAAATACATCGACAATCATACCACCCTTTGTGCGGCACTTGATGTAACCCTTGATGATCTCCTCCTTCTCCAAGGCCTCGTTTACACGATCCCAGCTCTTTAGCTGGCGAGCCTTTTTGTGTGAAAGAGTTAGCTGACCATGCTTATCCTCTGCCGACTCAACATAGACCTCTACACTATCGCCAACCGCCAAATCGGGGTTGTAACGAAACTCAGAGATTGAGATAACGCCCTCGCTCTTGTAACCGATGTTTACAATAACCTCACGCTTGTTAAGTGATGTAACTGTACCATCTACAGTCTCGCCAACAACGACATTAGAGAGGGTCTTATCATAAGCCTCTTTAACCGCCTCTTTTGAGCCACCATAAAGGTCTGACTCGTTCTCAAATGAATTCCAATCGAAATTCTCGTTTGCTACTACATTTTTTGTCTGTTCCATTGTGGAAATTTTTGCGATACAATCGCTCGTTAAGTTGTTTGTAATTATCTCTTTAGCCCCGCCTTGAAGGGCATAATGGCAAAAGAGCCACAAAGGTAAGCTCTTTTTTCTAAATACCAAAATAAAAGGCACAAAAAGTGCCCTTTATTATATGGTATACCCGTATTAAAACGCCCATCAACCATAAAAAGCTCCGCCAAGCGTCACTCTGAACTTTATTCGGAATCTCGTTTGAGATTGCGTGTCAAAGCACGCAATGACGTGGGCGATGTGTGGTGAAGTGATTTTGGAAGCTACTATTTGCTCTCAGTCTGTTTTGGGGTGTTGTCGATCTTGACCGCCTTGCCCGACCCCAAATCCTCGTATAGAGCATCTGTGACTAACATCTTGCCAGCATCGCCATCGGTGTATTCAAGCCCCTTGTAGTTGTTATAGATGTAGTTGCTCAGGGCTATCGTGTATCGCTTCCCCTTTCTCAGCGTTGGCATTATGACATCCACCGCCTCGCCATCTTTGGTGATAATCTCATAGGGTTCGGTCATAACCAGATCCACACGCTTCGCTTCGCCCTTGTTGATGGGGTCGTTATATTTGGTAATCACCATCTTGCGTATCTGCTCAGGGGTCATTGTTGCTCGGGCAATCTTCGTTCCGAAAGGCTCCAGCATATAGATGTTAGCCTTCGTGATATCGCCCTTTTGGAGGGTGTCCAAACGAACTCCGCCTACGTGATATACTCCGATATTGGTTTTGGCCTTGCCTTTGATACTCTCGCTCATCCAGTTGGCAAGTCCAACCTTTGTTGCCAGCGCATCAAATGTGCCAACCTTAGTGTTCAAATCCTTATCTGCTTTATAGGCATCGACTAACTGTTGTGTCTTGGCGTCGGGTTCGAATTGCGATAGGGGGATGTTATCATACTCAATGCTCTCAACTTTGTTGCCCACCATTTTTACTCGAGTAACGCCAATATTTCTGAGTTTGTTTCCTGTCTGTGTTAAGAGCGTATTGGAGATAAGTGTATCCAATATCTCGTGTGTGTGGCCTCCGATAAGTATATCGTATGCATCACTCTTGCCGATGAGCTCAATATCTCGATCGTGACCCATATGGGAAAGGAGTATAGTCAAATCGCAATCTTGCAGCGCCTCGCCCTCCTCTATGGCACGCTGTTGTGGGTCGGGGAAGCGCACACCCACATAGCTCGATTTATTACCCGCTGGGTGGTTATCCCCCTCATAGTTGGTAATCACCCCAACAAAACCAACCTTAACGCCACCTTTTGTAGCAATGGCGCTCGCTGGGAGTTGAGGAAAGGAGATTGTGTCGGAGATTACATTTGCACATATAACTTCGGCATCTGTCCCCTTAAGTGTTGCCCCTAAGTGCGCCTGTCCGAAGTCGAATGCGTGGTTGCCAAGTGTCATATAGTCGTAGCCAATGTGGTTCATTAGCTCTATGATTGGCATACCCTTCATAGGCGCACGATCGACATATGGGTTGCCAGTCCATCTATCGCCCGCATCGACAACATATAGGATTTCGGCCGTATCACGGCACTGTTGAACAGCCGTTGCGAGTTGGGGCATCTTGTCGATTGTGGAGTGAATGTCGTTGGTCGATAAGATGACGATTGTTTGGCTCTTTGGCGCACACGACAAGAGTGTTGCACCGAGCAAAAGGGCTAAAAATAGTACTCTGCTTTTCATAGATGTTAAATAAATTTTGTCAAATATACAAATATTATCTATCTTTACACAATCTTTAGTGAGTGTACGATATAAAAAGTCTAAAAAGATAACAAATAGATAGTAAAGAGTATGTTTGATAACTTTGTAAAGCGTCATATAGGCGTTACGGATAGTGCTGATTTGAAGCCGATGCTGGATGTTGTTGGTGTGAAGGATGTAGAGGAGCTTATCGGTCAGGTTATCCCACAATCGATTAGATTAAAAAAACCTTTGGCGCTGCCCTCGCAGGGGATGAGCGAGTATGAGTTTTCGGCGCATATTCGTGCTTTGGCTGATAAAAACCAGCAATATCGCTCATTTATTGGTATGGGTTACTACCCATCCTCAGTGCCAGCCGTAATTACCCGCAACGTGTTGGAGAACCCAGCGTGGTACACCTCCTACACCCCCTATCAAGCTGAGATTTCGCAGGGGCGTTTAGAGGCTCTGCTCAACTTTCAGACTGCCGTCTGCTCCTTGACGGGTATGGCCTTGAGCAACTGCTCGCTGTTGGATGAGGCTACCTCAGCGGCCGAAGCGATGTCGATGATGTTCGCTCTTCGCTCTCGTGAGGCACAAAAGCAGGGGCGCAATCAGCTATTTGTTGATGAGAATATATTTCCACAAACCTTAGATGTGCTCCTCACTCGTAGCGAGCCGTTGGGTATCGATATTGTGGTCGATAAGTATAGCGAGTATGAGTTCACGGGCCAAGAGTTTGGTTGTATATTACAGTACCCAGCTGCCGATGGTGCCCTGCGTGACTACTCTGAATTTGCGGCCACAGCACACAATTCGGGCGCTTTGGTTACGGCCGTGTGCGATATTTTGTCGTTGGCGTTGGTTAAGAGCCCTGCGGAGTGGGGTGCTGATATAGCTGTCGGCTCGACACAACGCTTGGGTGCACCGATGGGCTTTGGTGGCCCAAGTGCTGCATATCTCGCCACTCGTGACGAATTTAAGCGTATGATGCCGGGTCGCATAATCGGCATTTCGCAGGATAGATTGGGCAATATGGCTCTGCGTATGGCTCTGCAGACTCGTGAACAGCATATCAAACGTGAGCGTGCAACATCAAATATTTGTACAGCGCAAGCCCTGATGGCTACAATGGCGGGTCTATACTGCGTCTATAATGGCGCTGAGGGTCTTCGTCGTGCAGCAACAACAGCACACGAGGCGGCATCTGCCGTCAGCTCGGCTCTGCAGGCGATGGGCTATGAACTCACAAGCCAAGAGTTCTTCGACACTATCGAGGTCGAGGGGGAGGTTTCGGTCATCCAATCTCTTGCTCTGGAGCGTGAGATAAACCTCTACTACCCAACTGATAGTCGTGTGCGTCTTTCGTTCGATGAGCTAACGACATTCGAGGAGATTGCCGATGTAATATCGATATTTGCTGAAGCGGCAGGTCGCAATGTAAAGTCGATAAAGTTCTCAACAGATAGCACCCTGCCTCACTCAATGCAGCGCCAGAGCGACTATCTGCAGGAGCCCATCTTTAAGATGTATCGCTCTGAGACCGAATTAATGCGCTACATCAAGCGCTTGGAGTTGCGTGACATCTCGCTTGCCAACTCGATGATATCGCTGGGTAGCTGTACAATGAAGCTCAACGCTGCATCGATGATGCAACCTTTGTCGCTGGCAGGGTTTCAAAACATACACCCATTTGCCCCCGAAGATCAGACTGAAGGGTATCGTGAGCTAATTGCCGAGTTAGAGCGTGACTTAGCCGTGATAACTGGCTTTGCTGCCACCTCGCTGCAACCCAATTCGGGTGCTGCAGGTGAGTATGCCGCCTTGATGGTTATACGTGCCTACCACCAATCACGTGGGCAGGGCTACCGCAATATTATGTTGATCCCTGAATCGGCACACGGCACAAATCCAGCTTCGGCAATTATGGCGGGGATGAAGATTGTGACTGTTAAGTGCGATGAGAGGGGCAATATCGACATCGAGGATCTGGAGGCTAAGGCTGAAGAGCATAGCTCGGAGCTGTGCGGTGCGATGATTACATACCCATCCACGCACGGAGTCTTTGAGAGTCAAATTCGTCGTGCCGTAGATGCTGTACACGATGCTGGTGGTCAAGTCTTTATGGATGGTGCCAATATGAATGCGCAGGTGGGGCTAACAAATCCGGGATATATCGGTGCTGATGCCTGCCACTTGAACCTACATAAAACCTTTGCGATGCCTCACGGCGGCGGCGGTCCGGGTGTGGGTCCGATATGCGTTGCGGCACACCTTGTCGAGTTTCTGCCCTCGCACTCAGTTGCGGATATGGGCGTTGAGAGTGGTATCACCTCCGTATCATCTTCAGCGTGGGGCTCAGCGATGCTCCTACCTATAACATACGGCTATATTAAGATGTTGGGTGCAGAGGGTTTAGCTCAGGCGACACGTATGGCGATTGTCAATGCTAACTACATATCGTCAGCTTTGGCATCTGAATACAAAACCTACTATACGGGCGAGAGCGGACGTGTGGGTCACGAACTTATCTTGGACTTAACACAATTTAAGCGACTATATGGCGTTGATTGTTCAGACGTGGCTCGTCGTTTGATGGATTATGGTTTCCACGCACCAACGCTCTCCTTCCCCATTCACGAGACTCTGATGGTAGAGCCAACCGAGAGTGAGTCCAAAGCCGAGATGGATAGATTCATCGAGGCGTTAGTATCGATTAAGCGTGAATGCGAGGCGATTGGTAGCGAGGAGGATAATGTTGTTGCAAATGCTCCTCACACCGCTGTGGAGCTATGTGGCGAGTGGTCACACCCCTATACACGTGCTCAGGCAGCTTATCCGTTGCAATGGATTTCGCAATCGAAGTTCTTTCCATACGTATCAAAGATTGATGCGGGGTATGGTGACCGTAACCTATGTTGTGTTTGGTCTGAATAGGGTGTTGTCTGAATAGGGAGGCATATTTTACACCTCCCTTGTAGCTGAAATCCTCACATACTATAGTATGCTGCGGTTTCAGCTCCTGCACGAGGCGCAAAATCTACTCTCCCTATTCAAACAAAATGAGGGGGTGAGTGGTAGCGATAGATGCAAATCTACTCCCCCTGTTCAAACCAACAAGTGGGGGTGAGATTTAAAAAGAAAAAAGAAATTTTAACTTATTTTAGAATAAAAAATGAAAGTAGAGAACAACAAAATGGTAGCGGTGGATTACCGCTTAACAGTAGATGGCGAAGTTGCAGATCAATCTCGTCCCGGAGAGCCACTTCAATTTGTGTGTGGCACAGGTATGCTACTCCCAAAATTCGAGGAGGCAATCGCAGGCAAAGAGGCGGGCGAGAAGGTCTCATTCACGCTTGCGCCAGAGGATGGCTATGGTGCCGTTATCGCTGAGGCGATTGTAGACCTTCCAATCGATATATTTATGGTTGAGGGTAAATTGGCCGAAGATGTTGTCGTTGTCGGAGCTCAAATTCCTATGTCGGATGCCGAAGGCAACCGTATGGTAGGAACAGTACGTGAGATTGGCGAGAGCACAGTTAAGATGGACTTTAACCACCCGATGGCAGGCAAAACCCTCAACTTCGAGGTGGAGGTTGTATCGGTGCGTGATGTATCGCCTGAGGATTTGCAGGGTGGCGGTTGCGGCTGTGGCTGCGACGATAGCTCTTGTGGCGAGGAGAAGGGTTGCGGATGCGATGGCGACTGTGGCGACGAGAAGGGTGGCTGCTGTTAATAGCCACTTCCTAAGGTAACATATAACTATGTAGTGGGTGGCAAGGTAATCTCCGTGCCACCCACTCAATTTTAACCCTATTAACCCAGATAATGTATAGATTGCGACAATATGTTGATGCTCTATCCGATACATTCGGCCTAACACGCACACTTCGAGATGTTGAGTGTTGTCGTGATGATAGTGGGCGTATGGTATATTGGGTTGGCAACTCGGCCGTAGTCTTTAAGGTCTTAGTTGGCGGTGAGCCAAAGTCGTTACGTTGCTATTTTCAGCCCCGTTCAGAGCTTGGTTTAATATATAAAGAGCGACTGCTGCCTCGTGAGCTATATATCCACTCGACACCTTTCGAAGGGGAGTGGGTAGATGTTGTTCTGGGCGACTATATCGAGGGGCGAACGCTCTATGAGGCTATCGAAGGTGGTGTTGCAAACTCTGACAAGGAGCTTTTAGTGCGCCTATCTGCAAAATTTGATGCATTAGCCCTAACTCTTCTCAACGCAGAGAGTGCACATGGAGATTTAAAGCCCGAGAATATCATCGTAGATGATAATGAGCAGCTGCACCTTATCGATTTTGATGCTATGTATCTACCTGAACTTCAGCGTCGCCATAGCGTAGAGCTCGGTACAGCAGCCTATCAACACCCCACACGTGGAGTTGAGACATTTGATAGATATTTAGATGATTACCCCATTGCATTAATCTCAACGGCGATAAGGGCGTTGAGTTACGACCCTACACTGTATAGTCGATATGGCTGCAGTGATGGTGTGCTATTTAGTCCTAATAGTATTCACAATGAGCCTATTTTGGGCGATGTATTGCGATTATTTGCCGAGCGGGGCGATGCTGTTGGCTACCAAATCGGGAGGTTGCTACTCTCGCCAATCTACATTTTGCCCACAATTCAAAAGTTAATCTTGACAGCAACAAAACCTGTTGCGAGTTGTTGTGAGCCACCGGAGCTATTTTGTGAAGATGGGCTCTGGGGTTATCGTAGCGCCTCTCAGGTTGTTATCTCGCCACGTTTTGACTCGGGTTTTGACTTCTCTGAAGGTTTAGCCGCTGTCGCCGTTGGCGCTGTTTGGCACTATATCGACTCGATGGCGCACGTTCGCCTATCGTTGCCCGATTGTGAGGCTATAAAGCCGTTTCGTGACTCACGAGCACAAATTATACGTCAAGGTGTGCGTTGCGAAATCCTATATAAGGATGGCGAGTTTGTATTTTAGATATATATTTGGTATATTTGCAACACAACACAGAAGAGAATAGAGAGAGAACAGAGGATGAGTTTTAGAAGATTGACAAATGATGAGATAGCGGCATTGGAGCGTTCGGGGTCGAGTTGTGACGACTGGAGGCTGGTTGAGGTGTGTGAAGAGTTCTTCACGGCTCAGATTCAGCGTAGCCGATTGGGAGGTGTGGTTCGCATCGAGGCTAAAGCGCAGATCTTGGACTCTAAAGTTGTAAACTACCATATCTCGCAAGGGGCAATAGTGGAGAGTGTAACCGCCTTAGAGTGTCGTTGTGAGAGTGAATTTGGCAATGGGGTGGTTGTAGCAACGATGAATGAGTGTGGTGGTAGAGCGGTTAAGATATATGACGCCCTAACGGCTCAGATTGCCTACATACTTGCTCTATATCGCCATCGTAGTGAGTCTATCTCGACTCTGGAGGCTATGATTGATGCATATTCAGCATCAAAGCGCTCCACAGTTGGGCGTGTTGGGCGTGATAGTCGAGTTGTGGGGTGTAGGTTTGTGCGTGAGGTCAATATTGGCGATAGTGTAAGTGTTGAAGGGGCTTCGGTCTTGGAGTGCGGTACAATCTTGAGTGGTGCATCGGTGGGCGTTGATGTCAAGGCACACAACTTCATCATAGCTGAAGGGGCTAAGATAGACAACGGTGTGATAATCGAGCGATGCTTCATAGGCGAGAGCTCAATCTTCGACAAAGCCTTTACGGCTGTCGATTCGCTCTTCTTTGCCAACTCACACTGTGAGAATGGCGAGGCGGCATCTATATTTGCAGGTCCCTATACAGTTTCGCACCATAAGTCTACGCTGTTGATTGCTGGACTATTCTCATTTTTCAATGCTGGAAGCGGCTCAAATCAGAGCAACCACCTCTTCAAGAGTGGCGCTGTGCACCAAGCTGTGCACCTCAGAGGTAGTAAGTTCGCCAGCGGAGCATATATTATGGCACCCGCCATTGAGGGGCCATTCACAATGGTAATGGGACACCATACGCACCATCACGACACCTCTAAATTCCCATTCTCATACCTCGTTGAGAAGGATGGACGCTCGATGTTGATGCCAGCGGCGAATCTCGTGAGCTATGGTACGGCACGAGATATTGAGAAGTGGCAGGCGAGAGATAGGCGCAGTGTGAAGCGTGATACTATTAACTTTGAGCAACACAATCCATATTTAACCGCCAAGATGGTGGAGGCGTTAGATACACTTCACGCTCTACAACATGAGGACCTTGATGCTGAGAGCTATAACTATAACAAGACGACAATATCCTCTCGCTCGCTACAACGAGCCATTGGACTCTACAATAAGGGTATAGTCGCCTCGTTGGGGGCGATGCTTGGTGTTGGTGAAGCCAATGAGGAGTATCAGGGTGCTGGGCGCTGGGTCGATCTGGGAGGCGAGTATATAACTATTGGTTATGTTGATGATATGCTCGATGCAATCCAGCGAGGTGACTTCGTGTCGTTAGGTGATATTGACGCCCATCTTCAAAAGTTTGCACTCCACTACGATGACTATGCGCACTCTTGGGCGAGGAGCCTCTATGGTTCGCTTCTGGGGAGTGCCCCCACCGAGCAGCAGTGTGAAGAGGCTGTCGTGGCAGGGCGTAATGCGATGTTATCTATTGAGAAGATGTATGATGCCGACAAACAGAAAGACTGTTCGATGTTGATGGCAGTAGGGTATGGCATCGATAGTGAGGATGAAGAGGATATACGTGCCGACTACTATGTCGTTAGAGGATTAAGATAGGAGGTGAAGCAAAACAAGAGGGGCAGTTATTGGGATGACGCAAAACAAGAGAGATAGTTAAGGGGTGACGAAAAAAGTGTGAGAATGTAGAAATGATAGTGACATAGAAAAGAGTATACTAACCAAAAAACTTATATTATGTATTCACAGAGTATTACAAGAAATCATCGTACGGCATTTATAATTGCTATTGATGGTTCAGGGACAATGGGTGAGCAGATTCTATATAAAGGTACAACTACCACAAAGGCAAAGGCTGTTGCATCTATCACAAACGAGATAATCTCTGAGCTTGTCGAGCGAGCACGCCGCAGTGACGGGGTGAGGGACTACTATGATGTTGCCGTTATTGGGTATGCGGGCAACAACGAGATCTATTCGCAGTTGCGTTGTGAGGGCGATTTGGTATCCATCACAAAGTTAGCTGAGCCCAGTGTTATTGATATGCAGAGGTGTGTTGTCGAGAAGCAGTTGCCCGAAGGGTCAAGCGTAATCCACTCCACACTCACACCTACGTGGGTAGATCCCATTGCTGCAGGCCAAACCCCGATGTGTGAAGCCTTTAGGCATATTCGTGATATGCTTACTCGGTGGTGTGCTGCCCCTTCGAATGCCGAGAGTTTTCCGCCCATCGTATTCAACATTACGGATGGCGAGGCGACCGACTGTGATGATGAAGAGCTACGCTATGTTGCCAATCAGATCAAGTCAATATCGACAGCGGATGGTAATGTGCTACTTATAAATATACACCTAACTAACCAAGTGGAGCTTAAGCCAATAATCTTCCCCTCAAAGGATGAGTGCTCTTATGCACATCGCTATGCGGCACTGCTCTACGACTGCTCGTCAGAGCTGCCCGAGCTATTTAACGATAGCGTGCGTGTGATAAAGGGCGATAAGAGCGCCTTACCTCCCTTTCAAGGTGTATGTGTTAATGCGTCAGCTACTGAGTTGATGAATCTATTAAATATTGGTTCAATAAGTGCAAAAATTGAGTAAGTTATGGCTATATCAACTATAAATATCTTTGTAGATGGGCTACAAAGCCCACAAAGCTCTTTTAAAGAGCTACACAGTGCCGAAGTTAAGCTTAGCGATCAGGGGGTGCCATCTGTATTTCGTGCCACAAATTTTGTTGAGGCATATATCGAGTGGCAGGGTAGAGGGTGGTTGCTTGCATCGCCATTGAAGGCGGAGGTGATCAACTCTGTCGAGCGAGTGGTGGCGCACCTATCCAAAGTGAACTCGCCAAATATCATCTCATTTAAGATTATGCCAGATGAGCTGCGTTGGGTTGATTCCTTAGCTCAGACAAAAACGAGCGACCTACTCTTGCAGGAGCTACCCCAAGGTGTGGCCTTTGTTGATGCCCTACGTATCGTGCCACAAGATAGATTGTTAGAGGAGCTAAAGAGCCTACAAAATGAGCTTAAGCGCATCGGTGTGTCACACAACAATCTAAAGGCGGATAATCTTTGGTGGACAGATGGTCTGCTTGTCGCTGTGCGTTTTTATGATGCACGCATAGGCGAACAATCTTCGAGCGATATAGAGGCATTTTCATCGCTTCGAGATATGGTCCTTAGTTGTGGCGATAGTGGTGTGGTTAGTGATGTTTCGAGTCAATATAGTGCAGCGCCCCACCTGCCTAACCATATATGGGTTGGCTCAACATTTGAGGGCTTGATTAGGATTGAGGATGATGGTGGCTTTGGGTATGTTGATGCACAAAATGAGTATATAATCGAACCGCAGTTCTTGGAGGCGAGCGATTTTCACGAGTCACGTGCAACGGTGAGAACCGAGTGCGCCTATGGGCTCATTGATAAGAGTGGGGAGTTTGTCATAGAGCCTATCTATGAGCAGTTAGATTATAGATATAAAGATAGCTATATCCTCGCTAAGGGTGCTGAGGGGTGGACACGCTTCAATATCTTCGGTGAGATGCAGTGCGGTTTTTTCCCAACAAAACAGCAGGCAGAGTTAGCAAATAGAGATAATTAATTTTGAGTTATGGAGAGTATAAAAGTTTTAATTGTCGGCAGTGGACCTGCTGGCTATACGGCAGCGATCTACACATCGAGAGCCAACCTACAGCCTGTTCTTTATGAGGGCATAACGCCCGGAGGGCAACTTACAACCACCACTGAGATAGAGAACTTTCCGGGCTACCCCGAAGGTGTTGATGGGGTTAAGATGATGGAGGATATGCGTCGTCAGGCAGAGCGTTTTGGTACAGACGTTAGACGTGGCGTTGTGACGAGTATCGATCTATCGTCACGACCATTTCACGCAATAATTGATAATAGCACAGAGATATGTGCTGAGACGGTTATCATCTCGACAGGTGCGACGGCCAAATATTTGGGCTTGCCATCCGAACTAAAGTATATCGGACAGGGGGTTAGTGCTTGCGCAACGTGTGATGGGTTCTTCTATCGCAAAAAGGATGTTGTGGTTGTGGGTGGTGGCGATACCGCCTGCGAGGAGGCGACCTATTTAGCATCGATATGTAATAAGGTCTATATGGTTGTGCGCAAGGATCATCTTCGTGCTTCGAAGGCGATGCAGAGGCGTGTCAAGGATGCCGAAAATATCGAGATACTATTCGAGCACAACACCTCAGAGGTCTTAGGCGATGAGTCGGGGGTAACGGGTGCAGTTTTGCGCCGAGTGGATGGCACGGAGAGAAAGTTGGATATTGCAGGGTTCTTCCTCGCCATAGGCCACACCCCTCAAACTGAGATATTTAAGGGGCAGTTGGAGTTAGACGACGAGGGTTATATCAAAACTGAGGCTGGCACATCAAAGACCAACATAGAGGGTGTCTTTGCTGCGGGCGACGTTAAGGACCCACACTACCGCCAAGCTGTCACGGCTGCTGGCTCGGGGTGTGTTGCGGCGTTGGATTGCGAGCGATTTCTGTTAATGCAGTAGCGAGTGAGTTTTAGTGTCACTATACTTGGCTCGGCGTCTGCTAAGCCAACACCTGCACGCCACCAATCGGGGCAGGTGGTCAATTTCAGCGAGCAGCTCTTCTTGGTCGATGCTGGCGAGGGGGTGCAGCAGCAGATGGTGCGCTATGGTGTGAACCTACTCAAGGTGCGAGCTGTGTTTATATCACACCTGCACGGGGATCACGTTTATGGGTTATTTCCGCTCTTATCGACTATGGGGCTGTATGGGAGGCAGGGTACTCTGCAAATATATGCTCCCGCCCCAATGGGTGAGATGTTAGAGGCGCACCAGAGGTTGTTTGATATTACTCTACCCTATAAAGTTGAGTGGGTGAGGGTCGATACCACAAAGCACGCACTACTATTCGAGAACCGCACTTTGGAGGTGTGGAGTATACCCTTGCGCCATCGTGTTCCGACATCTGGATTTTTGTTCCGTGAGAAGCCGCCCGAGCTCAATGTTGATAAGTTCAAAATTGTTAAATATGGGTTGTCGGTAGCTCAAATTGTCGCTGCTAAGCGAGGCAAGGATGTGGTATTGGCATCGGGCGAGGTGGTCAAAAATTGTGATATTACCTATCGTCCCCATCTTTCACGTTCGTATGCCTATCTCTCGGATACTAACTTCTCGGCACGTGCGGCAAAGCTCTGCAAGGGGGTTGATTTGCTGTACCACGAGGCGACATACTCCGCCACAGAACAGCGTGAGGCAAAGGCTCGAGGCCACTCCACAGCAACGGATGCTGCTAAAGCGGCACTGAAGGCTGAGGCTAAGAGGCTCATAATTGGCCACTTCTCGGCTCGCTATCGGGATGAGAGTGTGTTGGTTGAAGAGGCTCGAGAGATATTTTCGGAGTGCTATGCTGCACGAGAGGGGGAGAAATTTATAATTGAAAAGTCGAAATAATAGAGGGGAGTTTCAATGACTCATCCGATTAAAATAGTTAAGTGATGACAAGAGCCGAGATACAATTTATACGTTCGCTGTCGGATAAAAAAGCACGAACGGAGAGCGGATTATTCATTGTCGAGGGGGATAAATTAATCGAGGAGGTTGTGCATTCACACTTTGAGGTTGAGGCGATATTCTCGACAAATGATACTTTTAAAGAGTTTGGTTCAGAGCGAGTTAGCCCCAAAGAGATGGAGCGCATTTCACAACTCAAGAGCGCCAATTCATCTCTTGCGTTGGTCAAAATACCACAATATGAGCTCGATATGGGGGAGTTGCAACAGTGCTTGTCGCTTGCTCTGGACGATGTTCAGAATCCGGGTAATCTGGGGACAATAATCCGCATTGCCGACTGGTTTGGGGTACGGGATATTCTCTGCTCTAAGAGTTCAGCTGATTTTCTAAACTCAAAGGTTGTGCAGGCAACTATGGGGGCAATAACTCGTGTGAGGGTGCACTACACCGATTTGGAGGGTGTGCTTGGCTATCTTGGTTCAAACTCTACGCCAATCTATGGCACATATATGGATGGGGCGAACATCTACTCCACAGAGCTAAAAACGTGTGGCGTAGTTGTGATGGGCAACGAGGGGCACGGCATCTCAAAAGGTGTGGAGCGATATGTTACCGACCGAATTGCTATCCCCGCCTACTCAACAATAGGGGGCGGTTCGGAATCGTTGAATGTTGGAGTTGCAACGGGCATAATTTGTGCAGAGTTTAGGCGACAAGAGTCAAAAAAGTAGCTAAAATTGGGTGGATGTGTGGTAATAGTGCAAATTTTGAGTTGCATATCGCCTTTTTGTCGTGAATAATTTGTACCTTTGTGAGTTGAAATTATAACGCAACTATGTCAGATAAAAAATTAAAAATAGGCATCACGCAGGGCGATACAAATGGTATCGGCTGGGAGGTTATCCTAAAGGCGCTCTCAGATACGAGGATGGCGGAGTTATTTACCCCTATCGTATATGGCTCGTTAAGTGCGGCTGCCCACTATCAAGATACGATTAAATCCTCAGATGCAGTGTCGCTAAATAAAATAGGCTCGGCAGAGGATGCACGTCGCAAGCGTGTGAACCTAATTGAGTGTGGCGATGTTGAGTCGATTCAAGCAGGCGTTGCGACCAAAGAGGCGGCTCAGGCGGCTGTCGAGGCGTTGTGTCGTGCGATGGCGGATTTGAAGGCGGGCGCAATCGATGCCCTTGTCACTGCACCTTTTAACAAAGAGAGTGTCAATGAGGCGGGCTTTGCATATACGGGTCACACGGAGTATTGCAGTGCCGAATTGAGTGGCGAGGCGATGATGATAATGTGTAGCGATATTATGCGTGTGGGCTTAGTTACAAAGCATATCCCTTTGTCGCAAATCTCGCAGAGCATAACCAAAGATAAGATTATCAACGACCTAAAAACGCTACGCCAAACGCTAAAGGCAGATTTTGGTGTTGTCGAACCTCGCATTGCGGTCCTTTCGCTCAATCCTCACGCTGGTGATGGTGGCATCTTGGGGCGTGAAGAGATGGAGACGATAAAGCCAGCTATCGTTGAGGCCTTTGGTGAGGGTGTGTTGGCTTTTGGTCCCTTTGCTGTGGATGGCCTATTCTCGAATGGTGGCTACACAAAGTATGATGGTATCTTGGCGATGTACCACGATCAGGGTTTAACGCCATTTAAGAGCCTTACGTCGGATGGCGTGAACTTCACGGCTGGCTTGTCTGCCGTGCGTCTTTCGCCCGATCACGGCGTGGCGTATGATATTGCGGGCAAAAATTTGGCCGACCCTCAATCGATGCGCAACGCAATATATACGGCAGCGGATATTGTGGCTCGCAGGGCAGCATATCGTGAGTGGTCGAAGAGCCCACTTAGGCGTGCTGAGCGTGAGAAGAGTACACGTGATTTGTCGGTTAAGGATTTGAAACTGCCAGAGCGTGAGGATTAATTTAGGGAGCAACTCCCGCTGAAAATAGCTTTGGAGGGTATATTTCGTCTCGTAATTGTGGAAGTGCCTGAGAAGAAGCATAAACAAATTTATTGAAAATTTATGATTAAGATTACATTCCCCGACTCATCACAGCGTGAGTATTCGAAGGGGACAACAGCCTTTGAAGTTGCAGAGAGTATCAGCCCTCGTTTAGCTGCCGATTCGCTTGCCGCTTCAGTGAATGGAACAACCGTTGATATGGGTGAGCCAATCTCTGCCGATGCCTCGATTAAGTTCTTTAAGTGGGATGATGATGAGGGTAAGCGCACATTTTGGCACACCTCGTCACACCTATTAGCCGAAGCGTTGCAGACTCTCTATCCGGGCGTAAAGTTTGGTATTGGCCCTGCAATCGAGAGCGGTTTCTACTACGATATTGACTCTTCAACCCCCATCTCAGAGGCAGACCTTCCCAAAATTGAGAAGACAATGCAGGAGTTGGCACGCTCAAAAGAGCTATTAGTGCGCAAAGATGTTAGCAAGGCTGAGGCTCTTGCAGAGTTCTCAGAAAAGGGCGACCAATATAAGGTGGAGCTAATCTCAGAGTTGGAGGATGGCACCATCTCATTCTATACAAATGGCACATTTACAGACCTTTGTCGTGGTCCACACATCCCAAATACGAGCTTCATTAAGGCTATCAAACTAACTTCGGTAGCTGGTGCTTATTGGCGTGGTGATGAGAAGAATAAGATGCTCACACGTATCTATGGTATCTCGTTCCCCAAAAAGTCGATGTTGGATGAGTGGTTGGTGATGATGGAGGAGGCAAAAAAGCGTGACCACCGCAAGTTGGGCAAGGAGTTGGAGCTATTCTGCTTCTCACAACGTGTGGGTCAGGGTCTGCCGCTGTGGCTACCAAAGGGTGCTGCGTTGCGTGAGCGCTTAGAGGGTTTTTTGCGCAATGTGCAGCGTGAACACGGCTATGAGCAGGTCATAACACCACATATCGGCAACAAGGAGCTATACGTTACATCGGGACACTACGCTAAGTATGGTAAGGATTCGTTCCAGCCTATCCATACTCCAGTCGAGGGCGAGGAGTATCTGCTAAAACCTATGAACTGCCCGCACCACTGCGAGATTTACAAGGCTAAACCACGCTCGTATCGTGACCTTCCGTTGCGTTTGGCTGAGTTTGGTACGGTATACCGCTATGAGCAGTCGGGCGAGTTGCACGGACTAACTCGTGTGCGTGGTTTTACTCAGGATGATGCCCACTTGTTTGTGCGTCCTGACCAACTTTTGTCGGAGTTCCAGCGAGTGATAGATATTGTTCTCTACATATTTAAGACCTTGAATTTTGAGAACTTTACGGCTCAAATTTCGCTACGTGACCCCAAGAATACTGAGAAGTATATCGGCTCGGATGAGAATTGGGATAAGGCCGAGAGCGCAATTATCGAGGCGACACAGCAGAAGGGTCTAAACACCGTTGTGGAGTATGGCGAGGCTGCATTCTATGGTCCCAAGCTCGACTTTATGGTCAAGGATGCCATTGGTCGAAAGTGGCAGTTGGGTACAATTCAGGTCGATTATAACCTCCCCGAGCGTTTCGATTTGACCTATAAGGGTGCGGATGATAAATTGCATCGCCCAATTATGATTCACCGAGCACCATTTGGCTCAATGGAGCGATTTGTGGCGGTTCTTTTGGAGCACACGGGTGGAAAATTCCCGCTGTGGCTATCGCCCGATCAGGTTGTCGTGTTGCCCCTTTCGGAGAAGTATAACGACTATGCGCACTCTGTGTCAGAGATTTTGAATCGCCAAGATGTCCGCACACAGGTGGATGATAGAAACGAAAAAATTGGCCGCAAGATACGTGACAACGAGCTTAAGCGCATCCCATATCTGCTTATTGTGGGCGAGAAGGAGGCGGCCGAGAACCTTGTCGCAGTGCGTGCGCAGGGCGAAGGCGACAAGGGTCAGATGAGCGTCGAGCAGTTTGCTGAGTTCATCTTGCAGGTCGTTAAAACAGAGATTGAATCAAATAAAATGTAGCTATTTTTGTGAATTATAATAATTTACTTAAATTTGTTGCATAATTTTGGGCATAAAATTGTGGGAAATACCAATTATTGCTCAATTTTAAAGCGAAAAATTGAAGCTACATAAGTTTAACTAATAAATTTTATAACTATCGCAGCACCAAAACCGTTTCCACCGAGACCATTCAATTCGGGGAATAATCGCCCAAGACCAATGGGCGGCAATCGTGGGCGCAGACTGCCCGAGAAGGAGAATCCTCACCGCATCAATGAGCACATTACAGCGACTCAGGTGCGTGTTGTGGGGGATAATTTGGAGCAACCCGAAGTGTTGTCAATTCGTGATGCACTGAAGTTGGCAAATGAGCAGGAGTTGGATTTGATTGAGATCTCTCCAAAGGCCGACCCGCCAGTGTGTCGTATTGCCGACTACCAAAAGTTCCTCTACCAGCAGAAAAAGCGTGCCAAAGAGCTGAAGGCAAACCAGACAAAGGTTGTGGTTAAGGAGATCCGTTTCGGACCTCAGACCGATGACCACGACTACAACTTCAAGCTAAAGCACGCCCAGAACTTCATTAAGGAGGGTTCAAAGGTCAAGGCGTATGTATTCTTCAGAGGTCGTTCGATTGTCTTTAAGGAGCAGGGCGAAATCTTGCTTTTGCGCTTTGCGACCGACTTGGAGGAGATTGCAAAGGTGGAGACTATGCCTAAGTTGGATGGTAAGAAGATGAATATGATTCTTGCCCCAAAGGTTAAAAAATAGCCTGCAAGGCGGAGTTGTAACTACCTCTTTGTGAGTCATACTATGGCTATGAATAGCGATATTTTTTCTATTGAGAGCTTTGCTGCCTTCGAGCGCAAGGCTCTCGATACTTTTTATATGCAGGCCACAAAGTGCCCCCCCTATGCCCAATATTTAGCGTTGATTGGTGTTGAGCCTGAGAGTGTGAACTCTATCGACGAGATACCCTTTATGCCCATCTCGCTGTTTAAGTCGCACGATATATATTGCGGCGAGCAAGCACCTGAGAAGGTATTTACCTCCTCCTCCACAACCTCAATGACACCAGCTCGCCACTCAATGGCATCCTTAGAGCTATATCGTGAGGCGTTTACTGGAGCATTCACAAAATTTTATGGCAAACCTACCAAATGGAGCATCTATGCTCTGTTGCCATCGTATCTGCAGCGTGAAGGGTCGTCGCTTATCTATATGGTCGATGAGTTGGTGTCGCAGTGTGGTTCGGGTGGCTTCTATTTGGATGGCTACGAGCGATTGATTGGTGATATGCAGCGTGACGAGAAGCCCAAAATTCTGCTCGGTGTAACCTATGCGCTGTTGGATTTAGCAGAGCAATATGCCCCTAAACTACACAATACGATTGTTATGGAGACGGGGGGTATGAAGGGCAGACGTGAGGAGATTGCCAAGAGCGAGCTCCACGATATTTTGTGTCGTTCATTTGGTGTCGATGCCATACATTCGGAGTATGGAATGGCTGAATTGACTTCGCAAGCCTACTCTAAAGGGGGTAATATATTTCACTCTCCCTCTTGGATGCGTGTTGTGGCGAGGGATATTAACGATCCATTTGCAAAGCTTCCTTGTGGTACTCGTGGAGCACTGAATATCATCGACTTAGCAAATGTGAGCTCCTGTGCCTTTTTGCAGACCGATGATATTGGTGTAGTGGCTTCGGATGGCTCATTTAGAGTCGAGGGGAGGGTTGATAGCGCCGAAATTAGAGGTTGTAATCTGTTGGTTCAGTAGAGATTGCCAACTATTTTCTGCCATTATATCATATCAAAAAAGAGGGGATAAACTTTAATTTATCCCCTCTTTTTTATCTCTATCTCTGCACAATGACGCTTACTCGCCCAATTTTTCCACCAAGTGGAGGTGCTAACTTCGCAACTGTGCACTTTATGTGTGTGATTTGCGAAAACTCGCTATATAGAGCATCGATGATGTTTGTCGCCACACGCTCGATAGTGCGTTGTGTAATTCGCATTTGGCTCTCAACTGTCTCATACACAGTGAGGTAATTGACCGCCTTCTCAACACAATCCTCAAGTGCCACATCGCCCAGAGAGGTTGTAATCTCCAAATCAACACAGAATCGATTTCCAACCCTGCGCTCCATCTCATAGCAGCCGTGTAGGGCTCGAAACTCCATATCGGAGAGTGCAATCCTATACTCCATTACCCCTGCGCAATGATTAGGTGGTAGCTCTTCTTGCCACGCTGAATGAGCAGATATTTGCCAGCGATTAGATCACCCTCCGTAATTGACTGCATCGGATCGGTGACTTTGATCTTGTTCATCGCAACGCCACCGCCTTGCACCATCTTGCGGCACTCGCCCTTTGAAGGGAAAACCGAGCTCTTCTCAACACAAAGATCTATGATTGGCGTGCCGAGAAGCTCATCTTTAGCCACAGTGTATTGTGGTACACCCTCGAATATCTGCAAAAGGGTCTCTTCATCTAAGCGGTGCAGAGCATCGGCCGTAGAGCCACCGAAGAGGATTGATGACGCCTCAACAGCACGCTCGTACTCACTCTTGGAGTGTATCATCGTGGTAATCTCCTGCGCCAAACGCTTCTGCAAAACACGCATATGTGGCGCCTTGTCGTGCTCTGTTATCAGTGCATCGATTGTTGTGCGGTCGAGCAGTGTGAAGATTTTGATATAGCGCTTTGCATCCTCATCGCTCACGTTCAACCAGAATTGGTAGAATTTGTAGGGCGAAGTGTAGCGTGCATCCAACCATATATTGCCACTCTCGGTCTTGCCAAACTTGGTGCCGTCCGCCTTTGTGATTAGCGGGCAGGTGATACCAAATGCCTCAGCCTCGTGACCCGCCTTGCGACGTATAAGCTCCGTGCCGGTTGTGATGTTGCCCCACTGATCGGCACCACCCAACTGCAATTTACAGTTCATCTCTTCGTAGAGGTGCAGGAAGTCGTACCCCTGCACCAACTGATATGTAAACTCTGTAAAGGACATACCTTCGCCCTCGCCACTGAATCGCTTTTTGACCGAATCCTTAGCCATCATATAGTTCACAGTGATGCACTTACCAATATCACGGATAAAATCCAAGAACGAGAAGTCACGCATCCAGTCGTAGTTATTGACCATCAGGGCAGCGTTTGGAGCATCGGAATCGAAATCGATCAGACGGCTTAGTTGTGCCTTGATAGCATTTTGGTTATGTCTTAATGCGGTTTCATCCAGCAAGTTACGCTCCTGCGACTTGCCCGATGGGTCGCCAATCATACCCGTAGCGCCACCAATTAGGGCGATAGGGCGGTGGCCACACTCTTGAAAGTGTTTCAAAATCATAACACCCACCAAGTGGCCAATATGTAGCGAGTCTGCCGTTGGATCGATACCAAGATAGGCGGTCGTAAGCTCCTTCTCTAACTGCTCTTTAACGCCCGGCATTGTGGTGTGAATCATACCTCTCCACTCCAACTCTTCAATAAAATTCTTCTTCATCTTTATAAATTTTTCGGAGGGTTTTTGCCCTCCACTTTACTATTCAAACTCTAAATCTAACTTTTGTCGCAGCTCCGCCAGAAGAGGGTTGCGCTGGGCCATATACTCTACCCTGTCCTCAAGTTTTATGGGGCGTGCAGCTCTTACCTCTTCATTTACCACAATTTTGAGCTCTATCGCCCCATTTACACCTGCAATATCGGCAAATTGGCGCAACATAGCACGCTCGTCGTGTAAAATCTCACGTTGCAAATCTTCAGTGCCGACCTCTACCTCGATTGCATTACCCTTGAGTGTCATCCCCTCGAATGGCGCTACGAAACGTGGGCGGCGCATCTTTATGAGGTTCAAAATCTGCTCTTTAGCCTCTCTGAGCTTACTTTCTGTCTCTGGGTCAATAGTGATATTGGTATTGGCACTCTGCTCTTCTGTGCTCTTCTGCTCGACGCCATATGTTGCCTCGTTGAGCATATTTGCAAGGGTAGTGCCCGATAGCATCGGCTTTGTCGCCTTTGGCTTAGGTAGAGCTTTTTTCTCCGCTTCGGGCTCTGCCACTA
>CAYJJV010000024.1:15596-20887 GCA_964370585.1 uncultured Alistipes sp. | reverse complement strand
GTGTTTTTGGCTACGGTCCATACGTTTCCCCTTGAACCAAAGTTACCTTTGGCAAGTTTCAAAACCTTTTTTCTACGTGCGCGTGACGCAACTGCGTTTACTGAACGTGGCATAATTTTAAAGTTTTTGAAGAGCTGTCAGCGATGCGGTTCTCCCACACTCTTTGGGGCTGATTTGCTCCTTTGATTAATAAAATAGCGTCGGTAAATTACTTAACCAACAGATTCTTAATTTTCGCCTCATCGACGGGTGAAACGGTACTCGAATAGCAGAGATTACGTTTCTGTTTTGTGGTCTTCTTAGTCAAAATATGACTATGAAAAGCGTGTTTACGCTTGATTTTCCCTGTGCCGGTGAAAGTAAAACGCTTCTTTGCAGCGGCATTAGTTTTCATTTTTGGCATTTCAATAAATAGTTAATTTGTTAAACAATAGCGTGCAAAGATAGTCAAAATTACTAACATTGCAACGAAATCGTTATAATTTATTTTCCGACCCTAAAAAATACCTGTATAGTTCTCGGGCGTAATCCTGCGCAACTCCTCACGCACCGCCTCGCTGACGTTGAGCGTTGAGATAAACTCGGCAATCGACGATTGGGTAATATGGCTGTTGGTGCGTGTTAGCTCCTTTAGCGCCTCGTATGGCTTGGGATACCCCTCACGGCGTAGAATAGTCTGGATAGCTTCGGCAACGACTGCCCAGTTTTGGTTCAAATCTGCCTTTAGGGCGTTCTCGTTCAAGATTAGCTTGCCGAGCCCCTTTTGTAGCGACTTTAGTGCAATAAGGGTGTGGGCGATGGGTACGCCTATGTTGCGCAACACAGTCGAGTCGGTCAAATCACGTTGTAGGCGTGAGATAGGTAGCTTTGCCGACAGATGCTCAAATATTGCGTTGGCAATGCCGAAGTTACCCTCGCCATTCTCAAAGTCGATGGGGTTCACCTTGTGAGGCATAGCGCTCGAGCCCACTTCGCCAGCTTTGATGCGCTGTTTGAAGTACTCCATCGAGATATAACTCCACATATCACGGCTTAAATCGATAAGTATGGTATTTACACGCTTCATCGCATCGAACATAGCCGCTAAGTTGTCATAGTGCTCAATCTGTGTTGTGTGTTGTGAGCGTGACAGTTGCAGGCGCTCATTGACAAAGCGATTGCCAAACTCGACCCAATCAACTTCGGGGTAGGCAACTTTATGGGCGTTGAAGTTGCCCGTTGCGCCACCAAATTTGGCGGGTATAGAGATATGGTGTAGCGACGCCAACTGCTTCTCGATGCGCTCCACAAATACCATAATCTCCTTGCCCAAGATGGTTGGCGAGGCAGGCTGTCCGTGTGTGCGAGCAAGCATCGGGACCGCACGCCACTCATCCACCAATGCAAAGAGCGTATCACGTAGCTGCTCCACCTGCGGGTAGTAACACTCCACGAGGGCATCCTTTAGCGATAGCGGTATGGCGGTGTTATTGACATCCTGAGAGGTTAGTCCAAAGTGGACAAACTCCTTATACTCGGATAGCCCAATTTCATCCATCTTCTCCTTTATAATATACTCGATAGCCTTTACGTCGTGGTTTGTTACCGCTTCAATCTGCTTTACACGCTCGGCATCGGATGGCGAGAAGTCGGTGTAGAGCCCTCGCAAAGCCTCAAACGATGCGGGTTTTACACCTGCAAGTTGAGGTAAAGGCAGCTCGCACAGTGAGACAAAGTACTCGACCTCGACTCTGATGCGATAGCGAATTAAGGCCTGCTCCGAGAAGTAGGCGGCAAGTGGTTCGGTGGCGTTGCGGTAGCGTCCATCCACAGGCGAAATTGCGGTGAGTTTGTTTAGCATATTTGGCTTTGTTGTTGATAATTATAATTTAGAAAACCCCTTTCAAGTGCCAAATTTACAACAATAAATTGAAATAAGATAATTTTATCTATCTTTGTGGGGTTAAAAGATTGAAGAGGATGGCATTTTTTTTGGTTTTGATAAATGGTATTGTCGAATTTTGTCGTCGCAATACGCTATTGGTCGTAATAGTTCTCGCTCTGGCGATTGGTGCTCCAGCGCTTTTTAAGGGTATTTTGCTATTTGCTCTATACTTTGCAGGTAGCATTGCTCTGTTGATTGCCATAGGCATATTCTTGTTAAGGCGCAAGTTAATAAGACTACAACGTGAGGCTCAAGAGGGCGGTTTTTCTCAAGGCTTCGGCTCAAACGAAAGGGCGCAAGGGGCACGAAGGGGTCAGGAGCAGCAAAAAGAGGGCGATGTACATATCTATCGCACCAGTGAGGCACCCGAAAAGCGAGTTGCAAAGGGTGTGGGCGATTATGTCGATTTTGAGGAGGAAAAATAGGTAACTATGATTAAATTTTTTGCCTACATAGGGCGTTACTTCATATTGATGGGCAAGGTATTCTCCCGCCCTGAGAAAGTGGCGATTTATCGTCGCCGAATACTCTTTGAGATGGAGGCGTTGGGCATCAACTCGATAGGTTTGACAGCCATCATATCTATATTTATAGGTGCTGTTATTACCCTGCAGATGTGTATCAACTTAGAGTCGCCATTCATTCCCCCTTCGTTGGTGGGCTATGCTACACGAGAAACGATGATTTTGGAGTTCTCATCAACGGTCGTGGCGCTGATCTTGGCAGGTAAGGTGGGGTCGAGCATCGCATCCGAGATTGGAACGATGAGAATTACCGAACAGATTGATGCCCTCGAAATTATGGGTGTTAATTCGGCATCGTATCTTATCTTGCCTAAGATTGTGGCGACTGTTCTCTTCTTCCCGCTATTGACAATTTTGAGTATTGTCATCGGTATTATTGGCGGTTGGGGCATCTCCTCACTGACAGGCATTATGTTGCCTGCCGACTATTTGGAGGGCCTTTTGTTGGACTTTAAACCCTACTCTATAACATACTCGCTAATCAAGGCTGCAGTCTTTGCATATATCATAACCTCCGTCTCGGCATTCTATGGCTACTACGCTAAGGGTAACTCCTTAGAGGTGGGTACAGCCTCGACACGAGCCGTTGTCGTAAGTTCGGTGGTGGTAATGATCTTCAACCTAATTCTCACACAACTTCTACTTATATGATACGTGCCGAAGGTGTTACAAAGTCATTCGAGGGGCGAACAGTTCTGGATAATATTTCGGTCGAGTTCGAAACAGGCAAGACAAACCTCATAATTGGAAAGAGTGGTTCGGGCAAGACGGTTCTGCTCAAGAGTTTGGTGGGTCTGCATCCCATCGATTCAGGTAAGATTTGGTATGACGACACAGACTTTAGCTCACTGCAATTCAAAGAGCGCAAGGCTATACGCAAAGATGTGGGTATGATATTTCAAGGTGGTGCGCTGTTGGACTCCTCGACCGTTGCCGAGAATGTGAAGTTGCCTTTAGACCTCTTCACCACTCAGAGCGAAGAGGAGAAGATGGAGCGTGTGAACTTCTGCCTGCAGCGTGTGCGCTTGGAGAGTGCCAATGAGCTCTATCCAGCCGAAATTTCGGGTGGTATGGTTAAGCGTGTGGCTATCGCACGTGCCATTGTGCTCAACCCTCGCTATCTATTTTGTGACGAGCCCAACTCGGGGCTTGACCCCCAAACATCGATTGTTATAGACAACCTAATCCACGAAATCACCCAAGAGTATGGCATCACAACCATAATCAACACTCACGATATGAATTCGGTGATGGAGATTGGCGAACATATCGTATATATCCACGAGGGGCAAAAGTGGTGGGAGGGCACCAATGATGATATTTTGGATGCTGATAATAAGGAGCTTAACGACTTTGTATTCGCTTCAGCGATGGCAAAACGTGCCAAGCGAACACTAAAATAGAGCCATCGATAAAATTAGTTGCGCAAAAGGGGTAAAAAAAGTTGCTATTTACTTGGTAAAAAGAGATAAAGTGTATAATTTTGCGCCGTAAAATGTTGAGAACATATATTTATTAACAAATAACTTTTAAAATTATGTCAAAAATTAAGATTGGTATTAACGGTTTCGGACGTATCGGACGTTTGGTATTCCGTGCAGCTTGCAACAACCAAAATGTAGAGGTAGTAGGTATCAATGACCTTGTACCAGTGGATTATATGGCTTATATGCTAAAGTATGATTCAGTTCACGGTCGTTTCAACGGTACAGTTGATTATGATGCTGCAGCAAGCACACTAATCGTAAACGGTAAGGCTATCCGTGTTACTGCAGAGCGTAATCCAGCAGATCTAAAGTGGGATGCAGTTGGTGCTGAGTATGTAGTTGAGTCTACAGGTCTTTTCCTTACAAAGGAGACAGCTCAGGCTCACATCACAGCTGGTGCTAAGTATGTTGTTATGTCAGCTCCTTCAAAGGATGACACTCCAATGTTCGTTTGCGGTGTAAACACAGACACTTACTCAGGTCAGACTATCGTATCTAACGCATCTTGTACTACAAACTGTTTGGCTCCATTGGCTAAGGTTGTAAACGACAAGTTCGGTATCGTTGAGGGTCTTATGACAACTGTTCACGCTACAACAGCTACACAAAAGACTGTTGATGGTCCATCTGTAAAGGATTGGCGTGGTGGTCGTGCAGCAGGCGGCAACATCATCCCATCTTCAACTGGTGCAGCTAAGGCTGTAGGTGTTGTTATCCCAGAGCTTAACGGCAAACTAACAGGTATGGCTTTCCGTGTTCCAACTCTTGACGTATCGGTTGTAGACCTTACTTGCCGTTTGGAGAAGGGTGCATCTTACGCTGATATCAAGGCTGCATTGAAGAGCGCATCTGAGAACGAGCTTAAGGGTATCTTGGCTTACACTGAGGATGACGTTGTATCGGCTGACTTCATCGGCGATGCTAACACTTCGATCTTCGACGCTAAGGCGGGTATCGCTCTTAACGACAACTTCGTTAAGTTGGTATCTTGGTATGACAACGAGTGGGGTTACTCAAACAAGGTTGTTATGCTAATTGAGAAGATGGCGGCATACAACAACTAATACTTGTTTCTATTTTCGTAATGAGGGGTGGCTTTTTAGCCACCCCTTTTTGTTTGTTCGAGCGTGACTAATAACTCATTATTCACACTCTCTTGTTTTGTAATAATTAAAAATTATTGACTATCTTTGCCCTATCTAATAGTAATAGAACAATTATGGGATTTTTCGATATTTTCAAAAAAAAACCTGCTCTTAAGCAGGAGCAGGTGCAACCTCAAATTCAGGAGCAGGTAGAGATACCGAGCAGTGAGCTACAAGCGCAAGAGTTAATTGAGGAGCCGACTGTCGAACC
>CAYJJV010000024.1:12755-15496 GCA_964370585.1 uncultured Alistipes sp. | reverse complement strand
AGCCACAAGCACAGCCACAAACGCAAGTACAGCTACAAGCACAAGCACAGCCACAACAATCGCCACAGCCCGCTCAACAAGAGGAGCAAAAACAGCAGATTGAAGAGCTAAATTCGGGCTTAGAGCGCACCAAAGAGGGTATATTCTCCAAGATGGCACGTGCCGTTGCGGGGCGCACAAAGGTCGATGCCGATGTGCTGGATGATCTTGAAGAGGTGTTGATTGCCTCCGACGTGGGCGTTGATACAACGGTCAAGATAATTAAGCGCATCGAAGAGCGTGTGGCACGTGATAAGTATATGTCTACCAAAGAGTTGAACTCAATTTTGCGTGAAGAGATTGTTGCGCTCTTAGATGCTTCGCAAGGCGCTGTCGAGCACTTTGGTTTGGATGCCAAAGAGGGCGAGCCATACGTTGTTATGGTTGTTGGTGTCAATGGCGCTGGCAAGACCACAACAATCGGTAAGTTGGCATCAAAGCTAACACGTTTGGGGCACAAGGTCTATATTGGTGCTGCCGATACATTCCGTGCCGCTGCCATCGATCAGTTGCAGGTGTGGTCGGAGCGTGCAGGTGCTACAATCGTACAACAACAGATGGGTTCAGATCCTGCATCGGTGGCATTCGATACACTCACATCTGCCAAAGCAAATGGCGCTGATGTGGTGCTAATCGACACAGCAGGTAGACTACACAACAAGGTTAATTTGATGAACGAGCTAACCAAGATCCGCAACGTGATGGGCAAGGTGATTGCAGATGCTCCGCACGAGGTGATGTTGGTGCTGGATGGCTCAACGGGGCAGAACGCCTTTGAGCAGGCAAAGCAGTTTACACAAGCAACACAAGTTACATCGCTCACAATCACTAAGTTAGATGGCACGGCACGTGGTGGTGTGGTCATTGGCATAAGCGAACAATTCAACATCCCCGTGCGCTATATTGGTGTGGGCGAGGGTGTCGATCAGCTCCAAATATTCGATCGTCGCAAGTTTGTCGATGCCCTATTTGGGGAGAAATAACGGAGCGAAAGAGCTATGAAAAAGCTAAATGTCATAACGTTAGGGTGCGCAAAAAATCGTGTCGATTCTGAGCACCTAATGGCTCGTGCAGCAGCTGCAGGGTATCGTGTCGTATTTGATAGCGACGACCAAGATGTCGATATTGTCGTTATCAACACCTGTGGATTTATTGGCGATGCCAAGCAGGAGTCTATCGATATGATTTTGGATGCCGTTGTCGCCAAACGTGAGGGGTTAATCTCTGAACTCTACGTAATAGGTTGTCTGTCTGAACGTTATGCCGATGAGTTGCGTGCCGAAATTCCCGAAGTTGATGACTACTTCGGGGGGCGTGATTTGGATGGCATCGTTGCCGCATTGCAGGCGTCAGCATCCCCTGAGCTATCCACCGAGCGTTTGCTCTCAACACCTACCCACTACGCCTACCTCAAAATATCCGAAGGGTGCAACTGGCGCTGTGGCTACTGTGCAATACCCATCATACGAGGCAAACACATATCTGTGCCAATAGAAAAGCTAATCGAAGAGGCTCAAAAGCTCTCAGCAAAGGGGGTCAAAGAGCTAATTGTTGTGGCGCAAGATACCACCTACTATGGGGTCGATTTATATGGTAAGCGTATGTTGGCTGAGCTACTGCAGCAGTTGTGTCAAGTGGATGGTATAGAGTGGATTAGGTTGCACTACACCTATCCGACTGCCTTTCCACGTGATGTTATATCGGTAATGGCAAGCGAAAACAAAATTTGCAAATATATCGATATTCCTTTTCAGCATATCTCGGATAGTCAGCTCACGGCAATGAAGCGCCGCCACACGAAGAGTGAGGCTGTCGAGTTAATCGCCGAACTGCGAGCTTCGGTGCCCAATATTGCCATTCGCACAACGATGTTGGTGGGCTATCCAACCGAATCGGATGCCGATTTTGAGGAGTTGATGCAGTTTGTTGGCGAGGTGCGTTTCGAGCGCTTGGGGGTCTTCCCATACTGCGAAGAGGAGGGGACATACTCTGCCGAAGAGCTCACAGACGATGTGCCTGAAGAGGTAAAAGAGGCTCGTGTCGAGCGCTTGATGGCTCTGCAAAATGAGATCTCATACCAAAATAACCTCGCAAGGGTCGGCACAACAGTGCGTGTCATTGTCGATGCCCTGCAGGGCGAGTATTATGTTGCACGCTCCGAGTACGACTCGCCAGAGGTAGATCAAGAGATACTTATTCGAGCAGACGATGCAAAACTCAAAGAGGGTGAGTTTTATAACGTAACAATCACGTCTGCAACAGATTACGACCTCTATGCTCATCTTGCAGATTAACCGAAAGAAAATAAAATTTGGTTTTGTCTCTACTTTTATCTATCTTTGAGTGGTAAATTATCACCTTTAACCTCTTTGTATGGCAGAGACGAGTGTTATAGAGGCTCTTCAGGGGCGCATCACAGAGCTTATTGAGGCTCACAGAGCTTTGGCGAAGCAGCACAGCGAGCTAACGAAGCAGCGTGACGCTTTGCAGCGTGAGTTGCGTGCCTCACAAGAGCAGCAGCGAGGCTCTGAGGAGGAGCTTAAAAAGGCGCATTTGGCTCTGTCGCTATCGGCAGATGGCGCAGGAGTTGCAGGTGGTGATATGCAGAGGGCGAGAGCACGTGTCAATAATCTTATGCGGGAGATTGACAGCTGCATCGCAATCCTCAACAAGGGGTGAGTGAGAAGTGGCGAATGAGTGGC
>CAYJJV010000024.1:0-12655 GCA_964370585.1 uncultured Alistipes sp. | reverse complement strand
GGTGAATGAAGAGGAGCAGGAGTGAGTGGCAAATGAAGAGTGGGAGTATAAAATAGTGGTTGTATAAGTTATGACAAAGCAGGCGATAACACTTAAAATAGCAGGTAAGAGCTATCCGTTCACAATTGAGAGCGGTAAGGAGGAGTTATACCGCCTGGCCGAGCGTGAGGTCAATAGCTACCTAACATTGATAAAACAGCAAAATATCAAGGGTTGGGATGAGCAGGATTACCTATCAGTTGCGGCACTAAAGTTTGCCATTGCCAGCGTAACTGCCCGTCAGAGCCGTGAGGTAGTGAGTGATGACGTGAAACAACTAAAGGAGCTCGAGCAGAGAATTGCCAACTATCTCAATGACCCAATCCAGAAGAGTGGTCAAGATGAGAGTGAGAAGTAGTCTACAACCCACTGTGGGAAGCTCTAATTGATAGATGCATAAGTGTTGTAGCACACTTAAAAGGCTGCAAAAACGTTCTTTAACATATTTAATTTAGGTGTCAAGCACCATCTTTGACACTTAACAAATAGGAGTCTACCCGCATAGATCCCTTAAAGCTTTGCGAAACTGAACATTATCAATATTGGGGCAACTCAAGGTTTTTCAAAATCAGGCCTTAACCCTTCGGGGTGTGCGCTTTTAAGCGTGCCGTTGGACGATTGCGATCTATCGTAGACCCCACACCTGACTTATCTTGCAGATTCGTCAAACGAAAGTAAGGGATTGTTGCGGGTTTTTTTATAAATTTAATAACAATTAACAAATTTTTTAACACACATAAAACAGATGGATAGTACAATTATTATCGCTTGCATCTCAGCTCTATCGGCAGTCGCTGTATACGCTGTTGTCACAAACATTGTGGCAAAAAAGTCTACACAGAGGCGTAAAGAGAGCATTTTGCGTGAGGCAGAGGCTGAAGCTGAGGTGATTAAAAAGGAGAGAATCCTTCAAGCAAAAGAGAAGTTCATACAACTCAAAAGTGAACACGACCGTCAGGTCAATGAGCGTAATCAAAAGATTGCGCAATCCGAAAACCGAGCTAAGCAGATTGAGAACAATTTGCAGAATCAACAGCGTGATTTGGAGAACCGCCTAAAGGAGAATACACGCCTAAAGGAGCAACTTCAGAGCCAAATGCAACACTTGGCGACAAAGCAAGAGGAGGCTGAGGTAATTCGCCGTGAGCAGAACTCACGCTTGGAGCAGATCTCGGGTATGAGCCAAGATAGCGCTAAAGAGATTCTGATCGAGAATATGAAGGCGGAGGCTAAAACCGAAGCTGCAGCATATATCAACGAGACGGTAGAAGAGGCTAAGCTCACCGCCACAAAGGAGGCTAAACGTATCGTTGTGGCATCAATTCAGCGTGTCGCTACGGAGACCGCTATCGAGAATGCCGTTACGGTCTTCAATATCGAGAGCGACGAGGTTAAGGGTCGCATCATCGGTCGTGAGGGTCGCAACATTCGTGCTTTGGAGGCTGCAACGGGTATCGAGATTATCGTTGATGACACCCCTGAGGCTATCATCCTAAGTGGTTTTGACCCCGTTCGCCGTGAGGTGGCACGCTTGGCGCTGCACCAGTTGGTGACCGATGGTCGTATCCACCCCGCACGCATCGAGGAGGTTGTCTCGAAGGTGCAAAAGCAGATCGAAGAGGAGATTATCGAGGTGGGTAAGCGCACCACGATCGATCTTGGAATTCACGGCCTGCACCCCGAGTTAATACGCCTTATTGGTAAGATGAAGTATCGCTCTTCGTATGGTCAAAACCTACTTCAGCACGCGCGTGAAACGGCCAATTTGGCTGGAACGATGGCATCTGAGCTGGGTCTAAACCCTAAAACGGCACGCCGTGCGGGTCTTTTGCACGACATAGGCAAAGTGCCCGATGATGAGCCAGAGTTGCCACACGCAATTATCGGTATGAAGCTCGCCGAGAAGTACAAGGAGAAGGCTGAGGTGTGCAACGCTATCGGTGCTCACCACGACGAAACAGAGATGACATCGCTCATAGCGCCTATTATTCAGGTTTGTGACGCCATCTCGGGTGCACGTCCCGGAGCTCGCCGTGAGGTGGTCGAGAGCTATATCAAGCGACTCAAAGAGATGGAGGATATCGCACTTTCGTATCCCGGTGTTGTTAAGACCTACGCTATTCAGGCGGGTCGTGAGTTGCGTGTAATCGTGGGTGCCGACAAGCTTACGGATACCGATTCTGAGTCACTATCGCACGATATAGCAAAGAAGATTCAGGACGAGATGACCTATCCCGGACAGGTTAAAATCACAGTCATTCGTGAGACACGTGCTGTATCCTACGCAAAGTAAGGGCGCAGAGCGTGCCTAATGGCCGCCTTTCGCACTATAGCTAAAGTGGGGCAATCAACAAATCTGTTGGTTGCCCCACTTTTTTACTGCACAATAAAGAACTACACCCTGCGATAGATGGTCGCTGTGCGGGAGGTGTTGTATATATTAAGGTGTGGGGTTGAGCTCTCATCCTCATCATAGATAAAGCTGTGGTGCTCAATATCCATATCTTGGCAGTCGGCACCACCGAAGCGTGGCTCGTCGGTGGATAGAATTGCCACATATTTGCCCTCGACATTGAGCGGTATCGTGTAGTCGGCAATCGAGCGTGTGGGGTGCCAGTTAAAGACAAATAGCAACTCGCCACGTGTGAAGACCATAGTCATATTCTCCTCGTCGATATTTAGCAACCAAGCATAGTCATCACGCAGAATATCATACTGCTTGACGATATGAATCATCTCTTTGTCGAACGCCCCGAGTTGCGAGTAGCGCAACAAATCATCATCCAACAGCGACCACTGACGGCGTGCATAGTGGTAGCTCCAACCATTGCCCTCACGTGGGAAGTCGATCCACTCGGGGTGGCCAAACTCGTTGCCCATAAAGTTCAGATACCCCTGCCCGCCCGTTGCGATGGTTATGAGGCGTATCATCTCGTGCAACGCTACGCCTCGTGATACGACAAGGCTCTGGATTAGGCGTGACATCGAGCTATACATCTCGGCATCCATCAATCGAAAGGCGATGGTCTTATCGCCCACCATCGCTTGGTCGTGCGATTCGGCATAGGCTATTGTCTTGACCGCTGGCAGGCGGTTGGTCATCGTAGACCACATCTCCCATAGGTTCCACCCCTCGTCGGGAACGTCCTTGAGGTACTTAATCCAAAAATCGGGTATCGCCATCGCCAAGCGGTAGTCAAAGCCAATGCCGCCATCTTCTGTTGGGATTGCCATACCCGGCATTCCGCTCACATCTTCGGCAATGGTAATAGCCTCGGGCGCTACATCGTGCACCAAGCGGTTGGCTAAGGTAAGGTATAGAATGGCATCCTCTGCCACCCCTTCATCGAAGAATCTGTCACGAGAGTCAAACTCGATATAGCCGTTGTGGTGGTATATCATCGAGGTGACACCATCAAAGCGGTAGCCATCGAAGTGAAACTCCTCTATCCAGTACTTGACGTTGGAGAGCAGAAAGTGCTCCACCTCACGCTTGCCATAGTCGAAGATCATCGAGTCCCAATACTTTTGATACCCCGCCTCGCCCTCACGTGAGTAGTGATCTGGGCTGCCATCTAATGAGTTGATACCCTCGTTGAGGTTCTTCACATAGTGGGCGTGGACAATATCCATCACAACACGAATACCCACCTTGTGAGCCTCACGAATCAGCTCCTTAAGCTCTTCGGGCGTTCCAAAGCGTGACGAGGGGGCGAAAAAGTTGGCAACGTGGTAGCCAAACGACCCATAGTAGGGGTGCTCGGCTACGGCCATTAATTGTAGGGTGTTGTAGCCCGCCTCAACGATGCGTGGTAGGACCTTTTCAGTAAAGTGGCGATAGGTGCCCACAGCGCCCTGTTCGGTGGCCATACCAACGTGCGCCTCATAAATTATTGGGGCTTCGTCAGTGTCAAGTAGACTATCTCCCTGCCAATCAAATGGTTGTGACACCCAAAATTGGGCAGTATAGTTCTTCGTTGCGTCATCCTGAACAACTCGAGTAGCATAGGCTGGGACTCTATCCATCCAGCCGCTATCGCCGTGCACGTGTATCTTATATAGAGAGCCGTGTGTCAATCTTTCGCCATAGGTGGCACGTGGGAAGAAGCCACTCCACACCCCATTCGTGTCACGATTGAGGCGTATCTCGGTGCGCTGCCACGAGTTAAAATCACCAAAGATATATACATCTTTCGCCTTTGGTAGCCACTCACGGAACCACCACCCATCCAATATATCGTCCCACTGCCATCCAAAATATCGGTGGCCGTTAGCGTAATCGACAATCGAGCCAGCCGAAGCCTCGATTTGCGATAGTCGCTCTAAGAATTTGTTGTGCCTGCGCTCCAACTGCGCCTCGACGGGCCGTAGCCACTCGTCCTGCTCTATAATAGTGAGCGTTGAATTGTTTTTTTTCATAAAATGCTCTTGTATCTTACAAATATATAAAAAAAAATTGTATCTTTGTGATTAACTGAAAATAAAATTATTCACTAAACTTAATTATAGACTATGCTTAACGGATTTAAAGGACACCCCAAAGGGTTATTCGCCGCCGCTCTCGCCAATATGGGTGAGCGTTTTGGCTTCTACACAATGATGGCTATCCTTGTGTTGTTTTTACAGACCAAATTTAGTTTGGATGAGGAGAATGCAGGATTAATCTACTCTACCTTCTACTTCCTTATATATATGCTTGCCCTTGTGGGTGGTATTGTAGCCGATAAGCTCAAGAACTACAAAGGGACCATATTCGTAGGTATTACGATGATGGCAGGAGGTTATGCGCTTCTATCTATTCCATCCCAAACGCCAGTGCCCGATGCATCATACACAACGATGCTCATCTTGACCTGCGCTGCACTCTTCGTCATAGCGTTTGGTAATGGTCTATTCAAGGGTAATCTGCAGGCGTTGGTGGGGCAGATGTATGACAACGACCAATTCAAGGCTAAGCGTGACGAGGGCTTCTCGATCTTCTATATGTTTATCAATGTAGGTGCCATTTTTGCCCCAATTCTTGCGGTGATTATTCGCAATGGATGGGTAAACTACAATGGTTTCCAATATGACCAGACTCTACCCGATGTTTGTAACCAATTCCTTAGCGAGGTGGCCACAAGTGGAGTTCCCTCTATAAGGGTGGCAGAGCGCCTATCTGAGTTGGCACATAGCGTGGGCTATACGGGCTCAGACCTTACGACATTTGCACACGACTATCTTGGCATCTTCACAACGGGCTTCCATTATGCATTTGGTGCAGCTATCATTGCGATGCTAATCTCGCTTGTGATATATGCTCTAAATATGAAGAAGTTCCCAAATCCTAAGAGCAAGGATAATGTTGTGACAACTGAGGACTCTGTTGCCGATAAGATGACAGCTCTGAAGGGAGATATTGATGCAACACTCGCTTCGGGCAAAGAGGTTGCGAGCGAAACTTGGATTAAGTACACAGCGACAAAATATGAGTTCGACAAGCTAATGAAGGACTTTAAGGGTCGTATTTTCGCCCTTTTGGCGGTATTTGCCGTTGTAATCTTCTTCTGGTTCTCGTTCCACCAAAATGGACTTACGATGACCTACTTTGCGAAGGACTACACAGCTCCGATGCAGTTAGATCTTGGTTTTCAAGTCTTGGAGGGTGCCGAGCTATTCCAGTCGTTCAACCCGCTGTTTGTGGTCTTGCTAACATTTATCGTTGTGCCATTCTTTGGTTGGTTGCGTAGTCGTGGTATCGAGCCATCGACACCTCGCAAGATTGCAATAGGTATGGGTATCGCTGCTTTGGGATTTGTTGTTATGGCACTCGGCTCGTGGGGTCTACCACTTAAAAATGACATCGTTGAGGTGGGTTACACGCCTAACGTTACACCTTGGCTATTGATTGGTTCATACTTTGTTCTGACTATTGCCGAGCTATTTATCTCGCCAATGGGTATATCGTTCGTATCGAAGGTAGCGCCAGCTAAGTATCAAGGTCTTATGCAGGGTCTATGGTTGGGCGCAACGGCACTTGGAAACCAACTTTTGGTATTCGGTGCGATATTCTACCAGAGCTGGTCGATGACGGCAACGTGGACAGTATTCGTAGTTGCTTGTTGCATCTCGATGTTCACAATGTTGTTTATGGTTAAGTGGCTTGAAAGGGTAACTAAGTAGTTTCGACAAAAAAAAGAGTGTGAATAATTATCTATTATTCACACTCTTGCTAATATGGGGCGGCTCAATCAAGGGCTGCCCCTTTTTCTTGATTGCTCGCCCCTTTTGTTGTTTGCTATTTCGATAGAGCTCAAACCATTAGTTAAACAGATACCACATATAGGCCCCATATAGAAGCAGAAAAATTGCCCCCTCATAGCGATCAATGGTGCGACTTTTAAATGTGTAGGCGGTAATAAATAGCAATACAGAGCCTAAGGCGCACATCGCAATGTCGAGAGTGGTAATATCGCCCACAGAGAGTGGGTTGATAAGCGAGCTAACGCCTAAAATCAAGAGTATATTGGCGATACACGAGCCAATAACATTGCCCAGAGCCATATCCGCTTTACCCTTATATAGCGACACAACAGAGGCTGCCAATTCGGGCAGTGACGTGCCTCCAGCGACCAGCGTAATGGCTATCACACCCTCGCTAATGCCCATCGTGCGAGCCAATGCAGTGGCGTTATTCAAGAATATCTCACCCCCATAGATTAGAGCTGCCAAACCCCCAACAACCATAACCACAGAGAGCCATAGTGGGGTAGTGGGTGGTGTTATCTCATCCTTGTTAGTTGCCGTGCGCCCTTGACGCACGGTGTATACCATAAGGGCGATATATAGCGTAAGCATAACCCCTCCATCGATGCGTGAGATACTATCTGCACCTCCGAATAGCGAGTCTGAGAGCACTGCCCACATCAATAACGAGGCTGCGACAGATAGCGGAACGTCACGGCGGATATTAGATTTTGTCAAGGCGATGGGGCGCAAAAGTGAGCATAGCCCCAGTATGACAAATATATTGAAGATATTGGAGCCGACGACATTGCCAATCGCCATCGAGCTCTTGCCATCAATCGAGGATAGCACCGACACCACTATTTCGGGAGTCGAGGTGCCAATGGCAACAATAGTTAGTCCAACAATGAACTCTGAGATGCCAAAGCGCTGTGCCAACGCTGAAGAGCCATCGGTGAGGTAGTTTGCGCCAACCAAAATAAGGGTTAGACCAACAATGAGTAGTAGTATCTCCATTTTATTGAATCTGCATCTAAATTAGAAGAAGTAGGCTAAGTGACATTATCGCCATTCCGACAATAAAACCATATATTGCCGTATGCGCCTCGCCCCACTCACGGGCGGCAGGCAGCAGCTCGTCGATTGAGATAAAGACCATAATACCTGCTACGGCTGCCAAGACGCACCCCATAAGTGTTGCCGACATTAAAGGCATCAATATCCACCACGCTAAAATCGCCCCTGCAGGCTCGGCAAAGCCCGAAAGAAGTGACCATAGGAAGGCCTTTTTGCGACTCCCCGTTGCGAAATATATAGGAATCGAAACGGCGATGCCCTCAGGGATGTTGTGTATGGCGACAGCTATGGCAATGGCGACACCAACTCCAATATTCTCGGTGGCAGCCGTAAATGTTGCGATGCCTTCGGGGAAGTTGTGTATGGCGATGGCAAGAGCCGTGACAACTCCCACACGCATAAGCTTTGTGTTGCGTGGACTCTCGTGCATCTGCTCGACGGTGCGAGCCTCGTGTGGATTCTCAAACGAGGGTACCAACCGATCGATGATGCCTATTAAAACCACACCCAAAAAGAATGCAACGCTCGCCCAGATAGTACCCTCACGCTCACCCCACTCGGCGATAAGTGTGGTTTGTGCTTCGGCCAAGAGCTCCACAAACGAGACGTAGATCATCACACCTGCCGATAGTCCCAACGAGAAGGATAGCAGGCGCTTGTTGGTCGAGCGAGCGAAGAAGGCTATGGCACTTCCAATGCCAGTCGCCAGACCTGCCGCTAAGGTTAAAAGTAGTGGAATTAATATATCGTTGTTCTGCATAGTTGTTCTGCTTTTCCGCTTTGTTATGAGTGCAAATATAGTGCTTTTTTTCTCTTAACTATCCCTTTTGCACTCCGTGCCGTACCACTTAGCTCCACTGTTGGTACATTTTACTCCGCTTTTTGTCTGTTTCGATGCTCTTTGGTTTTGTTTGGGGCGATACATATTATACCTTTGTCACAGAGTTAGGGGAGATTTGCTAATGTTTGGGTAAATTTTATAACTTTGTCTGTAAAATATATTGAATATGAAAAATAATATAATATTGGGCATTCTGCTCTCGTTTGGAATCTCGGTTCTTCTACTCCTACTTAAGGTGGGAACGGGCAAGATAACGCCAATAAGTTATACGCAGGCCGTAACAACATTTCTGTTGGCATCGATGGTGTGGTTTGCACACCTTGCACTATTTTATAGTAAGTGGTATCAAAAAGTATTGAAGAGTGTATGGCTAAGGGGGTTTATCTCAGTTATGTTGGTGGCTGTTGTGGTCTTTGTGGCACATAGATACCTATTCGATTTTGATGTGCCACAGCAACACGCAAGACGCCACCTAACTATGCAGGGCAATAGGATATTGGTGTGGAGTACCCTATACTACTTTGTTCTGCTATACCAGCGTGTGATAGAGCAACGCCGTGAGGCTGAGGCTGAAGCGAGTCGTATGCGACAGAGCTACTTGGAGTCGCAAATATCATCGCTCTCCGAGCAGCTAAGTCCACACTTTATGTTTAACGCCCTGAATACCCTCTCGGCGATGGTTAAAGAGGCAGCTGCTCAGCGATTTATTGAAGATTTAGCCGCTATATATCGCTATTTGCTTGAGTATAAGGATGAAAACGTCACAACCTTAGAGCGAGAGCTAAAGTTTATGTACTCCTACTGGCACATCCAAAAGGAGCGATTCGAGGATGCCATCTCGCTCACGGTTGATATTGAAAAGCAGAGCGAGCAGTGCCAAATCCCGCCAATCGTACTGCAGCTACTCTTGGAGAATGCTATTAAGCACAACGTGGCGAGTGATACGAGACCACTAAATATTCAGATTGTGCAGCAGGGGGATTATATCGTGGTTGAGAATAATGTACAACCAAAAATTGAGACCTTCAACTCTTCGAAGAGGGGTCTTTTAAATATCTCGGAGCGTTATCGACTGCTTTTTGGTCGGGATATAGCCATCGAGCGCACGGATAAAATATTTAGAGTAAAATTACCATTAATTAAAAAAGAGAACTAAGATGAAAAGAGCAAAATTTTTATTGTCAGCACTTGTTGTGACACTACTTGTAACTGGCGCAACAACGAGCTTCGCACAGAAGGGAGAGAAAACAAAGAAAAAGTCTGAGAAAAAGGAGTTAATCTCTGAAAAGATGGCCGACAAACTGGATTTGAACGAGCAACAACGTGAGCAGATGACACAGATTAATGAGAAGTACGCCGAGATTCATAAGGATATGAAGGAGCAGGCGGCAAAGGGTAAAGAGCTCTTTAAAGAGAGGATGGATGAGGTTGAAGAGGTGCTATCTGAGGAGCAATTTGCTCAGTATAAGAAGATGGTTAAAAAGCGCTATGAGGCGATGAAAAGCGGTGGCGATGGCAAAAACGGGGCTCGCAAGGGTGGTGAGCGCAAGCAGCGCCCCGAACCAAATGCCATTGACGAGTAATGAGGGTAGTAATCATTGAGGATGAAAAGAAGGCGGCTCAGAGGGTATCTGAGCTGCTATCCTCCATTGACGATACTATAGAGGTGGTGGCGATGGTGGACTCTATCGAGGCATCTGTTGCCCACTTTGAGAGCCACCCGCACCCCGATTTGGTGCTGTCCGACATTCAGCTCGCCGATGGGTTGTGCTTTGAGATATTTAATAGTGTGAAGGTCAGCTGTCCAATCATATTTTTGACCGCCTTTGACCAATATATGGTCGAGGCCTTTAATACCAATGCTGTGAGCTACCTGCTGAAGCCCATTAATCGTGAGCAGTTGGAGCGGGCGCTATTAAAGTTAAAGGATATGCAGGAGGCGTTTGGGGCGCCACAGAGCGATAAGCAACTCTCACAAATCGAGGCTTTGGTGGCTCAATTAAGCCTCTCCACCAACTTTAAGAAGACCCTTATCGTCAATCGAGGTGAGCGCATAATTCCACTCTCGGTACAGGATATTGCCTATCTTTACTCTAAGGGTAAGTTGTTGCTTGTCACCACCTTTTCGGGCGAGGAGTACCTATATAGCTCTACGCTGGATGAGATGGATGAGATGTTGGACGGTGCACTTTTTTTTCGTGCCAACCGTCAATTCATTATCAACCGCAACGCAATTTCGAGCATCGAACGATACTTTAATCGAAAGTTATCACTGAAGCTCAGCGTGATAGTGCCCGAGCAGATTGTTGTGTCACGTATTAAGGCGCAGCCACTATTAGATTGGCTGGAGGGGTAGGCAAGCAGTTTTTTTTGCACTTCCCATTGCCTGCGAAATGCCCATTTTCACAATTTGGATAAAATTTTGCTATATTTGCTCTGCAAAAGCCTATGACAAAGCGAAGAGATGAGCAGCTAAAAGAGCAGGTGGCAGCGTTGCCACTCTCGCCCGGTGTCTATAAATATTTAGATGCATCGGGCACGGTCATATATGTGGGTAAGGCTAAATCGTTGCGTAAGCGTGTTGCATCGTACTTCACTCAAAACCGTGAACATAGCTCTAAAGTGCGTGTTTTGGTGCGCCAAATCGTTACAATCGAACATATCGTCGTCGATAGCGAATCGGATGCGTTACTGTTAGAAAACTCACTTATCAAGAGCTTGCAGCCACGTTATAACACCCTCCTAAAGGATGATAAAACATACCCTTGGATTGTTCTTAGGCGTGAGTCATTTCCAAGAGTTCAATCCACACGCCTCGTTGTGCGTGATGGCTCGCAATATTTTGGTCCATACAGCTCCATCTCGATGCAGCGTAGCGTATTGGAGTTTATTCGTGAGGTTATCCCTCTTCGCACGTGTAAGCTAAATCTTAGCCCTCAAAATATCGCTCGTGGGCGCTATAGTGTCTGCCTGCAGTACCATATCGGCAACTGCAAGGCACCCTGTATAGGGCTAATCTCGGAGGCGGAGTACTCCGAATATGTTACAATGGCAACATCGATTCTTAAAGGCGACCTGCGACCCGTTCGTGCCTACCTCACGCGTGAGATGGAGTCGGCGGCCGAGAACCTACGATTCGAGCAGGCGCAACGCTACAAACAGCGCTTCGAGGCGCTGGAGAACTACGCCAGTCGATCGGTTATCGTCTCATCACGCATCCAAAGTGTCGATATATTTTCGCTGCTGCCCGACGAGGATGTTATCTACTGTAACTTTGTGCGTATTCGTCACGGCTCGATTGTGGGTGTGACGACCGTGCGCCTAAGCTATGGTGTCGATGCCGAGTTAAGTGATGTTCTGACGCTCGCAATACAATATTTGATGGAGAGCGTTGCCGATGCACCACTCGCCCGTGAGGTGATTGTGCCATTTATGCCCTCCACAACTGCAATATTCGATGGGGTCACCTTTACCGTGCCTCAGCGTGGCGAAAAGCGTGATCTGTTGCTCTTCTCCGAGCGCTCGGCACGTCTATATCGTGCCGAGCAGATAAAAAATATGGAGATTCACAACCCCGAACGCCACACCGACCGTCTGATGGCAGCGATGCAGCGTGAATTGCGATTGGAGCGTGAGCCACGCCATATCGAGTGCTTCGACAACTCCAATCTACAGGGAACAAACCCCGTAGCCTCGTGTGTGGTCTTTCGGGATGGCAAGCCCTCACGCAAGGAGTACCGCCACTTCAATATCAAGACAGTTGAGGGCATTGATGACTTCGCCTCGATGCGTGAAATTATCTTCCGCCGCTACTCTCGCCTTTTAGAGGAGCAGGCTGCTCTGCCCGACTTGGTGATTGTCGATGGTGGCAAGGGGCAGCTATCGAGCGCCTATGAGATACTCGAAGGGTTAGGGATTGCCGACAAGCTACCCATCGTGGGGCTTGCCAAGCGCATCGAGGAGATATTCTACCCCAACGATCCCAACCCATACTACCTATCACGCACGGGCGAACCACTGAAGGTTGTTCGCCATATCCGTGACGAGGCGCACCGCTTTGGAATTACGTTTCATCGCCAAAAGCGGAGCAAAAATTTCGTGGTGAGCGAGCTCGACGCCATCGAAGGTGTTGGAGCGAAGAGTGCAGAGGCGCTGTTACGCCATTTTCGCTCTGTTGCAAAGATTCGTGCTGCGAGCTTAGATGCACTCACTGAGGTAGTTGGTGCATCCCGAGCAAAAAAAATACAAAGATATTTTGAAAAGTCATAATATTGCGTTACCTTTGCCAAACCGATTTGAGATTTAGTCAATAAATTTCAACTGTGAGTGGGGCGTTTAAGTTGCTTTTTGGCGGCAGGCGCAGGCGGGTATAAAGATGCCTTAACTCAATCACAACCATTTGCCCAGATGGCGGAATCGGTAGACGCGCTGGTCTCAAACACCAGTGGAGCAATCCGTGCCGGTTCGATCCCG
>CAYJJV010000023.1:13942-21021 GCA_964370585.1 uncultured Alistipes sp. | reverse complement strand
TTAGCCTCGATTGTGCCATCAGCATTGATAAGGAATTTATTGAAATTCCACGTCACCTCATAATCCGACTTGCCATTCATCGATTTGTGTGTTAGCCACTTATATAAAGAGGCCATATCATCACCTCTGACCGAAATTTTTGACATCATAGTAAACTCAACACCAAAATTTGCCTTGCAAAACTGTGCAATCTCCTCATTTGTTCCAGCCTCTTGATTTGCGAAGTTGTTGGCAGGAAAACCCAGAATCACAAATCCATCATCCTTGTACATTTCATATAGCTCTTGTAGTGTTTCGTACTGGCGTGTATACCCACACTTTGAGGCTACATTCACAATCATAACCTTCTTACCCTTCAGGCTTGCCATATCGAACTCTTGCCCATCAATAGTCTCGATTTTAAAGTCGTAGATGCTCTGGTTTTGACCATTCACACTGCTCTGTGTAGCTGTCAGACCCACAAAAAAGATAATCGCCAACACAACCTTTACAATAAAAATTTTTGTTCTCATTTTTTTGATTTTTTGCCCCCTCTGCACCTTATCATTAGAGCAGAGATGGGCGTTACACACTAATTTCTGTTTTTTTATGCGGCACAGTCACACATCATTAAACAAATTTAGCACAAAAAAAGTAATTTTGCAAAAAAAATCACAAAATTACTAAATAATAGGTATATTTACGCATCTATTTTTACGACAATTTAAGAATTGCCTACCCTTTTTTGATGCTCTCCAAGATATTAGCCAACCCTCCACGTTGCATTGGCGTTCGAGAGAATCGCTCAGAAAACTCCTCTTCGTTCATCTCACTCCAGCACTCAACGCTATACTCAAGTGGATTAAATATGGGTGTGAAGCGCTCTTCACGAAACTCAGGAGCAGTGCGATTGTATGGGCAGCAACTCTGGCACTCATCACAACCAAATATCCAACCATTTAGATCAATATCTACATCGGGAGCCTGCTCGACAGTGTGGCAGGCGATACAGTGTGTAGTATCGATAATCTTTGGCGCAACGATGGCTCCCGTCGGACAACTCTCGACACAGTTGTTGCATCGTCCGCAACGACTACCTTCGAATGGTTTATCATACGCATCCACCTCATCAGAGATAACCAACTCGCCCAAAAGCAGATAAGAGCCAAATTTTGGCGTTATAAGTAGCGACTGACGACCTATCCACCCCAAACCAGCCTCGACAGCGTATCGCTTCTCGGCTAATGGTGCTGTATCGACAAAAGTGCGCCCCGAGAGCGATGGATAGCGCTTTTTAAGCTCGACAAGCATAGCGTTAAGCATCTCCTTAATTGTCGTATGATAATCCACACATCGAGCGTATGATGCCACCTTTGCATTGAATTGTTGCGGGTAGCCCATCGAGCTATCATTTTTATACCCCACTGCACACACAACAACACTTTTTGCCCCCTCGACCAACTTCGAAGCATCGAAGCGTTTTTCTTGGTGGCGCTCCATATACCCAAGCGAGCAGTGGTAACCTGCCGCAAGCCACTGCTCAAAGTGCCACTTATCATCCGATAATGGAGCGCATCGAGTTATGCCACAAAGGTCAAAACCGACACTGAGTGCAAGCTCTTTTATCTCTATATTGTTGAGTGTTGTCATATTTTGTCCCAAAAATAGTAAGATTTCCATAATTTATAGTACTTTTGTCCAATATTTTCCGTTATTATGTAATACAATAGCGATACATATTTGAATATTGAAATGGAGACACTACATCAATTAGTCCAAAATAGCATAGAAAAGTATGCATCAAACATAGCCTTTTCGATGCACGAAGGCGAGGCGGTAAGCTACAGTGAGGTTGGCGAACGCATCAAAACAGTACAAGAGATATTGGTCTCGGCAGGTTTAAAGCCACAAGATAAGGTTGCAATTCTGAGTAGCAATATGCCCAACTGGGGCGTTAGCTACTTCGCCATCACAACAGCAGGAATGGTCGCAGTGCCTATCCTACCCGACTTCTCGGGCGATGAGCTGGCGATGATTTTGGAGCACTCTGAGGCTAAGGCTCTGCTCTGTTCGGATAAGCTCTACACCAAAATTCCAAAGGCTGCAATCGAGAAGCTAAACGTCGTTGTTCGTACCAAGAATTTGGGTGTCATCGCCCAAAAGGTCAAGGAGCAGGGTTCGACTACAGAGCCTAAGGCTGACGATTTGGCAGTTATAATCTACACTTCGGGCACAACATCATCGCCCAAAGGTGTAATGCTTACACACAAGGCGCTGGCAGCTCAGATGGAGATATGCTACGAGCTATACCCTATCAACGAGGCAGATACATTTATGTCAGTTTTGCCACTTTCGCACACCTATGAGTGTTCGGTTGGTATGCTCTACCCATTCTCACGTGGCGCACGTGCCGTCTATCTGGATAAGCCACCCACCGCATCGGCACTCTTGCCAGCGCTGCGCAAGGTGCGCCCCACGATGATGCTTATCGTACCACTAATTATCGAGAAGATATATCGCCACCAAGTCTTGGCAAAGTTCAACTCAAACGGCTTTTGGAGAGCGATATATAAGGTGGGATTCCTACGTCGCTACCTGCACCGTGTGGCAGGCAAGAAGCTAAATAAGGTCTTTGGAGGCAGAGTACGCTTTATGGGTATTGGTGGCGCCAAGTTGGCATCCGATGCCGAGCAGTTCCTAATCGACTCAAAAATTGCCTACGCCATAGGTTATGGTTTGACTGAAACAGCTCCCCTTTTGGCGGGCGCTATTCCATCGATGGTGCGCTTAGGCTCGACAGGCCCTCGAGTGCCACGTGTAGAGCTACGCTTAGACAACGTAGACCCACAAACGGGACTTGGCGAGGTGGTTGCCCTAACGCCATCGGTGATGAAGGGGTACTTCAAAAACGAGCAGGCGACTGCAGAGGTCTTCACTCAAGATGGATGGTTCAGAACGGGCGACATTGGCGAGATTGACAAAGATGGATGGCTATATATCAAAGGTCGCATCAAGAATATGATTGTCGGGGCGAGTGGCGAGAATATCTACCCCGAAGATATTGAGAATATCATCAACACACACTACTGCATTGCCGACTCGATAGTGACCGAGCAAGAGGGGCGTTTAGTCGCTTTGGTACACTTTGACAACGAACAGTTAGAGGCTACGCTTGATAACTGGCGTGAGCAGTGGGATACTAAAAAGGAGGCGTTAGAGGCTCGCTCGGAGCAGTTAAAGCGTGATATTATGGAGTTCGTGAACTCGAAGGTTAGCCGTTTTTCACGCATCAGCAGCGTGGTCGAAGAGAAGGAGGGATTCGAAAAGACCCCAACCAAGAAGATTAAACGATTCCTCTACAACAAGAAAAAGTAGTCGAAAAAGCGAACTTCAGAACTACAAAAAATGCCCCCGAAGAGTTATAACAACCTCTCGGGGGCATTCTGTTTACAGAAACAACACGCTCTTAGTTGATATTTGGCAGTGTTGAGTAGTTGTTAGAGTAGTTAAGCATCTGCTCTACGTAATTTGCAGGGTATTTAACCACAACATCGACAATCTTTTCGCCATCCTTCACAAGTTCGTACTCAGGATTGACAAAGCCACCATAGGGCTCGATATTTAGAGCCGCATAGCGCTCCAAAAGCTCCTTATGCATCGCAGGGTCAATCTGCACGGCGTACTTCTCGACCAACGCCTTGCCCGCCTCATAGTCACCTTCAGACTTGATACGCTGCACCTCGTGTAGCAGTTCGGCAAATAGCGCACGCAGCTTCACAAAGTCATTAACAACAACATATCGCTTGCCATCCTTAACAATCCACTCAATAACATTATCCGCCTTGCCCCTCTCGTAGCACCACTCGCTGATTAGTTTGCGATTGCGCATATGCGCCTGCTCGACTGTCTTACCCAATTCGATGCGTGATAGTTGAGTCATAATTCCATTTAGGATATACTTTGCATAGCCAGCCTCAGCCACCTCAAATGATGGTACCAAGCCAATCTCGACCATCTTCTCATCACCCAAGTAATAAAGTCCGAACAAATCGGCACGCACCTCCTCCAAAACCGAAGAGTAGTTCTTTAGCTCGTTGCCCGAAACACCATCAGCCAACTGACCCGAACCGTGACCCAGACACTCGTGTAGGTCGGTGTGTAGGTCGTCCGCCAACTTACCGTGCGCCTTCATACGCTCACGATCCTCCTCACGCAGAACAAACTCCTCGCTAAAGCCATCGCCATCGGCAGCCTTTTTATATGCGTATGTGATGTTATCGATTGTAACCGACTTTGAGCCGTGATCCTTGCGAATCCAGTCGGCATTTGGAAGGTTAATACCAATCGGGGTCGATGGATAGCAGTCGCCACCCAGCATCGCCACAGTGATAACCTTTGCCGAGACACCCTTTACCTCTTTTTTCTTAAACTCATCGGCGATGGGCGAATTATCCTCAAACCACTGCGCATTCTCCGATATAATCTCTGTACGTCGGCAGGCTGCCTCGTCACGGAAGTTCACAACCGACTCCCACGACGCCTTGCGCCCCAATGGATCGCCATAGGTCTCAGTGAAACCATTTACAAAATCGACATTGGTCTTAGTATCTTTGACCCAACCTACGTTAAAGTCGTCGAAGAGCTCCAAATCGCCCGTTTTGTAGTACTCGATGAGAGTTGCGATATTACTCTTTTGGGGCTCTTGTGCCACGCTTTGAGCCTTCTCTAACCAATATACAATCCTCTCTAAGGCTGCCGAATACATACCGCCAACTCGCCAAACTTGCTCCTTGATTTTGCCATCCTCTTTGACCAACTTCGAGTTCAAGCCATACGAAATGGGCTCAGCATTGTTGGCATCGGCCGAAATCATACCCTCATAAAAGGCAACAGCCTCCGCCTCAGTTACACCCTCATAGTAGTTGTTTGCCGAATCGGCAATTATATCTACCCCTTCAGCCGAATTTTGTCGTGATGCATAGGCTGCAGGATTGAAGATAACCTCCACTACCACATCGTGCAGAGGTGCCGTATCAACCAACTTCTCGGCTGGGATTGCCGCCAATACCTCTACAAAGTACTCTTTCGTGAACTCAGGCGTAAACTTATCGTTTGAGTAGTGGTGATGCACGCCATTGGCAAACCACACCTTTTTCAGGTACTTCTCAAATGACAGCCACTGCTCGGTTGTACGGTCACCCTCATAGTTCTGATATAGAGCCTCTAAGGTGCGCCTAACGGCGAGGTTATATTTGAAATTTTGGTCGAACAGAATATCACGACCATACTTTGCCGACTCGGCAAGGTAGTATATCAATAACTTCTCGTCAAGCGTCAGAGTCTCAAAATTGGGCACCTCATAGCGTATCACTTTGATGTCGTCAAAGCGATCTACGACCCAGCTCTGCTCTTTTGGGGCGTTGGCACACGAGGCCAATGCAGTTGCAGCAATAAACATAGTTAAAATTCTCTTTGTGATTTTCATATTTTTGGGTTTTAAATATGCCCAAAGGTATGAAAAATTACAAAAAGCACAAAAAATATACCTATTGGGGAGAATTTAGCCATCTTTTTTCACTTTTTTCTTCTTTATCTGCAATCCAATTTTTACCTTTGCCCACTCAACAGTAATCGCAAGAGATGTTTATAACTGAAAAAGTAGAAACGCTTAGGGCAAAAATAGCCGACTTTGGCCACTGCACAGTGGGTTTTGTCCCTACAATGGGGGCGCTGCACGAGGGGCATATCTCGCTTGTTAGGCGTGCACGCTCAGAGTGCGATGTGGTGGTGGTTAGCCTCTTTGTGAACCCTACGCAGTTCAATGATAAGGAGGATTTGAAGCGCTACCCACGAACGCCCAAACGTGACTCTAAAATGCTCAGCGAGGCGGGAGCTGATATACTCTTTATGCCTTCGGTTGATGAGATTTACCCCGAAGAGGATACCCGAGTATTCGATTTTGGGGTGGCTGACAAGGTTATGGAGGGTGCAACTCGCAAGGGGCACTTTAATGGCGTAGCGCAAGTTGTGAGCCGACTTTTTGACATTGTCGAGCCCGAGCGTGCATACTTTGGGCAGAAGGATTTTCAGCAGGTGGCTATCGTCCGTGCGATGGTCGAGCAGTTGGGCTACACGGTCGAGATTGTGGAGTGCGCAACCGTTCGGGCCGAAGATGGCTTGGCGCTATCGTCTCGTAACGAGCTTTTGAGTGAAGAGCATCGTGCCGTAGCTCCTATTATATATAGGGCGCTGAGTGGCATAGCTCAGCTCACGAACTCTCTCTCGCCCGAAGAGGTCGAGCTGAGGGTCATAGAGCAGATTGAGGCGTGTGGACTGCTCAAGGTTATATACTATAACTCGGTGGATGCCATCACGTTGCAAAAGGTTGAAAATTGGAGCGATAGCGAGCATATTCAAGGGTGTGTTGCTGTCGAGGCAGGAAAAATTCGTTTAATAGATAATATAGGTATCAAATGATGAAATTTCAAATTGAGGTAATAAAGTCGAAGATTCACCGAGTGTCGGTCACACAAGCCGACCTTAACTATGTGGGTAGCATCACCATAGATGAGGCGCTTTTGGATGCCGCCAATATGATTGAGGGCGAGAAGGTGCAGATTTTGGATATTAACAATGGTGAACGCTTTGAGACCTATATCATTCGGGGAGAGCGAGGTAGCGGCTGTATCTGCCTGAATGGCGCTGCGGCACGCAAGGTGCAAGTTGGCGATGTAATTATCATTGCATCCTACGCCTTGATGGATTTCGAGGATGCCAAGACCTTCAAACCTTGGATTATCTTCCCCGACACTGAGACCAATCAATTGATTGGGTAGCGTTGCATCACAACAGTTCGTTAAAAACAATATTTTACCCCTGAAATAATAATACCACACCGTCATTGCGGCCTGCGAGCCGCAATCAAATCAATTGTCACAATAAAGGGAGATTGCGGGTCAAGTCCGCAATGACGATTCGATGCAATTAAACGAGATTGCGGGTCAAGCCCGCAATGACGACACCCAAAACCCGCAATGACAAAATGGGTTGGTCGGATAGTGATGTTACATTACTACTAAAAATTTAATAAAAACTCAAAA
>CAYJJV010000023.1:4154-13842 GCA_964370585.1 uncultured Alistipes sp. | reverse complement strand
GGTTGGTCGGATAGTGATGTTACATTACTACTAAAAATTTAATAAAAACTCAAAAAATGTCTGATAATTAGCATTTTTTGAGTTTTTTTATTATATTTGCCCTAATTAATAATCTGTTACTATGGATATTGCGCTCTTAATTGTCGCCTTTATATTGGCGATTGTGGGTATTGTGGGCTCTATTCTGCCCGTTATTCCCGGTCTTATCTTTAGCTATAGCGCTTTGGTGGCGATATACTTCACATCATACAGCGAAATATCACTGCTGTGGATGGTTGTGTGGTTGATGGCGTGCATATTTGTGAGCGCTGCCGACTACTTCCTGCCTGCCGTGATGGCTCGCCACTTCGGAGGGTCACGCCCTGCGATGGTGGGGGCAACCGTTGGGGCTATCGCTGGAATATTCATATACCCCCCAATCGGGCTACTTGTTATGCCATTTTTTGGCGCTATGGCGGGCGAGTTGATACACGACCACAAAGATATTAAGCGTGCCCTAAAGGTGGGATGGGGTTCATTCCTCTCGTTTATTGTCGGCACGGGCATAAAACTTATTGTCGCTGTGGGAATTGCAATGCATATAGCTGCCGATGGACTATCGGCTTTGGTGGATTGGATAACAAACATTTTCTAATTATAAACTAATTTTTAACCCTATGAGAAAAACAATCTTTATTGTGGCAATCATCCTTGCGGTGGTTGTATCATCTTGTAGCAAGTACAGCTATGAGAGTGTAAAGGGGGATCCTCTTAAGACGAGAATCTACACCCTACCAAATGGACTGAAGGTCTATATGAGTGTCAATGAGGAGAAACCACGTATTCAGACAGCCATCGCTGTGAATGTGGGTGGTAAGAACGACCCATCTGAGACAACTGGTTTGGCTCACTACTTCGAGCACCTTATGTTCAAGGGTACGCCATCGTTCGGAACATCGAACTACGCTGCCGAGAAGCCACTTTTGGATGAGATTGAGGCTCTTTTTGAGCTCTACCGCACCAAAACTGACGAGGCGGAGCGTGCAGCAATCTACGCTAAGATTGACTCTGTGAGCTATGAGGCGTCTAAATTCGCTATCCCTAACGAGTATGACAAGCTAATGGCGGCAATCGGTGCATCGGGCACAAACGCCTACACATCGCAGGATATGACCGTATATATCGAGGATATACCAGCAAATCAGATTGAGAACTGGGCTAAGGTTCAAATCGACCGCTTCCAGAACCCCGTAATTCGTGGTTTCCACACCGAGTTGGAGACCGTTTACGAGGAGAAGAATATGTCTTTGACACAAGATAACCGCAAGGTGTGGGAGGCAATGGATGCAGCTCTATTCCCCAACCACCCTTATGGAACACAGACTGTGTTGGGTACGCAGGAGCACCTCAAGAATCCATCAATCATCAACATCAAAAACTACCACAAGCAGTACTACGTGCCTAACAATATGGCGATTTGTGTGGCGGGTGACTTCGATCCAGATGAGATGATTGCTACAATCGACAAATATTTTGGTGCTATGGTACCAAACGAGAACCTACCAGAGCTTAACTTCGAGCCCGAGAAGCCAATCACAACACCTGTTATTAAGAATGTTTATGGCTTGGACGCTGCATCGTTGTCGTTGGGTTGGAGATTGCCAGCTGCGACAGATAAGTCGCACGTTGTGGCTAACATTGCATCATCGGTGCTATACAACGGTCAAGCGGGTCTTATCGACTTGGATCTAAACCAACAGCAGAAGGTTCTCTTCGCTTATGGCTATGTAAGTTCACAGCCCGATTATGGCACACTCATTATGGGTGGTCGTCCAAAGGGTGGTCAGAGCTTAGAGGAGCTTCGTGATTTGCTTTTGGCAGAGGTTGCAAAGTTGCGCACGGGTGATTTTGACGAGGCTTTGGTTGAGGCTGCAAAGAATAACTTTAAGGTTGATGTTATGCGCACGTTGGAGAGCAACTACGGCCGTGTAGATGTCTTTATCAACGCATTTATCAATGGCGAGGCGTGGACGGATATTGTTGCAACACTCGACGAGGCATTAAATGTTACAAAGCAGGATGTTATCGACTGGGCTAACGAATACACGGGCGACAACAACTATGCAGCTATCTTTAAGCGTGAGGGTAAGGATGATAACGTAATTAAGGTATCGGCACCAAAGATTACACCAATCGTTACCAACCGTGATATGAAGAGCGACTTCTTGGCAGCAATTCAGGAGAGCGAAGTTGTTGAGATTGAGCCAGTATTCATCGATTATGAGAAGGATATGTCACGTTTCGAGTTGGCTAAGGGTGTCGAGGTACTATACAAAAAGAACGAAACCAACGACCTATTCTCTATTGAGTATAGCTTCAACACAGGAACCGAGAATGATCCAGCTATCAACCTTGCATTTAGCTACCTAAGCTATCTTGGCACGGATAAGATGACAGCTGAAGAGATTGCATCAAAGATGTACGACATTGCTTGTTCGTTCTCGATGGGCTCGGGCACAACACGCAGCTATATCACCATTGAGGGTCTGTCTGAGAATATGGACGAGGCTATCGAGATTGTCGAGGCGCTAATCTTTGACGCTGTGCCAAACGAGGCAATTTTGGCGAATCTGAAGGCAGATATGCTAAAGTCACGTTCGGATAACAAGCTAAACCAACGTGCCAACTACTCAGCTCTACAACGCTATGTAGCTATGGGCGATGAGCTTATCGACAAAACAACCTTGACAAATGCCGAACTGGAGGCACTTTCGTCTGACGAGCTTTTGGATAAGGTTGAGGATTTGATGGACAACGAGCGTAGGATGATATACTATGGTCCTGCTGCTGAGGCTAAGGCTAAGGAGACACTTAAGGAGAGCTGCGAGATTGAGAGTGATTTGAAGCCTTTGGTTGCAACATTTGCTCCAGTTCAGAAAACCGACAAGAACGAGGTGTTCTTGGCGCAATACGATGCTCAGCAGATCTACTATATGCAGTTTGCAAACCTTAACAAATCGTTCGACAACACACTCTCTCCATCATTCGATATATACAATGAGTACTTCGGTGGTGGTATGAACTCAGTTGTATTTCAAGAGATGCGTGAGGCACGTGGTTTGGCATACTCGGCGTGGGCGGCTTTGATATCTCCATCGCACAAGGCGGGCGACTACTACTACATCGCATTCATCGCAACTCAAAACGACAAGATGAAGACCGCTATCGAGGCTTTTGACGATATTATCAACAATATGCCAGAGTCGGAGAATGCATTTAAGGTGGCTAAGGAGGGTATCATCTCTCGTATTCGCACCAACCGTACAACTAAGAGCGCTGTTCTATGGAGCTATATCGACAACCAGGATATGGGCTTGACCGAGGACCCTGCAAAACTACTCTATGAGAAGGTGCAGGCTATGACCTTGGAGGATGTTAAGGCGGCACAGCAACAATATGTTAAGGATCTTACATACCACTACGGTATCTTGGGCGATATCGAGGATTTGGATATGAAATATATCAAGAGCTTGGGCGAGGTTAATACTTTGAGCCAAGAGCAGATCTTCGGATATTAGACGAGATTTAGGCTAAAAGCCTAATTCGGTAAAAGAGGGCGAACAGAATCAAATCTGTTCGCCCTCTTTTATGGTAATGTGGTAAAAAACAGTTGGTAAAATCGCTGTAAGTTATCGCTCCATCGGCTTCGTCATTGCGGACTTGATCCGCAATCTCTCCACAATCGTCATTCTGAACTTGATTCTGTATCTCTTTATTTTAGATATAGATTGCGGATCAAGTCCGCAATGACGAAAATGGATTTATATTTTAATAGTCTTCACCCTATGTGCAAAAAGTGACACTTTAGGCGTGCTCGCCCTCCATAACCATAAGAGTACGCATAATGTGTCAATTTTGGTGCATCGTGAAGAGACTGAAACCGCAGCATACTTTAGGTATGTGAGGATTTCAGGCACAAAGGATGTGCAAAAAGTGGCACTTTTGGCGTGCTCGCTACTGTTTGCGCAGAAAACAACACTTAAGAACTATCCCACTCCCATCGATGCGACAATCGACCTCTTCAGGGTTATCGGTCAGACGAATGGACTTCACCTTCGTGCCACGCTTAATTACCATCGAAGAGCCCTTGACCTTCAAATCCTTAATTACGGTCACAGCATCGCCATCCGCAAGGGGCGCACCGTTACTATCGCACGCAATTTTTGGTCTGTTATCGCTATCATCCGCCTCATTACTCCACTCATTAGCGCAGTCAAGGCATACATTCATCGTTCCGTCAAAATAACTATTATCCTCAGAACATTTTGGGCATATTGTACTCATAGGGGGCAAAGATAGCGATTTTTCTGTCGATTCTCTACCTTTCGCCAAATATTGTCGAGCCGATGCGTACCATCGTCGAGCCCTCGTCGATTGCCATTGCGTAGTCATCCGACATACCCATCGATATGGCATCAAAACGAGCTCCAAAAAATGGGTGCAAGAGCTCAAAGCAGCGCCTTAGCTCTGCAAATTCGGCTCGCACAACCTCCTTGTCATCCGTATAGGTGGCAATGCCCATCACACCACGCACCTTGATATGTTGCATCTGGGCGAATGGTGCTGAGCGCAAGAAAGCAAGCAGTTCGTCAATCTCCCACCCCGTTTTCGACTGCTCCTGTGCAATGTGAATCTGCAGAAGCACCTCAATCGTTTTGTCACACTTTTTAGCCTCACGATTCACAGCCTCGACCAAGCGTACAGAGTCGATGGAGTGAATTAGCGACACCACCGGCACAACGTACTTCACCTTGTTGGTCTGCAGATGACCAATCATATGCCATCTAATATCTTTTGGGAGCTCTGCGCTCTTATCTCGCAACTCAATGGGGCGACTCTCACCAAAGTGGCGTTGCCCAGCATCGTATGCCTCTCGTATCACTTCGACAGGATGCGTTTTCGACACAGCAACAAGCGTTACCGACTCTGGCAGCGTGGCAATTATCTCCTCAAGGCGTTTTTTAATAGACATAGTTATCGATATTTTGTGACAAAATTAAGAGATTATTCCTATTTATTTGTTATCGTTACCCATTTTTTATATATTTGTGTTAAGAACAGATAAAAAAAGATATATATGTCAGAGATTTCAAACCTTTCGCCACGCATTTTGTGGGAGCAATTCGACGCCATCACTCGTGTACCACGCCCATCGAAGCGTGAAGAGAAGATTATCCAATTTCTAATCTCGTTTGCCGAGAAGCACAACTTAGAGTACAAGCGTGATGCCATCGGTAACGTCGTAATCCTAAAAGAGGCAACAAAAGGCTATGAACAAAAGCCCATCGTCACCCTACAGTCGCATATGGATATGGTGTGCGAGAAGCGCTCAGATGTTACATTTGACTTCGAACGTGACCCTATTCAAACCTACATCGAGGATGGTTGGGTCAAGGCACGTGGCACAACCTTGGGGGCGGATTGCGGCATTGGAATGGCAGCTGCTTTAGCGATATTGATAGACCCCGATGTGGAGCACGGAGCCATCGAGGCGCTCTTCACCGTTGATGAGGAGACGGGGCTCACAGGTGCCTTTGAGTTGGGCGAGGATATGCTCTCGGGCAACTACCTTCTAAATTTAGACTCGGAGGATGATGGCGAGATATTTATCGGATGCGCAGGAGGTATCGATACCGTTGCCACAATCAGATACATAAATGAATCTTTGCCATCTAATTACACCTCATACCGAGTAGATATTGGAGGTCTACAGGGTGGTCACTCGGGCGATGATATAGATAAAGGTCGTGCCAATGCCAACAAGCTTTTGGGACGCTTATTGTGGGATGGCAGCGATAATTATGGATTGCGCCTGAACTGCTTTGATGGTGGTAATCTGCGCAATGCAATTCCACGTGAGGCCTACGCCACATTTGCCATTCCAAACGACAAAGCAGCAGATTTTGAGGCATTTTACACACACTTCTTTAAACAGTTGAAGGCAGAAATTGCTATTGCCGAGCCCAACTTCGAGATTGCACTCTCAAAGTTAGAGAGCTTAGATTTTGTTGTAGACAAAGATGCTCAATTCTCACTTATCTGCTCTGTTGTAGGGGTTGCAAATGGAGTTATTGAGTTCTCGGCTGCAATGCCCGGATTGGTCGAAACATCGACAAACTTAGCATCTGTAAAGTTCGAGCAGAACAACCGCATCACAATAACAACCTCACAACGCTCATCTTTGGAGAGCGCCAAACACTACGCCAAGCAGATGGTCTCATCAACCTTCGCTCTGGCTGGAGCTAAGATTCGCCACTCGGATGGCTATCCGGGATGGGCGCCCAACCCATCGTCGCACCTACTACAGGCGAGCGTCGAGGCGCACAACGATCTGTTTGGATCTGAACCAAAGGTGCGTGCAATACACGCAGGGTTGGAGTGTGGACTATTTTTACAGAAGTACCCCCATCTGGAGATGATATCATTCGGACCAACACTTCGTGGTGTACACTCGCCCGACGAACGATTAGAGATTGCTACCGTACCTAAATTTTGGGAGCTACTAAAAGAGATACTAAAGAGGGTCTAAAGGCTGATGTGTGTGGGGTGGAGCATAAAGTCAGGTGTAAGATGGAGCGTAAGATTAGATACAAAATGGAGCGTGAAGTCAGTGGCAAGGTGGTGTGTGGCGACTATTTTTGTGCTATTTGCATCTATTGATGCTGTGGCGCAGAGCTATGAAGAGCCATACTACCCCTATGCCGAATATGAACACCCGCTTGATATGTTGGAGGTCGATTCCACACTCTTTTTCCGTGCATTACACACCAAATATGATAGATATAGCGAGAGTACACAGTTCCGCCAACCATACATCGCCACCTCATACAGAGGTCAAGGGCGTTTTATGGCCAAAGCGAGTTTTGAGGGGCTAATACTACCCTATCGTTACCACTCAACTCTTCGACTACTCAACGTCGAGGAGCGATATTTTAGTGGCACCACACCCTCCAAAGAGCGCATTGGCATTTATGGTGGCGAGCGTCAATTTGCTCTATCCACCTACGAGCCACACCACTCTACCTATGCTGCCGTGCGATTCACAACACTCAACTATCTGCTTGGCGCAAAGTACAAAACAGAGCACGAAATCAACAATCGGTGGCACTTAATGGCGGGCGTAGATGCCCGTTTAGGGAGTGATGCGGTAGTCGAAGGGGTATTTACGAATGGTATAAATGGCGCTTTGCATCTTCAACGCACGGGCGAGCGTGGCTCAACACTTAACCTAACCCTCTTAGCGCCAATATCTATGAAGGGTACACGCCTTAGCTCAACTGAGGAGGCATTCACGCTCACCAACAACCTTGACTACAATCCAGCGTGGGGTGTGCAGTCGGGCGAGGTGCGCAACTCACGCATAAGACGTGAAGCTATCCCCACAATCATAGCGGCATATAGCCTCGATTTAGGAGAGTCAAGTAGGCTTCACGTTGCCGCAAGTGGCGAGGTGGGGCTGAGTAAATATAGTGGCCTAAATTGGTATGATGCCCTAACACCAATGCCTGATAACTACCGCTATATGCCATCCTATACCCACTCTATAGAGAGTCGTTTAGCGTGGCAGATGAATGATTTGAGCTACACACAAATTGATTGGGATGAGCTAATACGCCAAAACCGTATGTCAGACGATGGGGCGATATATACCCTCGAAGATAGGGTCGAGCAGGTAGTAAACCTACAAGCCGTAGCCAAAATCCACACAACGCTATCCGAGAGCTTAGATATATATTATGGCATCAACGCCTCAAGCAGCTCAACACGCTACTACAAACAGATGCGTGACCTCTTAGAGGGGGAGTATATCATCGATATTGACCACTTCCTCGTCGATGATGCCACCTACTCTAACTCGCTGCAAAATAACCTTCGTAACCCCAATAGGCGCATCGCTGAGGGGGATAGATTTGGCTATGACTACTCGCTCTACACAAAAGAGCTTAACGCCTCAATTTTTGCTGAGTATCACTTCGAACAACTGCGCATAAGCGCTGAGGCTCAGGTTGGTTACGCCACACTTTCACGCTATGGGCACTACGAAAAGGAGCTCTTCTCAGGCGCCCGCTCCTATGGCGCCTCACAGAGTGTGGAGCTTAATCCATATCTATTGCGTGCCAACTTAGGGTGGGCACTCACGCCTCGCCGTCATATATCGCTATCGGTTATGACAGCAGCGTCCCTGCCCAATGTCGAGGAGCTATTTTATCAGCCACAATACAACAATGCAGTAATCGAAAACCCAACCTTAGAGCGCCATTTTGGCTTTGAGGCCACCTATCGCCACATAACCGATGCGGCAGATCTCTCCATCACAGCCTTTTTATCGACTATCTCAGGTAGGATAGAGAGCTACTCCTACTTTGACGATTTATCATCTCTGTATGCCAATATGAATGTGTATGGCATCTCAACTGTCGGCTTTGGTCTTGAGGCCGCTGCCAACATCACACTAAGCTATCGCTGGCGACTATCTGCCACAGCAACCTTAGGTAGTTATCGATACTCAGATGATGCAGGCGTCACAATCCTATCCGACAGGGATAACTCCCCTATCGACTATCGAGCGACAGCCCGTATGGCAGATTTGCACACTGGCGATGCACCACAATATGGCGCAACGGCACAGATAAGTCACTATGCTGGTGGTGGTTGGGGTGGCAGTATGTCGGTTGGTTATCTTGGAGGGCGCTACATTGCAGCTCAAGCAATGAGACGCACCGATAGAGTAAGCTCACAGGCGGGTGTCACACCCGAAACCTTCAGTGCCCTTGTCAGCCAAGAGCGCTTGGCTGATGCCGTAACGATGGATGCCTCGATATTCAAATCGCTCTACTTCGATAGCTCAACACTCACATTTTCAGTTATGTTGCGCAACATATTGGGTCTTCGCACCCCTTACAGCGGCTACGAATCGGTACGCATCCACAGCCTCCCAACAGGCGACATCCCCAACTACTCACCCCACGCCACCCGCTACACATACACCTCTTCACGCTCGATATACCTCTCGGTGTCATATAAATTTTAGGGGTATATTAATCCATATCAAGAGGTGGTAAAAGATCGGATAGCGAGCAGTCAAGCAACTGAGCAAGGTGAAATAGTTGATGAACGCTATACTTAGTATCGAACTTATCGCTCTCAATTTGACCAATATAACTCGGATGGCACTCCAAAAGCGCAGCAATACCACGCTGTGATATTCCCAACTCCTTGCGCTTCTCTCGAACCCTATTTATGAGATATTGATCAACCTCTGATCGCATATTTATCCAATTAACTTTGTAAATTTTGATAAAAGATTTATCTTTGCGCTTAGCTATTATAAGCACACATAAATTACACCAAGACAAAATGTTGAATAATAGATGGGTATACATCATCGAAAAAGAGGGTTATTGAAAGACATTATTCTCTTTTTTGAAAAAGTATTTGGGACAAATATCAACAAACTAAATAAAAAACCTATGAAAACAAAAATCACACTTCTGACTCTATTTATTCTCTTGAGTCTTACCGCAAAAGGGCAAACCTTAGAGACTGTTAGGCATTACTATGGATTTTCAGACAGATTGGCTGAGGTATATACCGTCAAAAGGGGTACTGCAACAAAACAGGGAAATTACAAAAGCTACGATCAAGGTGG
>CAYJJV010000023.1:0-4082 GCA_964370585.1 uncultured Alistipes sp. | reverse complement strand
CGACTAAAGCGAAATTTCAACTACAAAAATAACTTAGAACACGGTAGTTGCGTATCATATAATCAACATACTGATGCTAATGGCAATCAATATATACTCACAAAGGAGAATTATGTCAATGGCAAACTTCACGGCACTCAATTACACTATAATATGACAATGCACCCAGATGATGAACACTACTTAGTATTAAAATTTGTGTATAACAATGGTAAACAAACATCAAAAATTGAGTACTACTCTAATGGCAAACAAAAACTGCTTGAGCAGGCGAATTCAGATGCAAATATACAAAAGAAGTGGTCTGAAGATGGTACAATTCAGAGCGAAATAATTGTTAAGATAATTGACGGCGTAAAACACTTTGATGAGACTATATATTATGAAAATGGTAAAGTGTTATCAAATCGCAAAATTGACGAGACAAACACAGGTAACATAATAGAATATCACGACAATGGAGAGGTAAAAAGATCCGCAAAAGTAATATCTGGAGTTGAGGATGGCGAGGTCATAACATATAGAGCAGATGGCACAAAAGAGTTTTACAACTTATACTCTGACAGAATTATGCGCAAAGGAATCCATTATAATGAAAACGGTGAGATATTATTTGTTAGAGAGTTTGTTAAGGATAGAATATATACACAGAGAGATTACGAGCCAACAACCCAAAAAATTTCTGCTGAATATATATTGGAAGATAGGGTTGGATTTTCAACTCTACATATTATTGAACAAACAACATACAACCAAGATGGTTCAAAAGAGATCGTAAATAGCAAAGAGGGCACAAAAGCTATATACGATACAAACGGTCGTATCCTTAGTATTGAGGGCGCTAACAGTACTACAACGTACAGTTATCACGATAATGGCTACACAAAGATAAGCATCGATAAAGATGAAAATAAAGTTGCGAGTGAATTTGACACAGATAACAATCTACTCAAAGAGACAACAAGGGATAGTAGTGGTAATTTAACATATAAAGAGTTTGACACAGATAACAATCTACTCAAAGAGGTAACAAAGGATAATAGAGGTAATTCCAAATACAAAGAGTATGACGCAGATGGAAATTTAATTGCAGAGGGGCGAAAGAACGAAGAGGTGCAAGAGCACTATAAATATAACGCAAATAGAGAGATTGTAGAGAAGATAGACGAATTAGGCAACCATTTTTGCTATTACGATGGTAATAGATTAAAATCAGCAAAATTTAAGGTTGAAAAAAAATCAACCAACACTGGCACTCATTCGCCTTCCAAAGATCCAGTTGATAGATTAATAGATAAAATGTTTTCGGGTCAAACGGTATCTGTTGAGGGAAAGATGCCCTATATTGAACTCTACGAGAATGGGGCTGTCAAAACTATTGGATGCTACAACTTAGTTGGCGAAGATAAAAGTGGTGCTTGGTATAGTTTCAACAATGCTGGTGAGGCTATATCTGAAGAGAATAATGGCATAAAAACAACAGATTTAAGTCGTAAACAGCGAAAATATGCAGAAAAATTATTGGTAACGATAAAAAATGAGTTGGCTGCAGTTAAGAAATAGGAGAATATTTACGATAACGGTATTATAATTTAGGCTCTATCACATTTGATAGAGCCTAAATTATATGCGATCAATAGTGTAAATATAACTTATAATAGTTAATATGTGCTACTATTTCGCAATTCCGCCATTTTATATTACCTTTGTGCACCAAATCTATCGATTAGATGAGGAAATTTTAAACATTTTCAGAGATGGCAGGCTCAAATTTCGTTGATTACGTTAAAATATTTGCACGCTCGGGGCACGGAGGTCCCGGCTCAACTCACTTTCGTCGTGAGAAATTTGTCGCATACGGCGGTCCCGACGGAGGTGATGGCGGTAAGGGTGGTAGCATCATCCTACAAGGCGATAGCCAATATTGGACCTTAATCCACCTTAAGTACCAACGTCACCAATTTGCTAAAGATGGCGATTCGGGTTCGGGAGCTCGCTCTTCGGGCAAGGATGCTAAGGATATTATCATCCCCGTGCCGTTAGGAACGGTTGCAAACCGCCTTGTCGAGGATGAAGAGGGCAACGTAACACGTGAATTGGTGGGCGAGGTGACCGAGCACGGCGAACAGTTAGTTCTTCTGCAAGGAGGTCGTGGAGGGTTAGGCAACTGGCACTTCAAGAGCGCCACAAACCAAACCCCACGTTATGCACAACCGGGCGAAGAGGGGGACGAGGGGGCATTTATCCTCGAATTGAAGGTCTTGGCGGATGTGGGCTTGGTGGGCTTCCCAAATGCTGGTAAGAGTACCCTATTGTCGGTTGTCTCGGCCGCAAAACCCAAGATTGCCAACTATGCATTTACCACTCTCGAGCCCAACTTGGGTATTGTCGAGGTTCGTGACCACAAATCGTTCGTGATGGCGGATATTCCGGGTATCATCGAGGGTGCACACGAGGGTCGAGGTTTGGGAACACGCTTTTTGAGGCACATCGAGCGCAACTCGATACTTCTGTTTATGATTCCTGCCGATAGCGATAACATACGTGCCGATTTTGACGTACTGCTTGGCGAGCTGACTCAATACAATCCCGAACTACTTGATAAAGAGCGACTTTTAGCGATTACGAAGTGTGATATGTTGGATGACGAATTAATCGAAGAGATGCGTGCCGAACTACCCGAAGGTGTTCCAACGATGTTCATATCATCAATCACTGGCTTGAATGTCACACAGTTAAAGGATATGATTTGGGATGCTCTGCAAAAGTAACCATCCTAAATCTCAGCAAGGTTAGGCATTGATTTTAGTGGGCGATACTCCCCATCAATAACCTCATAACAGTAATGCTTGTCACCATTTGTCAAGATGATGTATCGAGCTTTGAGCACCGAATTGTAGCGCACGGCCTGCTCTAAGGTCTGTTGCGAAATCTCGACATTGTGAGCCTTACATTCAGCCAAAAGCAGCGCCTGACCTCTACCATCCACAACCACAATATCAGCCCTCTGAGGCTGAGAATTTAGATTTACAGCCGCCTCCTGCACAATGCGTGTTGCGTGCACTCCACAATGGCTAACTAAATAGGCAATAAGGTGTTGGCGCACCCACTCTTCGGGGGTACACTTAAGATAGACGCCACGCAGAGCATCCCAAATCTCGACACAACCATCCACCTCACGCAGACGAGCTGAGATTGCTGGGAAGTTGAGTTTTTCGAGTTTTGGCATTGATGTTTGAAAAAAAATCGTAACTTTACACCACAAATATAGATAAAGTTATGCGAACTATACTATCAATAATATCAATTTTTGCTTTTTTTAGCCTTTCGGCACAAAACCAAATAGCTACATCTTCAGGCAAAGAGCCGTCACGCCAAAGCCTCATGCCACACAACAGCGAACAGATGGCGGACAACACTCTTGAGCTACAACTCGCTCAATGGCAAGCAGATGGCAACACATTTACCCACTCATTTCCCGTGACTTTCGACTGGGAGAACCGCACCCAAATATTTCGTTTGGCATCGGCATCATCACCATATCGAGTCTATGTAAACTCTCGTGAAATAGCACAAAACGCCAACAACTCCACGCCTGCCGAGTTCAACATCTCACGCTACACCAAGCAGGGAGTGAACAGCGTTAAAATCGAACTTTTAACAGACGATACCATCGCAGCAGCGTTAGAGAGCTGGCGCCCCAAAACAGAGATAGCAACGATCGGCAAGGCGAGCATAATCGCTCCACCAACTATGTATATCCGTGATATTCTGACGAATACAACATTGACAGAACCTACAAGCGAGGTTGCAAATGGCGAGGTCGCAATCATCGTCAAGACCCAATCATTGAACCCTCGCCAGTCGAGAGTGCACTACACACTACTCTCGCCATCGGGCAAGAGTGTCGTGAAGGGCTACCAAGATATGCGCCTCACGATGCGTGGCGAGGATACCCTGCGTTTTGTAGTGCCCATTGAGCTCGACTCACTGTGGAGCGCATCATCACCCACTCGCTACACCTTGCGCCTATCGACACAATACAAGGGTCGCCATTTGGAACATTTAGAGCGTAAAGTGGG
>CAYJJV010000022.1:11060-21178 GCA_964370585.1 uncultured Alistipes sp. | reverse complement strand
TTTGCAGTTGTATATGAAAAAGTAACGCATTTTCATATACAAAGGTAAAATAAATTTTAACAAAACAAATTCTGTCTTATGTACACTTTTATGAGAACTAAACCCACGGTGGGTTTGAAGCTGAACCTGAGCGTAATAGCTCTCTGGGCATCGAAAGCAATGGTCGCCATACTTGGCGAAGAGTTTTGCAAGCTGACCCCAAAACAGATGTTAGTTGCGACGAATTTCATTTTCAGTCTACTGCTGCTATGCTCTATGGCTGAATCGTCGCCTCTTATCGCCTTGATACTATTGTTATACTTCGTCTTGTCGGCTTGGGTCGCTAAGGCAACAAAATTTTAAAATTATGAAAGATCAACAAAACAATCAAAACGCAAGTGCTGAGACAACTCGCACTACCACTATCTCTATTAAAGTACCAGCCACTCTAATAGAAGCTCTCGACAGACTCCGTGAGATACGCAATAACGATGATGATTTATACCAATATCATCCGAACGGATTGAGAATTTTCGCTAAAAGAAGAGAGATAGATGGGCATATCTCCGATACTATTGCACAAATAGAGGCGATGGTTAGAGCACAAATGCTTCAACGAGTATATTTAGAGGAATAACCCCTTCTGCAACAAAATTTTAAAATTAGAGAGCTATGAGAAAAGTCAAATTTTTTTACTACGAAGAGGATGCTGACAAGGCAAGGGAGCGATTCATTGAAGATCGCAGATCTCGATGCTACGAAATCAACGAGAACCACACCACAGTGGACGACAGGTGCAAAATAGAGTATCAAGATGCCAAGTCGAGAAATTTATGCTGGAGCGGTGAGGCTGGAGGTGTAGAGGTTGAAGTGTACGACCCACTTTGGGATACCACCTCAGAGGTTGTAGTATTTGCATCGTGGACAAGTAAATCATTAGAATAATACAATTATGGTAGAGAAAATCAAAAGAATCGAAGAGCTTATAGAGGAGCTCCGCAACGAGCATCCCGAAAGCGGTGTGCTATTCGTTGCTGCAGAAAAGGGTGTTGGCTCAATTGTGAAACTCGCTGGCGAGGAGAGCCGAATATCGGTTGCACTGCAGGATGCAATGTTTCAAAAAATCAATCTTGAGGCATTGGTTGTCAAGGCTGCCGAAGGGTTTAACCACCGCCTTGAGACCTATGGAGGCAAAGAGGTTAGAGAACGCTATCAAAAGTATATTCACGTACTGATAGCTGAATAAAACACTGCCGTGAGGCAGAGGGTCGCAGAGAGGATGCACTGGGTGCTTGATAAAATTTTTAAATGTGTAAAATGGGAAAAATAGCAATTTAAAATAAAGGGGGTTCGAATCCTCGCTCTGCACAACAACAATAACAAATAGTAAATATTATGGAAGAGATGAATTTAAAGGATTTTTGGATTAGCTTGGAGTCAAACGAGCAGGTGAGATTATTGGATTTTTTCAGCGTCAAACTACTAACCAAGCCACAAACAGCTATGTCATATCTATATGGTGGAAGGAATATGCCAGCACCGAAGCGTAAGCTCCTTGTAGAGCATATTTCAAAGAGGTATAACATCGCTATTACCGCTTGACTATGTACTGCGACAAAGACAACAGAGGGCGCTATGCTATAATGGAGCTCACGCAGGAGGATTTCGAGATGCTGAATATTGCTCTCGTGACTTTTCGGCAGCAGGTGGCCATCAAGCAACGCCAAGCGAAACAGTGCTCCAACTCAGAGGAGCAATTCAACCAATATGATGAAAGTGCTAACAGAATGCTCACCCATATCGAGGCATTCCAAAATAAAGAGTTATGATCCCACAAGAGATAATCGACCAGATAATTGAATATGATATAGTTAAGATACTTGAACGTGAAGGGCTAACCTTACGTAAAAATGGAGTCAATTATGCCTGCTCCTGCCCTTTCCATACAGATAAGACACCCTCATTGATTGTGTCGCCTGCAAAGAATATATGGAAATGCTTTAGTTGTATGAAAGGAGGTAATGCCATCACCTATCTTCAGCAAAAGGATAATCTCACATTCCCCGAAGCTGTCGAGCATCTATGTGGTGTGTGCGGCATCGACTACACAAGGCAAGAGCTAACTCCAGAACAGGAAGAGGAGCGCTTCCGCAAATCTGAGATATACACTATCAATCTTGTAGCTAAAGACTACTATTGCGAACAATATAACGCAACCGAGAATGCTAAAAAGTATGCCACAAAGGCACGAGGTATATCGGATGAGTGCATTGGAGAGTACTTTGTTGGTTACGCCCCTGATAAGGGCGGATTCTTGCAACACGCCCACGGACTTGGCTACAAGGATGATGTACTACTCCGTAGTGGTTTGGTTAAGCGCAGTGATCGAGATGGATCGTTGTACGACACTTTCAGAGGTCGATTGATGTTTCCGATTCGCAACCGCACAGGTAATGTTATCGCATTCTCGGGGCGACTTATCAAAGAGGATCCCGAAAAGAAGTTCCCAAAGTACCTTAACACAGCCGAGACGGAGGTGTTTGTCAAGGGCGACAATCTATTTGGATACTACGAGGCACTGGCAGCAGGTCGTGCTCAGCGCACTATATACTTGGTGGAGGGCAACCTTGATGCTATACGCCTACACCAAATAGGCATCGAGAATGCGGTCGCCTCGCTTGGTACAGCTCTAACCCCGAATCAGATAAGATTAATATCTCGCATTGTTGACTCTGTCGTCATAATAGCCGATAGCGATAGTGCAGGTCACAAGGCATCAATCACTAATGGCGAGGCACTGGTTAAGTCTGGGCTATCGGTGCGCATAATGAACCTGCCCGTTCCTAAAGGGCAAAAGAGTGATGCCGACAGCTATTTCCTCAAGCATCCTAAGTCGTTCAACACAACGCTGGCCAATCATACCAGCGACTTTATCCCTTGGATTGCGGATGGCCTGCTGGCTGGTATTGACTCACCAACTGAACGCCTACCCCACATCACTCGGATATGCGAACTGCTCGCATCGTGTAAAGATGATCGCATCGTAAATATACACATCGAAACGCTCTCCAAGAGCTACAAGCCAGCCAAGCTATGGATGGATGAACTTCGACGCATCAAAGAGAAGTTAGAGCGCAAGCGTCTACGCCAAGACACAGAGGATAGTGATGAGATGTTGTCCGAATATGGATTCTATATCAATAGAAATTCTTACTACAATGTCAAGAACACATCTCTATCCAACTTTACAATGACCCCTATTTTGCATATTCGTGACTCACGCAATGCTCGTCGTATATTCAAGCTAACCAACTCGGACAATCAAGAGCAGATCGTCAAGCTAAAGCAGGAAGAGTTGGTGTCGTTCCAATCTTTCAAGGTGGTCACAGAGTCGATGGGTAACTATGTGTGGATGGCAGGACAGAACGAACTAATGCAGCTCAAACGCTACCTCTATAAGAATATGCCATCCGCTGACGAGGTAAAACAGCTGGGCTGGCAAAAACGCCATCAAATATATGTGTGGGGTAATGGTGCTTTCGATGGTGGCAACTTCACGAAAATAGACGAATTCGGGTTGATCGATGTGCACGACCAACTGTTGTATATACCAGGATGCGCCAAAGATACTGAGCAGGATGTCGGTGCATTCCAGACCCAGCGTAAGTTCGTGCATCAGAATATGAATACCATCTCGATGAAGGAGTACTCTGAGAACTTCTGCCAGGTCTTTGGCGACAACGCCAAGGTGTCGTTATGCTTTTTGGTCGCTACCCTATTTAGAGATCTGATCGTAAACACGACTACCGCATTCCCCATCCTTAATATCTTTGGTCCTAAGGGAACAGGTAAGACAAACTGCGCTCGCTCGCTAATGGCATTCTTTCAGCGTGACTATCATCCACTCAACATTATGAGCACCACGAGAGCCGCACTCGGAGAGGCTGTTGCTGAGATATCTAATGGCGTGGTGCACATCGATGAGTATAAAAATACACTTGAGCTTGAAAAGCGTGAATTTCTAAAAGGTATCTGGGATGGCACAGGTCGAAACAAAATGAACATCGACAATGACAAGCGTCGAGAGACCACACTGGTTGATTGTGGGGTTGTGCTAACAGGGCAGGAGATGCCTACTGCCGACCCAGCCCTGTTCTCTCGATTAGTATTTTTATCGTTCCACAAAACGACCTTCTCGCAAGAAGAGAAGAGGCTGCACGACAAGCTGAAGCTAACAGAACACAGAGGGCTATCGCACTTAACTCTTGAGTTACTCAAACTACGCCCAAAGGTGTCGTCGGGTTATCGAAATGCCTACGATAGTGTTTTGTCGGACTTTATGCGAGAACTTGGTGCCGCGAGCATCGAGGATAGAACTCTCAAGAATTGGGTTACCATTGTCGCTGCCTACAAGTGTGTTGAGGAGAGTGTCGAATTTCCATTCAACTATAACGAGATTTTAGACATAGCTGTTAAGATGTGTATAGTGCAGAATGCTAAGACGAGTTCAAGTAGTGAGCTGGCAGGGTTCTGGGAGAGTTTAGAGGCTCTTGTGGCATCTGCCAAGGTCTACATTAGCGTGGACTATACCATCAAGCCAATCAAGAAGGCGTTTCAAATTAAAGAGTCTAACATTCCTGTCGAGATGCCTGCAGGTAAGAAGATACTGTTCCTGCGCTTCAACCGTGTAGCTCAACTATATGCTCGCGAGGCTCGTGAAACCGAAAGCAAGAAGATCCCGAAAGACTCTCTCAAGTACTACCTTGAGACATCGCCTGAGTTCTTGGGCACCCATCGATCCGTGCGCTTCAAAGCATTGAGCTCAAATAATTATGTTGCTGCAGATGACTCTGCCAAAGGAACCATTACACAGGCTATGGCATTTGACTATGAGCTTCTGCAGGAGAAGTACGCCATCGAAATCAACATTGATGCGAAATTCGAAGATATAAACGATGATCTAAACGAAGAGGATTGTAGTGATGAAAAATTCTAATATAAAGCTACTTTACATAGACCTATTTTGTGGTGCTGGTGGAACTTCAACTGGTGTTGAGATGGCACGTATAAACAATTCTTCCTGCGCAAAAGTGGTAGCGTGTGTAAATCACGATAAGAATGCTATTGCCTCACACGCCGCCAACCATCCAGATGCACTCCATTTCACAGAGGACATCAGAACATTGGAGCTGTCGCCACTCACAAAGCATATTATTGAATGCAAAAAACAGTACCCTCAAGCATTAATAGTGCTATGGGCATCACTGGAGTGCACTAACTTCTCTAAAGCAAAGGGTGGGCAGCCAAGAGATGCTGACAGTAGAACCTTAGCAGAACATCTATTTAGGTATATTGATGCAATCAACCCAGACTATATTAATATTGAAAATGTTGTCGAGTTTATGAGTTGGGGCGAAGTAGACGAGAAGGGCAAGCCCATATCAATGGACAAAGGTAAGAGTTACCATCGTTGGATCGAAAAAATCAAGCATTATGGGTACAACTATGATTTCAGAATACTAAACTCTGCAGATTATGGCGCATACACATCTCGAAAAAGATATTTCGGTATATTTGCAAAAATAGGGCTACCTATTGTATTCCCAGCTCAAACTCACACTAAGGCAACACAGGACAATCTTTTTGACTCAACACGTAAGTGGATGCAGGTAAAAGATGTGTTGGATTTTTCAGATGAAGGTGTCTCTATTTTCGGCCGAAAGAAAGAACTGTCTGAAAGAACTCTTGAGCGCATCTATGCAGGGTTAATTAAGTTTGTCGCAGGTGGCAAAGATAAGTGGATTCTGAAATACAACTCAATCAATAGAAAAACAGGCAAACATATACCTCCCAGCATTGAAGACCCGTGCCCTACTGTGAGCTGCCAAGGTAGATTGGGTATTGTTAGAGCCGATTTTCTCACACAATATAACAGTGGAAATCCATACTCTCGAAATAGATCACTAACCACGCCTTGCGGTGTGGTAACGACAAATAATCGCTTCGCTAAAGTGGGTGTGTCGTTTTTATCTAAGCAATTCTCGGGGCACCCTGCGAGCAAAAACATTTCAGTCGACGAACCATCAGGCTCTATTACTACAGTCGATCATCACGCATTTGTTTCTGCGTACTATGGCAATGGATTTAATAGTGGCATTGATTTACCATCGCCAACAATCACCTGCAAGGATAGACTCTCGCTGATTACATCACATTACTTAATGAATCCACAATACAGTTCTAAAGGCGGAGATATTACAAAACCTTGTTTCACTCTCATTGCCAGAATGGACAAGATGCCACCATATTTAGTGAGTACCGAGACTGGCGACATTGCAATAGCTGTATATCAATCTGACAGTCCGATGCTCATTAAGATCAAAGAGTTTATGTCCATATATGGTATTGTAGATATTAAGATGCGAATGCTGAAGATATTAGAGCTGAAGCAAATTATGGGCTTCCCCAAAGATTATGTATTGATTGGAACACAGGCCGAGCAAAAGAAGTATATAGGGAATGCTGTCGAGGTTACAATGGCTCGTGTTCTATGCGAGGCTTTGTGCCATCAGATCTAAGGTATACTTTGCTTACGAATAAAATAAACCCTCATCCTCTGCTCATTGAGCAGAGGATACCTTTCAAAATCAAAATAAACATACATTTTCTGCTCGATGAGCAGAAAATACCTTTTAAAATATCAAGATGGAAAAAATAGAGAAATCCCCCCGAACCCCCACTTTAAAAAGAATTTTTTTTAGACGGGAGGCCAAAAACGGCATTACAACCCATATAATCACACTCTATAATGCTATACGATCCGACTTGTTTGCGCCAAAACAAGTCACCATAGGGGCTAAAACCCCTTTAAAACATTGGGTTTTTGCATATAGCGTGAAATGAAACGAAAATGGCGACTACATAGACTACATTAGACTACAATGTTAATAATCAACAATATAGATATAATATAATTGTAGTTTTTGGTAGTAAAATGTAGTATAAGAAACTACAAATTTTCAGAGAAAATATTAAGCAACACTACAAATGAGAAAATAACTACAAAAAATATCAAGCTATCACACTGACAATCAACATTGTAGTCTAATGTAGTCTGTGTAGTTAGCAAAACACATATACCTACTATGAATAACAGCGAAACAAAGGAAGACAAATATCTTCGACATTTAGAGCGGAGGCTCTCCAAATTTGCCCCTCGACAATGGGTGCTAATATCAGATATAGCAAACGATCCTGCCGATTTCATCGACACCGTGCAGCGCCTCCACAACGAGGGTCATTTTTGCGACGCTGAGGGTTACTGCACGATTGATATCAAGGAAGATATGTTCGTCCGTTTGGATCCCGATTATTTACGTAAACTTACAAACTCAAAAAGATAACGACTATGACTGTAAAATTTAGAGCCAGCAATCCTATGCTTCTTGACTACTTGAGGTACATCTCGAAAACTACCGACGATGGACCTATCAGATTGTCTTCGACCAACGACTTCGGCAAGATGTCGATCGGACTATACAAGCTAAGCAGCGAGCCGATTAACATCCAAGAGGATGAGCTCACCGTTGAGCTGGTGTTGCCACGCCACCAAACCACTGCACAGTGCCAATATCGCTATGTCTACTTTACCGAGAGCGATATGAAGAGGCTAAACTACATATTGAATGCCATCTTCAACTTAGATCTTGATACATACTATCTGCAAGGCATTCAAGCAGGAATGCCAAAGATCGACATTATAGATGGATTCATAATATCTCGTCGGCTGGCATCATCGGAGTCAGATCTTGCTGAAACACTCTCCAAGAGAACCTATCGTTCCACACTTGGGCAGATCAAGAGTCGTAGAGAATTACTCCTCCGAAAGGCGAGGTATCACCAACAGCAAATAGAGCCTCCATTCGCTAAATAATAAAAATATTTAATTTTCATCACGATTTTGTCAAATTCACAGTCAAAAAAATGTACAAGAAATTCATATCCAAAATATCAGTTCGCTCAGTGCTTGATACTGACGACCTCTTTCAAGAGCTCTCTATCTCTGGAGGCTCTGCCACAATAGAGATATCTTCCAAAGATGATAGCTCTGGTCGCTATTGGATTACCAAAGTGACAGCCAAGTTGGTATGTAGTAACATACTACTAACCGAGCCTTGCGTTGTTTTGGTGCGCCTCAGAGATGGGCAATACATCATCGGCACAGACGATATCCCTGCCAAACCTACCATCAAAGAGGGCGTTATCACTGAGATGGAATTGGAATACAGGAGTGTTACAATGCCTATACCTATAAAAAAAGTCCTTTATTTTGGGGCTCAAGAGCTGTAATTTTGTGTAAAACTTATACGTAATGACACAAATCAAGGTATCCACTACGCAAAATCCGACACAACTACTCTACGATATTAGACGAGGAATGTGGCTCATTGACCGACACGAGTCGGTATTGCCTATTGCCGTATCATTCCTCAAGGGAGAGCCGTTGCACAATTTGCCCATTACTCAAGAGCACTTTACAGCACAGCTATACGCCTCGAACTATGGTGGCGAGCAGTCATTCGATAGTTCTACCGAGTCATCAACCAAACAGGTGGCAGTAATTCCAATCACTGGAGCTATTGCTAAGTATGATTCGTGCTACTCATTTGGGGCTATGACAATAGCTCGTGCCATCGAGGAGGCTGCGGAGCTGAGTTCTGTCTGTGCCATTGTTCTTGACATAGACTCTTGCGGTGGCGCTTGCAATGCAATTGCCCCAATCAAAGAGGCTATCCTTAAAGTCAAAGCAATGGGCAAGCCGATTATAGCACACGTTGATCTATGTGCATCACTTGCATACTGGATCGCTTCCCAATGTGATGCTATATTCTGCGACAATAATATGTCAGAACTCGGCTCTATTGGTGCGTTGGTCCATCTTCAAGATGCTACAGGAGCTTACCGAAAGGAGGGGTGGACAGTCGAGACTATCTACGCTAAAGAGAGTCCCGACAAAAATATATCATATAGAGAGGCTATTGATGGCAAGTTCGACAAGATGCTTGGCGAGCTATCTCAATTGGTAGCATTCTTTCACAATGATGTTAAGGCAAGCAGACCAACACTCTCCATAGACGCTGAGGGTGTTCTATCGGGAGCTATGTTCTTTGCCGACGAGGCTGTTAAACTTGGATTGGCTAATGGCGTACTCACACTTCGTGAGTGCATTGAGAATGCCACAATACGTGCAACCACTAAATTTTAAAATATGTCAACAATCAAAAAATTTCTATCAAACACGCAGATGGGCAAGGTGATTGCCAATTTTCTGCAGAAGGATAACTTGCTTACCAATGATGCTGGGCAGGTTGTTCTGTCAGCTGAAGACGAGAGTAAGCTAATTTCTCAATTTGGCGAAGGGTTCGTCTCGACTCTGAAGAGCAAAACATTCTCTTCAGAGGATGCCGCTTCTCAAGAGTTATTTGATGCCGCTGTGGCTGGCGCAGTCGAGCAGGCAAAGAAACCTTTGCAAGCCCAAGTCACGAGTCTTCAAGGTGCTGTCGCTACGCTATCAGCAGCTCCTGAGGTAGAACCTCAAGCTGAGCCTGCTACCGCCTCAGCACCAGCTGGACGAAGAGGCTTTAAGGCTGATATGGCATTGTCGCACAACAGAATGGCTGCCAACTTCCTAAACACTGGCGATATGTCGGCATCTACAACTATTGATGTAGCCGCCGTAACGACCGAGCTTGGCACTTATCTCTCACAAGGCAACAATCTTGACCTTGTTGAGACGATTTACAGTGCCTTCACGACATCTAAGCACCTTAACTGGAAGCGTGCTGTCACTGAGTACAAGGCTATCATCTCTGAGGCAACATCAAGCGTTGTTCAGCAGTTCAAGGCAGACTGGAATCCCAAAGGTGCAGCCGAATTCAAACCTCTCACCATCAAGAACTACCGTCATAAGGTGGATTATGCGATCGACCCAACGGATGTTGGCGAGAGCTGGTTATTCCATCTCTATGATGAGAGTAAAACTCCAGACCAGATGCCGATCACTCGATATATCATCAGTAAGGTTCTCCTGCCTAAGATCGCAGAGGATATCGAGATGATTATGACGGGTAAAGCGTCGT
>CAYJJV010000022.1:0-10960 GCA_964370585.1 uncultured Alistipes sp. | reverse complement strand
GCAGACTTTGGAGACAGTAGAGTTGACTTCTCTAACTGCTATCTTCAGGTGCTCGATTGCTTGGCAGGTTCGCCAATTCTATTCTCGACTCCGAAACAGAACTTCATTGGACTCAAGCACAAGAACCCACCACAGTTGGTTACCGACATCCAAAAGGTTGGCCGCTTAGTCAATATATTGATGGAGTTCTGGTATGGCGTCGGCTTCTTGCTTGGCGAGGCTGTATTTGCGATAGTCCCATCGGGGTATACACCTAATGAGTCAATTTCATCAGCTCGCGAGGGTTTAGATGGTAAGTGGATAGTTACAGCCGAAGACAAGCCTGCAGGTGATGCTTCGGGTGGTGATTCTGAGACATTGTAAAACTAACAAAATATTATATTATGTCGTACACACGTAAAACAGTGGGTTTGCCAGCAGCTGGTGCTGGCAACCCATCGCCAAAGAGTCCAACCATCCAGATATTTGAGGTTGGAGATATTGCAACCTACCCTACTCGTGAGGTTGGAGTGACAACTGCCGCCGAAGGTTTTGCCTTCATTACAGGTAAGGAGCCTATTGCAGTATATGCTACTCCAAGCACTATCGAGATCCTGCAAGAGGCAGAAGGCGATGCAGATGCAAGAGGCTACAAGAAGGGTGTTAAATTTGACCACCCTGGCAACTCTACAGACATCGAGGACTTTATCGAGTATCACTCGAATAAGAACTTGATAGCTGTAGTCTCTAACTTCAGTGGCACTAAGCAGCGTATTATCGGCTCGCCCGACAATCCACTCTCACTGAAAGCAGAGAATCAAGACACCAAAGATGGTGCGAAGAACACTATTACTCTACAGCAGGACATCCGTGATGAGTTCCGTATCCTTTGGTATACAGGCGAAATCACAGGTGTATCACCAGAGAGCATATAATTATGGCTAAGAAGAGAAGCACAACTCAAGCAGCACAAGGTGCCGCTGAGCAAAAAGAGCAAAGCGTTGGTTCTACATCTACTGTAGATACCAATGCTAAAGCTACTGAGGAGCAGTCTACCGAAGAGGTAACCTCTGAAACTTCCAAGGAGCAATCGACTGATAATACCGACACGACAACATCTGAGTCAGACTCATTTGGGTGCATCTGTATTATCTCTGATGCTCCCGACATTTTGAAGGCAGCTTGGGAGGATAAAGTGAGTGACGGTTTTGCCGTCGAGGTGTTCGATTCCAACGGCAAAGAGTTCATTGATGTTCTTGGTGAGATTCTCGTTAGTGAGCATATAGACGGATCATTCGTTCTTGTGCCGTCTAACTGCTTCCCCACTCACAAGCTGGCGGCTGCCGACCTTCTTCTTTATCGGGTACGAGAGTTCAAGTCGGGGGAGGTTACACCTATCACAGGTCTGCCAACCCTAATTGTTACGCAAACCGCCATCGAGGTTTTAGAGCACTTCAAGGGGGAGTGTTCAGAGTTGGAGTTCTACCAGGAGTACATCCGTCGTGCGCACTCTGACGAATTGCCTGACAAGGTGTCAATGCACTATGGCAACACCGTTGGTTATGTTAGTGCCGAGTCGCCTAATCTCGACAGAGTGAAAGATGCAATCAAGAATTACAAGTTCTTGGTCGTGCCAAAGGTCGAGCTTGTGGTAGATGTGCTTAAACCACTATATGACAAATAGAGCGGAGGCAGTTCAAACGTGGTTAAGAGCAGGGGCAAGTGTTAGCACAGGTCTCCTGCTCTTATCACAAATAGGCGAAAATCATCGCCTAACTCGATTGGTGTGTTCTAATCCACACCGATATAAACATCTGCTTGTCAATGCCCTAAGAAAGGCTGTTGGCATCGACTGTGAGGGCAAGGCTAACCAGCGTAGCGAGAAATCAAAATTACGTGACGATTATCCATTCTTACGACAATCCGACTGCCCAACTGAGCTGAAGGTTCTTGTTGCAGATCGAATTACAGCCTTCGAACGATACACGCAAGCGCATAACCGACTTTTTGACTGCACCTCGCTGGAGGAGTGTTATCAGACAGCCTTTGAGGTGGTATCCAATTATATTGAGAACCGTTCAATATATGCAGAGTTAGAACACTACAAAGAGCATAAAGCCATACTTGGCCGACACAGAATATTTAAGCATCTAAAGCAGCTTAAACAGCTACAATCCCTTAGCATATTAGAATTAATCACACAACAACGCCGTCTTCGCTCTGCAATATGGCGCATTGATGATGAGATTAAGAAGGGAACCAAGCCACACCTACTAACAGAGCGTATGCAGCGTAAAAATAGCAAAGCAACCCTACTCGCAGAGATTGACAAATTTATTGAGGCGTATAAAAATGGCAAATGACATTATAGGCAAACAGTTTGATGACGAGGCTCTCAAGGAGCTTCAAGATTTTGGAGCTTTAGGTTGGGCACCTCAAGATATAGCTACATTCTTCGGATTTGATATTCAGGCATTCACTGCTGAGTACAACAACCCTGATAGTATTATAGCTTATAATATAAGGCGTGGACAGCTAATAAACTATGCCGAGATTGACAAGAAGGCTCTACTATCAGCTAAGGGTGGCAATATAAAATCGATGGAGCGAATCGACCAGATACGCAGGGAGAGGTCGTTTAGCGTCTCCAAATTAGATATATTTGGAGCTTTCGACGACCCTGAAAAGTTTCAGCGAGTATATGACTATATCGTCGCTGGTAAATCATCAGATCTATCCAACAACGAGAAGCTATACCTTGAAATGCTATCTATTGTCAACTCTATTGATCGTCAATTCGGCAAACGTGCTACCATCAAGTTTCTGCAGAGCACGCCATTTAATTACTCGTATGTTCAGGCAGTCGATTACTATAATGAGGCTGACAATCTGTTCTATGCCAATAGAGGTCAAACTAAAGAGGCGATGCGTAATAAATTAGCATCAATGATTATCGACTTGGGTGTCGGTGCGCAAAAAACAGCGCAAACTCCAAAAGATTTCGAGATTGCTGGAAATCTATATGCCAAAGCGGCTCGAATATTAGCTCTCGATGAACCAGATGTTCAAAGGTTACCTGCAGAACTATATCGTCGTCAGTTCCGAGTATTCTCGCTTAACACCGAGACGATCGGACTCCCAAAGATAGATAGGCACGAGGTGGGGCAACAGATAGATCTGATGCCGATACCTGAGAATGTAAAAGATAGACTCCGCAGCGAGTCACTCATTGAAGATGCGAATATTATAACACTGTTAGAGTATGGCCAGAAGAGCAACAATTAAGGATTCAAGCGTGAATAAAGACGCTCAGTTTATGAATTGGTTTGCACAGTTCTGCGCTATGGTGATGCCCAATAAGATTCGCATCGTGGCTGGGCGTGGTGCGGCTAAGACTACCGAGATTCAAGTCGAGCGACTTATTGATATTGTTACAGATATGCCAGGAGCACCATTGGCGTGGGTGGCTGATACATTTACCAACCTAACAACCAACGTCTTGCCAATGGTGTTTGAATCTCTTGAGCGCAAGGGATTCAAGGATGGCGTTCACTATGTCGTCGAAAAGCAGCCGCCAACTTTCACGGATAAAGAGTGTGAGGATCTTCCATCTTGGTTGCGTGAGCAGTTCTGGCGACCCGTCAATAAGATAGTCAATTACAAACGTACAATCGTATTCTACACAGGCACAAATATAACCTTTGGCTCACTCGATCGCCCATCGTCGCTTGCAGGACGCTCTTATGTGCACGTGTTTGGCGACGAGGTGAAATACTTCCCCGAAGCCAAGATCGCCAATCTACTCAAGGCTCGACGAGGATACCGTGCCCAGTTCGGTCACTCGCCATTCTACCTGGGCGAAACATTCACAACCGATATGCCCAACCCATCTAATCAAGGCGAATATGATTGGATATTAAAAGGTGTCGAGAATATGGATATACCCACCTTGATACTTATATGGAAGACAGCGTATATCGTCAACGAGGCGACACAGGAGTATATCGTTGCGAAAGAGCGATATGAGCGCACAGGCTTACCCAACGACAAAAAGGAGTATCTGAATCGCCTGCGCACTGCTAACCGTTGGCGTGAAAGGTGGTATCTACTCCGCCATCAAAAGGAGGCTAAGTATATGTTTATGATTGTGTCGAGCTATGTCAATGTGGATATACTCTCGCCAGAATGGTTTGCCGACGCTGTGTCATCGCAACTATCAGATGTTAATGCTGCAATATTATCGATGCCTGCAACTGTTGATAAGGGGCAACAGTTCTATCCTAATCTTGGCGAAAGACACTTCTACTACAATGGCAACAACGCATCGGTAGAGGATGGCCTTGGATTCCACGACAGGGAGGATTGTAGCTTACTTCGCCATCTTAATCCAGACAAAGCCGTTGATGTCGGTATGGATTTTGGCAATATGTTCTCGATGATTATTGCTCAAGATGATGGCAAATACTACCGTTGCCTGAAGACCTTTCACGCTCTACCACCCGAATGGATACGACAGCTGGCCGATAAGTTCTTGCAATACTTCAAGCCACACAAGCATAAGGTAGTAAATCTCTACTATGATCGTTCGGGCAATAACTTCCAGCACTCCAATCAATCACTCTCTATACAGATCAAACAGGCGATCGAGTGTGATGAACAGGGAGCACGCACAGGATGGCGAGTGAATCTGATGTCATTAGGCCAAGGTATTATCCCTATGAGCGAGGAGTATATATTTATGCGTGAGCTCTTCTATGGCAACAACCCTCACTTGCCTCTGGTGCAGATTGATGCAATCAACTGCAAGCACCTCAAGGCATCACTCGAGAAGGCTCAAACTAAGATAGATGATAGGAAGCGCATCGGCAAGGATAAGCGTTCCGAGAAGGCTACCGATCCTCGCAAGCTATTAGAGTCTACCAACTTCTCAGATGCGTTCAAGTATCTAATGATGCGTAAGCTATGGCGTAAAGTTGTCAAGCGTGGCTCCGCATCGGGGGCAGTCGTTGGTGATGTGTCTATTCGTTAATGATTCTATTTAGATAGTATCCAAGGGTGCGATGGCACCCTTTTTTTTATGCATTGAGTTGTAGTCAGACCCCTACCCCTCTCTGTCATATTTCGTGATTTAGAGGTGTTGCAAACGCAAACAACAAAGAGGGCGGCTCGGGGTTCTTCTTGATACAAAAAGAGTTAATATTTATTTTTTCATTTTAACGTGCAGACACACTGCAACATAGCGATATTTTAACCTAAAATAGGCTCAAAAAATGGTTTGTTCGTTCGAACTTTCGGGATAATTCTGACTAAAAACCACAAAAAAAGGAGAGGATTAACGCCATCCTCTCCAAAAACCGACCCGAACCTAAATAAAATTCGTGTCTTATGTACACCACAAAAGTATACATTTTTTGCCACGCCACCAAACTATATTATATTTTTTGTCCTTTATTTTGATTGTCAATAGGTGTAAGTTTGCATTATGAATCTATACTCAGCAATACAAGAGATGAGAGCACTCTCATCGGCAGGTAAAAATTTCTCTATGTCGTTTATGTCGTACTCTGAAAAGAGTCAAAGCAGCGACGGTATAGTTGAAGTTCGCCACTGTCGTTTGCGACCACGCCCAACTACAAAAGAGCATCGTCACGCTGATATAGTCGAGTCTTATGTGAACACAGACACAGGAGAGGCTCGTTGGTTCTACAGACCTCTACTAATGAGTTTTAATGGTGTAAAAATTGAATTGCAATGAGTATTAAAAAGATTTCGAATAGTGCCTATATCATCAATACGGAGCACTGTGCATACTCCCTTTCAACCAACAATAATGGCGACGAGATGATCTTCGCCACCTCTCGCAATCTGAATTGGGAGTACGATTGCCAGCATATCGCAGGGAAGCGCATAGTTCCCTATGGTGTGTGCAATGATTTGCCCATTATCATTCGTGATATGATGCAAGATAATAATCTTGCTCCTGGAATCATTCAGCGTCAGAAGGGGTTGTTGTTTGGAGAGGGTGCATTCCTATATCGCAACGAAATCAAAGATGGGCAGATTCAGCGTATTTGGGTTGATGACCCCGAAATAATGGACTGGTTGCGCTCTTGGCAGTATGAGAAATTTATCGAGAAGGCCACAGTTGATTATCTCAACACCAATGGTTACTTCTCCCTATTCTATTTGGAGCGTGGGCACCGCATTGGCAGGCAGCCTCGCATATCACACCTCAAGTTCGTAAGTGTCACCAATGCTCGCCTGGAGTGGACCAACTCGAAAGAGTTAGATGATGTGGCACACATCTTCACTGGCGATTTTGAGAACGACTGCATAACAACAGGCATCAAGAGCTTCCCGACATTCAACCCTCTCAACCCAGCACAGCATCCAGTGTCGGCATCGTACAATTACGCCTACTCATTTGGTCGTAATTTCTACTCAACACCTGCATTTATGGGTGCAATGCGTTGGATTTTGCGTGGATCTGACATCCCTACGATATTCAAGTATGTGACCGACAATGGACTCAACCTTGCCTATCATATACACTCTCCGAGTGCCTATTGGAATGCAAAGAAAGACCTGCTTGCAGAACAATATCCAAGCGAACAGCCGACCGAGATTCAGGTGCGCCTCGACAAAATTAAAGAGCAGATAATGGACTCTATTACTGAGGTATTATCTGGCAAAACCAATGCAGGCAAATTTTTTGAATCTGTCGATTTTTACGATGACGAGAAAAACCTGTGCTCTTGGAAAATAGAGGCGGTAGATCAGAAAATCAAAGATTTTGTGGAGGCACAACTCAAGATAGGCGAGGCTGCATCATCTGCCATCACTTCGGGAATGCAACTACACCCATCGCTTACCAACATTGTAATTCCAGGAACACTTGGAAGTGGCTCGCAAATGCTATATGCCCTCAAGGTATTTCTATTGTCAGATGTTCGTATCCCCGAGATGGTTATCCTTGATCCAATTAATCAAGCTATCCGATATAATTTCAATAAAGACCTACAATTGGGCTTCTACCATCGAGCTGTATTAGCCGAAGAGAGTGTTGCACCATCAGACCGTGTAAAAAATTCATAGATATGATTTTCAATAAAGCAAATAATGGAGCAGATGAACTCCAACAGGTGTCGGGTATATATTATCAGAGCAATGATTTTAGAGTTATTGAGTCTGAAATCAAATCTGCCTGTCGTGACATTCAGCACCTCATTGGTGAGCCTCTATATCGCAGAGCTTTAGATGCGTATAACGCCAATGATAACAACCCTATCAACAAAGAGTTGGTTGTCTGCGTGCAGAGTTCTGTCGCCTCGCTGGCAATGAGTCGGTTCTACCAGCAGAACAGTTTGTCGCACGAAGATTCGGGACGACGTGTGAAAATTGAAGATGGCACCGAAAAGATGCCTTGGGCGTGGCAGGTAGATCGGGATGATCGTGCCCTACTCGACCGTTACTATCGCTCTTTGGATGCTCTATATCAATTTGCAGCTCAGAATGAGATTGAGGAGTGGAGTGAATCACCTCTTTGTCGAGATATTCAAACGTGCATCATCAAAGATATGCCAACATTTCAGCGATCATTCCCTATTGACAACTCTTACAGGATGTTCTTCACAATTGTGCCATTTATGATTGATGTCCAAAAGATTGATATCGAGCCAATAGTTAAAGATATTATGCCTGAATTGATAGGGGCTGATGTATCCGAAGAATATGCCGACATCCTCTATCACTGCCAGCGACTTATTCCGCTATTGACTATAATATCTGTTGTGAAGCGTATGACGATTCGTGTGTTGCCCGATATGGTTGTGCGCAACTACACAGCATCGTTTGAGGGCTCAAAAGGTAGCAATAGTGTTGATGAGCAGGCAACCAGACATTTTATTAATGTTCTTGAGGGCGAGGTTGAAAAGGCAAAGAAAGAGTTACAGCGAGCCGTCACTAAAAGAGATGTGAATGTAGCAGAGAATTTAGTACCAAACAATTCCGCCAACAAAAAATATTGCATTACGTAGCCTATGAATAGATTGGAAATTCCAGATGCTGGCATCACAATCGACATCCCTGCATCGTATGACGAGATGAGCGGTGAGCAGGTGCTCTATGTAATGCAGCTCTTGAATCTTGTTCAGATTGGCAAGATTACGGTAGTTGAGTTCAAAGTCCGAGTACTATACTACCTACTTGGAATGAAACACACTGCTAAACCTCTGCATCCCGATGATGCTCAGGCACGCAATGAGAATGTTGTACTACTCTGCGAGCAGTTACTCGGCTTTATATTCACCGAGAATGATGGAGAGTTATTTCCAGCCTATGATAGCATTGTTAATCACATCCCGAAGCTGCGCATCGGGAATAAAACCTTGATTGCTCCTGCGGATGGACTGCTCGATCTCTCTTTCGCAGAGGTCAGAGCCGCAGATGCCGAGCTGTTGCTATATAGCCAAACAAAGGATGAATCTCATCTCAATAATATGATAGCTTGCCTATATCGAGAGGAGGGTGCTAAACAACCCTCTGGTCGTGCAATTATACCATACTCTGACGAAAGCATCGATAAATACTCCAAGATGATAGGCAGAGTGCCAAAGTTTAAGAAGATGTTTATTTTGCTGTGGTATACGTCAAACATCCACTATCTACAAACAGGCACATACACTATCGATGGGCGAGAGATATGCTTTGAGCCTATATTTAGATCAGAGGGTGGCGGTGGCAAGTCGCTCGGTTGGTCAAGCATCCTCTACGATCTTGCCGAGAAGCGCACGTTTGGAGATATACAACAGACTGATTCTACATCGATAGTTGATGTCTTAACCCTATTGTTACACTATAAAATTTCAGCAGACAATGTTCGCAAAGCTCACAAATCTCATTAACTACCTACAAGGTATTAATGAACACTCCGACTGCAACACCATCTTCGTGACCAACGAAGATGAGGGTTCTAAACTATTGAGGCAGCCTGCCGAAAAAGGCACTCAAGTGGTAATCGCTTTGCCCGTGGCCGAAATCAGTGGCGATTGTCAGATTAATATCGGTAATATGTCATTCATTATCTTTGTCGTTGATAAATCGAGGTCAGCGACCTCAAATGCTGAGGATGTTGTTAATGAGTCACTCCAACTATTGTCCAAGCTCAATGCGATTACAGATGTTGCATTGAATGATATTGCTGGACTTGGACACACGAGCCTCAGCGAGCTGCTGGCAGGCTTTGAGTTGGTGGGGTGCGAAATAGCTCCTGAAGCGAATATCTTTGGCGGCTGGTTTGGCTGGTCGGCAACTATTACTTTAAGAGGGTAAAAATAGCCTCGGTTTTTTGCAGTTCTCTTACCTACATACAAAAATTCCATTCCCAATGAAACAACCGAGGGCATTATGCCATTTGTTTATTGGGGATGGAATAGTTATGTGTATACAGGTAAGAGATTGCAAATATAATGAAAGTTTATGAGATTTTAACACTATACCAAGAGAGCTTCGACAAAATTAGCTCTTTAGGGGTAAGAATAGAGGACTATAAATATGTAGATCTCTACAATGAGTATGTGGAGCTTAAAGGCAACTTCAAGATGACATATATCGTGGCTCGCTTATCGGAGAAGTATCACATTAGCGAGCGTTCTGTCTACTCAATAGTTGAACGTTTGGGGAAAGAGTGCAATCTAAGTGCAGTGTAAATGTGTTTATTTATAGGGTCGGCTATCTAAAATAGGTGACCTTTGTGCTATCAATCTTAACACTTAAAATGATGAGCAACAAACGACACTACACAACTGCACCGCTACCATTTGTTGGCCAAAAGCGAATGTTTGCAGCGCAATTCATAAAGATTCTACCCCACTTTGAGAATAAGACCATATTTGTGGATCTATTTGGGGGTTCTGGCCTATTATCTCACATAGCCAAAAGGGAGCGACCAGATGCAACTGTCATATATAATGACTACGACAACTACAGGGATCGCCTACGAAACACACCACGAACAAATCAACTGCTGGCGGATCTGCGCAAGATTGTTGGCAACTGGGAGGATAAAGCCAAAATAACTGGCGATACTCGTGAGGCAATAATCGATCGTATCGAGAGGGAGGATGCTGAGGGCTATGTTGATTATATCACCTTGTCGGCATCAATATTATTCTCGGCAAAAACGGCAACATCGCTCGCTGAGCTAAAAAAGCAAGGGTTTTACAATCGCATACGCCAATCTGACTATACCACAGATGGCTATCTTGATGGCCTCGAAGTTGTATCGTGCGACTACAAGGAGCTATTCAAGCGATTCAAAGGTATCCCCAAGGTTGTATTCTTAGTGGACCCTCCATATCTACATACTGAGGTCGGTTCGTATAAGATGAGCTGGAAGCTGGCGGATTACCTTGATGTGCTCACCGTATTGAAAGATTCAGCGTACATATACTTCACATCCAACAAATCTGATATTATTGAGCTATGCGAGTGGATTGGTGAGAATAAAGTTACGGCTAACCCTTTCCAAGATGCGTCCAAAGTTGAGTTTCGTGCCAGCGTCAATTACAATGCTCGCTATACTGACATAATGCTGTATAGGCACCAAAAGTAATAGCCGTGGATATATAGATGCCACAACTTCATACAATATTGCTAAATAGAGCTAAACAACTGTAAATAAAGTGATTATTATACTAAAATAGTCTCTAATTCACTGGCGTGTTTGAAATAATTGTGTTATGTTTGTAGTGTGATAAACAACTAAAACAGAGCATATTATGGATAACAAAATTATTAATTTGAGCTACCTGAAGATGAATTTCTCGCAGCTCCTTAATGGCAGCCGTGCCTTGACAATAACATCGCTCGGGTGCGACCCCGTGGAGTTCGAGGAGTGGATCGAAAAGACGGAGATGGCGTGCGGCGATATCTATTGCGACCTCAAGGAGTTAGGTCTTGAGATGATAACCATCACCTATGA
>CAYJJV010000021.1:0-21230 GCA_964370585.1 uncultured Alistipes sp. | reverse complement strand
GAGAGGGAAATATATAAAAAAAGCGCACCTAAAATTTAGATGCGCTTTTTGGTGGTTTATAGTGATCTCTTCGGGGTGTTGTCTGTGCTATCTTGAGAGATAGGCAACTCCTTAAAAGTGCACTATAATATGGTGCGTTGTCGATTAAGCCTTGCCAGCTGAACCAAGAACGTTCTCGCACTTGTGTGCATAAAGCTTCTTAAGCTCGTCACGTGCTGGACCTAAGTACTTGCGTGGGTCGAACTCTGCTGGGTTATCAACGAAGGTCTTGCGGATAGCTGCTGTCATCGCCAAACGACCATCTGAGTCGATGTTGATCTTACATACTGCGCTCTTTGCCGCCTTGCGAAGCTGCTCTTCAGGGATACCGATAGCATCCTTTAGTGCGCCACCGTGTGTGTTGATAACCTCAACGTACTCCTGTGGAACTGAAGATGCGCCGTGAAGTACGATTGGGAAGCCGGGAATACGCTTCTCAATCTCCTCCAAAATATCGAAACGCAATGGTGGGGGAACCAAAACACCATCAGCGTTCATAGTACACTGATCGGGCTTGAACTTGTTAGCGCCGTGAGATGTACCAATCGAGATAGCCAATGAATCAACGCCAGTCTTAGATACGAAATCCTCAACCTCTTCGGGTTGTGTGTAGGTGTGGTGCTCAGCAACAACGTCATCCTCAACACCTGCCAAGACGCCAAGCTCGCCCTCGACAGTAACGCCGTGTGCGTGTGCATACTCAACAACCTTTTTGGTTAGTGCAACGTTCTCATCGTATGGAAGGTGCGAACCATCAATCATAACCGAAGAGAAGCCCATATCGATACAGCTCTTACATAGCTCGAATGAGTTACCGTGATCAAGGTGCAAAACGATAGGAATATTTTTGCCCATCTCCTTTGCAAACTCAACAGCTCCCTGCGCCATATAGCGTAGAAGTGTCTGGTTAGCGTAGTTACGAGCGCCAGAGGAAACCTGAAGGATTACAGGTGACGAGCTCTCAACGCAAGCTGAGATGATGGCCTGCATCTGCTCCATATTGTTGAAGTTGAATGCTGGAATAGCATAACCACCTTCGATAGCCTTTGCGAACAACTCTTTAGTGTTTACAAGACCTAATTCTTTGTACGATACCATAATTTTATTTTGTTGTTTGTAAAAATTTTATCCTATTTCACGGCGCAAATTTAATAAAAAAAGTGATGCCAAAATTTTTTTTCGTGGAAAATTTAAACAGATTATAAAAAATGTTTTCAATACGGATTGTTTTTTGTACTTTTGTGCTCTATAAATTTTTTGGAATAAGTTAGAATACAAAATTATACAACAAACAAAAATGGCAGAATTTATCTATCAAAAACCGTTCCCTCTATCGGAGGATAAGACCGAGTATCGCCTTTTGACGAAGGATTACGTTAAAGTTGTTGAGTGCGACGGCCGCAAAATCTTAAAGGTAGACCCTAAGGGGTTGGAGCTATTGGCTCGTGAGGCGTATGGCGATGTGTCGTTCTATCTGCGAGCTTCGCACCTTGAGAAGTTGCGCACGATACTTGATGATGCAGAGGCTACCGATAATGATAAGTTCGTAGCTTACACTATGCTACTAAACCAAGCGGTATCGGCCGAAGGCGAACTGCCAACCTGCCAAGATACGGGTACGGCTATCTGTATTGGTTACAAAGGCGAGGATGTTTATACGGGTGCGGATGATGCCGAGTTAATATCGAAGGGTGTCTACGAAACCTATAAGGAGCGTAATTTGCGCTACTCGCAGGTTGTTCCATTGACGATGACCGAAGAGAAGAACTCGGGCAACAACCTCCCAGCGCAGATCGACCTCTATACGGCTAAGGGTATGGAGTATAAGTTTCTGTTTATGACCAAAGGCGGTGGCTCGGCAAATAAGACCTTTCTATATCAGCAGACTAAGGCTCTGTTAAATGAGGAGTCTTTGGCGCAGTTCATCAAGACCCATATCAAGGATTTGGGTACATCGGCTTGTCCGCCATACCACTTGGCGATATGCATTGGTGGTACATCGGCTGAGATGTGTCTATCGACTGTGAAGAAGGCATCGGCAGGATACCTTGATGCGCTGCCCACGTCGGGCAACGATGGGGGGCAATGTTTTCGTGATGTAGAGTGGGAAGAGAAGGTTCTCAAAATATGCCAAGAGAGCGGTGTTGGTGCGCAATTTGGAGGTAAGTACTTGGTGCACGATGTTCGTGTTATCCGTGCCCCACGCCACGCAGCGTCGTGCCCCGTAGCTATTGGTGTTAGCTGCTCGGCTGACCGTAATATCAAGGCCAAGATTACCGAAGAGGGTATATTTGTTGAGCAGTTGGAGAAGAATCCTGCTCGTTTCCTCCCTTCGGCAGCGCCAGCGATGTCGCCAGCTGTCGATATAGATTTGGACGAAGGAATGGATAAGGTGCTCAAGACTTTGAGCCAATACCCAATCAAGACACGTCTGAATTTGAAAGGCACGTTAATTGTGGCACGTGATATTGCCCACGCACGCATCAAGGAGCTCTTAGATGAGGGTAAACCTATGCCAGAGTACTTTAAGAAGCACCCAGTATACTATGCAGGTCCTGCTAAGACTCCACAAGGTATGGCGTCGGGCTCGTTCGGCCCAACAACGGCAGGGCGTATGGACTCATACGTTGATATGTTCCAAAAGCAGGGTGGCTCGATGATTATGGTGGCTAAGGGTAACCGCTCACAGCAGGTGACTGATGCTTGTAAGGCAAACGGTGGCTTCTACTTGGGCTCGGTTGGTGGTCCAGCGGCAGTCTTGGCTAAGAACTCCATAAAATCAGTTGAGTTGGTCGATTTCGAGGAGTTGGGTATGGAGGCTGTACGCAAGATATATATCGAGGATTTCCCAGCATTCATCATCGTGGATGATAAGGGGAACGACTTTTTTGCTGAATTTAAGTAGAGAGAGTAGAATAAAAGGTCGCCAACATACTATAAAAAGCAAAACTTCGTTATAAGTTAGTATAGCGACAAATGAGTTGAAAGTCAATGAAACAACCCTTTATTAAGATAGTTTTCACGATAGTGCTTCTGCTTACATCATTCGTGGCATTTGCTGATGATGAAGATGTAAAGTTTGAGGTCACATCCCCACTTATGGTGGCTGTTGGCGAGGCGTTTCGAGTGGAGTTCTCGCTCAACGCTAAAGCTGATGATGATGCCTTTAAGGCGCCATCGTTTGAGGGCTTTGATGTTTTGGCTGGTCCTGCGGTGTCGAAGGGGTCGAGTATGCAGATTATCAATGGCGATGTCACACGTAGTGTAAACTACACCTACACCTTTGTGCTTCTGCCCAAGAGTGCTGGTAATGGTGTGATTGGGATAGCTGAGATAGAGGTTGATGGTGAGACGTACAAGACTCGATCGCTACCCATCGAGATTATAGATGAGCCCCAGAGCTCATCCTCAACTCAACAAGGTGCACAGGGAACGCAAGGGGGGCAAGGAGCACAAGGGGCACAAGGGGGAGTGTCGCCACAGCAACGCATAGCGAAAGATGATATTTTGGTGCGTGCCGTAGTGTCGAAGACTAATGTCTACAAGAACGAACCTATCACCTTGACCTTTAAATTCTACTCTCGTGTGCCTATCGTTGGCTCACAAGGCGAGAGTTGGCCATCATTCAATGGATTTTGGGCTCAGGAGTTAGAGCGTCCCAAAGATATGTTTGGGCGTGAAACGTATAACGGCAAGGTCTATGATACGCAAATTTTGCGTCAATACCTGCTCTACCCACAACAATCTGGGCGCTTGACAATCGATGCGGCCGAATTGACCCTTTTGGGGCGTGTGGTGGTTCAGAATCGCAACGTAGACCCATTCTTTGGCGGTGGGCACGAGGTCTTTAATGTGCCACGTGAGGTCTCATCAGGGCGTATAACTATTACTGTTAAGGATTTGCCAGCGGGCGCTCCAGAGAGCTTTGCAGGTGCTGTGGGCGAGTTTACGATGGAGATGACCCCTCCCGACGTCGCTTTGGCAGCCAACTCTGGTTCAGAGGTGGTTGTACGTGTGGCGGGAAGTGGTAATTTGACCTTCATTCAGAGTCCTAAGTTGAATCTGCCCGAGAGTTTTGAGCTATACAACGTTAAGACCACCGAGTCTATCAACGCCAACACTTCGGGAATATCGGGATACCGACAGTTTGAGTACCCATTCATCGCTCGTGCTGAGGGTGACTATAAAATTGACCCCATCGAATTTTCATACTTCAACCCCAAAGTTGGTAAGTATGTGACCTTGAAATCGGATGAGATTGAGCTAAAGATAACCCCCGATAAGGACTCTGCTGGCAGTGATAGCAGCTTTATGGTTAGCGACAGAGCGCTGAGCCGTGAGCAGATTAAGATGCTGGGGCAGGATATACACTTTATCACGCTCGGTAAGGCGCATCTGCACAAGATGAGCGCTCCACTGCTATTTAGCTCGGCCTATTGGCAGATAATTGTCTTGATTTTTGCACTCTTTGGAGTGGTATATCTACTACTTCGTCGTCGAATAAGAGAGTCTAAAAATCTCGTTTTAGTTCGTGGTAAACGTGCAAACAAGGTTGCAGTGCAGCGTTTGCGTGCCGCTAAAGAGTATATGCTGGCGCAGAATCGCAAGGGCTTCTACGAGGAGATGCTGCAGGCTCTATGGGGCTATATTGGCGATAAACTAAATATCCCAGTTGCTGCCCTAACTAAAGATAGTGTGCGCCAAGCTCTGAAACAGCGAAGTGTTGATAGTGAGCTAATTGAGCGTTACATCAATATTGTTACGCAGTGTGACGAGGCGCAATATTCGCCATTGGTGTCGCACGATATGGGAGATGTATACTCTGAAGGTGTCGATATTGTATCGTGTTTGGAGGGTAGTATTAAAAAGTAGAGATTATGAAGTGCAGTATTATATCTTGTCTATTGCTGTTTGTGTGTTGGGTCAATAGTGCTCAGGCAACAGATACACTATATAATGATAAACAGCGAGTTAGCCTTAATGCCGAGCTCACAAACGAACAGTTGTGGGATGCGGCCAATACGGCATACATAAATGAGAACTACACACAAGCCATCGAGGGGTATGAGATGATACTCTCACGCTCGGAGCATAGTGCAAAGCTATACTACAACTTGGCAAATGCCCTCTTCAAAGATGGCGATTTGGGTGCAGCGATTCTCAACTACAACCGAGCATTGCGCCTCTCGCCGGGAGATGATGACATAAGATATAACCTACACACCATCGTTGAGGCTAAGACAAAGGATAAAATCGAGGCAATTCCACAATTCTTTGCCCTTGTGTGGCTCTCATCGTTGCGTGATATGATTAGTGGCGCAGCGTGGGTCGCTATCTCGCTATTGGCGTTGGTGGTGGCACTTTTAGCACTGCTTCTATATCTGCTAAGCTCAACATTGAATCTGCGTAAAGCGGGGTTCTACACCTCAGCTGCAGCTATATTGATATTCATCTGCACCACGTGGGCAGCATATAGTGCTCGTGAGAGGGTACTGAGCGAAGATGAGGCCATTGTTATGGTTAGCTCGACAGCTGTCAAGAGCTCTCCTGACGGCTCTGCGACCGAGCTATTTATCCTACACGAGGGTACGAAGCTAACCATCACGGAGCACCTTGACGAGTGGGTCGAGGTGGTAATTGCAGATGGTAAAAAGGGGTGGTTAGAGTCTAAAACCATTGAGGTAATTTAGCGATGTCCCGACTCTTAAAGGATGTTGTTGCGGAGCTTTCACGCCTTCCGAGCATAGGTCAGCGAACGGCGATGCGCTTAGCGATGCACATCTTGCGTATGGATGCCGATACGGTAGCTCAGATGACCGACAGTATCTCAAATTTCAGATTAAATATCAAGCATTGCGAGCGGTGCAACAACCTCTCAGACGATGCACTGTGTCCAATATGCTGTGATACGGAGCGTGATATAAAAACTGTGTGTGTTGTCGAGCAGGTGGGCGATCTGTTGTCTATCGAGAATACACAACAATATCGAGGTCTGTACCACGTCTTAGGTGGCGTTATCTCCCCAATGCAGGGCATCTCGCCATCCGATCTAAAGATTGATATGTTGTGCGAGCGTATTGCTGCGGGCGGTGTTGATGAGGTTATACTGGCAATTTCGGCATCAATCGAGGGCGAAACAACCCTCTTCTACATTATGAATCGCCTACGCCAATTCCCCTCTATCAAGGTGACAACCATTGCACGAGGCATCGGCTTTGGCGATGAGTTGGAGTATGTGGATGAGCTGACTATTACTCACGCTCTTCGCAACCGCCGTGAAATTGAATAATAGGCGATTTTTGAAACATCCCTTGTCGCTTAATTGCTAACATCCCACAAGTAAACTGAGCTTTGATAGCCTTAATGGTGCGTAAAACTACTCCTCAATCGCCCCCTTTTTGCCAAGCAAGAAGAGAAGTGGGGTCTGGATTGTCTGTGCCCAAGTCTTTGGGGTGTGGTCATTGTGAGGGAAGATTTTAGAGTCCCAATTTGTGTGGTTGTACCCCATAGCCACCATCAGGCTATCGGCCCTTTGCTGAGCCACCGGGTAGAGCGCATCTAACCCCACGTTACCACGATCAAAGTAGAATATATTATCTTCACTACTCTCGGGTAGAGCCTCCTTCATATACCTAAATATTCCGTTGGGTATCTCGTCGTTGTGCTCCATTATCCCGATGAAGTGGGTTGAGAGCGATGCCGAGCCGTAGAAAATTTCAGGGTATTCGCAATGTGCATACATCGAGATTAGTCCACCCATACTCGAGCCCATAATGAATGTACTCTCTTTTGATCTATCAACCTCATAGTTGCTGTCGATGTATGGTTTTACCTCCTCGACAATAAAACTGAGGTAGTTATCAGCCGTACAATCTTCATCAACCCCCTCCAAGAAGTCACGAAAATAGCTCTTGTCGATATATTTAATGGCCTTTTGTGGGAAATATTCGGCACTTCGCATCTTGCCAATATTATATATGCCAACAACGATTGTAGGCTCAATAAGCCCACGTTGCATAAGTGAGCTAATTCGCTCATCGACCTCCCACTCGCCATTGCTATAGTCATCAGGGGGCGTTTGCCCAAACATCGTAGCGCCATCATTCATATACAACACGTTGTATGGCGCATCTTTGGGGTATCCCTGCGGAACCCACACATCGATAGGGCGCTCGGCTACAAAATCTGACTGTAACGTGAATCGGTGCAACTCGCCATAGGGCACAGTCTTAAGGTTGTCAATAACCTCTACCTTAGGTGCACACGCTGTGCAGAGCATAGACAACAGTGTCACTGTTAAAATACATACTTGTCTCATTGTCAATCAATTTTATGTTTGTGACTCTAATCTATATGGCCTGTCGCTCTACTTACGCTTGTAGCGTGAGGGGGAGCTGCCGGTGTGTTGTTTGAAGTACTTGCCAAAGAAGGATTGGGTTGAGAAGTTGAGATGTTGCGAGATCTCAAAGATGCTCATCTCCGAGTATTTTAGCAGCGATTGAGCATTCAAAATAACTGACTCATCAATCCAACAAGCGGCACTCTTGCCACTAACCTGTTTTACGACCGACGAGAGATATTTTGCCGTAATGCCGAGTTTGTGTGCATAGAAGCTAACGTTGCGCTCTTGTGTGCTGTGCTTCTGCACAAGTTCAATAAACTCATCGAAGAGCACCTCCGAACGACCCTTTTTGATTACGTTTTTGGTGTCACGTTGGTTTATCTCGGTTATCAAATAGAAGGCAACAGAGAATAGCGTACGGATAATCTCGTCACGATACATCTCTTTGTCGCTCTTTATGATGGTCTTTATGAGCTGGAATAGCTGGCGTATCTCTGCAACATCCTCCTCCGTAACACCCAGCACTGGAGCCTTACCAAAGCGCATATAGACTGGAATTGAGGTCGATAGCTCGATCTGTGCCTCATTGACAAACTTTTCGGAGAAGACCAACAAAAATGCCGTTGCATTGGCGGTAGATTTCAAGGTGCGGATGATGCTATTGGGGTTGAAAAAGACCAACGAGTTGGGCTTAACATCATACTCCTTCATATTTATCGATATGCGAACCTCACCCGACATTAGGATCATAGCGGCAAAGCCATTGATGGTTGTGGGGTTGTCGAATGTGGTGTTGTTTTGTGCCGTCAGAAAGGTGATAACCAAATCATCAGAGAGGTAGTGCACATCACTCATCTCCTTTTTTATGCGAGAGATAGATACTCTGCTCAAAGATCTCTTCGTAATAGCACTGTTTGCTCGATTGTTGTTGGTGGCCATATTGTTGTAATTAATGCGACAAATGTAACAATAAAAATCTCAAAAATAGCTTAATTGTCACTTTTTTTATATTAAAAGTGCAATTATTACTGCAACAATGGAGCACTTCGTTGTGCAAATATTTGTGTTGGTTATGATATATAGTTGGTCAAAACACCTGATAATCAATCTCTAAAGCTTTGCTGGGCGCATAACTCTGAAGCCCCCCTTCAGACACTCGATGTGGAGTGGAAATTCACGCCCCTGCTGCCCATCAACATCTGTTGGTTCGTTGATTTTTGATGTAATATCAATCTTTTGCGCCTTTATATGGTGGACGGTCTTAGTCTTGAAGCCCATAAGGTGCATCAGCATCGAGAATACGGAGCGTAGAAAGCTACGGTTCTCCAAGACGATACAATCCAGTAGCCCATCCTCGATGGAGGAGGTGCGTGCCAAGCGGAATCCGCCTGCGCTCTCGCCATTGAAGATTAGCGAGATTAGGGCGTTGAGCCGCAAGGTCTCGCCATCGGTGGTAATCTTTAGCGGGACAGAGTGGTAGTGGCGCAACTCCTTCATACCCTCAACGATATATGCCAACTTGCCCAATTTATGTTTATACTCATCTTTGGTGTGTTGCGAAGTTGTGGTAAATAGCCCAAAGCTGAGAATATTGACAAAATAGAGGCCATTGACACATCCGCAATCGACCTCAGAGATTGTTCCATTGGCGATTTGGTCTGCCGCTATGAAGTGATTTTTACTAATGCCCAAAGCCCCTGCAAAGTCGTTTGCAGTGCCTGCAGGGATTACCCCGATGGGTATATTTAAACCTCTCTTTTTGAGTGCGTTCAGTGCGAAATTCACGGTGCCGTCACCACCCGCTACGACCATTAAGTCGATCTCCTCGTTGCCATCGAATGGATTGGCATCAAAGTCGATTGTCTGGGTGCGCATATCGTAGCCCGCCTCCATAAAGATGGCGCATATAGCTTTTGCCTTGCGGGCAATCTTGCCTCGTCCCGAGTTGGGGTTGTATAGTAGTATCGCTTTTTTCATCTTTTTAGTTCATTATTAGCTCCTTAATGGCGGGCGAAATGTACTCCTCGTACTCATTCTGTTCGCCTGCCAATATAAAGTACGCCTTGACGTTGGGCATACGCTTAGCAAGCTCTAAAGCCCGCCTATTGCCCATCGCTAAGAACATCGTAGCCAGCGCATCCGCCTCAGCGCAACTGGGTGCTACAACCGTAACAGATAGCAGCTTGGATGTTGTGCTGTAACCCGTTGTGGGGTCTATAGTATGGACAATTTTGTTGCCCTCACTATCTAAATAGAAGCGGCGATAGTTGCCCGATGTGGCGATGGCACCATCGCCTATGTTGATGCGCTTTTGAAACTCTGCCCTCTGTCCCATATTACCATCAAAAGGGGTCTCGATGCCTACACGCCACATACTGCCTTGTGGGTTACGTCCTTTGCAACGTATCTCGCCACCCACCTCGACGATGTAGTTCTTGGCGCCATACTCTTCGACAATCTCAGCTAAGCAATCCACCGCATAGCCTTTGGCTATCGAGTTAAGGTCAATCTCGATGCGCTCATCCCCCTTTACGATGCGCTCGCCATCTATTTGCAATAGCTCATAACCTACAAACTCTAAAATCGAATCGATGTCGCCCACACGCTCAGGCTCTCTACCCGAGAAGCCCCACAAATCGACTAACGGCTTAACTGTAACATCGTACGCTCCACCGCTTAGGCGTGATATACTATCGGCAAGGCGTAGATTATATATAATATGCTTGTCGGCGGTGTCGGTTTCGTTGCGATTTATGCGGCTCAAAAGCGAGGTCGAGTCGTATATCGACATCGATGCCTTCATCTCGCTATCTAACTCTATGATGGAGTTGTAGAGCTCGCCCGCCCGTGAGCGCTCAAAGTCAGCTATGATGCTCATCGTGGTGCCCATCATAACCCCTTCGGCCGTTGAGTAGGTGTTGGGTATTGAACAACACACCCCCACCACAGCGATAGCGGCTAAAACATATATTTTTACTATTTTTTTTAACATAACTCCTCTATAAACGTGTCACAAAAGTACACTTTTTAGACCAAAAAAAGGAAAATAAGCTAAAAAGTGCAATATTTTTATCGATTTTGTTCCTAAGTATCAATTATTTTGTACCTTTGCCGAACGCTCTGGCGTTATCCACAGTAAGGGGGATGCGTCGTAGAGTGGAACTAATTAAATTTTTATTGAAGATGGCTTATTTATCATCAGAGAAGAAACAAGAAATTTTTGGCAAGTACGGCAAGTCTAACACTGACACGGGCTCTTGCGAGAGTCAGGTTGCACTGTTTTCATACCGTATCAGCCACCTTACTGAGCACCTAAAGAAGAACCGCCACGACTTTGGAACACAGCGTTCATTGATCCGTTTGGTTGGTAAGCGTCGTGCTCTTTTGGAGTATCTAAAGCGTATCGATATCGAGCGCTACCGTGCTCTTATCAAGACGCTTAACCTTCGTAAATAGGCGTGAAAAGAGAGATGAAGGCAACATCTGTCAAAGGATTTGCCTTCATTTTTTTTATGGAAATTTAGATGTATTTTTAAGATAAAAAAGGAAAATTATGGAACAAAAGACGTTGTATAACCCAGTAAGTAGGGTTATCACTCTTGCCGATGGACGTGAAATCGAGATTGAAACAGGTAAATTAGCAAAACAGGCTGATGGCTCTGTGGTATTGAAAATGGGCAACACAATGCTCCTCGCAACTGTTGTTGCGGCGAAGGATGCAAGGCCCGACACTGACTTTATGCCACTTCAGGTGGAGTACAAGGAGAAGTACGCTTCGTGCGGTCGCTTCCCCGGTGGTTTTATGAAGCGTGAGGGTAAGGCTAACGATAGCGAGGTGTTGGTATCTCGTCTTATCGACCGTGCTCTTCGCCCACTATTTCCAGCCGACTACCACGCTGATGTATTCGTTAATGTGAACCTAATCTCTGCTGACAAGGATACCCAGCCAGATGCTTTGGCAGGTTTGGCAGCTTCGGCAGCACTTGCTGTATCGGATATTCCATTCAATGGTCCTATCTCTGAGGTGCGTGTTGTGCGTATCGACGGAGAGTTTGTTATCAACCCTACATATTCGCAGATGCCATCTGCTGACCTTGACATTATGGTCGGAGGTACAATCGATAATATCTTGATGGTTGAGGGCGAGATGAAAGAGGTCTCTGAGGAGGTTATGTTGGAGGCTATAAAGGTTGCTCACGAGGAGATTAAAAGACACTGCGCAGTGCAGATCGAGCTCTCGAAGGCGTTGGGCAAGGATGTTAAGCGTACATACTGCCACGAGACAAACGATGAGGAGCTTCGCCAGTTAATCATCTCTGAGCTATACGACAAGGCATACGCAATCGCTACGAGCGGTACAGCTAAACACGAGCGTTCGGATATGTTCGCTGCTCTGGAGGCTGAGTTCGAGGCTCGTTACAGTGAGGAGGAGCTTAAGGAGATTGGAGTCTTGATTAAAAAATATTTCCACGACGATGTTCAGAAGAAGGCGATGCGCAATATGATTCTCGACGAGGGTAAGCGTCTGGATGGTCGTAAGACCGATGAGATTCGCCAAATTATGTGCGAGGTTGGTTACTTGCCAGCTGTTCACGGTTCGGCACTCTTCACTCGTGGCGAGACTCAATCTTTGACAACCGTAACGTTGGGTACAAAACTTGATGAGAAGGTTAAGGATGAGGTGTTGGTACAGGGTACAGAGCAGTTTGTTCTTCACTACAACTTCCCTCCATTCTCAACGGGCGATGCTCGTGCATCACGTGGCCTTAGCCGTCGTGAGATTGGTCACGGTAACTTGGCGTGGCGTGCACTGAAGCCTTTGGTGCCAGTGGGCGAGGAGAACCCCTATGCTGTACGTGTTGTGTCGGATATATTGGAGTCTAACGGCTCATCTTCGATGGCAACGGTTTGTGCAGGAACATTGGCTTTGATGGATGCAGGTGTTAAGCTAAAGAGCCCAGTTTCGGGTATCGCAATGGGTCTTATTTCAGACTCTGCAACGGGCAAGTGGGCTGTTCTATCGGATATTTTGGGCGATGAGGACCACTTGGGAGATATGGACTTCAAGGTGACTGGTACTGAGAAGGGTATCACGGCAACACAGATGGATATTAAGGTTGATGGTCTATCATACGAGATTCTTTCGGCTGCTTTGGAGCAGGCACGCAAGGGTCGTCTTCACATCTTGGGTAAGTTGGTTGAGGCCATAGCTGAGCCTCGTGAAGATTATCGTCCATTCGTTCCACGCTTGGTGCAGATTGCAATCCCTCAAGATATGATTGGTGCAGTAATCGGTCCCGGTGGTAAGGTTATTCAGGATATTCAGAAGACAACTGGCACAACAATCACAATTACGGAGGCCGACAACAAAGGTCTTGTCGATATCTTTGGTATTGATAAGGATGCTTTGGATGCAGCTCTTGCTCGTATCAAGGCTATCGTTGCTATCCCAGAGGTTGGCGAGGTGTATAAGGGTAAGATTCGTTCGATTGTTGCCTTCGGTGCTTTCGTTGAGATTATGCCGGGCAAGGATGCTCTGTTGCACATCTCTGAGATTGACTACAAGCGCTTCGAGACGATGGAGCAGACAGGTCTAAAGGAGGGCGATGAGATTGAGGTTAAGTTGATCGGTATCGATGCCAAGACCAACAAGCTAAAACTATCTCACAAGGCACTTTTGCCTAAACCTGAGGGCTATGTTGAGCGTGAGCGCAGACCTCGTCCAGAGCGTGGCGAAAGAGGCGAGAGGGGCGAGCGTCCTGCACGTGCTCCACGTCGTGACGAGGAGTAAGAAAGTCGGATAAAAGCAAATACAAAGGGATTATTTTTTGACTTTTCTTTGTATATATTATGATTAATCCATATATTTGCGTGATGAAATGGTAAAAATGCCATTTTGTCACGCAAATTTGGTATAGAGAATAATATACAATATTAAATTAAACAGAATTTAAATTAACTACTATGAAAAACTTTTTGAAAGTCGGTATTGTGATGATGCTTGTAGTGACGCTTACGGCGTGTAACTGTTTCAAGCAGATGGCAAAATTACAGGATGCGGTTAGCTACACTGTAACACCAGAGGTTTTGGAGCTCAACAATGGTAAGGTGGATGCTGCCATTACTATCTCTTTCCCGGTGGAGTATTTCAACCCTAAGGCGGTTGTTAAGGTAACTCCAGTCTATGTATATAAAGGTGGCGAGGTTGCCTCTGCTCCAGCTTACGTGCAGGGCGAGAAGGTGATGGAGAACTACGCAGTAATCAACGAGGAGTCGGGTGGCCAATACACTATCAACGCCTCATTTGACTACACTCCAGAGATGCGTCTTGGTAAACTTCAACTTCGTGCAGAGGTTAAGTGTGATGATGGCGAGTTTGAGTATGTAAACCTTAACAACGGTGCATCGGCTACAAAGTCTGAGGTGGCTGTAATCGAGGGATCGGACGAGCAGGCTAAGTCGGCGCTTTTGAACTCGTTTGGTATCGATGTAGCTGTCGGCATTAACACGCTTCAAGAGGATTTGAAGTTTGGCGAGGTAATGGACGAGCTACCAAGCGATTACAAGCGTATAACAACTGTTGTAGATAAGACAAACCTACTATACACTATCTCATCTTCGCAGGTTACAACAAAGAGCCAAAAGGGTGCCGATTTAGAGGCATTCAAGGCAAACGTAGATAATAACCTTACAAACGATCGTGCAACACAGAGTATCGCTGTTAAGGGTTATGCATCTCCAGATGGTCCAATCAAGTTCAACGATAAGCTATCAAAAGCTCGTAGTGAGTCATCTAAAAAGGTTGTCGCAAAGCTACTTAAAGATTCAGGTCTTGAGATTGATGCCGCAGCTTATGGCGAGGACTGGGAGGGCTTCAAGGAGTTGGTCGAGGCATCTAACATCAAGGATAAGAACTTGATTCTTCAGGTGTTGAGCCTATACAACTCACCAGCTGAGCGTGAGAGCGAGATTAAGAACCTATCGGCAGTATTTGGCGAGCTTGAAGAGGATGTTCTTCCAGAGTTGCGTCGTTCGCAGATTGTAAATAGCACAGATATTGAGGGTAAGAGCGATGTTGAGATTGTTACTGCTTTTACTGAGGGTGATGCGCTAACAGTTGAGGAGTATCTATATGCAGCTCAAGAGCTTACAAACGATGCTGAGGGTCAAGTTGTGGTTCTTAAGGCGGCAGCTAAGCACTACAAAGATGCACGTGTATACAACAACTTGGGTGTTGCTCAGACAAAGACTGGCGATGTTGAGGGTGCAGCAAGATCATTTGCAAAGGCTGCAGATTTGAACTCTGCAAACGCAATTGTAAAGAATACACTACTTGGCAACCTTGCTAATGGCGATGTTGATGAGGCTAAGAAGTACTCATCATCTGCAGATGCTGAGGCGGTTGCAGCTCTTGCAGCAGCTCAAGGTGACTACAAGGCGGCTTCGGCTGAGCTTTCGGGTTACAACAAGGCTATCGCTCTATTTATGAGTGGCGACTACTCAGCTGCAAAGCGTGCCATTTCGTCTGACGACTCGGCAGATGCTGACTACCTACGTGCTGTAATCGCAGCAAAGCAGGGTAATGGTAGCGAGGCTAAATCACAGCTTGCTTCGGCAACATCTAAGGACGCTGAGCTAAAGAAGAAGGCGGCAACGGATGTGAACTTGGTATCTATTCTATAAAAAGTCTGCCTAACAGGTCATTTTTTGCACATCCCTTGTGTCTGAAATCCTCACATACTATAAGTATGCTTCGGTTTCACCCACTTCACGATGTATGAAAACTAACCTATTATTCAAACTTTTAACCACTTTGGGGGAGTCATTTTGGCTCTCCCTTTTTTATGCTCGCCACTCATTTACAATATACCTATATATAAATAGTTGCTCGATTATTGGTATTTATTGAATAAAAATTTATAAATTTGCAGTGAGCAACTGTGGCGTATAGAGTGCGGTTGTCTATATTGGTGGGGGCTGTCTTTGCCACGCCCCAATAGGTAAAGTTGAAGTTACAATAAAACTATAAATTATGGAATATGCATCTAAACTCCGAGAATTTGCCCCTGCTGCAAGCGTAGAGCGTGTAGCTGAAGAGGTAGCACGCCTAAAAGTTATCGCTAAGGAGCGTAACTATCGAGATGAGGTATATAAGTTTTGCTACTCCTCAATCGACCTGACAACGCTCTCGTGCAACGATTCGGCACAATCAGTGGATGCCTTTGCTCGCCGTGCTGTTGAGTTCTACAATGACTTTGCGCACCTCGAGAATGTGGCATCTATCTGTGTCTACCCCTCATTTGTTGAGACTGTGGGGTTGGCTGTTGATGGCACACCGATGAAGATTACGAGTGTTGCAGGGGGATTCCCAGCCGCACAAACTATGTTGGAGGTTAAGATGTTGGAGGTGGCGATGGCTGTCGAGAGTGGAGCGGATGAGATAGATATTGTCCTCAATGTTGGGCGTATGCTCTCTGGGGAGTATGACGAGGCGGCGAACGAGGTCGAGATGATGCACTCGGAGATGGGCGATGATACTATTCTGAAGGTTATCATCGAGTCGGGAGCGCTTCAAACGCCCGATTTGATACGCAAGGCCTCGCTGTTGTCTATCTTGGCTGGCGCCGACTTTATCAAGACCTCGACAGGCAAGATTGATGTTGCAGCGACCCCTGAGGCGGCAGTTGTGATGTGCCAAGCAATCCGTGACTACTACGATGTTACGGGTGTGCGCATAGGCTTCAAGGCGGCGGGAGGTGTGCGCTCGGCAGAGGATGCAGCGCTGTACTACACCATCGTTGAGCAGATTGCAGGACCCGAGTGGCTAACGACAGATCTATTCCGTATTGGTGCTTCGTCAGCGGCAAACAACATCCTATCCACAATCGAGGGGCGTGAGATTAAATATTTCTAACCATTTCGAGCAATAGTTGGTCGTTGCAAAGGTGTTACAATTTCATTAAAAGTTGCCCCTCGTGGTGTAACAGTTATTTAAATGGCTACTTTTGTGGCGTATAATTAATATCCATACGATATGGCAAAAGAGAGAATTTTAGTTGTCGATGATGAGGAGTCTCTATGCGAGATTCTGCAATTTAACCTCGAAGTCGAGGGTTACGATGTCGATGTTGCGTATAGCGCAGAGGCTGCATTGAAGTTGCCTTTGAAGGGCTACTCTCTGATATTGTTGGATGTTATGATGGGCGAGATGAGTGGCTTTAAATTTGCTCAACTCCTTAAAAAAGAGCCCGATACGGCAGCTATACCCATAATATTCTGTACAGCTAAGGATACAGAAGATGATACCGTTACGGGGCTAAATATTGGTGCCGATGACTATATCGCAAAGCCTTTTGCTGTGCGTGAGGTTGTGGCACGTGTTCGTAGCGTGTTGCGCCGTAGTTCAAAACAGTCATCCGTATCGGATGCCATCTCATACGAGGGTTTAATCTTAGATGTTAAGCGTAAGCGTTGCACGCTGGACTCTGAAGAGGTGTCGCTCACGAAGAAGGAGTTTGAGATATTGGCTCTTCTGTTGAGCAGTCGAGATGTTGTACTGTCACGAGAGGAGATTCTGCGCCGTGTGTGGAGTGACGAGGTGATTGTTCTGGATAGAACTATCGATGTGAATATCACTCGCCTGCGCAAGAAGATTGGGCGCTATGGCGACAATATCGTTACCCGATTGGGCTATGGCTACGTTTTTGAAAACTAAGTTGTCCTACCATAGAAGACTTTTTCTCATCTTCACACTCTTGGTATGGACTCTGGTGGCGAGTTTTGCCATCTTTCAGTATGGTCGAGAGCGTCTGTTTAAGGTCGAGAGCCTAAAATTACAGCTTCAACTACTGAATGTCGAACTGCTGAGCGTTGTTCATACTAATGGTAGTCTTAAGGCGCATATTGATGCGAATATTAACAACTTTGATGAGCTTAAAGTCGCTCTCTATGATAGACACAATGGGGTATTGGAGGGCAATATAGCTGATACAGTTGCTTTTCGTCGCTATCTATCACAAAATCCAGCAATAGCAGCTCTTCGTCAAAGTGAAGATGGCGAGTTGGGGCAGTTCACAGAGCACAGCGAAGGAAGGCTATGTGTAATGCTCTCGGATGATAGGTATATTGTCAGCTCCTGCACGGCGAGTGATTTGACTGTGAGAGAGGTTATACGCAGTGATGGGCGCTTTTTCGCCTTTTTGGTGCTCTTTGCCTTGGTGATGAGCATATTGTGCTTCGTGATAATCAGACGCTTAGGGAAAAATATTGTCCACCTACGAAATTTCGCTAAAAATGCAGAGCGAGGCTTGCCAATCAACGATAAGGAGCAGTTCCCGGCCGATGAGTTGGGTGCCATATCCCAACACATAATACGTCTATATGCTCGTCTGCAAAAGACAACTGCCGACCGTGACAATGAGCACGCCATAGCTCTCTATGAGGAGCGTGAGAAGATACGTATCAAAAAGCAGCTTACGCACAACATAAACCACGAACTAAAGACCCCCGTAGCGGCAATCAAGGGGTATTTAGAGACGCTCCAAGCAAACCCAACAATCGATTCTGATAAGCGTGCTATGTTTATCGACCACTCGCTACAACATATCGAGCGACTACGTCAGTTGCTGGCAGATATTTCGACCATAACACGTATGGACGAGGCAAAGGAGTTGATTCTAAAGGAGCGTGTAGCACTTAGTGAGATTGTTGCTGAGGCGGTGGCGGGCATTGAGCATAAGCCTATTGAACAGCGACTTAGAGTGCAAATTGATTCGTTGGAGGGTATATTCATTGATGGCAATGCGGCGCTTTTAACCTCAGTTTTTCGCAACTTAGTGGATAATGCTTGCGCATACTCGGGTGGGCGTGATATTGCAATTTCGATAATCGAAAATAGCGATGAGGAGTTTACAATTCGATTCTCTGATAATGGAATTGGCATCCCCGAAGAGCATTTGCCATATATTTTTGAGCGCTTCTATCGCATTGACACAGGTCGCTCACGCAAAGCAGGCGGTACGGGTTTAGGCTTGGCGATTGTCAAGAATGCCGTCACGATACACTCTGGGACAATATATGCGCAAAATGGCGAGAGTGGTGGATTGGAATTTATAATCACACTGCCGAAAATTAACACTACTACAATAGATTTGTAACACGTTTGTAATAATCATTTCAGATATTTGTCCAAAATTTCTACTCTTTAGACTTAATAGCGTCGAGAGTGTAAATTTTTGATAATTAGTATTTTAGAAAATATTTAATAATAACTATATGTCACCACTATTTTTAGCGATTGTAATCGTGCTCGGGCTTTTGGCCGTTATGGGCATCGTTGTTGGTGTTGCCAACGACGCAGTTAATTTTCTAAACTCAGCTTTGGGCTCGAAGGTAGCCTCACGCCGAGTTATCCTCACCGTCGCGGCGGTGGGTATTATGGTGGGTACGCTCACCTCAAGCGGTATGATGGAGGTTGCACGCAGTGGCGTGTTCTACCCATCTGAGTTTACCTTCTCCGAGATTATGATGCTCTTCTTGGGTATGATGCTTGGTAACGTTCTTTTGTTGGATATATTCAACTCGCTGGCTCTGCCAACTTCAACCACCGTATCGATGGTCTTTGGTCTGTTGGGTGCTGCGGTAGCTGCTGCTATCTTCCATATCTCGGGCGATGCATCACTCAATATGAGTGATCTGTCACAATTTATCAACTCGGGCAAGGCGATGGTCATCATCGCAGCGATTCTTCTCTCGGTAGTCTTTGCATTTGCATCGGGAGCGCTATTTATGTATATCTCACGCCTTATCTTCTCGTTTAGGTATCTCAACGTTTTCCGCCGTTGGGGAGCAGTGTGGTGCGGTATCTCGTTGGCAGGTATCCTCTACTTTGCCCTATTTAAGGGTCTAAAGAGCTCAGGATTGATACCAGCGGAGTTGTCCGCATATGTTGCCGAGAATGTTATGTTGGTCTTGGTTATCTTCTGGGCTGTGGCATCTGTGGTGCTGTTTATATTCCAACTTCTGAAGATAAACATTATGCGTGTCACCATCCTTTCGGGTACCTTCGCACTGGCTCTTGCCTTTGCAGGTAACGACTTGGTGAACTTTATCGGTGTGCCGTTGGCAGGTTATGATGCGTGGAAGATTGCTGGTGCAGCGGGTCCAGGTAGCGAGTCGATGCTTATGTCGGCACTATCGGAGCCAGCTAAGGCGAACTTCCTTTTGTTGGGTCTTTCGGGTGTTATTATGGTTGTGACGCTATTCTTCTCGAAGAAGTCACGCAACGTAACCGAAACAGAGTTGGCTTTGGCATCACAGCACGAGGGTGACGAGAGATTTGGCTCGTCGCTTATCTCAAGGAGCTTGGTGCGTGCTACATTGGTGCTTAATAGCGGTTGGAACCGTGTTATGCCTAAGAGTATGCAGCGATATATTGATAGCCGTTTTGTGCCACTTCCAGTCGAGGAGCGCTCGTCGGCTACATACGATATGATTCGTGCCATTGTTAATCTGTCGGCAGCATCGATATTGATTGCTATCGCCACATCGTATAAGTTGCCACTATCGACAACATACGTTGTGTTTATGGTTGCGATGGGTTCGTCACTTGCCGATAAGTCGTGGGGACGTGAGAGTGCCGTGTACCGTATTACGGGTGTTATGACAGTTATTTCGGGCTGGTTCATTACCGCTTTCGGAGGCTTTATAATCGCACTTTGTGTAACACTTATCCTTTTGTGGGGAGGTTGGATTGCAGTTGCTGCAATGACAGCTTTGTGTGTGTGGTTGCTTATCCGTAGCCACCGTGCAACAGCCAAGTCTAAGCACTCATTCAATAAAGAGGAGAAGAGCGCTATCGAAAAGGCAGAGACGCACGACCAAATTATGCACCTATGCATTGGCGAGGTGTGCAGCACGATGCAGGATGTTACTCGTATATACAACCGCACGTTGGTGGCGGTATTTAAGGAGAACCGCAAGGTGCTTAAAGAGGTGGTTACAGAGTCAGATAGACTATATAACGATGCTCGTGATCGCAAGTACAACATTATGTCTACCCTGCGCAAACTTCAACGCAACGATATTGACTCGGGGCACTTCTATGTTCAGGTTGTGGATTATCTTTCGGAGGTTACGAAGGCCTTGATACACATCACACGCCCAACCTACGAGCATATCAACAACAATCACGAGGGTTTGACAAAGGAGCAGGTTATCGACCTGAAGGGTGTAAATGATCAAGTCGAGGCGATTTTCGTAAAGATTAATGAGATGCTATCTTCGAGCGACTTCTCGGAGCTTAACACCGTCTTAGAGATGCGTGACGAGCTATTTGGCACAATCGTTAAGGCGATAAAGAGCCAGTTGCGACGCATCAAGGATAAGCCAGAGGGTAGCACTCGTGCAAGTGTTCTATACTTGGAGATTTTGAGCGAGACAAAGAATATGGTTCTTCAGTCACGCAACCTATTAAAGTCGCAGCGCTACTTCTTGGATAACAAGGGCAGCGAGTAACTAAACTTTTTTATATAAGAGAGTAGATTATAGATTTTTATTCACACTCAAACAACATAGAGGGGCAACCAGCAGACTTGTTGGTCGCCCCCACTATTTTATAGATAAAATCAGTAGTGATGCGTTAAGTTTCATTTTATTTGCATAATACGATTATTAATAGCGACTTGTGTAGTTGTTTGTAGTAAATGATTTGATTGTAAAATTCAGTTTCCGTCATTGCGGGCTTGACCCGCAATCTCATAAAAAGAGCTGATAGTTAGAGTGTTGAGATTGCGAGTCAAGCCCGCAATGACGAGGTGGGAGCTTTAACGCATCACTAATAAGATAAAAT
>CAYJJV010000020.1:14630-23941 GCA_964370585.1 uncultured Alistipes sp. | reverse complement strand
AGCATCCCCTGCATCCGTTATGTGACAAGCCACCAATGGTTCGCCATTCTCATCAGCAACTCTTGAGGCATTTGTTTGGAGAGTTACAATAAGTGTTTTATCTTTAATCTCAGAAGGGAATTTTTATTATCAAACTCGGAGCTCGATAGTCTGTTAAGGTTGTTAATTAAAGTTCCCTTTCCTATTTCTGTAAGCCTGTGGTAGTAATATATTTCAGCATTTCGCAAAGCCGTGCAAATTTTTCACATAAACTACTTCGGCTCAATTTTTCATTGTAGCTTGGGTTAGTTGATAAGGATTATTGCCTGTCTCATTTTTCGTTGTAGCAGTACAAACACCCGCACGCTCCAAAATATTCAATTCTCAGAGGGTTAAACTACCCTCTTTATTTTGAATTAATATTTACATTATGTTAAATTGCATTAGGAGAAGAGAAAGTGTTGAGGGGGAAGCGATGAGTAGGAAGTGGTAAGATAGAGGTCGGATGGAAAGCAAATAGATATGGAGAGGATGTATTAGTAGCTGGGGTAAGTTGTGATAAAATGAGTTGAATAGAAATATAATTATGGCGGGCAGTTAGATAAAATACAGTGACAATAAAGCAGTGGCATAATATCAAAAAAATAGAGGCTGCTGCCCCTATTACCTATTGTATTAAAATTAATTGATTAAAAAATATAGCTTAACCTTACGGTTACTGCATCCATATTTACTGATATACCAGATATACCTGTTGATAGCTTTTGTAAATCATAACCAAAGCTAATATTAAATTTATTATTTAAGCTAACACCGATAGACGGAGTAAATAACAATCCACTTAGCTCGCTAACACCTTCTGTTAATCCGAATGAACCTCCTATATCAAATGATGCAAACAGTGAGGTTTTAGAGTTTACAGGCAAATGTCCCTTGAGATTCAAGTACAGAGGTAGATACAATTCAGGTTTTCCATAATCAAAAGTATATGATGGAATGTAGTTAATGCCCACTCCTAATCCAGTTGAAAAATAGTCTCCGATTTTAACACCTTGTATAGTGTGTATATTCACTCTGTCAATGCCAACTGCACCCACTCCTAAATTAAATCCTACCAGCAATTCACCCTGATACTTAACTGGTATATGATTTGTCTGTGCTTCTACTTCGATTATTGATGTCGTCAGACAAGAGACAACAATGATTAACGATAAAATAATTTTCTTCATAATGTCGTAATTTTGATAGTTAATATTTTGTTAAACAATAGGTCAAAAAAAAGCGTGCATCCACCAGCACACTATCAAGGACTACGACATCCCATTCCCATTGCAAAGCAGATACACGCAAAGTGTATTACTTTACCTACAATGGAAAATTATGCCTAAAAAAATCAGTGTCGTAGTTTGATAGTGCTTAGGCAGTAAACATCTACAACAAAAGTATAATTAATTTATCACATCTCCAAAAAAATAATGCCATATCTCAAAGTGAAAATAATTATCACAGACTACCCCATCACCCAGCGCCACGTTGAGTCGGTCGAGAGGTCGGGGCGGAATTCGTAGCCGTTCCACTCAAATACCTTTAAATCATCGGGTTGATTGATTTGATGCTGCATCATATAGCGCACCATCTCGCCACGTGCCATCTTCGTATAGACGATGACTTGGCGCAAGCGATCGCCCTTGAGTTGCAGAAACTCAAAATCAATAACACGCACAGCAGCATCTACCTTGCGCCAATGAAAAGCTTGTCGCTCCTCACGTGAGGCGAGGTACAACAGCGTGCCCCCTACCCTATTGACATCATCGATAAGGGTTTGAGTCTGAATATCACGCCACGATCTATCCACACGCTCGTCACTGCCTGCCAAGCGCACAAAGCCCTCCATTCGATAGGGGTGAATTGCATCAAATGGGCGCAAAAGTCCATACAGCAGTGACGAAATACGTAGGTGACGTTGCAGATATTCGCCATCGATTGTGTCGTTAAAGTGCTTATACACAACGCCATTATACCCATCCACTGCAGCCATCACCTCACTTGAGTGTAGCGCCTGAAAGCGTGTTTTGAGCTCTCGGGCAAGGGGTGCGCTGATACGAAAAATCTCTGTCAGCTCATCCGAGTTATAGGCGCTCATAAGCTCAGCGATATGAGTCGTATGCTCCAAAAAACGGGGCGTCGAGAGCTCATTCGAGTGCGTTATCGATGTCGGATGCTGGCGCATTGTCTTGGCGGGCGAAATTAGGGCAATCATAAGCATTTTTATATATACAAAAAGTCCGACTAACTTATAATTGTTAGTCGGACCTCTCCTTAATTAAGTCGGGGTACCAGGATTCGAACCTGGGACCCCCTGCTCCCAAAGCAGGTGCGCTAACCGGACTGCGCTACACCCCGAAATTTTATCAGATACACACCTCATCTAAATGATGTTGGGCAGATATGCTCCCCAAAAACAGGCTGAAAAAACGTACAACTCAAAGCCAAAATTTCACAACAGCGAAAGAGCTAAACAGCGTATCTCCTATTTTTGTGGTGCAAATATAGAGAATAAATTTATATCTGCAAAATTTTTGGGCGAAAAAATGGCAAAAAATTGCCTCCTACCCTACTATTCGTCAATTTCAGCGGTCAAAGCCTCAAGAATATGGCCAAAATCCTCATCCGGTTGCGGCATATAGACCTGAAAACCCAACTCACGAGCTGCATCAACATTGCGTTGCGAATCATCGATAAATAGCGTGCGCTCGGGTATCATTGAGCCGTGCTCGGCCATCGCCCTAAAGATTTCAAGCGAAGGTTTTAGCAACTTCATCTCATACGAAAGGTATAGGTGGTCGAAGTAGTCATTAATACACTTACCGTCCGCCTTAAACATCTCGCCAATTAGTTGCATCGAAGATGGATTGTTGTTCGACAGAACATAGGTCTTAATCCCCTTTTGGCGTAGGGCATCGATTTGACGCATCTTAAATATAGGTATGCCAGTTATAAACTCGCCATAGGCATACGCCACCCTATCATCGCTAATAGTATGGTTATCACACAGTTCACGCATCTTTTGACACGCTTCGGGGAACGTAATCTTGCCACACTCCAACTCGCCAATCATCTCGGCAGGGTGGTATGGATTTACAATATCTGCCACCTCAGGCAGTCCAACCTCTACAAACGCTTTGCGACACCTCTCAATGTCAAGACCGACCAGAACACCGCCCAAGTCGAATACTACACTATCAATTCTCTTCATCTATTAATAAGTTGTGGGCATTAGCCCAATTAAAACTAAACTCTCCTATCGAGCATCTCAAACTCGGAGTTCTTACTTATGAATTCGGGGACAAGCTCCTTGAGCGTCGAAACAGAGGCCGACACATTCAGATTGCGTGCAAATAGAATCATTCGCTTAATCTTGCTCTCCAAGAGCTCTACATCTGGGGCCGAGCACCTTGCCATACGTATCTTAGCGTGTGATGTCGCTTGTGTTAGCTCCTCGACAGTGAGTAGCTCTTCGTATAGCTTCTCGCCCGGACGCAAGCCCGTAAATTCAATTTTTATATCCACATCAGGCTCTAAGCCTGATAGTTGTATCATCGTGCGAGCCAAATCAACAATCTTAACCTGCTCGCCCATATCGAATAGAAATATACTACCCGAGCTCCCCATTGTGGCGGCCTGCAGAACCAAACGACACGCCTCAGGGATGGTCATAAAGTAGCGAATAATATCAGGGTGTGTCACCGTAATAGGGCCACCACTCTCGATCTGTCGCCTAAAGAGCGGAATGACCGAACCATTGCTACCCAGCACATTACCAAAGCGTGTTGTTATAAATTGGCAAGCGCTGCCCTCAGTTTGTGAAATGCGCTGCACGCACATTTCGGCCAAACGCTTCGTCGCCCCCATCACGTTGGTTGGATTGACTGCCTTGTCGGTTGAGATCATCACAAACTTCTCGACACCATACTTTATTGCAGCATTAGCCATATTGATTGTCCCCCACACATTTGTCATAATACCCTCGCAAGGGTTCTTCTCGACTAAAGGCACGTGCTTATAGGCTGCGGCGTGGAAAATTATGGCAGGTCGATACTTCTTAATCAACGAATTGACCCTACTCTGCGAGCGCACGTCACCCAACTTATACGCCAAATCGAGATTGGGATAGCGCTTCTGTATATCGACCAACAGCTCGTGCAGTGGCGTTTCAGCCACATCCAACAGCACCAACTTCTTAATGTTGAATTGCGCCAGCTGATTAACAATTTCGCTACCTATCGAGCCTGCAGCTCCCGTCACCATTACACACTTATTAGTAAGTTCGCTCTTCACGCTCTCAATGTCTATCGCAATCTCCTTTCGTCCCAAAAGATCCTCAATTTGGATTGGTTTTATAGTCACCTGCTCGATATTACCCATCTTTTCAGCCTGAATCAACGTTCCCGAAATTAACATCTTGACTTTATGGTTCATACAAAACTTGACCACATTATCACGCTCAGACTTAAAACGCTCTAAGGATGGAAATATTACACAACGAATCTGCTCTCTGTCGAATAATCTTTTCAACTCCTGCTCGCTCTGTTTAGCGCTATAGACCTTTTTATTGTGAATATACAGCCCCAACCGCTTATCGCTTTTAGTTAGAAAGCCCCTAATGTTATACCCCAACGAGGGGTTGTTATTTATGTACTCCACAAACTCAGGATTGGTATCTGATATGCTGTACAACAGCGCATTATGCATACTATCACGGCTACGAGAGCGTAAAAACGAGTAGTAAACGCCAATCGATAGAGCACGAATGGCAATTAACAGTGTCGCTGTAAAGAATGTACCAAACATTGCGCAATATTTGAGTGTAAAGAGCGGATGCGGGTATACAAATAGCGTTGAAAAGAGCAATAGTAATAGCACACTCTTTATTAAGGCTATGGCTGAAATTTTGAACAGACTATAAATCGAGAAGTGACGAACAACATCTTTGTGTAGTCTAAAAATCAAGATTAGAGCGGCCGTAATTGTTGCTGATGAGGGTATAAGGGTCGCCAGAACTCTCACATTCAGCGGCTCATCAAACATCATCTGCACAGATGAGTATGCAAATATAGAGGCTATTGTCGATAGAAGAGTATCAACTATAAGAATTATCTCACTTTTTACATATTTGAGTTTGCGAATATACTCTACCATACCAAGAAAATAGTAAATTTTGTCTCTTTTTACATCAACACAAAACTATCTGCACTTCCTGACAAAGGTATAGATAAATTGGCATAAAACAGATAGCTCTGAGGGCTATTAACTAATATAATTAGTCATATCCTCAGAGCTAAAAAGTGAAGTTAATATCCTCTATTGCTCTCCCTCGCCGTAGGGGAACTGATTTTGGTTCACATCGTCAAAGCGTAGACCCTTCTCATAGGTTCGCATTGCACGGCGTGTCATACCGATGGATGAGAAACCACCATCGTGGAAGAGATTTTGCATCGTCACCTTGCGTGTGAAGTCCGAGAATAGCGTCAAGACATAGTCGGCACACTCCAAAGCTGTTGCATTGCCCAGAGGCGACATACTCTCAGCGAACTCCATCAAATCGCCCATACCCAAGACACCCTTTCCAGCTGTTGTTGGGGTTGGCGACTGAGATACTGTGTTCACACGCACGTTCTTCTCACGGCCATAGATATAACCAAAGCTGCGTGCTATAGACTCCAACAAGGCCTTAGCATCCGCCATATCGTTGTAGCCATAGAGCGTGCGTTGCGCTGCGATATAGGATAGAGCTACAATCGAGCCCCAATCATTGATAGCATCCTTTTTGCGTGCTGTCTGAATTACTTTGTGGAACGAAATTGCCGAAACATCAAGTGTCTTAGACAACATTCCATAATCCAAGTCGTCATACGTGCGCCCCTTTCTAACGTTGGGCGACATACCTATTGAGTGAAGAATAAAATCGAACTTACCGCCAAAGTGCTCCATCGTCTTATCGATTAACACCTCTAAATCCTCAACACTTGTAGCATCAGCCGCAATTACAGGGCACTTGCACTTATCTGCCAAAGCATCCACATCGCCCATTCTAATAGATACAGCTGTATTTGTTAGGACAATCTCAGCACCCTCTTCAACGGCACGTTCTGCCACCTTCCAAGCTATCGAGCTCTCGTTTAGAGCACCAAAAATCAACCCCTTCTTACCTTTTAATAACATCTTATTTTGCTTTAAATTACACTAAAAATCGGGCAAATATAACAAAAATTTCGCTATTTACAACAATTTCACCCTCTTAAATATCTATTTACTTAGCTGCACGCTTGCGGTCGTGCTCATTTAGAAATATCTTACGTAGGCGCAATGAATTTGGTGTAACCTCCACATACTCATCGCCTTGTATATACTCCAAAGCCTCCTCCAACGTAAATACTCGAGGTGGCGCTATTGAGGTCTTATCATCGGCACCCGAAGCACGCATATTTGTCAGCTGCTTAGCCTTCGTAACATTCACCGTCAAATCATTTTGGCGTGTATGCTCGCCAATGACCTGCCCTTCGTATACGTTCTCCATCGATTTGATGAAGAAGCGCCCTCTATCTTGTAGCTTATCGATTGAGTAGGCGTATGCCGTTCCCGTCTCGCCCGAGATAATCGAACCGTTGGTGCGCATCTCAATATCGCCAGTCCACGCCTCGAAACCCTTTAAACGATGGGTCATAATCGCCTCGCCAGCGGTTGCAGTGAGCATATTTGAACGTAAACCAATAATTCCACGTGATGGAATATCGAACTCTAAGCGCACACGTTCGCCATTCGAAATCATATTGCGCATAACACCCTTACGTCTTGAAATAAGCTCGATAACTGTTCCCGAGTGCTCCTCAGGGGCATCGACTGTCATCTCCTCGATAGGCTCGCACTTCACGCCATCAATCTCCTTCGTTATGACCTGTGGCTGTCCCACTTGCAACTCATACCCCTCACGGCGCATCGTCTCAATCAACACCGAGAGGTGTAGAACACCACGTCCAAAGACCACAAAGCTATCCGCCGTAGCGCCCGATTGCACCCTCAATGCGAGATTCTTCTCCAACTCCTTATCTAAACGCTCCTTAATATGGCGTGAGGTGACATACTTGCCATCCTTGCCAAAAAATGGGGAGTTGTTGATTGTAAATAGCATCGACATCGTTGGCTCGTCGATAGCGATTGGTGGCAGTGGCTCGGGGTTTTCATAGTCGCAGATTGTATCTCCAATCTCAAAGCCCTCAATACCCACAACGGCACAAATCTCGCCACAAGGCACCTCATCGACCCTCTTTTTGCCCAATCCATCGAATAGCATCAGCTCCTTGATGCGGCATTTTTGCATCGTTTCGCCATCTCGCTTGGCCAATGTCACGCTCTGCCCCGCCTTGAGCGTACCACGTGTGAGCTTGCCCACCGCAATACGACCTATGTATGAGGAGAACTCCAACGAGGTGACCAACATCTGAGGCGTACCCTCAACAATAGCTGGTTCGGGCACTTCATCGATAATGGCATCCAACAGAGGGACAATCGAGTCGGTCGGCTCGTTCCACTTATGCGACATCCACCCCTGCTTTGCCGAGCCGTAGATGGTCTTGTAGTCCAACTGCTCTTCGGTCGCCTCTAACGAGAACATCAAATCAAATACCTGCTCATTGACCTCTTCGGGACGGCAGTTTGGCTTATCCACCTTATTGACCACCACGATAGGCTTTTTACCCAACGACAACGCCTTTTGCAGTACAAATCTGGTCTGTGGCATCGTCCCCTCGAAGGCATCTACCAACAGAAGAACACCATCACACATATTGAGCACACGCTCCACCTCGCCACCAAAATCGGCGTGACCGGGCGTATCAATGATGTTGATTTTGTAATCCTTGTATATTACCGATACATTTTTGGATAGGATTGTAATACCACGCTCACGCTCCAAATCGTTGTTATCCAATATTAGCTCGCCCGTTGCTTGGTTTTCACGCAGCAGCTCGCCCGCCATAATCATCTTATCGACCAGAGTCGTCTTACCGTGATCGACGTGTGCGATAATGGCAATGTTACGCAATTTTTGCATTCTATATAAATTTTAAGGTGGCAAAGGTAGCAAAAAATAATTATTAATGTTGATAATGGTTAATGATTAATGAAAATGGGGGAGATTTTATAAAATCTCCCCCATCTATACACCAGAATGGCAAAACCTAATATGTATCACTCATCTTCTTGTAGTACAACCTCTTTTCGCTCTTTTTCAAGCCCCCATTTAGCACGAAGCCTAAACTAAATGCCACGTGCGAAAAGCCATCACGGCTAACATATCTATACTCGGTCGTGAAACGGATGCGAGAGTAGAACTCCACACCTATACGTGGCACGCAGGTAAAGGCTGTACCTTCATCTTTTGAAGAGCTATATACATCTCCCGAATTATTATATGTCGTGCCAGCAACTCCCACTCCCAAGCCTGCAAATAGCGATACGTGTCGCCAACGTCTATAATTATAATCAGAAAATACAACTGCCGAGAGTGACTGATAATTTGTTTTGCCAAATATAGGTTCAGATATTGAGGTGTCGAAAGCAGAGAACTCACGATTAAACGCACTAAGTCCAACTTGAAGACCTACATCAAATGGAGTATCATAAAGATTGGCACGAACATCAAAATAGAACTTTCCGCCCCATTTTTTCGTTGGATTATTCTCATTACCAATATAATCCCCCTTAGCTAATCCAAAACCAATCTCATACTCCATCGTGCGCACAGCATTAAAGTTCTGCGCCCCTGCCGCAGCTGCTAACGCCACAAATAGCATCGCAAAAATAAATCTCTTCATAATTATTAATATTTAGTTTTTATCCCCTGTCGATATTGTACAAGCTCGCCACTGATTGCCATATTTGACTGCGCCAAATATAGAACCTCGATTAATTTCATACCCTCTGACGCCCTCTAATTCTACTGAGTAACTCCAATCTATACCATCACTTGATGTTCCCCTAATAACAACCTCATCAGGCAGCCAATTATCACCCCACACAACCTCTTTCCTACCTGTGTTATATGCTACCCTATCTTCAGTTGGGATAACAATATGTAGTCTTTCATCTTCCATCGTCGAGACATAAATACCTTTAAGATTATCTATAAACTCACTGTTTTTAGGGTGTCCAAACCAATCTTTCATATTGTCTACCAATAAATTCATAGCTTGACGATACACTTTATTAATATCTCCTGTTGTAAAATTGTAATTTACAACAGGAACATTGAATAATAAAATTTTTGAGTTTGA
>CAYJJV010000020.1:0-14530 GCA_964370585.1 uncultured Alistipes sp. | reverse complement strand
TTCTTGTTGCAGGACAACCTTCATCTACTATATCATCTGTATTATCTACATCATCCGAACCATTCGTACCACCATAATAACCACCTCTGCCATCATCGTTGTAGTCATATATGTTCAATCTTACAAATTTAGCTGTTATGTTCTTGTTGTTATCTGCTACTAAATCTACCATTTCCAACTCTGACAAAGATGAAAGATTAGCTGTCATATTATCAACTGTCTCTACGCTAAATAAATCTCTGTATTTTGCATCAAAATAAACTACTCCATTATCAATGTAGCGATATATATTTTCACCTACTTGCACCTCTCTATCCTCATTGAGAACCTCCATAAAATATGGATCAACAATCAGAGAGTCTTGTGGATCATATTCGAGTGAATCTGCAATAATAATTGCTAACTCTTCATCTGAAAATTCACGCAGTCCTTGTTCTATCAAATGTTGTCGAAGAGAGGTAAAATCACCTGCGCCTATTCTTGTTTTAAGTCTTAGTCTACTCGAATTAGGAGCATCTGTTAATCTGAGCTCTTCAACAATACTTGTTAATTCCTCAGGGGAGCTAAATTTCAACACTGCTTTGTTCCTCGTTTCAGTCTCACTACTTGCATTTGTCATGATAGTAGGATTCTCTGTCACATCTTTAGTGCAAGATGTTAAAATAAATACACTTAACAGAGACACCAATAAATAAATAATCTTCTTTTTCATCTTTTTGATAATTTAAAAGTTAGTAAATTATTATTCTCCTATTGCATTACTTTACAAAAGTACCAAAAAAAAATAGAATTGCAAATCAATAGTATGCATTTTTATTTTGCATTTAATCAACCCTCCCCATCTATCATTAAAAATTAATCTTTGATGGTATTAATCACTATAAATTCGTATCTTTGCCACATAACCGAGTAACAAAGAGGTAATATGAGTATATTCGCACAACGCAGGGGGCTCTTTTTGGTGGTGTTAATATGCGCTGCCTGCAATCTCTTTGTGGGGTGCGGAGTAACCCGAAAGGCGATGTTGCCCGTCAGTTCAGAGAGGGCATTTATGCGCTACGAAAGCAGGCTCAATGACAATCAAATCGACTCATTAAAAGCTATTTACGGCAACAATAAGCTCTTCATCGAGGAGTATATCGAACCAACACTCATAGCCCTGAGCTACTTCCCCGAACTGAAGGATACACACATCGAATTTTGCCTATCGGATGGCATCAAAACCACGATGGCGGCACGTCCAAAGGTCGGCTCGCTATTTTGGCGCACAAAGTATCTAATTCAGATTGCTGACGAATCAGAGGGGTCAAAAGAGGTTCAAATACCTCTGAGCACTGTTCCGTTCAACGCTAAAATTGGCATAATTGGGCACGAATTGGCACACATTGCCGACTATCAAAATAAAAATCTCTGGGGCGTTACTGGCACCCTATTTCGCTATGGAAGCAGAGCTCACAAGCCACTCTTTGAGCGTGAAATAGACCGTGCAACTATCGAACGAGGTTTAGGGTGGCAGCTCTACGACTGGGCACAATTTTCGCTCTACGACAACACAACGGCAGACGAAGAGTACAGAGAGTTCAAACGCAAAACATATATGCAACCCGAAGAGATTAAGCAACTTATATACTTTTTTTCACGTTATTCCCAATCGCTATGAGACCATCATTCAACATCCACGACAAATCCCTTATCTACATAGGCAAGGCGAAGAGTTTGCTACAACGCCATCTACCCGAAGGGCGCACTATTGTCATTACCGACACAACTGTTGATGCGCTCTATGGCGATCTCACAGCGGGTCTGGAGAGGATAGTAATCGAGGGTTTGGAGGATGAAAAGCACAAGAGCATTGCCACATTGGAGATGATCTACAGCCGTCTGGTTGAGTTACGAGCCGATCGCTCGACCTTCATTCTTGGTGTCGGGGGCGGTATTGTGACCGACATTGCGGGCTTTGTGGCATCGACCTATATGCGTGGCGTCGATTTTGGCTTCATTTCGACCACTCTTATGGGGCAGGTGGATGCAAGTATTGGCGGAAAAAATGGGGTCAATTTTGGGGGTAACAAAAATATGGTTGGCACCTTTAACCAACCCCGCTTTATTATCATCGACCCAGAGTTATTGACCTCGCTCTCCGAGCGACAGTTTCGAGCAGGCTTGGCTGAGGCTGTAAAGTGTGGAATTATTGCCGATGTGCAGCTCTTCGAGCTTTTAGAGCAGAGCACATTCGAGATGTTGCGCTGCGATGCTCAGTTGCGTGAAACTATCATCCGCTGCTCGATTGCGGTCAAGGTGCGTATCGTCGAGCAAGACCCAAACGAAGGGGATCTTCGCCGACTTTTGAATTTGGGACACACGATGGCACACGCCATCGAGAGCTGCTATACGGATATCAATCACGGCGAGGCTGTGGCTATGGGCATCGCAATCATTACTGAGGTGTCGCACCGCTTAGACCTACTCTCGGAGGCGAACTACCACCGCATAGTTGCCCTTTTGGAGCATCTTGGATTCAATCTTCACTTAGACTTAGATATTGAGCGAATTTTGCGTGAACTGACCAAAGATAAGAAGTGTATAGAGGGCGCAATACACATCGTATTACCCACTGCGATAGGCAGTTGCACAATTAAGGCTATCAATCCACCGCTTTTGCGTGTAATGCTCACACCCGAAGTGAGGATGGAGTAGAGGATGGAGTAAATATCCCCTTTTGAGGTAAAAAACTCAAAAAAACTATTGCAAATTAAAAATTATTATATATCTTTGCGCTCGCTTTCGAGCATTTGTTTGAGCTGTGGTGTAATGGTAACACAGCAGATTTTGGTTCTGTCGTTCTGGGTTCGAGCCCCGGCAGCTCAACTTAAAAAAAGGGGGTAACTAACAAGAAAGTTAGTTGCCCTTTTTGTTTGCAAGAGTGTGAATAATGAGTTAGTTTTGGTGCATCGTGAAGGCTCTCAAACCGCAGCATACCGAGCGTATGTGAGGATTTGAGAGACGAGGGATGTGCCGAAAATGACTTATTATTCACACTCTTTTTGTTTGCTTAAAATCAACGCATTATAAATAGCAATAAATAAAAAATACCTACACGTTAGTTAGAGTATTGATTTTTTTATTAACTTTGTGTAAATTTATCAAATATTAATAGAGTATGTTTTCGGGAATAGTTGAACGAATGGTCGAGGTGGTCAAAGTGATTGAGGATCGCCAGAACAAAGATTTTATCTTCAAGGCAGACTTCTGCTCGGAGCTCAAAATTGATCAGAGCATTGCCCACAATGGCGTCTGCCTGACAGTCGTTGAGTTGGATGGCGACACCTATCGTGTCACGGCTATGAAGGAGACCTTAGATAAGAGCAATTTGGGACTCTTAGAGGTTGGTGACTTGGTCAATGTCGAGCGCTCGATGAAGCCCGACGCCCTTTTGGATGGGCATATCGTTCAGGGTCACGTAGACCAAACAGCACGCTGTACGGATAAGCAGGATGCCGATGGTAGTTGGTACTTCACATTCAAGTATGAGCCTCAAGGGGGTGGACTTTGCACCGTCGAGAAGGGTTCGGTGACGGTCAATGGGGTGAGCTTGACGGTCTGCGACTCGGGCGATGCAACGTTCCGTGTTGCGATTATCCCCTATACCTTTGACAACACCAACTTCTGCCGTATCGAGAAGGGGAGCATTGTAAACCTCGAATTTGATATTATTGGCAAGTATATCGCTCGCCTAATGCAGAGCTACACTAAATAGCCTAAAGATATGTGGCGTAGGAGGGCTGTAAGATTAACACCTAAGACTAAAGAGGGAGCCTCGATGCTCATTGGTCTGCTCACGGCGATTGTCGTGGGTGGGATACTCTCCATCTTCTGTGTTAGTGTATGGCTCACGATTGCCATCACGCTGGTCTTATTTGGAGTTGTATCAACCGTTGCATTCTTCACTCTACGCAACTACATCGCCCATAAGCTACAACCCATCTACTCGATAGTCCTTGCCCGTGACGTACACGCCAAAGAGGTTCTGTCGGAGATGAAGTTCAAGCAGGTCGAGAATATCCGTGAGGAGCTTGAAGATTGGGCAGAGGATAACGACAGAGAGATTGCACGCCTAAAGGAGAGTAACGCCTTTAGAAAGCAATATTTGGGTAATGTGGCACACGAGCTAAAGACCCCAATTTTCAATATTCAGGGCTACATCTCAACCCTCTTGGATGGTGGTCTGGAGGATGAGACGATAAATTACAAATATTTGGAGCAGGCTGAGAAGAGCACCGACAGATTGATAAATATTGTCAATGATTTGGACACCATATCCAAGTTAGAGAGCAATATGACACGCCTAAATATCGAACCCTTTGACATTGCGGCGCTCGCCAAAGAGATTGCCGATAACTGCGAGATGGAGGCAGAAAAGAAGGGCATCTCAATCACAGTTGCCGCCTCTGAGGAGCTACCTTCGCCCTACTGGGTGATGGCCGACAAGCACTTCATCGGGCAGGTCTTTGTCAATCTGATTATGAACTCGATACGTTACGGTAGCGAGGGTGGGCAGACTCAGGTGCGCTTCACTTCCAGAGGCGAAAAGGTCAAGGTCGAGGTCGAGGATAACGGCTGGGGCATCGCCAAAGAGGATCAACCACGCATCTTCGAGCGCTTCTATCGTGCCGACAAGGCACGTTCACGCAAAGAGGGTGGAACGGGGCTCGGCTTGGCAATTGTGAAGCATATCACTGAGGCTCACTCGGCACGCATCAAGGTGCAGAGCGAGTTGGGTAAGGGGAGCACCTTCTCATTCAAACTTAAAGCATATAACAAACAAAACATAAAGAGTTAATTTAATATGACAAATTTTATGAGCATCGTGTGGGATTTTGACCCCACATTTATCAATATTGGCGGCCTTGAGATTCGCTACTACGGTCTAATGTGGGCATTGACCATCTTTGTTGGGTGGAAACTCTTTGAGAACTTCTGCAAACGAGAGGATCTACCCTCAAAGGTTTCAGATTCGATATTCTTCTACGGCACTTTGGCTACAGTCATCGGGGCGAGGCTTGGCCACTGTATATTCTACGACACGCAGACATTTTTGAGCGAGCCTTGGATGGTGATAACCGATATTCGTAATGGTGGCTTCGCAAGTCACGGAGCGGCTATCGGACTTCTGATTGGTCTATGGCTGTTCTCACGCAAGAACCGCCTACCCTACCTCTGGTCGCTGGATAGGATAATGATTGTTGTGGGCATTGGTGGCGCTTTGGTGCGTTTGGGTAACCTCTTCAACTCCGAGATTTTTGGCGTTGCGACAGATTTAGCTTGGGGCTTTGAGTTTATACACTCCTCAAAGTGGGTCAATGAGTACGCCCCTTCGGCTGTGCACCCAACCCAGATTTATGAGGCGCTGTGCTATCTTGCAACCTTCATTGTGTTGGCTTGGCTATACTACAAAAAGGATATTGCACGCCGCCGTCCGGGTGTTCTGTTTGGCGTAGGTCTGCTGGGCATCTTCTTAACACGCTTCATTATCGAGTTTGTCAAGACCGAGCAGGAGGCGTTCGAGGTTGGTTGGATTTTAGATATGGGTCAATGGCTTAGCATCCCATTTGTTGTGTTGGGTTGCGTTATGATTTTTAGAGCCTACACACGCCCCGAAGTGGCAGTGGTAGAGGTAAAACATAAAAAAAGACGAAAATGAGCAGGTCAATCAACGAACAGATAGCCCAAATTATCAGTCGAGCGCTAACAGCATCGGGCGAGGTGCTACTACCAAATATTGGCTCACTTTATATAGAAAAAAGGGCAGCCGTGCGCATCTCAAAGCGCCAATTTACCCCTCCGCACTGCGTTGTGGTCTTCACCTCGCAAGAGCGTGGCGTATCGCTAATCGAACTAATTTCAGATGCCATTAAGAGCCAAATTGAGGATGCAGCAGAGCGTGACGAAAAGGCTTGGGAGCTATATAATAGGTGGCTCCAAGAGGCTCAAGATGGGGAGAAGATAACGATTTTGGGTGTTGGCACGATTGCGGGCAAAGGGTTCACGGTTGATACTGCGTTGAATAGTCTGCTCAACCCTCAAGGCACAAAGCGAGTTAAACTCGCAAGGGTTAAGGGGCGCTTTGACTGGGTTGTCGTATTGGGCATTATAGCCGTTGTGGCGGCATTAGGTTTTGCCACGATGCAGCTCTCGCCAGAGCTCTTTGGCGACAAAGTGGCTGTTATAGCTAAGCGTGTGGCGCCAATCGAAGAGCCAAAGAGTGTGGCTCAGGGCACTGACAATGAAACTGTTGCCGATAGTGTAGAGGTTACACCCGCCACTAAACCATCACCTACTCAAGCATCAGCGACACCTGATCAAGTAGCAGAAAAATCTACTCCTGCACCCTCACAAAGAGCTGCAAAACCATCTTCAGATAGCCCTGCAAAGCTAACTTCGGGGCATAGCTATGTGGTCTATGGCGTATACTCTACAATCGAGAATGCACAAAGAGCATATAAGGAGTTGCAGTCAAAAAGCACCTCTTCGGAGTGCAGCATCCACTTTTTTGGCGAGCGATTTTTGGTGAGCGCCTACTCAGATGCTACTGCCGAACGAGCTCAACAATTTTTGAGGCAAAACAGAGCTTCGATGCCCGACAGTTGGATTTACAAGGCTCGCTAATGGCTCTGGCAAGGGTTATAACGGGGGCGATCGATTGGTTCTACTTCGCCCCATTTACCAAGTTGATGCCTCGCCAAACATTCCGTTATGCGGCGTGTGGGGCGCTCAACTATATCGTTTTAGACCCACTTTTATACGCCATAATCTACAATTTCATATTAAAACAGCAGATTTTAGATCTGGGCGTTGTGGCAATTTCGGCACACGTCGCATCGCTTGTTTTTGTCTTTCCGATAACCTTTTTCAACGGCTTTTGGCTCAATCGCAACGTGGCATTTGTGGGTTCGCCACTAACTCAAGGGTTGCAACTTGTGCGTTACTCCTTGACCATCGTCGGCTCTATCGTATTGAGCTACTTGCTATTAAAACTGTTTGTAGAGGTGTGTGGAATCTGGGCTACCCCCTCAAAACTCCTAACTACACTCTGCACGACAGTATATAGCTATGTGGCATCGAAATATTTTGCCTTTAGAAACTCACAAAAAAATGGGCAATAAATCTTTTTTTTGTTATATTTGTGGCTCAAAACTGAATGAAAATGACAAAAAAATGGATATTTGGACTCTTAACAGCTCTATTGTTGGCAGTTGCAGGTTTTGGCACTTATAGCTACTGTGCACTCTACACCAACGCAGTTAAGCAACCCCAGTCACTATACATCAGCTCACAATCCACCTACACCACCCTGCTGGACTCCCTGCTACCCAAAATCAACTATCGAAAGGCGTTTGAACTATATGCCGACCACCTTAATTTAGCGAATAGCTACAAGGCTGGGCACTATCTGCTCGAGGAGGGTATGACCACAATGCAGATTGCACGTATGATTAAGTTGGGCGCCCAAACACCCATCAACATAACATTCAACAACACACGCATCCCCTCACAGCTGGCGCAAAAACTCGCCCCACAGATAGATGCTGACTCGGCATCGTTATCTGAGGCATTTCTAAGCACTTCTGTAGCCCAAAAATATGGGTTAGACAGCGTTACGCTCTCTTCGATTTTCATCCCCAACACATACGAGGTCTACTGGACTATCACGGCAGAAGAGTTCGTTGCACGTATGGCAAAGGAGAGTGACAGATTCTGGAACGAGGAGCGCAAAGCGAAACTCAAGGCGATGAATATGACTCGATTAGAGGCTGTAACTTTGGCATCAATCGTGGCGGAAGAGACCCGCAAAGTGGACGAAATGCCTCGTGTGGCGGGCGTCTATATCAACCGCATCAAAAAGGGGATACCCCTGCAGGCCGACCCAACAATCAAGTTTGCGATGCAGGATTTTGCTCTGCGACGCATACTCTACAAACATCTAAAGTATCCATCGCCATACAACACCTATATTAATAAGGGGTTGCCTCCATCGCCAATCACGATGCCAGCGCCATATATCATCGATGCTGTGCTCAACTACGAGCACCACGACTATATATACTTCTGTGCTCGTGAGACATTTGATGGTTACCACAACTTCGCTCGCACATACTCCGAGCATAAAAGGAATGCTCGAAAGTATCAAGCGGAGCTAAATAGGCGAAAAATTAAATAAATTTGCTATATTTGTAATATGTTGATAAAGCTATACGAAAAAAATACCTCAGAAAAGGAGCTTGAGCGCATCGTCGATGTGCTTGAAAATAATGGGGTTATCATCTATCCAACGGATAGCGTATACGCCTTTGCCTGCTCGTCACGCTCGGTGAAGGGCATCGAGGAGTTGCGCCGTCTAAAGGATAAGGATAGCACACGCTTTTCGTTGGTCTTTGCATCGTTGGCACAGGTGGCAGAGTACTGCCGAGTGGATAACGCTACATTCAAAATCCTAAAACGCAACCTGCCCGGACCATTCACATTTTTATTGACCGCATCGTCACGCACACCAAACCGTGCGCTATCCAAACGCAACGTTATAGGGGTCAGAATACCCTCCAACGCCATTGCACGTTCGATTGTCGAGCGCTTGGGCGAGCCGCTAATTACAACCTCAGTAAGGGACGATGACGATGCAACCGAATACTTGACCGACCCCGAATTGGTATTTGAGCGCTATGGCAACGATGTTGATATTGTCATCGATGGCGGCTATGGCGATACATTTGCCACGACAGTTGTCGATTTGACCGATGGCGGCGTTGAGATTGTGCGTGAAGGGCGTGAGGAGCTTCGATGAGTTGGATGTTAATAGGTAATGATTATGCATTAAATCCAGCCGTCATTGCGGGCTCGACCCGCAATCTCAAAATGAGAGGATAAAAATATTGTTAGATTGCGGGTCGAGCCCGCTATGACGAAAAAAAGAGTTGAAAATTATATACGTAAATTAAAATAGAAAAACAATGAAACAGACAAACTTTTGGAGTGCAGCTGCTAAGGCTGGAGTTATAATCGCAGTAGTTGCATCGCTTATCAGTGCATTAGTAATCACAACCGAGATAGCGGTGCTATCATTTTTATCAACCGCAACAACCATCTTCCTCTACTGGACATCCACAGCACAGTACGGCAAGTCAAAGGGTGATGCAGGCTTTAGCTATGGCGAATCGCTGAAGTTTATCCTTGCCGTATCACTATGCGTAGGCTTTGTAAGTGGCGCATACTCAATACTTTCAATGAAGGTACTCTTTATTGAGCAGGCTCAAAAAGCTACTGCCGATATGATGGTTGCACTCGATCAAATGAGTCTTTCAGCGGAGCAAATTACGAGCTTCTCGACTATCTTGTCCAGCCCTATCTTTTTGCTCATTAGCTCAATCTTCGGGAGTGTTGTTATGGGACTAATCTTCGGTCTTATCATCTCTATTTTCACAAAGCGTGAGCCAGCTCCATTTGCTGAAGAGCACGAAGTTGAGTCTATCGAGGTAGCTGATGAGGGGGAGCAGAGCGATGATAACACCTCAGCAGAGGATGACAAATAGATTGGACATATCAATCGTAGTTCCCCTCTACAACGAGGCTGAGTCGCTACCCGAATTGGTAGCGTGGTGCGACGCTGTCGCACGGCGTGAGGAGTTGAGCTATGAGATAATCTTCATCGACGATGGCTCTACGGACTCTTCGTGGGAGGTAATCGAGGTGTTACGTACCGAGTTTGACTCGGTGCGTGGCATCTCATTTTTGCATAATTACGGTAAGTCGGCGGCGCTCTATTGCGGTTTTGAGATGGCTCAGGGCGATGTTATCATCACGATGGATGCCGATCTACAGGATTCGCCCGAAGAGATACCACACCTTTATAGGATGGTACACAGCGAGGGTTATGATTTGGTTTCGGGGTGGAAAAAGTTGCGCCACGACCCCGTAGGCAAGCGCCTGCCGAGCAAGTTCTTCAACTTCACGGCACGCTTAGCGTCGGGCATCAAGCTACACGACTTTAACTGCGGACTAAAGGCGTACCGAAAAAAGGTGGTAAAGTCAATCGAGGTCTATGGCGAGATGCACCGCTTTATCCCCGTCTTGGCTCACAAGGCTGGCTTTAAGCGCATCACAGAGAAGGTTGTCGAGCACCATCCTCGTAAATATGGCGTTTCGAAATTCGGCTTGGAGCGTATGATTAAGGGGTATTTAGACCTTGTTTCTGTTCTGTTTATGTCGCACTTCGGCTCCTCGCCAATGTATCTGTTTGGCACGCTGGGCACACTGATGTTCCTCTTAGGAGGGGCTACAACTCTGTGGGTTATTGCCGAGAAGATATATAAGCAGGTCAATGAGTTGCCATTGCGTGCCGTGACCGATCAACCGCTCTTCTACTTGGCGATTGTGGCTGTCATTTTGGGCGTACAGCTCTTTTTGGCGGGCTTTTTGGGCGAACTTATCAATCGCCGCTCGTCAGACAGAAATAGATATTTAATTGATAAAAATTTATAACAAAATGATACAACGTATTCAAACCCTCTACCTATTGGCGGTGGTATCGCTTATGGTAACCTCATTTTTCACCCCAGCCATAACGTGGATTGGGGCAAATGGCGAGCTCTACACCCTCACATCCTTCGCTTTGGAGGATATTAATGGTGCCGAGCTACACTCGACCATCTATTTAGGGCTCCTAATGTCGATGGCTACCCTACTTCCGCTAATCACCATTTTTCTATTCAAAAACCGCCTTTTGCAGATACGCCTTTGCGCTGTCGAGATGGTCTTGATTTTGGGTGTCGTGGCAGTGAAGAGCGTCTACTACTTCCTTAGCGAGCGCCTTTTCGAGGGGTTGGCAATGGAGGGAAATGGTTTTATCCCAGCAATTTTGCTGTCTATATTACCGTTACTATTTATGTACTTGGCTGTGCGAGCAATATTTCGTGACGAGATGATGGTACGTGCCTCAAACAGAATTAGATAAATTTTTGCTGAAAAGTTTGGAATATTAAAAAATTATTACAATATTTGTTATTTAAAAACAAATCCGTAACTTTGGAGACCGATTTTAGAGCAGTCGGAGATATACTGTAATATTTGAGTTTTAACTAAACACTTTAATTTTAAATAAAAACTGTATGAAAAAGACCAATTTTTGGAGATTAGCCCTTCTGATGATGTTGAGCGTATTCGCTTTTGCATCTTGTTCGGATGACGACACGGAGAATGGAGGCGGTATTCCTGAAATCTCATTCAACGATGGAGGCACCTCGCTCTCTGTTGCTGCTGAGCTTACTGGTGGCGAGACTGCTCCAGTAAAGATTACATCTAACACCAAGTGGGTGCTTACGTTTGCAACGCCCGCTGACGAGAGTTGGTGTACCCCATCGCAAAAGAGCGGTAATAAGGGTGAGACCAACCTAACCTTCAACCTTAGCGCAGCGACATCTGATCGCCAAACTGTGGTAAACATCACAGCTACTGGTAGCGTTGAGGGTATTCCTATCACAAAGGTAGGAACTATCACCATCAAGCAAAACGTTGGTGGCTCGGTTGTTCCAACAACCAACGTAAAGGCTATCCGTGACCTTCTTGTGGCGATGAATCCTACTGAAGATAAGGTTGATGTTACAGCTGAGTTGGCTGCAATGTCACTTACGGGTCTTGTTACATCTGACGCTGCGGGTGACAATATGGGTAATGCATACCTTGTAGCTGTTCAAGATGGCACTCCAGCAATGGGTAGCGGTCTAACGTTGAACCACACCAGCTTCAAGGATTTGGCGCTTGTACCGGGTAAAGTTATCACAATTAGCCTTGCAGGTGCACAGGTAGGTACTTATGGTAGCGTTGTACAGCTATCTTTTGATGCAGGACAAACAGTTAATGTTACTGATGGTGCTACACCAGAGCCAATGACAATCTCGGCTGGCGATATGCTTAAGTACGAGTCTATGTTGGTTAAAATCGCTGAGGTACAGCCTCAGACAGGTGTTGCAGGTCAAACTTGGAACAACGACACGAACAAGGGTAACTCAAACTTCGAGTCTAAAGATGGTGCTACATTCATCGTTCGCACGGGTCAATATGCAGCCTTCAAGGGCGAGACTATTCCTGACAAGAGCGGTCCTATGGTAGGTATTGCAAGTCAATGGAATGGCGCAGGCCAACTTCTACCACGTAACGCATCTGACATTGCAGGTCTAACAAACGACCGTTTCGAGGTTGAGATTGCATTCACAGCAGGTACAGTTGCTGAGGCTATCGCTGCAGGCGCTGACAAGGGTCGCAAGATTGAGGCTGAGGTTGTGGCTACACACACTCAAGCTATCTTGATTGGTGATGCATCGGGCGTAATGCTTGCATATATCGGCGCTGCACACGAGTGGGAGGCAGGCGACAAGGTAACTGTTCAAGGTATGACACAACAACGCTATGGCGTTATTCAGTTTACAAACACTAACCTCTCAATCACTGAGGGTGGTAATGGTTCGGCATTCGTACAGCCAGCGGCTGTGGCTATTGATGGCGCAGACGTTGATGCTTATGTCGCAACTGCAATGGCGAATGAGGCTGAATACAAGTATGTAACATACAATGGTGCATTCTCTGTCAGTGGCAACTATATGAATGTGGCTATCGCTGGCACAGAGACTCAAGGTTCTATTCAGTATGGTAAAGAGGAGTGGAAAGATTTGGCTGGCGAGATGGTAACCGTAACCGGATGGTTGCAAGGCGCTTCATCAAGTTGGCTACAAACTCTCGGTGTAGAGATTGGCGCAACAACAGCTCCATATATCACAGCTGAGCCCACTAAATTGGACTTTGCTGCTGCAGGCGAATCAAAGGCAGTCACTATCGAGTCGGGCAACCTTACAGCGGCTATCGCAACTGAGATTACGGGCGCAGGTGCTGGACAGTTCTCTGCAACAATCGATGGCAACACTGTAACCGTTAAAGCTGTGGCAAATGCCGTTGAGAGCGCTCAAGAGGCAACTCTTCGCATCTATGCAGGCGAGGCTGAGGCAACTGTTGCACTTTCGCAGATGGCAAAGGGCGACAACTCAGTAACATTTGATTTCTCAACCTTCTCACTAACTGAAGAGGCAACAATCTCATCATCTGTTACAAGTGGCGGAATCACAGCTGCATTTGCACAAGGTGGACACTCTTCATTAGCTCCACGCTATTGGAGTGACCAAACAGTACGTATGTATAATGGCAACACAATGACCTTGAGTGGTGCTACTATCACTAAGGTTGAATTTGATTTCAAGCAATCAGGTGCTGTAACTGCAAATACAGGAGCTTATGCAGATGGCGTTTGGAGTGGTAGTACAGACCAGTTGGTATTAACTGCTGGTGCATCAATCTATTTCTACTCTATCAAAGTTACCTTTGCAGATGGCGGTGGCACAACCCCAACAACTCCAACAATCACGGCGGCATCTGAGATGACGTTTGTGGCGGCTGGCGAGGGTAAGAACATCGCTTATACTGCTGCAAATCTTGGCTCAAACAACGTTTACGCTAAGGTTGAGGGTACAAATGCTGACCAATTTACACTTGGCACACCTGCAAACGGTTCTGTTACTGTTACTGCTGCTGCCAACACTGAGGCTATGGCTAAGACAGCTACATTGACTATCTACGCTGCTGCATCTGAGGGCGCTGCTGCTGTTGCATCGGCAACAGTTACACTTACGCAGGCTGCTGCTGCAGGTAGCGCAACAGGTACTATTGCTGAGACTATCGCAGCAGGCAAGGATCAAAATGTAACAGTTGAGGCTACTGTTGCAGCTACACACACTCAGGGCATCTTGATTGGCGATGCATCGGGCGTAATGCTTGTATTTATCGGTGCTGCACACGAGTGGGTAGTTGGCGATAAGGTTACTGTTGAAGGTACAACAGAGGAGCGTAATGGCGTTATCCAAATTGGCAAATCAGATCTAACAATCTCTGAGGGTGGCAATGGTTCGGCATTTGTACAGCCAGCGGCTGAGGCTATTGATGGCGCAGGCGTTGATGCTTATATCGCAACTGCATCAGCTAAAACAGCGGCATACAAATATGTAACATACGAAGGTGCATTCTCTGTGAGTGGCAACTATATGAATGTTGTAATCGCTGGCACCAACACTAAGGGTTCTATATCTTATGGTAAAGAGGAGTGGAAAGATTTGGCAGGCAAGACAGTATCTGTTACTGGTTGGTTGCTCGGAGGCTCTTCAAGCTGGCTACAAACACTTGGAGTAGAGGTTGTTGAATCAACTACTCCATACATCTCGATTGACGAGGATGCCCTATCATTCACAGCGGCAGGCGAGGATAAGACAGCGACTATCTCAACTAATGTAGATGCTCTTTCGACTGAGATTACTGGTGCTGGTGCAGCTCAATTCTCGGCATCTATCACGGGTACTACGCTAACAGTTACAGCTGCTGAGAACACAGTCGAGGAGGCTAAGGAGGCGACTCTACGTGTCTACTCAGGCTCAACAGAGTT
>CAYJJV010000019.1:27482-29076 GCA_964370585.1 uncultured Alistipes sp. | reverse complement strand
GAGAGAATGCAGGAGGAGTATGATGCCAAGAGCGCAGAGCTTGAGATAAGGCAGGCGAAGCGACAAAAGGCTATGGATCTCAGTCAAGCAATTATTGCAACCGCTTTAGGTATTGCCAAAGCAATTCCCGATCCATTTAAAATAGCACTTGCAACGGCTGTTGGTGCCGCACAAATCGCAATGATAGCTTCAACTCCTATACCAGGAGCTGAAGAGGGCGGTTTTTGGGTTGAGCGTGCACAGGATGGTCGCAAGTTCAAGGCTAACAACAACCCGACGGCTCGTGGCTACATATCATCCCCCACCCTTCTCGTAGGCGAGAATGGAATGGAGTATGTGATCCCAAGCGAGGCGATGGATAACCCAACAGCGGCACCAATAATCAATATGTTTGAGGCTGTTCGTCAGCGTGGACAGTTGCGAGATTTCGATTTCTCAGCGATTACACCTGGTATGTTCCGTGCTCAGGGTTACGCCCAAGGTGGTAGTGTGTCGGGCACCCTACCGTCTGCCAATATACCAACAACTGACTCAACTGATGCTCAGCTTATACAACAGTTGATAACTACTATCAACAAACTAAACAATAGGCTATCTACCCCTATTGATGCGCAGGTGACGATGCTCGGCAAAAATGGCGTGGTCGAGAATTTAGACAAGTACGACAAAATGGTTAAACGAGGACAGATAGGAGGTTAGTTATGTTGGAGATATATGTAGAGGGGCAACGATTAGATTTGAAGCCCAATCAAGAGATCGCAATCACATTCGACAATCCGCTCTTCGAGAGTGACCGTATTCCTATTGCAGTCTCCACCCAAATAGAGATAGAGAGCACAACATCGATGCGAGCTCTATTTGGCTTTATGCATAGTATGTTGGCAACCCCAATCAAACAGAAGATTTCAGCCGACATTTTCGTTGCAGGATTGCCTATACTTAGTGGCGAGATTAATTTTGAGGAGTTCTCAGATAACACCCTAAAATACACCTTTGTTGGAGCTGAATTGGATGATGCTCTCTCCCGAGAGCTCTACCACATTACACTACCAAGCTATTATGCCGAAAGTGGTTTCATTGAGAAGGCTCGATCTGGAGTCTATCCCGATTTTGGACTACCACAACTTATCCGTAGCAGCTCGGCTGATAAGATTGAGTATCGAGTATCTCGCAATATAAATGATTATCCTGAAGTGGATGTGCTTACAAAGTACGCAAATTATCTCTATTATAACGACAAAAATATCGTACCAGCCATAAAGGTCCGTTCAATCTTTGAGAGTCTATTCACTAATTTCACAATCAAATCACAGCTGATTGATAGTTATTTTGATTGCCTTGCAGTATTGGGCAATAATATGATTATAGCTGAAAATGACATTAATCTCACCAGCTCATTGCCAGCTGTCGATGTGTCAGATTTTATTCGTGATGTGCTCAACATTACAGGATCATCCCTATTTTGTGCTGCTAACAACTATATGTTGATCAGCAATAAGGATGTTATATCCGCCAGCGATTTTGTTGATTGGACATCTAAGATAAGTGACACGTATTCGCTATTAGTTGAAGAGGGGTGCGGATATGAGTTCTC
>CAYJJV010000019.1:15588-27382 GCA_964370585.1 uncultured Alistipes sp. | reverse complement strand
AGATAAGTGACACGTATTCGCTATTAGTTGAAGAGGGGTGCGGATATGAGTTCTCCGTAAATAATGATACAGATGACTATACGGAGAGCGAGGAGGCCTCCGAAGAGCCAGTCGATGCTCCTGCAACCCAACACTCAGACACATTGATTGGAGTTATCAATCAAATAAAATATTCAGAGGATTACATCTCAGTGAAGCATACCCCAACAGGCGATGTTTTCACAGGCAAAGAGGTCATTGCTTATCCATACTTCACTTATAACTCTCCATCGCCCGATCCTGTCATATTGAGCTACACAAAGAGTGTAGCCCAGCTTAACATTGCTCATCAAAGTAATTTCACATCGATAGAGGAAGGTATTGACAACTCAACTGAGAGTTATGATGCTTCTGTTAATGCCTGCATCCCTCGTTGCGTTCCTGTCGAAGTATACAAAACATTTAATTTTGTTCGCCCCGATAATATATATCCACACCATCTTGAGGGATTATTTTCAATGACCCCATTAGTTGAGATATCTGGATCTGAAGAAACACGCAATAGTAATATCTATTTAGGCTTACTGATTGATAATAATTTCGTTGATAAGGGCGTGACGATCAGCTCGACAGGAGAGGAGCACACGAGCGAATTAACTCTCGCCATCAACGGAGATAATGGGCTTTGGAATCGCTTCCACAAAGATTTTGCAGAGTGGCTCCAAAAACCAAAGACCGTGTGTAATGTAGATTTATCACTTATGCCGCAGGATGTCGCCAACTTTAAGATTTGGCAAAAATATATGTTCTACAATCGACTGTTTTTCTTTCGCAGTATTGAGATGACATTCAACACATCATCCAATGTCATCAAAGCTAATGCCGATATAGTAGAGGCGTAATTTGTCCTTTATAAATGACACTGATCAGTATATTTTTGCGGTATGATATACGAGATAATAGATAGACCCGAAGGCTTGACCTTTTCGCACAACCTTAAAGATATTGTGTTGCAACGCAACCCAACATTTTTAGGGAAGCTAACTCTATCTGTGTTCTCAGGCGATATAACTCTTTGTGCAGGAATTGAGCTAACATTCAACTCTGAGGGTCTAATAACTATCAAAACATCACAAATCGCACAGGGTTTGGAGAGATTGCATCACCCCACCAATATGGGAGTATCGACTTTCTCCCGATTGCAGTTCGAGATAGATGCAGAAGGGTATGTATCCTACATCGATGTTGATTTTATGCACGGCATAGTTCCCGACGGCACAGCAATAACCGACAAATGGTGGAATGAAAATTTTTTAACGTGGCAACCTCAAGAGGTGTCAATGCCACGCTGGCAACCTCAATGGCTATCCATCGTGAACCCCACCACCAATGCAACAATGCCGATTCACTCCAAGGTATACACAGCAGAGGGTATTCAGCACACAATCAAAATTGCAGATATACCTGCCGAGGCTCGCTTAGATATGAATGTTAGCTTTGATGAGCTGTGGAGCGGATGGTTGTCGGGCAAAGATATTACTCCCATCGCATACGATGTGTATGGCCAAGACAATCAACCATACGCCCAGCGGTATACTCTGCGTGAGAATCGCTACTCTGATAGGTGCTTCATCTTCCAAAATACACTCGGTGGCTTAGATTCAATTGTAGCCAATGGCGAGACCACATTAGCTCCCGACGGAGATATTACAACCTTTATCAATGATAATATCGAAGGTGTCGTATCCAACACATACACATCCATTTGGGAGCAAACCACAGGCTATATCAGCTCTGAGCGAATCGCACGCCAGTGGAAGGAGTTTTTCGGAGCGAAATATTGCTATCTATATATAGCTGAGAGCACAGAGTGGATGCCGATCATTGTAGAGGATTATACTATCAAGGAGGTTAAGGGGAGCATCAATAGCTACACCTTTAAATACCATCTTGCCAAGAGAAACGAAGGGGCAATCTTCTCTCGTGAGCAGCTGCCCGAACCCAATCTACCCACACAATATTTTTAATGTATGAGTACTCGAAAAAATTACCAATCAGATTTTAGCTATATTGAGCATTTTGGCAGATACAACTCTGCTGGAGAATTCATCGTAGAATCTATACCTGCCGACGCAGATATTAAGATAGTCCTATTTGCCGACGGCAGAACCACACTTGAGGCATCAAGAGTGAAAGGTGTTTATGATCACTGCGAGGTAATTGACTCATCTTCGCTGAAGGTATATGTCCCACTTTCAATAACAAATCTTGGCATTGGCGAACTTAAACGTAAGATGTACATCAAGGAGGTTGGAGGATTTTGGGAAGACGCAGATACAACTATTTGCATCCCCAACCTAACCAACATCACCCTTTGGGATGGTCCATCCGATAATGAGCTTAGTCCATCTGTTCTCGCAATCTTAGGTGCAATATATAAAGGGCGTGATGGAGTGGATGGTGGGTATCGCTTACAAACAAAGAAGATTAATAGTGAGCCACAGGTCACCGAGTATGATTTTCACACAGTAATTGAGGGTCTAAGTGATGACCAGCTCCTCGAACTGCAGGATAGCGATAAATATCGCTTAGTGTTGATGACCTTTAGAAAGCATCCGCACGAAGGTCGCCGTTGGCGTATTCCAATGCTACCTTACCTGTTATCACAGCGAACAGGTAAAAATGTCAATAGCCTAATATTGGAAACCGACACGTGGTGGCCAGTGACTGGTCGAATTACTCCTTGGTTTCGAGATGGCCGCAAATTAGATGATGCTGTTTGGCTCACAGTGAGGGCAGGCAGACGACAATTCAAGTCCACCCGAAATTGCCAAAAGCGAGTCGGAGTGGCTCTCTTCAAGTACACTGGTAGTGCAGGCGAGGGGTGGACTCGAATATCAAATATATCTTATGTAGAACTTTTTATTTCGCAAGCTGGTTTTATTAGATTTACTGTTAGAGAATAATGATCCAAAGGGAGCTGTGTATCTTCCGTGCTCTTGTGCGCTGCCTGAACTTCCATCAACTTATTGTAGTTAGACTGATCGCGCTCCCTTTTTTTTAGAAATCAATTATGGATAATATTACTATATTTCGCCAAAATTTTGAGAGTGATTTCGCTCTCTCATATCAATTCTCATCTGAGCATCGCCCCACTGAGGCGTGGAGTATTCTCTTTTCAACATATTCTAACTCTCGTCAAAGCTCCAACACCTTCACTGCCTCCTTTGACGGCACTGAATACCACAACTGCTACCCTATTGAGGATAGTGCTAATGGAGTTGTAATCGAGTTTATCTCGCATAAGCTTCAGCCTGGTCGCTTGCATTTCAAAGAAGATATAATTGTAGAGAATGCGCTATTGGAGAGTGGCTCTGCAAAATCAATCACCCCGATAGCAACTACATATGAATTGTGGGATGGACCATCCGACAATTCGGAACCTCCTATCGTATCTCCCCCTATTATTGCGGCTATAAGGGGCGGTGATGGCTTTAGTCCTGTAATTGTTGTGATTAAGGATACTCCTACCGAATATGTATTGAGAATAACTACCAAAGATGGCAGCTATTTAACACCCAACTTGATGGGCGAGATTACTCCCGAGCAATTAGCGAAAGTAGTAGAAGATGTGACATCTGCATTGAAGTCTATTATTCCAAGTAAAGTTTCTCAATTAGAGAACGATTCTCAATTTATCGACACTAACGATTTAAGGCTAACCGATGCCCGAAACGCAAAGGATGTGTACGCTTGGGCGAAGCAAGCTCAGAAACCCACATACGATGCGAGTGAGGTAGGCGCTCTGCCTGACACAACTGTTATTCCAACGGACAACGCTCAGTTGGCAAATGGAGCAGGGTATGCAACCACACAGAGCGTAAATGATGCGATAAACCAAGAGGCTGACGCTCGCTCTGCTGAGGATATACGCCTGCAAGAGGAGATAGATGCTATCACTTCGCAGGCAGATGTTACAGACGTTGTGGGCACTAAGGCGGAGCTATTGCTTTACCCTGCCATCAATCTTGTCGAGGGCGATGTTATTAAGGTTTTGAGAGATGAGAGCCGTAACAATGAGCGCACCTATTACAGATGGGTGTCTAATGTATGGACGTTTGTTGGTTCTGAGGGGTTGAGCTACACAAAGGGCGAGGTTGATACGTTGTTAGGTGGCAAAGTAGATAAGGTTGTAGGCTCACGTTTGATGACCACTGAGGAGGCACAGAAGATAGCATCCTCTGCATCTACTACGTTTGTGAATGAGGGGTTAGCGCAAAAACAAAACACCCTCTCAGTACAGCAACTCGCTAACATTGAGGCAGTGCCGAGTAAGGTTAATAACAATGACTCTCGATTGTCGGACGCTCGACCTGCTAATGGTGGAAATTCGACAACCGTAAACAACATAGGTATGTGGGTAGGCACGCAGGCGGAATACGATGCAGTTAATCCGAAAAACCCTAACACATTATACCACATTAAGGAGTAAGCGATGATAGTAGGTATTAAAGATATACGAATAGGCGACACCCCGATAGCGAAAGTTATGGCGGGTGATTCACTTGTTTGGAGTAGAAAAAAATATTACCACGAAACTACAAAAACTCAAGCGTATTATGATTTGGGGGAGATAATAACGCCTGAAAAAGCGATTGAAATCGATATTAACTTCTCTAAAGTGGGTGATAACCTCCTCTTCGGAAGTAGGAGTTCCTACGGAGCTACGAACAGTTATGCTGTGTATGAGAATAGATTTGATGTGGGTAGTGCAGGGACACCTTTTAGGGGCACAGATGTATTTCCTGAAGGTGTTTTCTGTACAATTCGACTCTTCAATAAACGACTGTTCATCGATGGAATTGAGGTGTTAAATCAATCTACAAATAACTTAGCTAAACAAACGTTGAATACTTATATTTTCGAGGTTAATACGAATAATAGACCAACTAATGCTGCATACGCCTTAAATGCAGGTGTTAAGTTATATGACGTTAGAATATACGATGAAAATGGAAGCATTAAACACAACTACGAACCACAGGCTGACCAATCACGTAGATGCTCTATTACGGGCAAGGTGTTACCTAAGTTGGGTAGCGGTAGGTTTGATGTTGTAGAAATTCAGCGCCCTTATGAAGATTGGGTATATGAGGATGGCGAGCCGATAGTCGGCATCAAGGGCACAGGTGAGCAATATATTGATTTAGAGTACTCATACGGCGAGTTATCTAAGTTAGTTGATGTTGTTGCTCTTGGAGATGTTATGAGCGGGAGTATATATTCTGTTTCGGGAGTGTATGGTTCTTTGTATTGGGGCTCAAGAAGCGGGCAATTTGTAGGTGGAAATCCAAATGTAAGTTCAGAGGTTACCGCAGACAATGACAGGCACACTTGGGTAATAGACACCGCAACAAAGCAGGTTACGGTAGATGGAATTGAGTTGCCAATTAGAACAACCACTGCTGATTACGATAACAATATATACCTATTTGGGATAAATAATAGAGGAGTGAACACCTACTTTCAAGAGGCAATTCGATATGGAACAGAGCTGTATAATTTGGAGGGTAAACTCATTGTACTGTTGATACCTTATCTCAAGAAAGATGGCACAACGTGTATGTTGGATTTAATGAGCCGTGAGTATCGTTATAATGTAGGCACGGGGTCGTTTGTGCCAATCACGGAAGAGCTAATAATAAGCACCGTGTTAGGCTCAGGATTAACACCTGCCGCAACACCCGAAGAGAATTTAGAGTTATTATCTCAAGCAGGAATTAAAATATAAAATATATGAAAAGATTAACATTAGAAGAGCACAGAGAACACCTAAGACTTGTATATCGCAAGTTTGACTTTACAGGCAATCATCAACTTGCCTACAACACATTTCCTTACGATGTGTTTCCATTTGTCGATAATCGCATATACCCAAAAGGCGAGATGTGCGAGCTGAACGGTGTGAAGTATGTTGCCAAAATAGACTTAACAGAGCCAGTCGCTGACCCTCTTGATAGAACGCAATTCACACCCTATCAAGATGAGCAACCAAATCAATTCGTCCTCAATGAGTTTATCATCTCGGAGGGCATCATTCGCTACTACGAGGAAAAGCAATATCGCTCTTTGAAATACATTTCTCAAGCGTTCAAGACCCCCGACCGCCACCCCGAATATTGGGAAGAGGTTATACAAGAGGAGATTGAAGAGTTACCACTCGCTGAGGTGGTAGATGGGCTGGAGGTGTAAGTATCACAAAACACTTAACTAAAATTTAAAATATGATTCTACTACTAATTTCGGCATTATTATGCCTATCATTTGTCATCTTGACAAAAGTGTTGCTACCGAAACTATCGTGTATTTCGGAGAGCTACTACAAGCTGTCGGGCAAAAAACAGTGGTTATTCCCTTTATGGACCATTGTGACAGCATTTACTCTGTTGCCTATTTGGCTTGAGGTTACTCCCGAGGGTTTTCAATTTCTCGCATTCCTATCTGCAATTACACTTGGCTGTGTTGGATTGGCACCTCATTATCTAACACACCAAAAGACACAGCACTACATATTTGCTGCAGTGTGTGCATTATTGGCTATTTTGTGGGGTGTTTTAATCGGCTTATGGTTCGTTCCTGCCATACTTATTGTATTGGCACTTGCTGTGTCGGTCAAGCGATTTGATCTACTATTTTGGCTTGAGGCTGCTGCTATTCTATCTGTATATATATCTATATTGATTCGGTTATTATGGACTTAACGATGATTATCACAACAGCTCTTACTGCCATCTTATCGAGTGGTAGCGTTGCTGGTATTTTTTATTTCAAAGAGAATAAAAGAGCCAAGCAGCTCCAAAACGAGATCACCGCCGCCTCGCAGTGGCGAGAACTCTACGAGAAGAGCGAAAAAAAGGTAGATAGTCAAGGTGTTAAAATCGAGAAGCTCTACAAGGAGAATGGGCAACTTCGAGATGAAAGGGATGATCTATCAACCGAGGTTGCAACCTTGAAGATTTACAAGTGCGAAACAATCAAATGTGAAAAGAGAGTTCCTCCACTTGGAACGCAAAACAAAAACAACACACAGCAATGAAACACTTCACAATCTCAGAGCTAACCAAGTCGGTAACAGCTCAAAAACATAATATCGACAACACGCCCTCTCCAGAGCATCTGGCTAACATCTATCTAACCGTTGCCCAACTTCTGGATCCTTTGCGTGATGCGTGGGCGGTTCACTGTGCAAACAACCAGCTGGGCACGCCAGCCTTGCGTGTGAGTTCGGGTTATCGAGGTTTTAGGCTCAACAGTAAAATCAAAGGCTCATCATCTACTTCCGCCCATTGTTATGGATATGCTTTCGACCTGGTGCCGATGAATGGTCGCCTCGCAGAGTTCAAAGCATTTTGTCGTGGCTACCTCAAAGGCAAAGCATTCGACCAAATGATATCCGAGGCAGAGAACGCCCAAGGAGTACCTCAATGGATACATCTTGGATATAAAAATAGGTTGGGTGGCCAGCGCAGGCAATTCAAGTCGAAAGTCGGGAACAGATATATACCAATGACATAATGAAGCGAGTTGTTGAGATATTAATCTTGGTAGGTGTATTTGCTCTTGGCTACTATCTCGGATGGTCTCCAGTCAATTTAGACGAGGAGACCACCCGAACAGTAGACACCACGCACTACGACAGACCAATGCCTATTGAGATTAAGCCACCCACATTCGAGAATGTGAGGCTACCGATATTAGTCAAGCGCCCCTCATTCGAGAACGTGAGACTACCGATGTTAGTTTTTGCGCCACCTACAGTTGTTGTTCGGGACTCGATTATTAGAGGCGATTCTGTAGATGTTCAAGTCGAAATAGAGACTAAGATATATGGCGACTCCACGTTCAAGGCTCAAGTGAGCGGAGCTGTGGTGGGGGGTATCCGTCCATCGCTCGATTGGATTGATATCTATTCCCACACCACAACTATAACACGCACCACGTTTGAACCGCCCGAGTGGCAGTTGTCTGCCACCACTGGAGTCGATCTTCGCTCTCAATGGGTAGGTCTTGCTGTCGAGCGTTCTTGGGGTCGAGTATCAGTTCGAGGCGTGGCTGGCTACGAGCCATTTAATGAATCAACATATATCTCCCTGCAAGCGAATATTACGCTGGGTAGGTGGTGATTCAAAGACAATAGCGTGGATTAAATTCCACGCTATTATCATATCACAATACCCCTTGATAGTTCATCATTAACGGATTGGCATCTCTTATGTCTTGAGGGGTGTAGATGTCGGTCATCAAGAGCGACGAGTGGCGTGCTTGCTCTTTAACCGATAGAGCATCGCAGCCAGCTCTGAGCATCGCAGTTATGCCTGTGTCTTTCAGTGAGTAGAATTTATACTCCTTTGGGAAGTTCAATGCTGGGCGGATCCTGCGTGTCCAAAAGTCTCGGTAGACCTTCTCGTTGCACCACTCATCACCAGGCTTGAATCCCTTAGAGAAGATATAGTGAGTCGCTGGCGCATTGAAGTAGCCCAAGTCAATCATTAAGTGTATTATCTTCGCAGGGATAGTCACAAAGGCAGATTTTTTATTTTTCGATATGGTGTCAGCAATGTATATTGTCTGCTTAGCAACATTGATATCGCACAGTCGCAATTTGGCAATCTCTTTTGGGCGAATCAACATATAGTGTAGAAAATAGCACACCAACAAAAAATTCTTATTGTGCTCCGAGAGCCAATTATGCAGACGTTGCATATCTGCTGGAGTAATCACTTGTCGCTCTTTTTTTAACAGAGCCTTACCAAGGCTAATTAGCCCATCTGTGGGCTTCTCTTTGATATATAGGTGCTGTGCTAAGAATACACTGAACGAGCGCAAAAAAGCGAGGTAATTGTTGCGTGTGCGAGGTGAATTGCCTCTATCTATATAGACATAATCCAGGAACTTAATGCAGAACGAGCGATCGAATTGATAGATATATCTGATTGAGATAGACTGTGATGAGTTCCACTCCTCCATAATGCGTGCAAAACAGGTGTAATCGTGGTGCGTTGATTGTCTGTGGACTCCATCATTCAACAGCTTGGTGATGTAGTTGCGATAGTGGTTCAGCGCATCAGTGAATAGCCTATAAGATCTCTCCGCATCTGGATTAACCCAAGGATTCCACCCAGTCTCAAGTTTAGTTGTCAGCTTCCGACAGAGCATATTGGCATATCTACGCCTCTCGGTGGCTGTCTGTGCCGCCGAATTAATCTTGATGCGCTTTCGACGCATCTCACCTTTTGCAGGGTCGAAAGCATAGAAGCTAACATACCAGCATTCGCCTGTATGCAATTTAGGGTAAGTAAATGATAAAATTTCATTGAGAGAAGATCCTCTCGTGTTCTGTTGTGGCAACATTTTTTTTTACATTTTTTCACATCAGATGCTCGAAAATGTAACCATTCATTATTTCTAATATCAAATTTTGCAAAGGGCGCTGTCCCTTTGCTGTCCCGACTAAAAAAGCTAAAAGGATTTAAAAGATTGAAAATCAATCGATTAAACCCTTTGTAGTAGCGGGAGAAGGACTCGAACCTCCGACCTTCGGGTTATGAGCCCGACGAGCTGCCAACTGCTCCATCCCGCGATATATCTTTAAACTTATGACTAAAACTACTTGGCAATAGTTACTGTCGTTTATGTTGTATCGGACTGCAAAGATAAGGCAAAATAACTCCTCAACCAAATTTTTGGAGATAAAAATGATAAAAAAATTTATAAATTTATCTGCCCCACCCTCAACACTCACACTGTTAGCGACTTGACTCTGCAATAATTTCTGATAGATCTTGCACCTTGATTGTTGCTGTGCGTGCCAAAGCCTTTTTACAGAGCGGACACGAGGTGACGATGACCTGCGCATCGGTAGCCTGCAGTGTATCGGTAACATCGCCTGCAATCTTAACCTGCCCAGCATCTGTAATAGCGGTATTTGCTAATGAAGAGCCACAGCACAATGCACTATCTTTGGTTTGCGAAGGCTCGATGAGCTCCCCCACCGCCTCGACAACAGCACGTGGCTCATCATAGATGCCGCAACCACGCCCCAATTCGCAGGGGTCGTGATAGGTATACTTTGTCTGGGTTGGGGTGCACTTGAGCCTACCGCTCTGAATCAATCGCAAGATATACTCTGAGTGGTGCAGCACCTCGATGCCCTTTAGTTGGTACTCTTCACGAAAGACCTTCAGACATATTGGGCAAGAGGTTACAAGAGTCGTGATGGAGTGTTTACGAAATAGCTCCTCGTTGTGGCGCATCATATTGCGTGCAGCATCCACCTCGCCCGAGAGCTTTAGGGGGCGCCCACAGCACATTCCACCCTCACGATCTGCCCACCAGACATCCTCGCCTGCTCGCTCGAAGATTGTCGCCATCGAGTGCATCGTGCGTGGTGTCAGAAGGGTCATACACCCCGCAAAGTAGCCCACAGTGCCACTTCCTGAGGATTTATCTACCCCTCGAAGGTAGTCATAGCGACGTTCATTGGGTAGGCTGTGGCTCTTCTCTCGTGAGTTTAGTCGCAACGTATTCAGATCGATACCCACCGGGCATACACTCTCACAACGCCCACACATTAGGCAGTTGTCCGACACGCTATCTTTCAAGCGATTGTAGCGCCTATCACGCAAAAAGTAGACCGACTGCACATCATTAATCCCAACTGAGGATTGCAACTGGCAGGGGTCGATACAGATACCACAGCGTGAGCACGCCTCGACTTGGAAGTTGTCAAACGAGGACTCTTTATCACTCGATTTTAGGCTATAGGCACGCAAAAATATGAGCGGTATCTCGGTCATAATGTGCATATAACGTGAAAATGGCAGCGCCACGAAGAATAGTCCCAAAAGCGACGAATATGTCCACCACGCCACCGACTCGACAGTGAGCATTGGCATCAGTTGCAGGTGCTCGTTGATTAATTCGCCTAAGCTCCCAACTAAGAAGCCACCGCCGCCATATATAGCGCACGTAACGCTCTCGGCAATCAATCGAGCAGGGAAGATGAACCATAGAGCCGTCATAGCAACCCTGTCGCCCAAAACGTGTTTTGCTGCACGTCGCATCCCCATCCTCTTGGATGATAGGCGTTTAATCCACGCCAAAGCAACGCCCGAGAGGACGATGAGTAGCAGGGCATCCATCAAGAGGTCAAAAACGGGTTTATGCTCTAAGCTCGTTGCGAAGTATTTAAAAAATACGTGCCCCTGCAGGGGTACATACTTAAATCCTAAGTGTGCCACTGTTTCACACCAGCCGACCACAATTAGCAGGAACCAACCAAACGCCAAACTCGTATGCATATACCCCAAAACGGGGTTCACACGCCAAATTTTAACGTGCAGCAGAGCCTCACGCACCACCTCCCATATAGCTCTTGGGGTTTTTGTCGTGAAGATATTGCGAAGAATTAATCTCTTATCCTCTTTGGGTAGGCGATGCAGCCACAACCCCCACTTTGTAATGAGGGTTGCAAACATAAATATCGAACCAACGATAAAGGGTATGCAAAATGGGGCAAAAAATGTCATCTTTTATTCTATATTTAAGTCGCTAAAAATTAAAATATTAGCCACTACACGATTCTTAAAAAATAAAATACAGTAGGCGTCATTGCGGACTTGATCCGCAATCTCGCTCTTAGAGCGTATATTAGAGATTGCGGGTCAAGCCCGCAATGACGAACAGATAGTCTTAATTTCAAATTGTCACATTTTCAAATTGTCGCATTTTCAAATTGTCGCATTTTCAAATTGTC
>CAYJJV010000019.1:12135-15488 GCA_964370585.1 uncultured Alistipes sp. | reverse complement strand
CAAACACAAGTATGGGTTAGCCACACTAAAAATCTCCTAATTTCTCTTTTATAACCATCACTACGCCACGTGTATTGATGCCTCGAGGGCACACCAAGCGACACTTACCGCACAACATACACTTGTTCATCTCTTCGTATGCGCCATCATACTCGCCACGTCGAACCAGCGTGTGTACCTTGCGAAAATTGAACTCCGTAAGGTTACCTGCCGTGCACAACGCTGTACAAGCGCCACACCCGATACACCCCTGAAGTTCGGGCATAAGTGCCAGAATCTCATCGCTCTTGCGTAGATTGTTGTTATCAATATCGATAACTCGGGGTTTGCTGATGGAGTATCCAAAATTGATTGTAGACATTGGCAAACTATTTTAAGTATTCACACAACACATCTGCCGCCATTGCACCATCATTTAGTGACTCTGCAATATTTTTAGGGGCTGTAACTGTACCGGCATAGACCACACCATCGACACCACTGCACACATTACCTAAAAATAGGTTTGCAGGGCGCAAAAAGCCACTATCAGATTGACTCATAGCACTATCTGTGCAGAAACGCTTGTTATCCTCCCCAGCGCACATTCCCACAATCAAGACCAACATATCGACACTCATACGCAACGGGCGCCCCGTTAGGGTATCCTCCGCCTTAATCTGTACACGGTTATCAATCGTAGGGCTCGCCTCCGAGATACGCCCACGCACGAAGTGAATATTGTGCTTCTGTTGCGCCTCACGATACATCTCCTCATAGCCTGAGCCAAACATACGTATATCCATATAGAAGTTGAAGACCTCGACATCCGAAATCATCTTCTTGAGCTCTATCGCCTGCTTAACACCCGTCACACAGCACACCTTCGAGCAGTGGTTTTGGTGAACCTTCTCATCACGTGAGCCCACACAGTGCAGAAAGGCGATACGCTTAGGTGTTGAGCCATCACTCTTGGTTATAGCCCCGCTGCTAAACATACGCTCCAAATCGACAGTTGTTATGACGTTGTCATATATGCCGTAGCCATACTCCTCTTTTAGTGCAGCATCGAAGAGCTTAAAGCCCGATGCCACAACAACGCCATCACACTCGATTCTCTTGCCATTTTTAAGTGTGACAACACTTTGCGTAAAGCTCTCAACTGCCGTTGATAGTCGCACCTCGATGCCCAACTCCTTGATTTGGTCTATCAGAGGTGTTAAAACCTCACTCGTTGGTGTGAAGGTAGGAAACAACACATACCACTGGCGTAACTTGCCGCCCAACTCTCGTTCACGCTCCAAGATGATGGGTGTATGCCCTCGCCGAGCGAGGCTAATCGCACTCTGCATTCCTGCAACACCACCCCCAATTATTACTACTCGTCCCATTACTCCTTAATATCATAAACAATACTCGACGAAGGACAATTCACAACTGCCTGCGTCGGTTTTCCAATAAATTTACCATTCCGCCCCAAGTACTTTGCCGCTGGGTCGTACTCGATGCCCATCTTATCCAACAGAGGCTCAACATCGACTTGGTGCATCTGCATACCTAACTGCCAAGGGTCGTAACCCAAGACCAACCCCGCCATCTCCTCGTAGGTCAGGACTGGAATACCCCCTCCAGCATCGCCATAGGTCGTACCCTCCATCTCGGCAATAGTGTACTGCCACTTATCCAAGAACATTGCGCAACCCGGACAGTTCGCCACAATAAAATCGGGCTTGTAGGGTGCCATACTCTCCAACTTTTGTTGTGAGTTGGCAATCGAACACCCTCTATTTGCCTTGACAAGGTAGTTCCTAAAGCCAAAGCCACAGCAGTGCCTACGCTCGGGATAGTCGATACACTCGCCACCCCACGCATCAACCATACCTGCTAAAACGTATGGAAACTCCGCCCCTCCGATACCCGATTTAGGGAATAGCTTGGCGTAGTGACAACCAATATGCTCGACAACCTTGAGCGGTTTGCCAGTTACCGTATTTACCAACTTGTGTTTCGAGCGCTGGGCTATCTCTTCACGAAAATGGAATATAACATCCGATGTGTGGGCCACATTTTTTGGCTTTTTGAACTCACGACCCGTCGCTTTGTATAGATACTCACGTGTGCGCTCTTCGGTTTCGGGGAATTCGTGCCACGTTGCCAACATCTCGGTGTAGATACCAAACGATGTGATGCACGAGGCAACAAAGTTCTCATAACCCGCTTCGGTCATCATCGCAAATTGTCGTGCTACAACCGTCATAATGGTCTCCAACGGAACGACATCCGAGTGATAACCGATGCCCGTGCAGGATGTGTGCTGTGGGTCATCCTTAATATCTTTGCCCAAATCGTTGCGCAGAAAATCCACAAAAAACTTCTCACTTCCCGGAAAGAAGTTCTGTCGTATGCAGCTACGTGCATAGTAGTATCGATCGTCCGCAATATCTTTTTGGTACTCTTGCCAACTCTTTCTTTTCATAAAATATCTATTGGTGTTGGTTACTGTTTTTAAGCATCGTATCCATCATATAGGTATCATCCGCTCCATCATAGCCCATCTCACGAGCCTTGCGCTCGGAGTGCTTTTCGATTACGTCATAGAACTCCTTACCGCCACTCACTTCAAATATGCGGCGTATCTCATCTAAGGCATCATCGCTAATCTTGCGCAGACAACCCTCGCCATACTTCATATAATTGGGGTCGAACGAGGTGTATATCTCATCATTATTTTTGTGTATCCACTGCCATACGGGCCCCTGCTCAGGATGAAGCTCAGGGTCGATAATTGGTGGCGTAAGGCAATATCCAGTCTTTAGGATATTCTCGCCAATGACACGTTTTAGAGCTATCTGCTGGCGCCCCTTCTCGCTCTCGACAAATAGTCCCAACTGCTGTGAAAGGGTGCGCAGAGCCTGAATTATATAGCCCGGAGTGTTGCCTCTTGGGCAGCGTGGACGACACGACATACACTCGCCACAATACCAAATTACGTCCGAGCGCATCAACTCCTCGATAGCCTCATCATCACGAGTCTGCACGATGCAGGCGATCTGTCGAGGGTCATAGTTGTAGAATTCGGCCGCAGGACAGACTCCTGTGCACACCCCACAGTTCATACAGGAGTACAAACCCTCTTTCAGGCGTACATCTTGCATCAAGGTCTCAAAATAGTTTTTCATATTAAAAAATATTTTTACAAAGGTATGATTTTGGGTTGGTTATTGAGGTAGTATAAATACCTAATTAGTTATAAGTTGTCAGTAGTGCCACATTAAAATACAAAATCGCTCCTCGTCATTGCGGGCTTGATCCGCAATCTCCTTTTATTGTGGTGATTGATGAGATTGCGGCTCGTAGGCCGCAATGACGAATTG
>CAYJJV010000019.1:0-12035 GCA_964370585.1 uncultured Alistipes sp. | reverse complement strand
CCGCAATGACGAATTGGAAGAGTGCAGTCCAAAAGTCCCGCAATGACGAGATGATGACTTTAACGCATCGCTAATAAGTAATAGTTAATAAATTATAAAAATTCACTACCTTTGCGCTCTATGGATATATTAAACGAGATACTATTTACACACTCAGCTCTTCAGGCTATCGTTGTCATATCGCTAATCTCAATTTTGGGGTTGGCTTTGGGCAAGCTGCGCTTTTGGGGTGTGTCGTTTGGGTCGGCATTTATCTTCTTTGTGGGTATCGCTGCGGGGAATATGGGGCTCTCGCTCGACCCTTCGACACTGCAATATATCGAGAGCTTTGGATTGGCTATCTTTGTCTATGCCTTAGGGCTGCAGGTGGGACCGGGATTCTTCAACTCGTTGCGTGATGATGGGGTGCGACTGTTAGTGCCTGCCATCTCGATTGTTCTGTTGGGAACAGCCTTAGCAATAGCCCTGAGCCGTGCCTTTGGAGTATCTGTCGCCGATATGTCGGGTATTTTATGTGGCGCTACAACCAACACCCCAGCTCTGGGTGCAGCACAACAGATTTTGGCAAAGGCGGGCGCTACGGATGTCAATGAGGCGGCTATGAGTTGCGCTGTGACCTACCCCTTTGGTATTATCGGTGTGATTGTTGCGGTGATTGTAACACGCAAGATATTCGCACGCCCCAAAGATATGCCAAAAGCATCAGCAGAGTACCAACGTAACACCTACATAGCGAGTTATCGTGTCACAAACGAAGCACTCTTCGGCAAGAGCATCAGCTACATATCATCTCACAACCACCACCTGCACTTCGTCATATCACGACTCTGGCGTGAGGGGCGTGTGACCATCCCTACATCCGAGAAGTGCCTGCAGTGCGGCGATGTCATCTTAGTCACGACCACGCCACACGATGCCGATGGGGTGTGTCAAATATTTGGCGAAAAGGAGCAGCGTGATTGGATGAAGGGTGAGATTGATTGGAATGAGGTGGATAGCCAGCTGGTGTCACGCCGAATACTTGTCACCCGCCCCGAGATTAATGGTAAAAAGCTCTCGTCATTGCGCCTACGCAACACCTACGGCATCAATATCAATAGGGTCTACCGCTCAGGAGTGGAGCTCTTAGCCACCCCCGATCTGCATCTACAGTTGGGTGATAGATTGGTCGTTGTGGGCGAAACGGAGGCAGTAAAGAGCGTTGCCAAACGCTTGGGCAACACGGTCAAAAATCTCGACCAGCCCAACCTACCTGCCATATTTATTGGGTTGATTGCGGGTCTTATTTTGGGTTCGCTGCCAATCGCAATTCCTGGCATCTCGGTGCCCATACAGTTGGGCTTAGCGGCAGGACCAATAATTGTCGGCATACTTATCGGAACTTTCGGTCCTCGCCTACATATGCAGATATACACCACCCAGAGCGCCAATTTGATGCTTCGAGGTTTAGGTCTGTCGATGTATCTGGCGGGCTTAGGGTTACGTGCGGGAGTCAATTTCATCGAGACGGCTCTGCAACCCGAAGGTTTGATGTGGTTCGCTATGGGCTTTGTTGTGACCATTGTGCCCACGCTACTCGTTGCTCTGTTTTCGTTGCGAGTGTTAAAGTTAGATTTCGGCTTTACGGCAGGTTTGGTGTGTGGTGCAATGTCGAACCCTATGGCGCTGAACTACACCAACTCAACGCTGGAGAGCAACCACCCCTCGCTATCTTACGCAACGGTCTATCCGATCTGTATGTTTTTGAGGGTGGTGATTATTCAAATATTACTAACACTACTTTTATAAAACAAGGGCGATTCCAATGAAGGAATCGCCCTTTCTCACTACCCTAAGAGTGTGAATGACGTGTCAATTTTTGTACATCGTGCAGAGGCTTAAACCGCAGCATACTTCAGGTATGTGAGGATTTCAGGCTCAAGGGATGTACGAAAAGTGGCACGTTAGGCACACTCTTACTTGCCTAATTGCATTTTGTCGATTAATGCTTGCACCTGTGGCTTATGGCCTCTGAAATTCACATACAAATCCATCGGATGCTCAGTGCCACCCTTAGATAGGATGTTGTCAGCGAATGATGCAGCGACCTCTTCGTTGAAGATGCCCCTCTCTTTGAACAACGAGAATGCATCGGCCTCCAACACCTCAGCCCACTTATAGCTGTAGTATCCAGCAGCATAGCCACCTGCGAAGATGTGCGAGAAGGCTGGCGACATAGCTGTGCCATCGACTGCGGGGAAGATTTGTGTAGGCGACATCGCTGCCGTCTCAAACGCTACAACATCGCCCGTGAATGGCTCCGTGATAGAGTGCCAAGTCATATCGGTGATACCGAACGATAGCTGGCGGACGTTGCCATAGGCTGCCAAGTAGTTCTGTGAAGCGACAATACGCTCAACAATATCGGCAGGGATAACCTCGCCCGTCTTGTAGTGCTTAGCCCACATATCAAGGTATTCGCTCTCGGTCGCCCAGTTCTCCAAAATTTGCGATGGGAGCTCGACAAAGTCACGATATACGTTTGTTCCCGTCTGCGACTCATACTCACCCTTAGCCAACATACCGTGCAGACCGTGACCAAACTCGTGAAGGAAGGTCACTAACTCATCAAAGGTCAAGAGTGATGGCGTTGTCTCGGTTGGTTTCGTGAAGTTCATAACAAGCGACACGTGTGGACGCTGCTCCTTGCCATCGACCACCTTTGTGCCACGAAACTCAGTCATCCACGCACCCGAACGCTTTGAGGCACGGGGGAAGAAGTCCAAATATAGTACCGATATAAATTTACCATCTTTGTCGGTCACATCATACGCCATAACATCCTCATTGTATAGTGCGATATCCTTGTTTGGAGTGAATGTAAGCCCGAATAGCTTGTTTGATAGCATAAATACTGCATCGATAACGTTATCCAATTTGAGGTATGGCTTTACCATTTCGTCATTGATGGCGTAGCGCTCCTTCTTATACTTCTCGCTGTAATAACCCCAATCCCAAGCCTCGATATTGCCTTTGAAGCCTGTCGATTGAGCATACTCATTGATTGTTGTGTACTCCTTATCGGCATACTCCTTTGTTGCAGTTAAGAGCTCATCAAGGAATGAGTTTACGCTCTCGGCACTCTCAGCCATACGATCCTCAAGCACATAGTCGGCGTAGTTTTTATGACCCAACAGATTGGCAATCTTGAGGCGTAGGTTTACAATCCCCTTTACATTTTCGGTGTTGTCGCTATCGCCACCCAACGCACGTGAGTTGTAGGCACGCCATAGCTGCTCTTTTAGCTCACGATTCGACGAGTAGGTCATAAATGGTATGTAGCTTGGCGCCTGCAGGGTCAGCGTCCACCCCTTCTCGCCACGAGCCTTAGCATCTGCCGCCATACTCTCACGCACAAACTCAGGGAGCTCTGCCACATCATCCTTATCGGTGATGTTGATTGAGAATGCGTTGGTTGCGGCTAATGCGTTTTGACCAAATTTTAGGGTCAAAGCCGATAGTTCGGTGCTATACTTGCGATATAGCTCCTTGTCGGCATCTGATAGCGCTGCACCCGAACGAGCGAACCCTTTATAGGTATCCTCCAAGAGCTTTTTATCCTCTTTCGAGAGGCACCAATTCTTCGCCTCGTAGACAGTTTTAACACGCTCAAATAGCTCTGCATTGAGCGAAATATCGTTCGACAGAGCAGTCATCTTGGGCTGCACACGCTGTGCTATGGCCTGCATTTCGTCTGAAGTCTCGGCGCTAAGCATATTGTAAAATACACCTGCGATGCGACCCAAAAGCTCGCCTTGACGCTCCAATGCAACGATTGTGTTGCCAAAAGTTGGCTTTGCTGGGTTCGACACGATAGCCTCTATCTCGGCACGTGAGTGCTCGATGGCAGCATCGAACGCTGGCTCATAGTGCTCCAGCTTGATTTTGTCGAATGGTGGCGTCTGGTGTGGTGTCTGCCACTCAGCCAATAGGGGGTTGGTGGTGTCTAAAGCTGGCAACTCAGCCTTTGGGATTGAGTTGTCGCCACACGAAGCCATAAATGCGGATAGAATCATAATTAAAACTCCTTTTTTCATCATTTTTTATTTTTGAGGTTTCTTCTGTTTTTGTTTATTGTTTTTCACTGCTCTTAACTAAAATTATACTCGTCATTGCGGGCTTGATCCGCAATCTCTAAACAATTATAAAGAGATTCTGAATCAAGTTCAGAATGACGAAAAAAGGCGAGATTGCGGGTCAAGCCCGCAATGACACTCCCTGTAACTCAACGCACCTTCAATATAATTTAGTGGCAAAATTATTTATAAATTTTGTGTTGTGTCGGCAGGCGAAGGCTCCGTCCAAAAACCACGCCCCTTTAGCATCGCTCGCTTATCGGGGTCGGCACCTCTAAAGTTGCGATACATATCCATACCCGCCTCAGAGCCACCACGCTCCAAAATCTTGTGGCGGAACGAGTTGGCAATCTCACGATTAAATAGGTCGCCACTCTCACGGAACGCCTCGTAAGCATCCTTATCCAAGAGCTCCGCCCAGATATAGAAGTAGTAGCCCGACGAGTAACCTCCATCGAAGATGTGGCTAAAGTATGGGAAACGGTAGCGAGGCTCGATTTGTGGCATCAAACCACGCTTTTTCAATGCATCGGCTTGGAAAGCGGTAGGATCGAAATCGGCATACTCGGTCAAGGTGTGAACATCCATATCGGTAAGCGCCGCTGCGATAAGCTCGGTTGTGGCGAAGCCTTGATTGAACTTCGAACTACGGTTTAACTTATCGATAAGGTGCTGCGGGATAACCTCGTTTGTGCGGTGGTGCGTAGCGTACTGCTTAAGTAGCTCAGGCTCAAATGCCCAGTTCTCCATAATTTGCGATGGTAGCTCGACAAAGTCGCCCTCAACATCTGTCAGCGAACGATACTTAACATCGTGGAACAAGAAGTGTAGAGCGTGACCAAACTCGTGGAATAGGGTCTCGGTCTCGTCCAGAGTCAAAAGCGCTGGCGTACCAGAGGTCGGAGGTGTGAAGTTGCAGACAATCGAGATGATTGGCGCACGGCGCTCGCCATCCTTATATATCTGCTCGGTGTAGTTACCACACCACGCACCTTGACTCTTGCCCTTGCGTGGGAAGTAGTCGAAATAGAGGATTCCAACGTGCGAACCGTCAATATCGATAACCTCATACGCTGTGACATCTTTGTGGTAGATGGGTACATTTACGGGTCTGAAGGTTACTCCAAACAGACGGTTTGCCAACAAGAAGGCACCAGCCTGAACATTTGCCAATGAGAAGTATGGTTGTAGCATCTGCTCATCCAAATTATACTGCTCCTTGCGCACCTTCTCGGCATAGTACCACCAATCCCACGATGCAAACTCCTCATTAGGATAATCCTTTACAAATAGCTTATTCATCTCATCGAGCTCCTTCTGGGCAGCCACCAAAGCGAAGTCCCAAATCTCGTTTAGCTGTTTGTAAACCGCCTCAGGCGAGCCCGACATCTGATCGGCAGTAACATACTCTGCATAGCTCTTATAACCCAACAAATTTGCCTTCTCAATACGTAGGCGCACCATATCACGGATTAACTGTGAGTTATCCTTTGCGTCACCATTTGCACCACGCTCCAAGTACCCTTTGTATAGCTTCTCACGCAGATCACGGCGTGAGGATTGTGTCAAAAATGGCAATAGACTTGGTTTGTGAAGGGTGAATAGGAACCTATTTTTGCCCTCGCCAGCCTCTTGAGCCTTAGCACGTGCGGCATCTCGAGTCGAAGATGAGAGACCATCCAAATCCTTGTTCGTTAGCACCAACTTAAAGTCGTTGTTCTCAGCCAAAAGGTTGTTCCCAAACTTAACCGAAAGAAGAGCCAGCTCCTCGTTTATACTCTCCAAGCGTGCCTTATCCTCGTCCTTTAGCAGAGCGCCCGAACGCACGAAATCGTTATAAATCTTCTCTACCAAACGCATCTGCTCGGCATCCAAATTCAAGGCTTTGCGTTTGTCGTATATGGTTTTTATCTTCGCAAACAGCCCCTCGTTTAGGCTAATGGCATCTGAGTGGGCCGTTAGGATGGGCATCACCTGCTCTTGTAGAGCCTGCAAGGCATCGTTTGTCTCGGCAGCGCACAACATACCAAAGACAAGACTGACTTGCGACAGCATCTGCCCCGAAGCGTCATAGGCTAAGATAACATTGTCGAAAGTAGGCTCTTCGTTGTTATTGACAATAGCGTCAATTTCAGCATTTTGCAGCGATATACCACGTTCGAAGGCGGGCATAAAGTGTTCGGGTGCAATATCCGCAAAGGGTGGCGCACCGAACGGGGTTGTCCACTCTGTGAAAAATGGGTTCTCACCCACGCTCTTTGCCTGCTTTGAGCAAGAGCTACCAATCGAAAGTACCATAGCAATGGATAGAAGTGTAGTAATTAATCTCATAATATCTTAAATTTATAATTTTAAAGCACTATCTTTGTGGTGTTAAAATAACTGCACAGTTATGTGCAAAGGTAGAAAAATATAATTTGTTATGCAACTTTTTTACGCCCCCGACATTACCCCACCCACATATCGCCTAACCGAAGAGGAGTCTAAGCACGCTATACGTGTCTTGCGCTTAAAGTTGGGCGACACTATATGTATAACGGATGGGCGAGGTAAACTATTTTGTTGCGCTATTATAGATGATAATCCTAAGCGCTGCACAGTCGAGCTTATAAAGTGCGAAGAGCACCCGTCGCTACCCTATCGCCTGACGATGGCGGTAGCTCCCACCAAGAGCAACGATAGATTCGAGTGGTTCTTGGAGAAGGCGACCGAAGTGGGCGTTTTTCGTATAATCCCTATGCTTACATCGCACGGCGAGCGCAGGGTCTTTAAGTCGGAGCGCTCGATAAAGGTTATAACATCGGCAGTTAAGCAGTCGCTAAAATTCCACCACCCCACGTTGGATTCCTTAACTGCTTTTAAGGATGTCATCTCGATGCCTCATTCGGGTCGCAAATTCATCGCCCACTGCCAAGAGGCGCAGGGTGGCACCCCGAAAGTTGAGCTCTCACACGCCCTACTTCGTGGCGAGGATGCCCTCATTTTGATAGGTGCCGAAGGGGACTTTTCGCCACAAGAGATCGAGGCGGCTATCAATAATGGTTTTGAGCAAATCTCGCTCGGCACACAACGCCTAAGAACCGAGACGGCAGCTTTAGTGGCGGTTGTTAGCTGCTCGATAATTAACACCATAAAGTAGAGTATGAGCTCATTTTGGCAGATATTTTGGAGCTTCTTTAAGATTGGACTATTCACCTTTGGGGGTGGTCTGACGATGCTACCACTCATCCACCGTGAGGTGATTCAAAGGCGCAAGTGGATTGCTGGCGAAGAGTTTACTGACCTTGTCGCTTTAGCACAATCCATTCCGGGACCCATCGCCCTGAATACAGCCGTATATATCGGCTATAAGGTTCGGGGCTATCGAGGCGCTGTTGCCGCAACGCTTGGGGTCGTTATACCCTCGTTTATGGTCATCTTGGCCGTAGCGACACTCTTTGCCGATATTAGCCACAACCCTATCGTCGAGGCGGCATTTAAGGGTATGCGCCCAGTGGTCGTTGCATTGATCTTCATCCCCGTTCTATCGCTCTCGAAGGGGATGCACCTCTCGATGCTCATAGTCGTTGCCGCAACCGCCTTTGTTGTGTGGTGGTGGGGACTCTCGCCAATGTATCTAATCCCTGCAGCGGCTCTATGTGGCATTGCGTGGAGTCTGTTATTTATCAAAAAGGTGAAAAAATGATATACCTACAACTATTTATAAGCTATCTAAAGATTGGCTTCTTCGGCTTTGGGGGCGGTTACGCAATGTTATCGCTCATACAGTATGAGGTTGTGGTGCGTCACGGCTGGATAAGTGCAGCACAATTTTCAGATATTGTCGCCATCTCGCAGGTGACACCCGGACCCATCGCAATCAACTCCGCCACCTATGTCGGCTACACGGTCGGGGCTACACTCGGCACACCCTACTTTGGAATTTTGGGCGCTTTTGTAGCTACATTTGCTGTCTGCTTGCCCTCGCTCACGTTGATGCTCGTAGCAACCCACTTCTTCCTGCGCCTAAAGAACAACCGCTATGTCGAGGGGGCGATGATGGGAATAAAACCTATTGTAATTGGTATGATAGCATCAGCCGCACTATTGATGATAGCCCCTATGGGCGAGGCGGCAAAGGCAGCCGAAGGTGGGCAAAGCAACTTCATCGATGTGTGGAGTTGGGTGTTATTTGGAGGAGCGTTGATAGCCTCAATGATAAAGGTAAATCCAATCCTAATAATCCTATTCTCGGCCATTGCAGGTGTCATAATCTATCTATAGGTGGATTATAATTTGGTTTTTTGCGGGCAAAATTATACCTTTACCAAAATTTAAACAGAGAAGATTGTATGAGTGTTTTCGATATTGTGATATGTGTAATTCTCCTTATCTCGGTCTGGAGCGGTGCACGACAGGGGGTAATCAAGCAGGTCATATCGCTGGTAGGCGTTGTTGCTGCTATATGGCTATCAGTTGAGTTGGGTCAGAGTGTTGGTCAGATGTTGGGATTGCCTTCAGATATGGAGTATTTCGGAGGTTTTGTGGCGGTTTTTATAGCTGTAATCATTGTAGTGGCCATTTTAGGGCAGGTTGTAAGTAAAATCTTTAAAATTGTTGGTGCTGGCATTATCGACACCCTCTTAGGCGGTGTTGTGGCAGCTGTCAAGGCGTTTATTCTGCTTGCTGTATTGCTCTACGGCTTTGAGTGGGTGAATGGCGAATATGATATTATCAATGCATCAAAGCTCAGCGAATCAATACTTTATGACTACCTAATAGAGGTTGCCGAGAGGGTACTCCCAGCGTGGGATTGGGTCAAGGAGCAGGTCACACAAATCACAAATTAGGCTATGCAGAGTCGTTTTACGGGTGTTGTTGTTCGTGCTACGGGTAGCTGGTACGATGTTTTGGCAGATGGACGTATGTTGCGCTGTCGCATCAGAGGTCGCCTTCGCCTACGTGGCGTGCGCTCGACAAATCCCGTTGTTGTGGGCGATGAGGTTATATGCGAGGCGGAGAGCGGAGAAGATAGTGGCAACGATACGGACTATGTAATATGTGATATTGCGCCACGCCGTAACTATGTCATTCGCCGTGCCTCGAACCTATCCAAAGAGTCGCATATCATAGCGGCAAACATCGACCAAGCGCTCTTGATGGTGACACTTCGCTCGCCCGAGACCCCTTTAGAGTTTGTGGATCGCTTCCTGATCACGTGCGAAGCGTATAAGATACCTACCAAGATTATAATCTCGAAGATGGATATTCAATCTAATGAAGAGGTGGCACACTTTAGGTCAATTTACGAGAGGGCTGGATATGAGATTTTGGAGCTATCGGTTGAGCATAATATTGGTGTTGAGGCAGTCGAGGAGCTGTTAAGGCAGGGCGTAACGCTCCTGTCTGGCAACTCGGGCGTAGGAAAATCGACCCTTATCAAGGCTATAGACCCATCGCTTGAGATACGTACTGCCGAGATCTCATCCTCGCACCACAAGGGACGTCACACAACCACATTTTCGACAATGTACCCTCTGCAGGGTGGTGGCGCTATTATCGACACGCCCGGCATCAAAGGGTTCGGATTGATAGATATTGAGAGCGAAGAGCTGTGGCACTTTTTCCCCGAAATGATCTCACGTGCCTCACAGTGCCGCTTCTACAACTGCACCCATATCCACGAGCCGGGATGCAGTATAATCGAGGCGGTCGAAGGGGGCGAAATATCTGTCGAGCGATACGAGAGCTACCTAAAAATTATGGATGAAGATGACAAGTACAGAAAATAGAGCAGCCGAGTGGTACACAGAGCGCATCGACTACTTAGCTGAATTTATGCTACCCGAACGCCGTGCCATATTAGAGAGCACACTCTCGAAACGCACCCGATATATAACTCTGCTTGCTGAGAATGTCTACCACAGCCAAAATGCAGCGGCACTGATGCGCCACTGTGAGGCATTTGGGCTTCAAGATATGCATATCGTCCAGAGCGAGTGTCAATTCCGCCCCAACGTCTGCATCGCACGTGGCACAGATCGCTGGATCGATAAGCACCTCTACCCCACCTCTGCCGATGCACTTGCAGAGCTTAAATCCAAAGGGTATCGCATCGTAGCTACGACTCCCCATCGTCAGAGCGTGACACCCGAAACATTCGATGTCGAGGCATCGCCATTCGTCTTGGTTTTTGGTACCGAGCACGAGGGCATTTCGGATGAGGTGGCGGCTGCAGCAGACGATTTTTTGCAGATTCCAATGTGCGGAATGGTCGAGAGCCTAAATGTCTCGGCATCGGCCGCCATACTGCTATATATGCTCTCACAACGTGTGCGATGTGACGTACCACAGTGGCAGATGACAAGCGATGAACAGCAGTCGAAACTATATGAGTGGATGCGCCGTAGCGTAAAGGATTCAGATAATATTTTAAAGCGCCAATTCACTGATTTTTAAAGAGTTTACAACAAAATGACAATACTACGCAAAGAGTTCCTACAACACATAGCCCAAACCTCGCCATCGCCTATGCTTGTCGATGTCGAGCGTGCCGAAGGGGTCTTTTTCTACACCTCTGAGGGCAAACCATACTACGACCTAATCGCTGGTGTGGCGGTCAATAACGCTGGGCACGCCAACCAAAAGGTGGTCAAGGCGGTGCAGGAGCAGGCAGCTCGCTATATGCACGTTATGGTCTATGGCGAACTCATTGAGCGCCCGCAGGTTGAGTACGCTAAGTTAATCACCTCGCTACTGCCCGAAGGATTGGATTGCGTATATTTTCTATCGTCAGGTGCTGAGGCTGTCGAGGGGGCGCTCAAGTTGGCAAAGCGCCACACGGCTCGCACCGAGTGCATATCTATGCGCCGTGCCTATCACGGCTCGACACACGGAGCGCTGAGCATTATGGGCACGCCCGAAGGCGAGGAGTTTAAGGGGGCGTTCCGTCCTCTGTTGCCCGACGTTCGTGCCATCGAATTCAACGATTTTGCTGATTTGCAATACATTACCGAGCGTACAGCCTGCGTTATAGCGGAGCCCGTGCAGGGCGAGGCGGGCATCCGCCCACCCGCAGATGGTTATCTGCAAGCACTACGCCAGCGCTGTAATGAGGTGGGTGCAATGCTCATTTTTGATGAGATACAGACCGGTATGGGGCGCTGTGGCGAGATGTTTGCCACGACAAAATATGGCGTTACACCCGATATAATCTGCTTAGCAAAGGCCTTTGGCGGGGGTATGCCGTTGGGAGGTTTTGTGGCTAACCGCTCGGTTATGCAATCCCTGCAATCCGCCCCCGTTTTGGGTCATATTACCACCTTTGGAGGGCATCCAGTCTGCTGTGCAGCGGGCAAAGCGATGACCGAATATCTAATCGAAGAGAGCGTTGTTGAGAGTGTCGAGGCGAAGGGTGCACTGTACGAAGAGTTGATGCGTAACCACCCAATAGTGAGTGAAGTACGCCGCTCGGGGCTAATGATGGCTATCGAGCTTGGTACCCCCAAGCGCCTATATCGCCTAATGGAGATTTTCAAAGAGGTGGGCATCCTCAGCGACTGGTTTCTGTTCTGCGACACGGCATTCCGCATCTCCCCCCCACTAACCATCACCGAAGCCGAAATCCACGACAGCAGCCACCTAATTATCAGCGCCTTAGATCAGCTATTAGCGGAGGGGTTGTAAAGTTATATTCGCTGGCCAATCTAATAACCTTGATTAGTATAAGTTTGGCGTAAGATAAAATGACTTGCAACAAAATATACTTTTTGGGTGATTTATACTATAAATCATTCTGTTATGGTGGCTAAGGGTATAATATCGACAAAAAAAGTTGCTAAAAATTTTGCGAATTCAAAAAATGCACTTATCTTTGCAACGCTTTAGGAGAGATGGCAGAGTGGTCGAATGCGGCGGTCTTGAAAACCGTTGATCTTCACG
>CAYJJV010000018.1:0-34120 GCA_964370585.1 uncultured Alistipes sp. | reverse complement strand
AAACTACAAAAATAAATCAAAAAATTTTATAAACCAAACTTTTTTGAACAAAATAGTGCGTATGTGATACGCTAATATTTTTTTACTAAGAGCAACAAAGATTGTGTGCCGAAAAATCACTCTCTTTTTAGCTTAATTACTCTACCGTGACAGACTTAGCCAAGTTACGTGGCTGATCCACATCACACCCCTTACATATTGCTATGTAGTAGGATAGAAGTTGCAGCGGAATTATTGTCAAAAGGGGCTCCAAACACTCTAACGTTTTGGGAATCTCGATCACCCAATCCGTTATGTCGGTCATCTGTGTATCGCCCTCATTGACGATGGCAATGATGCGCCCCTGACGAGCCTTTATCTCTTGAATATTGCTCAACATCTTCTCATATATGTTGTTGTTGGTGGCGATAACAACAATCGGCATATCGGCATCAACCAACGCAATTGGTCCGTGCTTCATCTCAGCTGCAGGGTACCCTTCAGCGTGGATATAGGATATCTCTTTGAGCTTTAGTGCCCCCTCCAAAGCGATTGGGTAGTTGTATCCACGCCCCAAGTATAGGAAGTTGCGAGCATAGGTAAACATTCGAGATAGCTGCTCGATTTGCTCATTAACCTTTAGCGTTTGGCGTATCTTCTCGGGGATGGCATCCAACTCATTGATGATTGCCCTAAACTCTTCGCTATCGATGCTACCCGCCGCCTTAGCCAACGAGAGTGCAAAGAGGGTTAGGAGTGTTACCTGCCCAGTGAAGGCCTTTGTCGATGCCACACCAATCTCTGGCCCGACGTGGATATATGAGCCAGTATCGTTCATACGAGCTATTGACGAGCCAATAACATTGCACATACCATATATGAATGCCCCTTTAGCCTTCGCCAGCTCCAAAGCTGCAAGTGTATCTGCTGTCTCGCCCGATTGTGAGATAGCGATTACAACATCTGTTGGTTTGATAACTGGGTTGCGATAGCGGAACTCGGAGGCGTACTCCACATCGACCGGAATACCAACGTATGTCTCAATTAGCTGCTTACCTATCAATGCCGAGTGCCACGAGGTGCCACAAGCCACAAATATGAATCGTGTGGCGGCAAGCAACCTATCCTTATTATCGGTCACAGCCGATAGTATAACGTCGCCAATCTCGCTATTTACCCTGCCTCGCATACAATCTTCGATACGCTTTGGCTGCTCAAAAATCTCCTTTAGCATAAAGTGTGGGTAGCCATCCTTCTCAATCTGCCCCAAAGTTAGCTCCACCTCCTCGATATTGGGTATTACCTCTACGTTGTCCATATTGACAATCTTAATCTCGTCGCCGAGCTTTATGTGTGCAATCTCGCCATCTTTGAGGTATATCACCTTGTTGGTAAACTCGATAATTGGTGTTGCGTCAGAGCCCAAGAAGAACTCATCATCGCCCACTCCAATCACGAGTGGACTACTCTTTCTGGCTGCAATTATCTGATTTGGAGCATTTTTATCTAAAATTGCTATTGCATAGGCGCCGATAACTTGATGAAGTGCCACCTTTACAGCAGTCTGAAGGTCAAAATTGTTTTGGAGCTTTAGATACTCGATTAGCTGAATTAAGACCTCCGTGTCGGTATCGCTTTTGAAGGTTCGCCCTTTAGCCTCTAAATTTTTGCGTAGCGTGGCGTAGTTCTCAATAATGCCGTTGTGAATTATTGCCAACTGCTCCGACTCGGAGTAGTGAGGGTGCGAATTACGTTGGCAAGGCACTCCGTGCGTAGCCCAGCGGGTGTGAGCAATACCCACACTACCCGATCTATCATATTGACTTGCGTAGTGCTCCAAATCGGACACTTTGCCCTTCTCCTTATAAACTTTAAGGTTATTCTCTGCATCGAGCAGCGCCACACCAGCACTATCATACCCTCGATACTCAAGACGCTTCAGACCCTTAATTAGAATTGGATAGGCCTCCTTGTTGCCCACATAACCGACTATTCCACACATATTTATCTATTTCATTATCGTTTTTCAACCTCACTCACTTTAGCTCTACTACACATAGTAGACCAAAAAAACAGTGCAAGGTACAATTTTTTCGACAAATATCAAAAAAACAGCGGGGCGACCAACTCTTTTGTTGGCCGCCCCGCTATGCTGCAAGAGCCACGCTCCAAATAAAAAACTGAACTACACAGCACTATCAGTTTTGCTCTTCTCCTTGATGATAAAGACGCATATAGCGCCCACAAGGAGAAGCACACCAGCCGTAACCAACATATTTATCTCGGGAGCAATCTCGCCCGGCGTTGAGAAGAGGTTGAGAATCTGCCCACCAACGAGTGCAATAGCAATCTGAGGGATACATATTGTACCATTAAACAGACCAAGATATGTTCCCAAATTCGCCCCCGACAATGCGTTGGTTAGCAGTGTAAATGGTAGTGCCAACATCGCTGCCCACGCACATCCAATCAGTAGGAATGGGATAAACATAAGGTATTGGTCTTGGATAAATATTGTACCAATAAATCCGATACCTCCCAAAACCAAACTTAGAGAGTAGGCAAACTTCTTACTTCCCAAGAATGGGAGTACCATCGCCCAAATAATTGAGCCCACAGCCTGCACCGCAAAGAGTATTCCGACCCAGTCGCCAGCGCTCTGGTATTGAGTTGATTGGGTATCCAAGACCATCTTTACAGCTCCATCCGAGAGCACCTTTGCTATCTGTGGCGCATCGAACACATTGGCTGCGATTGAGCCATTAGTATAGGTCCACATCAACATAAAGGCCGCCCAGCTAAAGAACTGAACCAATCCAACACTCCAAAATGTAGATGGTGCTTTTTTCAATAGTTTTACTATGCCCTCTCGCTTCTCTTGCTTTGTGTTGTCAATATTGTGGTACTCAGCATACTCTTTGGGTGGATACTCCTTAACATTTAAGACCGTATAGAGCACACACAGAATCAATATCGCAGCTCCGATATAGAAAGAGTATATCACCGAGTCGGGCACAACACCTTGTGGGGCGATATTGCTAACGCCAATCGTAGCCAAGATAAACGGGAATAGATACCCCGCCAAGCTACCTGCATTACACAGAAAACTCTGAATCGAGTATGCCAACCCCTTCTGTTTCTTATTGACCAAGTCGCCCACCATCATCTTAAATGGCTGCATTGCAACATTTATTGATGTATCGAGCAACATAAGTATTACGACACCAAATATCATTGCTGTCGCTACGCTCATTCCAAAGCTACCTGAATTGGGCAAGAGCGCCATTACGGCAACTGTGACAATCGCACCAACAAATAGGTATGGAATTCGTCGTCCGAAGCGTGTCCACGTCCTATCGCTCAACACGCCAATGATTGGTTGAATGATGATACCAGCCAAAGGGGGCAGAATCCAGAAGTAGCTCAACGTGTGTGGGTCAGCGCCCAAAGTTGAGAAGATACGGCTAATGTTGGCGCTCTGTAGCGCATAGGCAATCTGCACACCAAAAAATCCAAAGCTGATATTCCACAGCTTCCAGAAGTTCATATCTGGAATTTTTTTCATAATTTTATCTTTAAGGTTAGTATTAAAATTGTTCTATATTCATCTTTTATAGCTCCATTACACGTTGCTCAAAGGTATCTTTGTCACCCAATGCACGACTACGCATCTTGCTTCGATAGCTGTATACAGTAGCTAATGAGTAGTCCAAAAAGTGTGCAATTTGTGCGGCATCTGTTATCCCCAAGCGGATTAGAGCGTATATTCTTAGTTCAGTATTGAGTTGTCTTTCGCTCTTTAGCTTAACACATCCCTGCTCATTCAATAGACTATTAAAATTATCCACAAAGTTGGGGAACAGCGCCAAAAACGACTGATCAAACTCGGCGTAGAACTCCTTACGTTCACGTTGTAGCATCTGCTCGGATTGCAACGCTTTGAGCAACTCTTCGGTCTTTGACGTTGCGGCTAAGCGCTTTAGCGAGCGGCGATACAGATCCAACTTATCAATATATGTTACGCACCGCTCCAAGTAGCGTGCAATGTATATCTCTTTTATTCGATCCTTCTCCGCCAATCGACTATTGAGCACCTTTAGGGAGTGATTCGAGTTGGCAAGATTGCTCTTTATCTCGGTCAAGCGCCTACGATTCAGGAGCAGATATATGACCAAAGTGATTAAAATTACGGCAATGACACTGATGATAATTAGCAGTTTTGTCGTTGTGCTTCGTTGCAACTCATCTTTTATACTGTAGGCGCTATTTATGATTGGGAAGTATCGTGTCACCTCCATATATCGTAGGCGGGCATTGCTATCTACGGCATCCTGCATCGAGCGGCTGAGGTATCTGTAGGCACGATCCACATCCCCTATTTGGTATAGCGTATTTGCTAAGAGTTGCAGCGATGCATACTCTCGTGTACCCATCTTGAGGTCATAAATAGCGGTCTTTGCCAAGTAAATAATCGCCTGATCAATATCTCCCTTCTGCAGGTATGCCTTTGCGAGGTTGAAGTGAATGTACACCTGCTGCTTCTTATCATCCGTTAGCGGCAAGAGTATGCTAAGCTCTTCGATAGCCCTATCTGCTTGATTTTGACTCAACAACCTCTCCGCCCCAATCATATTTTTATTTGTCTCGATAGGGTCAAACATCAATATCGAGTCACGGTAGTTATCTGTGAGATCTAAATACTTCACCTTTGCCGATGCTACGGGTGTGTAGTCTGCAATCCAGCCATAATAGGCTCTAAATGTTCTGTAATAGTACCCCCTTGTGGCGAGCGACATCCCCTCGACAGATAGCTTCTCCAACTCGTGTAGCATCTCATTGTGCATACCCATTATACCATATACCTCTGCCCGATTTATTCCGATTCGAGCCTTTTGGTCGGCATCCTCGATACTCTCAACCATTTTAGCCCTCACATTTAGATAGTGTAGAGCCGAATCTGCCTGAAAATGAAGATAGCTATCAAAGAGCTCCTGATAGAGTTCGCACTTCTCGCTATCTTTAAGAGATGGTGAGATTTGAGCTTTGATTCTATCTATCTTGCTCTCCACCTGCTTGCAATATATATCGGCATCGTCTATCGTTCTGTCAAGTTGCAACAGTATTGAATCGACATCACGCCTCGCCTCTGCACTATAATGGTGCAGAGAGATAAAGATTACAATCAACAGCAGTCGTGAGAGGTCTACAATATTATACATACAATTCTCTTTTTCACTCAATAAGCCGTCACGCAGTGAACAGCTCAACAAAATCTAAAAATTATCCTTTTGCGCCTCTACAAAAATGCATCGAGGGCAGATGTTGGCTTACCATCCTTAAAAGCACCCTTATCATAGCCACCATTATAACCCGCAGGGGCTTGTGGTTCCCAATAAAATATACCTTTATAGTTGTTATTAGTGCTCTTTTGCCCCTCTGTCATAATGTATGTAAGTAGCTCATTGCACACTTCGGGTTCGCTATGTATCATCCCGATTTCACAAACCATTGTTGGTTTATTATAGCTAATAGCCAAACTCTTGATATTGGCGATCAATAGCTGTGCCTTGCTCTGCCAATCATCAACTGTTGGGTAGAGTGAAACGCCAATCATATCATACCTACCCCCTTTTGCCTCAAGGTAGTCAAAAACATAGGCCAAACGTCCGTAAACATCACCCTGATCGACGTGCACAATAACTTCAGCATCTGGATAAACGCTCTTCACGGCATCATAGCCACTATTTACCAACTCTGCAAAATTTGAGTTCGCTGCATTAATCTCTCCAACTGGCAACATCATTCCAACAGGCGTCTCATTTCCAACTTGCACCCACTCAATATCTACACCATTTGCCTTCAGAGTCGATAAAACATCAACCGTATGGTCAGCCATCGCACTTTTAAGTTCCGCCAGACCATAAGCAGTCCACAATGCAGGTGGGTTTTGATGACCCGGATCTGCCCAAGTATCGCTGTAGTGGAAGTCGATCATTATCTTCATTCCAAGCGCTTGAGCACGCTTTGCCTTAACTAAAACATCTGCCTTGTTATTCCACCCGTCGCTTGGATTGACCCATACACGATAACGCACCGAGTTCATTCCAATGAGCTTCATAAGTGCCGTACACTCCTTTTGAACACCATCCGAGCTGTAAAACTTCTCACCTTCGCTCTCCATCTTTGTCGCCCAGCTAATATCTGCACCCTTTGCAAGTGTACTCTGCTCGCCATCAGGAACCACTATCTCTGGAGGCGATAGGTCGTCGTTAGAGCAAGCGCTCAAGAGAGCCATCAATAGTGTAAGAAAGTATATGTATCTAAACATTATTAAATTATTTAATTAATATTGCGTCATTCACACGACATTCATAACAAAAGCAAAACACTTGACAAATATATAAAAATTTTTCTAATATACGAATAATCTCGACAAATATTCCTCTGTTTTTTCATCACAATAGATCAATGAAAAGTGTTAAATTCACAAATTAACCTATATAATACTTTGAAATTTCAAGCATAAAAAATAGCTTATAAATTTAGTAATCAAATATTTAATCACAATTAAAGTTTATATTATTACTTATTTACAACAGATTATTAAAAATTTAACCAAAAAAGTGCTAACTTTGTTATACGCTAATCACTTGAAATATATACTAAATTGAACAACTAACAATTATGAAACTTTTAAACGTTATTAGATTTTCGCTGTTAATTGCATTTGGAGCACTCTACGCTAACTCAACCTATGCAAACACAACTGCAACCCCAAAATTTTGGTGGGCAGGGATGAAAAACCCTGAGCTTCAGATTATGCTCTATGGCGACGATATCGCCACAAGCGAGGTCACACTCACATCCCCCACTGTTCGCATCAAAGAGATTGTCCGTGAGACAAACCCAAACTACCTATTTATATATGTAGACATCTCACAAGCCGCTCCGCACAGCTTTGACATCAACCTCAAAAAGGGGCGCAAAACAACCACAATACCATATACACTTCTACAGCGTGAGCGCACCCCAGAGAGTGTTATCGGTTTTGATGCAAGCGATGTTCTCTATCTAATTATGCCCGACCGCTTCGCAAATGGCGATCCATCAAATGATGTTATCGAGGGTATGTTAGAGGGCGAGGTTAATCGCTCTGAACAGTATGCTCGTCACGGCGGCGATATTAAGGGTCTGGTTGATAATTTGGACTACATTGCCGACTTGGGTGCAACAGCCGTATGGCTCAATCCAACGCAGGAGAACGATATGCCATCGGGCTCGTATCACGGCTACGCAATAACGGATTATTATAAAATCGACCGTCGCTTAGGTAGCAACGAGGAGTTTAAGGCCTTTGTTGATAGCGCCCACTCGAAGGGTCTAAAGGTGGTTATGGATATGATATTCAACCACAGCGGAAGCCACAATCCACTCTTCACCGATCGCCCATCAGACGATTGGTTCAACAACCGCTCAGAGTATCTTCAAACAACATATAAGACAGCAAGTGTTATGGATCCATACACAAGCGACTATGAGCTAACATTGGCCGTTGATGGATGGTTCACAGAGCAGATGCCTGACCTTAACCAGCGCAATCCTAACTTGGTGCGCTACCTTATACAGTGTAGCATTTGGTGGATTGAGTACGCTGGAATCAACGGAATTCGCCAAGACACCCACCCTTATGCCGATTTTGACTTTATGGCACAATGGTGTAAGGAGGTTTTGGAGGAGTATCCTTCATTTAATATTGTGGGTGAGACGTGGGTTAATTCTAATTCGCTCATCTCATACTGGCAGAAGGATAGCAAGTTAGCTGCTCCACGCAACTCAAACCTTCCATCTGTAATGGACTTCCCACTTTGGGCATTGATGTCTAAGGCGTTTGATGAGCCAACAACCGATTGGGCGGGTGGTATTTATGGTCTGTACGACTATATTGGTCAGGACTTTATCTATCCGAATCCAATGAATTTGCTGGTTTTCCTTGATAACCACGATACATCTCGCTACAATAAGGCTGGCGAGAGCGAAGAGAATCTTGTTCGCTACAAGCAGGCGCTTAGCTTCCTACTCACAACACGTGGCATACCTCAAATTTACTACGGCACAGAGATTATGATGTCGGCCGACAAGGGTAATGGGGATGGTACACTTCGCCAAGACTTTCCGGGTGGCTGGAGTGGCGACAGCGTCAATGCCTTTGATATAGAGCAACTCTCAGATTATCAACGTGAAGGCTTTGAGTTCACACGCCGTCTATTGAATTGGCGCAAGGGTAACGATGTAATTGCTAAGGGTTCACTCACCCACTACTCAATCCAAAAGGGTGTCTATATCTACCAAAGAGAGTATAATGGAGAGTCGGTTGTTGTCGTAATAAATGGCAATGACTCACCTGTCGAGATATCACTTGCTGGGTATAGAGAGGTGCTACCTAAACAAACTGCAAAAGATTTTATTTCTGGTAAAAATTTAATTATTGAGGATAATTTACAGCTTGAAAGTCGTCAAACTTTAATTTTAGAGTTGTAATTGACTTTGATTTTTCAGTATATGATTTTCAGCTAAAAATTTATCATCCAAATAGTTAATCAGAATTAATGTTTTGATTTTTGTGATAATTAAAACTTTTTTGTTAGGAAATCATTAATTAAATGTTAAATTTGCATTAAATATACTTGTTAAAAAAATATTCATTTTACACCAAACTTAAAAATTTATTTATGAAAAGGGCAATGGCACTACTTTTATCTTCACTTGTAATTACTGCGACACAAGCGCAAGATTTGCTCTCGCCAAATGGCAACATCCGTATGGAGTTCTCGATTGATGCTGCTGGGCAACCGACATATCAGTTACAATACAAGGGGCAGGAGGTAATAGCTCCAAGTCGATTAGGATTTGAACTAAAAGCTGAGGATGCATCCAAAAAGACCAACTTTGAGTGGACAGAGTCTGCCGACAAGGGCTCTATCGATGCAATGAGCAATCTATACTCTGGATTCGAGGAGGTTTCAAGAGAGCTATCTTCATTTGATGAGACTTGGAAACCAGTATGGGGCGAAGAGAGCGAGATTCGCAACAACTATAACGAACTCAAGGTGTTGCTACGTCAGGCTACAACTTCTCGTGAGATTGCTATAACTTTCCGCCTATTTGACGATGGGGTTGGTTTTCGCTATGAATTCCCACAGCAAAAGGATTTGAACTACTTTGTGATAAAGGAGGAGCGCACAGAATTTGCGATGGTGGGTGACCACACAGCGTTTTGGATACCGGGCGATTACGACACTCAGGAGTATGACTACACCGAGTCTAAACTATCTGAGATTCGTGGCTTGATGAGGGGTGCAATTACACCTAACTCATCGCAAACTCCATTCTCGCCAACTGGCGTTCAAACCTCGCTAATGATGAAGAGCGACGATGGTCTATATATAAACCTACACGAGGCGGCACTTATCAACTATCCTTGTATGCACTTGGAGTTGGACGACAAAGATATGGTCTTCACTTCGTGGCTTACACCCGACGCAAGGGGTGATAAGGGGTATATGCAGACACCTTGCACCTCGCCTTGGCGTACGGTGATTGTGAGCGATGATGCACGTGAGATATTGGCATCTCGTCTAACACTCAACCTAAACGAGCCCTGCGCCATTGAGGATACATCGTGGATTAAGCCCGTTAAATATATGGGTATTTGGTGGGATATGATTACGGGCAGAGGCTCGTGGGCATACACCAATGAGCTAAATAGTGTTCATTTGGGCAAAACCGACTACTCAAAGACAGCACCTAACGGCACACACTCAGCTAATACCGAGAATGTGAAGCGATATATCGACTTTGCAGCGGCAAACGGCTTTGATGCACTCCTCGTTGAGGGTTGGAACGAAGGCTGGGAGGATTGGTTTGGCAAGAGCAAGGATTACGTCTTTGACTTTATAACCCCCTACCCCGATTTTGACGTTAAAGAGATTCATAAGTATGCCAAGAGTAAGGGCGTTGAGATGATGATGCACCACGAAACATCCTCTTCAGTACGCAACTATGAGCGCCATATGGATAAGGCGTATCAATTTATGAACGACAATGGCTACACCTCAGTAAAGAGTGGCTATGTAGGCGATATAATTCCTCGTGGCGAGTACCACTACGGACAGTGGATGGTTAATCACTATCAATATGCAGTTGAGAAGGCGGCCGAGCATAAGATTATGGTCAATGCACACGAGGCTGTTCGCCCAACTGGTATTTGTCGCACATACCCCAACCTAATTGGTAATGAGTCGGCACGTGGTACAGAGTATGAGTCGTTTGGAGGCAATGCCGTTTCACACACTACAATCTTACCATTCACACGCCTAATTGGTGGTCCGATGGACTACACTCCGGGCATCTTTGAGACGGATTGCAGCAAGATGAACCCAACAAACGGTTCACGAGTACGTACAACACTTGCACGCCAGTTGGCACTATACGTTACGATGTACAGCCCACTGCAGATGGCAGCAGATGTTCCAGAGAACTACGAAAAATTTATGGATGCCTTCCAATTTATCAAGGATGTAGCTATCGATTGGGATGAGAGCCTATACCTTGAGGCTGAGGTGGGCAGATATATCACTATCGCACGCCGAGCTAAGGGTACGCAGGATTGGTATATCGGCTGTACAGCGGCTGAGGGTGGACACAGCTCGAAGCTAAAACTCGACTTCTTGGAGCCCAACGCAAAGTATGAGGCTACGATATATGCCGATGCAAAGGGTGCATCGTGGGATAAAAATCCTCAGGCATACACCATCTCGACCAAGATAGTTACAAATAAGAGCACTTTGAAGCTCAATGCTGCTTCGGGAGGTGGATATGCGATTTCATTGAAGAAGATAGAGTAAAAAGCAGACAAAAAATTAACACCAAACTATAATTATTAACAAAAAAATTAACAAATGAGAACAAAATCTAACAAAAGAACTACGGGTAAGTTCCTGCTGTTGTTGTTAGCAGGAGTACTACTTTCAGCCCAAATGTTTGCACAAGGGCTAACTGTGAAGGGTACTGTTAGTGATGAGACTGGAGCACCAATTATTGGTGCAAACGTTATCGTTAAAGGTACCACAATCGGTGCTTCAACCGACCACACGGGAGCCTTTACTCTCAACACTGAGAGCGGTGCCGTTATCGAGATTTCATATCTTGGTTACAAAACGGTTGAGCGTGCGGCTATGCCAGAGCTAACCGTTCAACTTGAGCCAGACGCATTGACACTACAAGATGTAGTTGTGATTGGTTATGGTAGCGTGAAGAAGGATGACCTTACGGGCTCCGTAACAGCTATCAAGCCCGATGAGATGAATCGTGGCCTTTCAACCAACGCACAAGACCTACTTCAAGGTAAAGTTGCTGGTGTTAGCGTAATTAGCGATGGTGGTGCACCGGGTAGTGGCTCAACAATTCGTATTCGTGGAGGTTCGTCGCTTACGGCTTCAAACAACCCACTTATCGTAATCGACGGATTTGCAATCGACGATAAGGGTGTTCAAGGCCTATCTAACCCACTATCGATGGTTAATCCTAACGACATCGAGACATTTACAGTGCTTAAAGATGCATCTGCAACAGCAATCTACGGTTCACGTGCATCGAATGGTGTAATCCTTATCACAACAAAGAAGGGCTCTCGCAATGGCGGTTTGAACGTATCGTATAGCGGAAACTTCTCGGTAAGTACAGTAAACGAGACTCTTGATGTAATGAATGGCGATCAATTCCGTTCATTCGTAACTGATATTTATGGTGAGGGTAGCGACCAAGTTGCTGCTTTGGGTAGCGCAAATACAGATTGGCAAGATGAGATCTACCGTACAGCGTATGGTACAGATCACAACGTTACCCTTACGGGCAACACACTTAACACGCCTTTCCGTGTTTCAGCTGGTTACACCAACCAAGATGGTATTATCAACACTTCAAACTTCGAGCGTTATACAGTATCAGCGAATGTAGCACCTACATTCTTTGATGACCACCTAAAGGTTAATATTAACGCTAAGTATATGTTGGCAAACAACCGTTTTGCTGATGGTGGCGTTGTTGGAGCTGCTGCAACATTCGACCCAACACAGTCAGTATACAACTCAAACCCTGACTATGTAACATCATTTGGTGGATACTTCCAGTGGACTGGAGCAAACCAATACAACGACTCTGCTTGGCCACTTGCTTACAACTCGTTAGCGATGGCTAACCCAGTTGCGACACTTGCGTTGCGAGATGATACTGCCGAGTCACACTCATTCATTGGTAACATCTCTGTGGACTACAAGTTCCACTGGCTACCAGAGCTTTCAGCACACGTTAGCGCTGGTATGGATAGCTCAACGGGTGAGCAGACAACCATCATCGATCCACGTTCGGCAAGCAATAACTACTACGGTTACAATGGCTTTACTCAGATCGAGAAGACAAACGAGAGCTTGAATGCATACTTGCAGTACTCTAAGGAGTTTAGCACACAGAGCCTGAATGTTATGGCAGGTTATGAGTGGTCACACCTATATCGTGAGGGTTCAAGCAACGGAATGGGACGCTACCAAACATCGAACAATGACAGAGAGTTGGCAGGTCTTCCATACAATGCAACTTCAAATAAGTGGGCTGCAGAGAGCTACTTGGTATCGTTCTTCGGACGTGCTAACTACTCGCTTTTAGACAAATATATGCTTACCGCTACGGTTCGTGCCGATGGTTCATCTAAGTTCAACGAGAATAACCGCTGGGGTATCTTCCCATCAGCTGCCTTCGCTTGGAAGATTAGCAACGAGGAGTTCTTGAAGAGCGCAACTTGGTTGTCAGATCTTAAACTTCGTGTAGGTTGGGGTATGACAGGTCAGCAAGAGGGAATTGGCGAGTATAGCTACTTCAACTCATACGTTGCTAACCGTGAGTTTGCCTTCTACCCTATCATCGGTGATGGCTCTCTATCTCGTCCAAATGCTTATAACGACAACCTAACTTGGGAGAAGACTACAACATACAACGCAGGTTTGGATATGGCCTTCCTAAAGGGTCGTATCACATCTTCGGTTGATTTCTACAAGCGAGAGACTACTGACCTATTGCAGGCTGTTGGTGTTGCCGCAGGTTCTAACTTCTCGAACGTTGTAACATCGAACGTAGGTTCATTGGAGAATATTGGTGTTGAGTGGACAATCGGTGGTACAGTTATTAAGAGTAAGGATTTCTCTTGGGACCTTAACTACAACCTAACTTGGAACGACAACGAGATTACAAGCCTTACAACTGGTGCAGATAATGGTTACTATATCTCAACTGGAGGTATCTCAACTGGTACTGGAAACAACATCCAAGCACACGCTGTGGGTCACGCTTCAAACTCGTTCTATGTATACCAGCAGGTATATGACGAGGCAGGCAAGCCAATCGAGAATACATTTGTTGATCGCAATGGCGATGGTATCATCTCAGATGGTGACCGCTACTTCTACAAGGATCCTTGGGCAGACGTAACGATGGGTCTATCTTCGAAGATGATCTACAAGAACTTCGACTTTAGCTTCTCACTTCGTGCAAGCCTTAACAACTACGTTTACAACGACGTTGCATCAAGAAACTGTAATGTGAGCCCAGCTGCTGTCTATTCAGCATCAGGATTCTTCTCTAACTATGGCATCAACAACATAGAGTATGGTTTCCAAGGTGTAGGTAACTACTTTATGTCGGATATGTTTGTTCAGAACGCATCGTTCCTTAAGTTAGACAACGTAACACTTGGATACTCTTTTGAAAAGGGTGGTTTCCTTCCATTTGGCGGACGTGTTTATGTAACGGCACAGAACATTCTTACAATTACCGATTATGAGGGTATTGATCCTGAGGTTGCTTATGGTATTGACAATAGCATCTACCCACGTCCAGCAGTATTCATCGTGGGTCTAAACCTTAACTTCTAATAATATTTATAACTAATTTAACTGTAAACGTTATGAAACTTAATATAAAATCATTGCTGATTTCATCGGCATTTATGTTAGCTTTAGGGGTTACCTCGTGCGTTAATGATCTAAATGTAGATCCGACGATTGACCCAAGCACATCAGTGATATTTGAGCGTGATCAAGTATTTGCTAAGATTTACGCCAATATGGCACTTACAGGACAACAAGGTCCTGCTGGTATGGGCGACGTTGCCGATATCGACGAGGGTACCTCTGACTTTGTTCGTCAGTTGTGGAATATGAACCAGCTGGCAACAGATGAGGCTATTTGCAACTGGGGTGACGCAGGTATCCCTGAGTATAACTTCGCAACGTGGGATGCATCTCACGGTATGATTACGGCACTCTACTACCGTGTATATTTCGGCATTACGCTTGCTAACTTCTTCCTCGAGGAGACCGAAGGTGATACATCTGCCGAAGCAACAATGCAAAAAGCAGAGGCTCGTTTCCTACGTGCTATGTACTACTTCTATGCAATGGATCTTTTTGGCAACGTGCCATTCTTGACAAAGGTATCTTCTGAGAATGCGCCACAAGCATCTCGTGCTGAGATCTTCTCTTTCATCGAGACTGAGCTTATCGGCGAGGGTGGATGTGTTGCAGATATGGCCGCTTCGGGTGCTAACACCTATGGTCGTGCTGATAAGGTTGCTGCTTGGATGCTTCTTGCACGTATGTATCTAAATGCTGAGGTCTATACAGGCACAGCACAGTGGGCTAAGGCTGCCGAGTACGCTGAGATGGCAATGAATTCAACGTATGATTTGGCACCAGTGTACAAGCACCTATTTATGGGTGACAACAATGTCAATGGCGCTCAAGTTGAGATGGTATTGCCAATCCTTCAGGATGGTTTCCAGACTCAAAACTATGGTGCGATGCTATTCCTTATTGCAAGTACTCACAAGGATGATATGGCTTCAGCAGGTACATCTGAGAACTGGGCGGGTAACCGTGCACGTCGTCAGCTTATCGAGAAGTTCTTCCCTAACATTGACGACTCTGCTGAGAAATTGCCTGCCGATATGGCAATCGCCGCTGCAGACGACAGAGCACTATTCTACAGTGTAGGTCGTACAATTTCTGCTGAGGAGCCAGCTGATATTGCTGACTTCACAAAGGGTTACTCGGTTGATAAGTACACAAACAACTACTCAGATGGTTCAGTTCCACGTGATCCTAAGTTCGTAGATACAGACGTTCCATTTATGCGCCTTGCAGAGGCATACCTAACCTATGCTGAGGCTAAGGCTCGTATTGGTGGAGATGCTGATGCTGTGAAGATGGCTATGGATGCTATTCGTGACCGTGCGCACGCTGGCAAGCAGGCTGTATACACTCTTGAGGATATCTTCGGTGAGTGGTCAAGAGAGTTCTACTTCGAGGGTCGCCGCCGTATGGACTTGGTTCGTTTCAATCGCTTTGGTGGCAACACCGACTACAATTGGGATTGGAAAGGTGGCAGCCAATCTGGAACACAAATTGCTGCAACTAAGAACGTATATGGTATCCCAACAAGAGATTTAACTTCTAACTCGAACTTGGAGCAAAACGCAGGTTACTAATCGATTAAAATGACTAAGAAAATGAAAAATAGAATATTATTCACTGTTTTTTCGGCTGTTCTACTTCTTTTTGCAGCCTGTGAGTCAGATCGTGATTCAAATCCGACACTCACTGTACCTGAGAGCTTTGAGCTCAACATCCCTGCTATTTCGCAGAGTGTATACAATCTTGACATCTCGGACTTTGTTGAGCTTAGCTGCACACAGCCCGATTACGGATACACTGCACCTGCAGTATATAGCGTTGAAGTATCAATGACAGAGGATTTTGCTGTGGCAGAGATTCTACCATCAGTATACTCAACTGCTAAGATGAATGTTGTGTCAAACGAGGTAGCTGTTGCTATCACCAATCTAAAGATTGCTGAGGGTCTGATTGACACTGACTTCCCATTGACAACTACTGTCTATATACGTTTGATCTCTAACTTGAGTAATACCGATGCTATGGTCTACTCAAACCCAATCGCTCTTAATGTATATTTGAGCTTCTCTCTACCTCCAATCGTCTTCCCAGAGAGTATGTATCTAGTTGGCGACCACTGTGGTTGGAGCTGGGATACAGCAACAGCTATGGTACCTGTATATGCAAACGGTGATGGTGAGTTTGGTGGTTCATTCTGGTATATGGAGTACTTCGAGGCTGGTAATGGTATGAAGGTAAATACTGCAACAGCTTGGAATGGCAACGAGAAGGGCTTTGGCGCTGTTACTCTTGAGGATAACGCCTCTGCAGGTTTAGTTGATGCAGGCGGCAACATCGGTATTACCAATGGCGGCTGGTACTTGGTTGTTGTTAAGACTGAGATTGTAGGTTTGGATATCCTCTACACTATCTCATTCAACGAGCCTAATGTCTATCTATTTGGCCCAACAAATGGTGGCAACTGGGAGGCTTTGCCAGAGAATATATTTACTATTCCTGCTGATGGCGTGAGCGACTTCGTATCACCTGCATTTGTGGACGCTGGCGAGATTCGTGCTTGCGTTACAATTCCGGGAACCGACTGGTGGAAGAGTGAGTTTATCGTTCTTGGCGGTGTTTTGGAGTTCCGTGGTAATGGTCCAGACCAAGAGCGTGCTACAGGTGCCATTGGCGGTAAGATTTCGGTTAATTTCGAGACACGAACTGGTAGTATAGAGTAATAAATAGATGATTTTTATGGCGGCCTACTCGCCCAAAAGCAGTAGGCCGCCACAAAATCAACAAAAACAGAAGATAATTATGAAAAAAATATCATTGTTTATAATGTTAATGGCATCGATGCTTGTACTATCTTCGTGTACTGAAGATTACAATGCCGATGTAGCTGCACCACAAGCGTGGGAGCAGGAGGAGCTCACAACAGCTCCTGTATTAACCCTTACACCATCAGCGGCGATTGTTCTTGATGATGTAACAGAGGAGAGTGTTCAATTAGTAACATCATCGATTAGCAACCTTCCAGCTGATGCAGAGCTATCTGCTATGACAATTTTGGCTACTATCGAGGGTAGCGATGTTAAGTATGAGGTTAAGAATGTCAATGGTTTAGTCCTTGTTGAGGATCTTCAAGATGCTCTTGAGGCGTTCTACGACAGAAGCGTTGTGGCTCGTGAGTTGATTCTTATGGCTACACAATCTGTTCTATCAGAGGGCGAGGCGATATATCTAACATCAGGTGATATAACTGTTACGGTTACTCCACTTGAGCCATACGATCCCGGTTTTTACTATCTTGTAGGTGGTGTTCAAGGTTGGGTTCCAGATGATAAGTCTATCATTATGATGCCTATTCCGGGTGAGGATACTAAGTTCACTATCACAACAGACTTGTCAAGAGCTGAAGCAAACGAGCCTAACTTTAAGATCTCAGTTGGCACAAACGAAGAGGGTTGGGATGGTCTATTCTATGGCTCAATCGTAGATGGCGCAACAGACCTTAGCGGTGCGCTTACAGATAACAATCCGGGTGCTATTATGTGTCCAACCAGTGAGTTCTACACCCTAACTATCGATATGATGGCACCTTCATACACTTTGGAGTTGTTGGCAGATCAAGCACCTGTCGAGTACGCATCTATCGGTTTGGTTGGAGCATTCTCAGGTTGGGGAACCGATCCAGATCCCATATTAGAAGAGGTGGCTCCACACCTATGGGCATACGTGGGCTTTGTACACGCTGCGGCAGGCGAGCTAAAGTTACGTGCCGACAACGATTGGACTACAAGTTGGGGTGCTGCAGCTGCCACTGCCATCGAGGGAACTACCTCTATGGGACTTGAGCTAAATGGACAGAATTTGAATGTTCCAGCAGGTACATACAACTTCTACTTCAACGACATCACAGGTCACCTATATATTATTGCTCAATAGTAAAAATATTTCTACCTTTTAATTGCCATTTAGGGAGTTTTTTTGTAGCTTTACGCTATCAAAACTCTCTAAATGGTTTTTTAACTTTAATTACTAAGATACACTTATGAAACTTAACATTCGCACACTTCTGTTACTCCTATTTCTTTTAGGAGCGACATCTATGCACTACTCTTGTGGTGACGACCCAACGCCAACACCCGATGAGAAGCCAGAACCAAAACCAGATCCCGATGATGAGGACGACGAAGAAGATGATGATAATATCGTAATCGCCAATGGATTGAGCTACTCACCTGAGACACCAAATGCAGACGAGGAGTTTGTTATCACATTCAAAGCGACCACTTCATCGCAACTATACGGCTATACGGGTAGCGTTTATGCCCATCTTGGCGTAGTGGATGCAGGTAGTTGGTTGTTTGTGCCAGCGGATTGGAGTGAGAATATCGATAAGTGTAAAATGTTACCCGTTGAGGGGAGTGCTAATACTTGGCGAATTACACTCTCGCCCTCAATTCGTGAGTGGTTCGCATCGGGTGATACCCCCGTTGAGTCTGTTGGCGTTGTAATCAGAAGTTCGGATGGGCTAAAGAAGGGACTTGGCAGCGATTCGTTCATCGCCATTGAGGATGACCTATACGATGGTTTTGCTCCCGACCCCGCTATCGAGCAGTCGATGCCTGCAGGTATTGAAGCTGGTATCAACATAGTCGATAACTCGACAATAACATTCGCACTGCACGACCTTGACAAGGCAGGCGATAGCTATGACTTCGCCCATATTGTGGGTGATTTTAATGACTGGACACTCGCCAACGATGAATCATCGCAGATGTATCGTGACTCACATAGTGGCTATTGGTGGATTACTATTTCGGGCTTAGATGCCTCGACAGAGTACGCATTCCAATACTACTTGGCAAATGAGGATGGTAGCTCGGTTCGCATAGCCGACCCCTATGCACGCAAAATTCTCGACCCCGATAACGATAAATATATCCCTGCATCTACCTACCCAGCATCTGAGATGGTCTACCCTGAAGGTGGACGAGGCATAGTTTCGGTTGTTAAGACAGTGCCCGACAGTTATGCGTGGAGGGTCAATGACTTTAAGGTCGAGGACCCCGATAATTTGATAATCTATGAGTTGCTGTTGCGTGATTTCACCGAAACATCAGATATAAATGGCGCTATGGCAAAGCTCGACTACTTGGAGTCTTTGGGCGTCAATGCCATTGAGTTAATGCCCGTGCAGGAGTTTGACGGCAACGATAGTTGGGGTTATAGCCCTGCCTTTGTCTTCGCTATGGATAAGGCGTATGGCACAGATGCGGCATACAAGGGCTTCATAGATGAGTGTCACTCACGTGGTATTGCCGTAATTTTGGATGTGGTCTACAACCACGCAACGGGCAACAACCCATTAGCAAGACTATATTGGGATAGTGAGGATAATGCTACGGCTTCGAACAACCCATACTTCAATGTCACGGCCCCCCACCCTTACAATGTATTCCACGACTTTAACCACGAGAATGAGTATGTGCGTCAGTTTGTTAAGCGCAACCTACAGTTCCTATTAGAAGAGTACCGTTTTGATGGTTTCCGTTTTGATCTAACTAAGGGTTTTACACAAAAGACATCAAGTGAATCAACGGCAGGAAATTATGATGGCTCTCGTATCGCAATTTTGAAAGATTATAACAGCGCTATCAAAGAGGTTGCGCCTGATGCTGTGGTTATCCTTGAGCACTTCTGCGAAGTATCCGAAGAGCGTGAGTTGGCTCAGGCGGGTATGAAGGTTTGGCGCAATGCAAACCACGCCTACTGCCAAACGGCAATGGGATGGTCTACCGAGAGTAGCTTTAGCAGCATATATACAGGCACCTCTTCAATGCCATTTGGTAGCTACATAGGCTATATGGAGAGCCACGATGAGGAGCGTATGGCATACAAAGCGCTCAAGTTTGGCGAGGCGACTATTAAGAGCGATTTGGGCGCACGTATGGGCAACCTATCAGTGAATGCTGTATTTAGCCTATTGGTTCCCGGACCGAAGATGATTTGGCAGTTTGGCGAGATGGGTTATGATATAGGAATTGATGTCAATGGCCGTGTTGGTCGCAAGCCCCTGCATTGGGAGTACCTCGATGTAGAGGAGCGTGCAGAGCTTCACGAAGTCTACACTCAACTAAATCATCTGCGCCAAGAGGTACCTACCCTCTTTGACGAGAATGCCACCTTTACGTGGGAGGTAGGCGTGTCGAATTGGACGAAGGGTCGCACATTGTATCTTCAAGGTTCTGATGGCAAAAAGCTCTTCGCCTTTGGTAACTTCACATCGGAGACGATACAAACAACGACAACACTTCCTACGGGTTGGGATGCATATTATGAGTGGGGAGTCGATTCAGATGTATCGTCTGCTGCAGGCACAACAATGACGCTGAACCCCAACTCATATAGAATCTTCACAAACTTTAACATAGTTAGATAGTTATGGGCTATTTAAAGATATTTATATCACTCTTTATGCTCGCTACAATCGCTGTTGGATGTAACAGTAAAAACAGCTCAAAAATGGGCTTTAGTGATGCTTGGCAGGAGATGACCTACACCCTCGAGAGGACAGATTTTATGGTGTGGGCACCAACAGCCGATAAGGTTGAGCTCAAGCTTTACGACGAGGGCATCAATAGCGAGCCAACCGCCAAATATGAGATGAGCCAAATCTCAGGCGGACGCTGGCAGGCGAGCATCGAGGGGGATTTAGTGGGCAAATTCTACACCTTCTCCATTATGGCAGATGGCCAGTGGCGTGAGCCAACGCCCGGTGTGATGGCTAAGGCTGTGGGCGTTAATGGTAGGCGTGCAGCAGTTCTTGACCTCGACACAACCGACCCAGAGGGTTGGGATGAGGATAAGAGCCCCGAACTTGAGAGCTTCTCTAACATTGTGATATATGAGATGCACCACCGTGACTTCTCGATGGATAGTGATTCAGGCATCAAAAACAAGGGTAAATATCTTGCACTCACTGAACAAGGTACACGCACATCAAAGGGTGTTGTAACGGGCATTGACCACCTAAAGGAGTTGGGTATCACTCACGTGCATATTCTACCCTCGTATGACTACGCATCGGTGGATGAGACAAAGTTGGATAGTTTGCAATATAACTGGGGCTATGACCCTGTGAACTACAATGTTCCCGAAGGCTCATACTCGACCAACCCATACGATCCAGCTATCAGAATCAAGGAGTTCAAGCAGATGGTGCAGGCTCTACACAAGGCTGGCATAAGGGTTGTTTTGGATGTTGTCTACAACCATACGTTCGATATTGATGGAAGTGGTTTTGAGCGCACAGCTCCGGGATACTTCTATCGCTATCGAGCAGATGGCACACCTGCCAACGGTTCGGCTTGTGGCAATGAGACTGCCAGCGATAAGGAGATGATGCGTAAATTTATGGTTGAGTCGGTGCTATATTGGGTCGATGAGTACCATATCGATGGTTTCCGCTTCGATTTGATGGGCATCCACGATATTGAGACTATGAACGCCATTCGCAAGGCACTCGACGAGGTAGACCCAACAATCTTTGTCTATGGCGAGGGTTGGGCTGCCGATACGCCACAATACGACTACGATAAGTTGGCGATGAAGGTAAACACACACCTAATGCCCGGCGTTGCGGCATTCAGTGATGAGTTCCGTGATGGTCTGCGTGGCAGTTGGCGAGAGTACACAAAGGGTGCATTCTTAGTTGGCGAAGAGGGTTTTGAGGCAGATGTTCGCTTTGGAATTGCGGCAGCACTACCCCACCCACAATTAGCCGATTCAGCGATGAAGAGCCCACAAGCGTGGACAAAACAGCCAACACAGATGATTAGCTATGTTAGTTGTCACGACGACCACTGTATTGGTGATAGGTTGATTCTGACTGCCCCTAAGGATGAGCACACCGCCCTACATAAATTGGCACACACAGCGGTATTTACATCGCAAGGCGTTCCATTTATTTTTACGGGCGATGAGTTTATGCGTAGCAAAAAGGGGGTTAAGAACTCATACAATAGCCCCGATACGATAAACACAATCGATTGGAGCCAAAAGGAGCTAAACAGAGATGCTTTCGACTACCTCAAGGCGTTGATTGCAATGCGCAAGGCGCATCCAGCACTTCGAATGGAGTCGGCTGAGGATATATACAAGCACCTAAAGTTTATCGCCACAGATGAGCCGTCGATTGTAGCTTATAGAATCGAGGGCAGACCAAATGGCGAGAGTTGGAAGAACATAACAATCGTTTTGAACGCACGACGAAGTGTTGCTACGATTGATGTTCCGCTGGCAGATTATGAGATTGTCGCACAGAATGGCAAGATTGACCATATAAATGGATTGGGGAGCGTTAAGACATCGACTTTGAGTGTTGCACCACAATCGGCGATGATTCTCTATGAGAAGTAATTGACTAAATAGTATATAAGTATGAAGATAACATTCAATATCAGGTATTACACCAGCTTTGGAGAGCATATCAGAGTGGTGGTTCGTGGTGACGAGGCTCAAAGCGTCGAGCTATCGACCAACGATGGAGAGTCGTGGAGCGGCAGTTTTGACTACCCTATGGTAGGGACACAGGCTAAGATTGAGTACAATTATGCCCTATATCGAGGCGAGGTGCAACTGCGAAGTGAGATTATATCGACTCCGCACACTATCGAGCTCTCGAGCGCTATGAGTGGAGGGTACAATGTCGAGGATGTATGGCGTGATTTACCTCACGACAACTTCCGTTACAGCGCCGCATTTAACTCATTCACCACACCCGAGCCACAACCAAAGCTCAAACGTGGCAAGCACTTCACCCTTAGAGTACTATCGCCTGCTTTGGCACGTGAGGGGCTGCGACTTGGCGTTGTGGGTAACACACCTACATTAGGCTCTTGGGGCACAGATGGCGCTGTTGCAATGCGTGAAGTCACGGCAAACCTATGGAGCGTGAGCCTCCCTATCGTCAAAGGCGAAGAGGAGGTTGAGTATAAGTTTGTGGCTGTGGATGCAGCTACGGGCGAGATCTCTCGCTGGGAGAGTTGTGATAACCACACGCTCTCGTTGCGAGGTGTTAAGAGCTATGAGAACTACCTGCCTGCAGAGTGTGAGGTGGTATTTAGTAACTCTACGATTCGCATTGCGGGTAGCGCAATTCCAATCTTCTCGTTGCGCTCTGAGGGTGGATGCGGAGTTGGTGACTTTGGGGATTTGAAGGAGTATATCCGCTGGGCAGCTGCAACAAAGCAGCAGGCTGTGCAGATTCTTCCTATCAACGATACGACAATCACCAACACTTGGCAAGACTCCTACCCCTACAATAGCATCTCGATATACGCCTTCCATCCGATGTATATCGACCTTAGAGCTCTGCCACAGCTAAAATCGAAGGTTGCGATGCGTAAATTTGAGGATGAACGCAAGGCGCTAAACGACCTTCCGGCTATCGATTACGAGGGTGTAAATAGGTTAAAACATAGCTATCTGCAGGCGATATTTGAGCAGGTAGGCGATAAGGTTCTAAAGTCAAAGGAGTTCAAGAAATTCTTTGACGAAAATGCGCTATGGCTACAACCATACGCCGCCTTTAGCTTTTTGCGTGATAAATACTCAACGGCAAACTTCAACACTTGGCGAACAAACAGCAAGTACGACAAGGCAAAAATTGAGAAACTATGCTCAGAGGATAGTGCCGACTACCCAAAGATAGCCTACAACTACTATCTGCAGTACCTTCTCCATACACAGCTCTTGGAGGCGGCAAATACGGCTCGTAACTTAGGCGTAATTCTGAAGGGTGATATTCCTATTGGCATCAGCCGTGAGAGTGTCGAGGCGTGGGTTGAGCCCCACTACTTCAATATGAATGGTCAGGCAGGTGCTCCGCCCGATGCCTTCTCGGCAAAGGGTCAAAATTGGGGCTTCCCAACCTACAACTGGGATGTTATGCAGAGGGATAACTACCTTTGGTGGCGTAGGCGCTTTGCCAAGATGTCGGAGTACTTTACGGCATACCGCATCGACCATATCTTGGGCTTTTTCCGCATCTGGGAGATACCACAACACTCAGTTCACGGCCTTTTGGGGCAATTTGCACCAGCAATGCCAATGACACCTGAGGAGATTGCTGGCTGGGGCTTGCACTTCCAACGTGAATTTATGACCGAGCCATTTATCAACGACGCAATGATAAATGATATGTTTGGCGATAAGGGCGATATGGTGCGTGAAACCTACCTACGCCATCTACACCACGATATATATGCTATGCGTGATGAGGTGGCTACGCAGCGCCAAATCGAGGCGCACTTCAATGGGCGTAACGATGATGAGTCAAACAACTTAAAGGAGGCGCTATATTCGCTCATTAGCAATGTATTGTTTGTCAAAGATCGCCATAATGAGTATGCCTATCACCCACGCATCTCAGTTCAAAATGACTACATCTTCAGACAACTCAGTGCGCAGGAGCAGGATGCATTCAACCGCCTATATAACCACTACTACTACGAGCGTCATAACGACTTCTGGGGTGGCGAGGCAATGAAGAAGCTACCTGTATTGACCTCATCGACCTCGATGTTGGTGTGTGGCGAGGATTTGGGTATGGTACCTGATTGTGTGGCTCCAGTTATGTCACAACTGCAAATCATCTCTCTCGAGATTGAGCGTATGCCTAAAGACCCCAGTCAGGAGTTTGGACGTCCAGCTCACTACCCTTACAACTCGGTCTGCACGATTGGCACGCACGATATGTCTACACTTCGTGGATGGTGGTGTGAGGATGAGGCTGTTAGACGAGATTACTTCTATAGAGAGTTGGGTAGCTGGGATGCTGTCGTACCGGAGATTGCCCCAGATTGGCTCTGTAAGGATGTTGTGATGCGACACCTATATAGTCCATCGATGTTGGTAATTTTGACGTGGCAAGATTGGCTTGCAACTAATGAGGATCTGCGCAATCCAGATATTGATGCCGAGCGAATTAATGTGCCTGCGAACCCACGCCACTACTGGCGCTGGAGGATGCACCTCTCAATCGAGGAGTTAGCTCAAAAGAGCGAGCTTAACAGCTCCATCGAGGGTATGATTAACTCATCGTACAGAGGTTAATCAATATTTACATTCAAAATTATCGCACTGTCATTGCGGGTCGAGCCCGCAATCTCGAATATTTGCTCTTAGTGTGAGATTGCGGGTCGAGCCCGCAATGACGAATGGTAATCAATGTTTAACAGAACATTACTAATTTCATTTGCAGACAAAAGCCGCCCTGAAGTTAAAATTCAGGGCGGCTTTTTTTTGAGGTATGTGAGTATTTCAGGCACAAGGGGTGTGCGAAAAATCGCTCTCAAAATTCAGAAACATAAGAGCCAAATAGAGAGATGAGTTTTGGAGCTTCGTACAGGCTCTTAAAGCGGAGCATACTTTGGGTATGTGAGCATTTAAGGGACAAGGGAAGTTTCAAAAATCGCTCTCTATTTAGCTCGAAGCTCTATTTTAAGAATAGCAGCTCACGATACTTCGGCAACGGCCAAATCTCATCATCAATCAACTCCTCTAACTTATCAGTGTGGCGACGAATAGCATCGAATAGAGATGCCACCGTGTCGTGGTATGCAATAGCCTTCTCTCGTTCGTTCTCAATCTTATTTGCAACCTTGCGGGCCTCCACCATATCGGTTGTAAGGGTGCGAATGGCTGCCGTATGGCTACGAATTGTCTTGATAAGCTCAATCTCAGGGGCATTATCTGTAAGGCCAATTTGTTGCATCTTATAGAGTTTATCCAGGAGCACCGACTCATACTTATTAGCGATCGGAAGAATATGGTTCACAGCCATATCGCCCATAACACGCCCCTCAATCTGTATCTTTTTGGTGTAGGTCTCCCACTTAACTTCGGTACGAGCCTCCAGCTCAACGTGGCTAAAGATACCCATACGTGAGAACATATCGACCGACTTTTCGTCCAAGTATCTATCAAGGTTTAGCGGAGTTGATGTTTCACAATCCAAACCTCGCTTCTTAGCCTCCGTTAGCCACTCATCGGCATATCCATTACCATCAAAGTGGACTGGGCTACACTCAATAATCATACGCTTAAGGGTTTCGTAGATAGCCTTTTCACGCTTAGCACCACCCTCGATTAGAGCATCAACTTCGGTCTTAAAGCGTGTCAGCTCGTCAGCCACAGCTGCATTGAGCACAATCATCGACTCAGCACAGTTGTCCGACGAACCTACAGCACGGAACTCGAAGCGGTTGCCCGTAAATGCAAACGGCGAGGTGCGATTTCTATCGGTGTTGTCCAACATTAGCTCGGGGATGTGCGAGATGCCACTCATCTTAAAGACGCTCTTGGCATCAAAACGGATAGCATCCTCCGAGCGTGACGACGCCAATTTATCCAACACGGCACTAATCTGGGTGCCCAAGAATGTCGATATAATCGCTGGTGGAGCCTCATTAGCACCCAATCGGTGCGCATTTGTGGCGCTCACGATAGATGCCTTCAACAATCCATTGTGGCGATGCACTGCCGAGATGATATTGACTAAGAATGTGATAAACTGCAGATTTTCACTCGCCGTACGACCCGGACTCAAAAGATTAACTCCCGTATCGGTCTGCAGCGACCAGTTGTTGTGCTTGCCCGAGCCGTTGATACCCTTAAATGGCTTTTCGTGCAGCAAAACTCTGAATTTATGGCGACGAGCAATCTTATCCATAATGGTCATCAACAGCTGGTTATGGTCGTTGGCAAGATTTGCCTCCTCGAACACTGGCGCCAACTCATACTGATTTGGTGCAACCTCGTTGTGGCGAGTTTTGACCGGAATACCCAACTTCAGCGCCTCATACTCCAACTCCTTCATAAATGCCATAACACGTGCAGGAATAGCGCCAAAATAATGGTCCTCAAGCTGTTGGTTCTTTGCCGACTCGTGTCCTAAAAGGGTACGACCAGTTAGCATCAAGTCGGGACGGATAGCCCAAAGACTCTCATCGACAAGAAAATACTCCTGCTCCCAACCCAAATTTACCTGCACCTTCTCAACACTCTTATCAAAGTAGTTACATACTGCAGCAGCTGCCCTGTCCACAGCCGTTAGCGAACGTAGAAGGGGAACCTTGAAGTCCAAAGCCTCGCCCGTATAGGCTATGAAAACCGTTGGAATACAGAGCGTTGTATCGACAATGAATGCTGGTGATGATGGATCCCAAGCCGAGTATCCACGAGCCTCGAACGTGTTGCGGATACCGCCATTTGGGAATGACGAGGCGTCTGGCTCCTGCTGCATAAGCAGTTTGCCTGAGAACTCCTCCAAAATGCCTCCCCTACCGTCGGGTTGTGCAAAGGCGTCGTGCTTCTCGGCAGTGCCACCCGTTAGGGGCTGAAACCAGTGTGTGTAGTGGTCGGCACCGCTCTCCATAGCCCATTGTCGCATACCTGCAGCAACACTATCGGCAATCTCACGTGTTAGTGGCGTGCGATTCTCGATTGTATCCAAGAGTTGCGTGTAGCTCTTCTTGTCCAAATAGCGACGCATGGCGTCACGATTGAATACCTTTTCGGCAAAATACTCTGAGGGACGACCCTTTGGGGCTTCAACCTCGACTGCTTTGTGGTTGATGGCTGCATCAACCATTTTGAATCTTAGTAGCGACATAAAATTATAAATTAATGTGTGTTATTATACTATTGCTAATATTATATACTATTGTTATTGCGTGAAACTTCAAGTGTTGTCATTGCGGGCTTGACCTGCATTTCTCGTTCTATCCGTCATTCTGAACTTGATTCAGAATCTCTTTCAAATACTAAGAGATTGCGGGTCGAGCCCGCAATGACGTAGAAATATTAATTTACTGTGTGCATTAATGTGTGTTTTATACTATTGCTAATATTATATACTATTGTTATTGCGTGAAACTTCAAGTGTTGTCATTGCGGGCTTGACCTGCATTTCTCGTTCTATCCGTCATTCTGAACTTGATTCAGAATCTCTTTCAAATACTAAGAGATTGCGGGTCGAGCCCGCAATGACGTAGAAATATTAATTTACTGTGTGTATTAATGTGTGTTTTATACCATTATATATAGGCAAAAATTCTTTACTATTTTGCTCACGCCACAAAGGTAAAAATTTAATTTTGTTTGACATCACAAAATTTGCATTTTTTCGCAAAATTGTAATTTTTTAAGGCTTTTTTCGGAAAACAAGCTAATTTTTTCGTGTTTTCTCAATTTTTTATCTCTATTTTTCGGAAAAACAGTGAAATTTTACGCTATTTTTAGAAAATTAGCGATTTTTGCAAATTCTATACTTTGAGGGTATTTTTATATAATTTCATAATAAAACAACCACAAACAACAAAACTCAAAGAGCACTTTAAAAATCCTCGACTCTGTTATTAAATTAACAAAAGCTATTTTATTTAATAAGAAATTATTAACTTTGGCGCGATTATTTACAACTAAATTACATTAATCACAAAATAGTTATGGCAAATAACAGAGAGAAAAAGCTCTTCACCGAGTTCCCTGAGGTTTCGACCGCTCGTTGGGAAGAGGTGATAGCAGCCGATCTAAAGGGTGCCGATTATGAGCGTAAATTGGTTTGGAAATCGACTGAAGGTTTCGCCGTTCGCCCGTACTATCGTGCCGAAGATCTACACAACATCAAATTTATGGATTCGCTTGCAGGCGAGTTCCCTTTCGTTAGGGGTACCTGCAAGAGCAACTCTTGGCGAGTACACCAATCAATCACAGTAGGTGACGTGGCTGGAGCCAACAGCGAGGCTTTGGCGATGCTTGCATCGGGGGTTGATTCGTTGGGATTCGTTATCACATCAGATGACTTTACGGCAGAGAGCCTTAACTCACTACTCAAAGGTATAAACCTTGAGGCTACCGAGCTAAAGTTCTCGGGCAAAGGTCTGGCAGCAGTTGCAGAGGCACTCATTGCAAAGGTGGTGGCTGAGGGGGTTGCCGAGAAGGCTAAGATTAGCTTTGCTATCGACCCATTCACAACACCCAAGAAGAGTTCAGCGTGCTGCTCATCTACCCCATCCTCTTGCATTGAGCGTATCAAATCGTTAATCGAGAGCGTAAAAGAGTTGAAAGGTATTCGCATCGTGACCATCTCGGCAGATACAATCTCATCGGCAGGTTCGACCATTGTCGAGGAGTTGGGATTCGCCTTAGCGGCAGGTAACGAGTATATGGCTCAGATGACCGATGCTGGCGTTGATGGCGCTGTGGCGGCTAAGAAGTTGCGTTTCTCGTTCAGCGTATCGTCAAACTACTTTATGGAGATTGCAAAGTTCCGTGCAGCTCGTATGCTATGGGCTAACATCGTCAAGGAGTACACCGACAATAGGTGCGCTGCCAAGATGAGCATCTTCGCCAAGACGGCAACGTGGAACCAGACAGTCTACGACCCATACGTAAATATGTTGCGTGGCACAACTGAGGCTATGTCGGCAACCATTGCAGGAGTCAATACACTTGAGGTTACACCATTCGATGCATCGTTCCGTGCACCAGACGACTTCTCGAAGCGTATCGCTCGCAACGTTGAGCTACTGCTAAAGCACGAGTCGCACTTCGACCAAGTTGTAGACCCAGCGGGTGGCTCATACTACATCGAGAACCTCACTCAATCAATCGCCACTGAGGCGTGGAAACTTCTTTTAGAGGTTGAGGCTAAGGGTGGCTATGCTGCCGCTTTCGAGGCTGGTTTCGTCAAGGAGCGTGTCGAGGCATCGGCTGCGGCTAAGGATAAGGCGATAGCTACACGTCGTCAAATTCTTTTGGGTGCCAACCAGTACCCTAACTTCACGGAAGAGGCTGATGCTGCCGTTACAGCTACGACAGTTGAGCGTGCAACATCTGATGATAACACCCTACAACCCTATCGTGGCGCTATGGCCTTCGAGGCGATGCGCTTGGAGGTTGATCGCAGCGAGCGCACTCCAAAGGCGTTTATGCTCACTTGCGGCAATCTATCTATGGCACGTGCTCGCTCGCAGTTCGCTTGCAACTTCTTCGCCTGCGCAGGTATTAAGGTTGAGGACAACACACACTTCAAATCGGTCGAGGAGGGCGTTACAGCGGCTCTTGCTTCAAAGGCTGAGATTGTGGTTATCTGCGCCAGCGATGACGACTACGCTGAGGTGGCACCAAAGGCTAAGGCGTTGTTGGGCGACAAGGCTATCTTGGTTGTGGCTGGAGCACCAGCTTGCGCTGAGGAGCTACAAGCGAAGGGCATCACCAACTTTATCAACGTGCGCTCTAACGTGCTTGAGACACTGAAGTTCTACCTTAAAGAGATGGGCATATAATTATGAGAGCTAAATTTTCAGAACTAACATATAAGGCAGGCGAGCAGCAGAGCTGTTGCGCCTCGAAGGGACACGCTGGCAAAGAGGCGTGGCTAACAGCCGAGCAGATCTCGGTTAAGGGTGAGTACTCGGCAGAGGATCTGCAGGGTATGGAGCACCTAAACTATGGAGCGGGCGTTGCGCCATTCTTGCGTGGCCCATACTCTACGATGTACGTTATGCGTCCTTGGACTATTCGTCAGTATGCAGGTTTCTCGACTGCCGAAGAGTCAAACGCATTCTATCGTCGTAACCTTGCCGCTGGCCAGAAGGGTCTATCGGTGGCATTCGACTTGGCGACGCATCGTGGATATGATGCTGACCACCCACGTGTTGTGGGCGACGTTGGTAAGGCGGGTGTTTCGATATGCTCGGTTGAGGATATGAAGGTGCTGTTCAACGGTATTCCGTTGGATAAGATGTCGGTTTCGATGACAATGAATGGTGCTGTACTTCCTATCCTTGCGTTCTATATCGTTACAGGTATGGAGCAGGGCTGCACGCTTGACCAATTAGCAGGTACAATTCAGAACGACATCCTTAAGGAGTTTATGGTGCGTAACACCTATATATATCCACCCGAGTTCTCGATGCGTATCATTGCTGATATATTCGAGTACACATCTAAGAATATGCCTAAGTTCAACTCTATCTCTATCTCGGGCTACCATATGCAGGAGGCTGGAGCTACAGCAGATATTGAGCTTGCATACACTTTGGCGGATGGTTTGGAGTATCTTCGTGCAGGTATCAACGCTGGAATGTCGGTTGATGCCTTTGCGCCACGTTTATCTTTCTTCTGGGCTATCGGTATGAACCACTTTATGGAGATTGCCAAGATGCGTGCTGCACGTATGCTTTGGGCGAAGATTGTTAAGCAGTTTGAGCCTAAGAACCCTAAATCGTTGGCACTGCGTACCCACTCGCAAACTTCGGGTTGGTCACTCACGGAGCAGGATCCATTCAACAACGTTGCACGTACAGCAATCGAGGCTATGGGTGCTGCATTGGGTCACACCCAGTCATTGCACACCAACGCATTGGATGAGGCTATTGCACTTCCAACCGATTTCTCGGCTCGTATCGCACGTAACACACAGATTTACATCCAAGAGGAGACAGATATTTGCCGTGAGGTAGACCCTTGGGCAGGTTCATACTATGTTGAGACTTTGACCAACGAGATTGCCCACAAGGCGTGGGAGCGTATCGAGGAGGTTGAGGCTTTGGGCGGTATGGCTAAGGCTATCGAGACTGGTATTCCGAAGATGCGTATCGAGGAGGCTTCGGCTCGCAAGCAGGCACGTATCGACTCGGGCGATGAGAAGATTATCGGTCTTAACGAGTGCCGTTTAGAGAAGGAGGATCCAATCGATATCTTGGCTGTGGACAACACGGCAGTTCGTGAGAGCCAAATCAAGCGCTTAGAGGAGCTGCGTGCAAACCGTGACGAGGCGGCAGTTAAGAGCGCTTTGGCAGCTATCACTGAGTGCGTTAAGTCGGGTAAGGGCAACCTATTGGAGTTGGCTGTTGAGGCTGCAAAGGTGCGTGCATCTTTGGGCGAGATTTCAGACGCTTGCGAGGTAGAGGTTGGTCGCTACAAGGCGGTTATTCGTTCAATTTCAGGAGTTTATAGTTCAGAGGTGAAAAACGACACACAATTTGAGAAGGCTAAGACAATGGCCACTCAATTCGCAGAGAAAGAGGGGCGCCAGCCTCGCATTATGATTGCCAAGTTGGGTCAAGATGGCCACGATCGTGGCGCTAAGGTTGTGGCTACGGGTTATGCCGATATCGGCTTTGATGTCGATATGGGACCTCTGTTCCAGACTCCAGCCGAAGCTGCAAAGCAGGCCGTTGAGAATGACGTTCACGTTGTGGGCGTTTCATCTTTGGCGGCAGGCCACCTGACGTTGGTGCCTCAGATTATCGAGGAGCTTAAAGCATTGGGTCGTGAGGATATCATCGTCATCGTGGGTGGCGTTATCCCAGCGCAGGATTATGATCAACTCTACAAGGATGGCGCAGCAGCGATTTTCGGTCCCGGTACCGCTATTGCCACTGCCGCAATCAAGATTTTAGAGATTCTATCTGAGGAGTAGTAATTCACACTCTTGCTAAGATAGGGGGTGGCTAACAAGTTTTTTGGTATACAACAATAGAGCGTCATTGCGGGCTTGACCCGCAATCTCTTGATTTTCAATGAGATTCTGAATCAAGTTCAGAATGACGTTGTGTTGGTAATGATGCAAAAAAACTTGTTGGCCACTCCCATTTTTTTGCCTTTATGCCTAAATATTCTCAAAAAATGATTATATTTGCAGGTTCAATAATTCATACAAAAAACCAATGTCTGCAATTAAGTGTATAGGTGTTTTAACATCGGGTGGCGATGCTCCCGGTATGAATGCGGCAATACGTGCCGTGACACGCAGTGCAATCTACAATGGCTTCACAGTCAAGGGTATTATGCGTGGTTATAAGGGGTTGGTACTCAACGAGATTGTCGATTTTGACTCCAAGAGCGTCAGCAACATCATCCAAGTGGGCGGCACAATCCTTAAGACCGCACGATGCAAGGAGTTCACCTCAAAAGAGGGTCGCCAAACCGCCTATGACAATATGGTTGCAGCGGGCATCGATGCTCTGGTCGTTATCGGTGGCGATGGCTCATTGACGGGCGCTGGTATCTTTGCACAGGAGTTCAACGTACCTATCGTTGGCCTTCCGGGCACGATTGATAACGACTTGGGTGGCACCGATATGACCATCGGATATGATACGGCACTGAACACCATTATGGATGCAGTGGATAAGTTGCGTGACACGGCATCGAGCCACGAGCGCCTCTTCTTTGTCGAGGTTATGGGTCGTATGGCGGGCTATTTGGCTCTAAATGGCGCTATCGCAACGGGTTGCGAGGCGGCAATCATCACCGAGATGGAGACCGAAGTAGACCAACTATCCGAACTTATCAATCGAGGCTTTCGCAAGAGCAAAAATTCGGCTATCGTCATCGTGGCAGAGAACCCCGAAACGGGTGGTGCTCTGCAACTTGCAGAGCGTGTGAAGCGTGAGTTCCCTGAGTATGACGCTCGTGTCACAATCTTGGGGCACCTGCAACGTGGCGGCTCGCCAACGGCAACCGACAGAATTTTGGCGTCACGCTTGGGCGAGGCATCAATCCAAGCTCTGATGGATGGACAACGTAATGTAATGATGGGCATAGACAACGGCAAAATTGTCAATGTACCCTTTGCAAAGGCTATCAAACACGACAAGGTAATCGATCGTCGTGATGTTGAGTTAGTCAAGATATTATCAATATAAAACACTGTAACACAAGCGAATGAAACGCACAATAGGCATTGGAAATGCACTGACCGATATGTTGGTCAATCTAAAAAATGACACTGTTCTTGAGCAGTATGAACTACCCAAAGGCTCGATGAATCTGGTCGGCACAAAGTTGCAGACCGAAATCTCGAAATCGGTCGCAGGACTACCCTATTCGCTCTCTTTGGGGGGCTCGGCAGGCAACACGATACGTGCGATGGCGATGCTTGGATGCGATGTGGGACTAATCGGCAAGGTTGGCGAGGATAAGACTGGCGATTTCTTCTGTCAAGCGTTGGATAATATGGGTATCGAACCCTTTATCTTCCGTAGCGAGGAGCGCTCGGGCAAGTGTGTATCGTTGATTTCGGCCGATGGCGAGCGCACGATGGTCACCTATCT
>CAYJJV010000017.1:0-38313 GCA_964370585.1 uncultured Alistipes sp. | reverse complement strand
GTTGGCGAGCAGCTTTCAAACCAATTCTCGGTAGGTTTCGTGCGTATGGCACGCACCATCCGTGAGCGTATGAATGTTCGTGACAATGAGGTCTTTACACCAGTTGATTTGATCAACGCTAAGACCCTGTCGAGCGTTATCAACTCATTCTTCGGAACATCGCAATTATCGCAATTTATGGATCAGATCAACCCCTTGGCAGAGGTTACGCTCAAGCGTCGTTTGTCGGCATTGGGTCCGGGTGGTCTTTCGCGAGATCGTGCGGGTTTCGAGGTTCGTGACGTTCACTACACTCACTACGGCCGTCTGTGTCCGATTGAGTCGCCTGAGGGTCCAAATATCGGTCTTATCTCGTCACTATGTGTCTATGCCAAGATATCCCCAATGGGATTCATTGAGACACCTTACCGCAAGGTGAATGATGGGCAGATTGACCTTGACAACTCACATATTAAGTACTACTCAGCCGAAGAGGAGGAGGGTAAGATAGTTGCGCAATCCAACACACCAATCAGCGATGAAGGTCTATTCGTAAATCCTGATCGCATCAAGGTGCGTCAAGGTGCCGATGTACCTGTTGTTACAGCTCAAGAGGTTGAACTAATGGACGTTGCACCCAACCAAATTGCCTCTATTGCAGCGAGTTTAATCCCATTCCTTGAGCACGATGATGCCAATCGTGCGCTGATGGGCTCGAATATGATGCGTCAGGCGGTGCCGTTGGTCTCGACCGATGCGCCTATCGTAGGTACTGGTATTGAGAAGGATATGATATCCGACAGCCGTATTCAGATTATCGCTGAGGCTGATGGAGAGATTGTTTTCGCTGATGCTACACGCATTGATATTAAGTATGACCGCACCGAAGAGCAGGTGATTGCATCGTTTGCTTCGGAGGTGACAACCTATGAGTTGCCACGCTACCGTCGTACTAACCAAAATACCTCAATTACGTTGCGTCCGTTGGTACTAACTGGTCAGCGTGTGTCGAAGGGACAGATTCTGACTGAGGGCTACTCAACGCAGGCAGGTGAGCTGGCTTTGGGTCGCAACCTAAAGGTGGCGTTTATGCCTTGGAAGGGTTACAACTTCGAGGATGCCATCGTTATCTCGGAGCGTATCCAGCGTGATGATATATTCACATCGGTGCACGTTGATGAGTATATTATGGAGGTTCGTGACACTAAGCGTGGTGTTGAGGAGCTAACATCCGATATTCCAAATGTGAGCGAGGATGCAACACGAGACTTGGATGAGAATGGAATTATCCGCATCGGTGCTAACGTATCGCCGGGCGATATACTTATAGGTAAGATTACACCTAAGGGCGAGAGTGACCCATCACCTGAAGAGAAGCTCCTTCGTGCCATCTTTGGCGACAAGGCGGGCGATGTAAAGGATGCCTCACTGAAGGCGCAACCATCGCTTCACGGTGTTGTTATTGGTCGCAAGCTATATAGCCGTGCCAATAAAGATAACAAGAAGAGCCGCTCGGCCGAGAAGGCGCAGTTGGATAAGTTGGATGCTAAGTTTTCAGGTCAAATTGCAGATCTCACAACCCTTCTTATCGATAAGCTATGGGGCGTTCTTCAAGGTAAGAGCACAACGGGTGTCTACGACTACTTCGGAGTTGAGCTATATGCTCCCGGAGCGAAGTTCACTCGCAAGATGCTCGAGGAGTTATCACGCCGTTCGTTGGATGAAAAGAGTGGTGTTGTAATGGGTTATTTGAGCTTGGGCACTTGTCGTTGGACAGGTGATGCTGGGTTGGACTCACTGATCGAGACCACAATCAACAACTATGCTGTTGAGTGGAAGCGAATGGATGCAGCAATCAAGCGAGAGAAGTACAACCTAACAAATGGCGATGAGCTACCGCAGACTGGTGTTATACAGTTGGCGAAGGTCTACATCGCTAAGAAGCGTAAGCTAAAGGTTGGTGATAAGATGGCGGGTCGTCACGGTAACAAGGGTATCGTGGCTAAGATTGTTCGTGATGAGGATATGCCATTCTTGGAGGATGGATCTATCGTCGATATCTGTCTTAACCCACTTGGTGTACCTTCACGTATGAACCTTGGTCAGATCTATGAGACTGTTCTTGGTTGGGCTGGTAAGGAGCTTGGAATGAAGTTCGCAACGCCTATCTTTGATGGTGCATCGTTGGAGACAATCAACGAGTACACAGCTCAAGCGGGCATCCCACATAGCGGTCGTACATACCTCTACGATGGTGGTACGGGCGAGATGTTTGACCAGCCAGCAACCGTAGGTGTTATCTATATGCTTAAACTTGGGCATATGATTGACGATAAGATGCACGCACGTTCTATCGGTCCATACTCGCTCATCACTCAGCAACCTCTGGGTGGTAAGGCACAGTTCGGAGGTCAGCGTTTCGGAGAGATGGAGGTTTGGGCACTGGAGGGCTTCGGTGCTGCCAATATCCTGCAGGAGATCTTGACCATCAAGTCGGATGATGTTGTGGGTCGTGCTAAGACCTATGAGGCTATCGTTAAGGGCGACAACTTGCCAAAACCGGGTATACCTGAGGCGATGAATGTCCTTCTACACGAGCTTCGTGGTTTGGCCTTATCGGTAAAACTTGAGTAATTTTTTGGTCACACTTAGTTTAGACTCTTTAAAAATGGGTCTGCAGCAGAAGAGTTAAGAAAAAATAAGAATAAATATATGTCAATGTCCAGAGATAATAAACCCAATAGTGGTTATAGCCAAATATCGATTGGTCTGGCCTCGCCTGAGGAGATCTTAGAGCAGTCGAGTGGTGAGGTTCTCAAGCCTGAGACCATCAACTATCGCACCTACAAGCCGGAGCGTGATGGTCTGTTCTGTGAGCGTATTTTTGGTCCCGTAAAGGACTATGAGTGCCACTGTGGTAAGTATAAGCGTATCCGTTATAAGGGTATCGTTTGTGATCGTTGTGGTGTCGAGGTTACCGAGAAGAAGGTGCGCCGTGAGCGTATGGGACACATCTCATTGGTGGTTCCAGTGGTTCACATCTGGTACTTCCGCTCTTTGCCCTCGAAGATTGGTTACTTGTTGGGTATTCCAACTAAGAAGTTGGAGACGATCATCTACTATGAGCGTTACGTTGTAATCAACGCAGGTGCCGCTGCTGAGCAGGGTATCGAGCGTTTGGCTACTCTATCCGAGAAGGAGTATTTGGATGCTTTGGCTCAGCTACCAAAGGGCAACCAAGCCTTAGATGATGAGGATCCAAACAAGTTCATCGCAATGATGGGTGCTGAGGCTATCTACTCGCTACTGAAGCGTGTAGAGTTAGACTCTATGTCATATAAGTTGCGCCATAAGGCATCGACTGAGACCTCACAGCAGCGTAAGAGCGAGGCTTTGAAGTGTCTGAATGTTATCGAGTCGTTCCGTGCATCGCAGGGTCGCAACAAACCCGAGTGGATGGTTCTAAATGTTGTACCAGTTATCCCACCCGAACTTCGCCCATTGGTGCCGTTGGATGGTGGTCGCTTTGCAACCTCAGATTTGAACGATCTATATCGTCGTGTAATTATACGTAACAACCGCCTAAAGCGTCTTATCGAGATTAAGGCGCCTGAGGTTATTCTTCGTAACGAGAAGCGTATGCTACAAGAGGCTGTCGATTCATTGTTCGACAACTCACGTAAGAGCAACGCTGTGAAGAATGAGTCGAATCGTCCACTAAAGTCGCTATCGGACTCATTGAAGGGTAAGCAGGGACGCTTCCGCCAAAACCTTTTGGGTAAGCGTGTCGATTACTCGGCTCGTTCGGTTATTGTCGTTGGTCCCGAGCTAAAGATGCACGAGATGGGTATCCCGAAGGATATGGCGGCTGAGCTATACAAGCCATTCGTTATCCGCAAGTTAATCGAGCGTGGAGTGGTTAAGACCGTGAAATCGGCTAAGAAGATTATCGATAGAAAGGACCCTGTGATTTGGGGTATCCTTGAAAACGTTATAAAGGGTCACCCAGTTTTGATGAACCGTGCCCCAACTCTTCACCGTTTGGGTATTCAGGCCTTCCAGCCAAAACTTATCGAGGGTAAGGCGATGCAGCTACACCCATTGGCGTGTACGGCCTTCAATGCCGACTTCGATGGTGACCAGATGGCGGTCCACTTGCCACTGAGCAATGCCGCAATCCTTGAGGCACAGATGCTTATGTTGGGTTCACACAACGTCCTCAACCCAGCAAATGGTGCTCCGATCACCGTTCCATCGCAGGATATGGTCTTGGGACTATACTACATCACTAAGCCTCGTAAGGGTGCTAAGGGTGAGGGTAGCGTCTTCTATGGTGCTGAAGAGGCGATTATCGCATACAACGAAAAGCAGGCAGATTTGCACGCTATTGTGAAGTGTGTGGTTAAGGATCTGGACGAAAATGGCGAGTTGCGTGAGGAGCTAAAGGAGACAACTATTGGTCGAATTCTCTTCAATCAGGTTGTACCTCAGGAGGTTGGTTACATCAATGAGGTCCTAACTAAGCGCTCGTTGCGTGATATTATTGGTGTGGTTCTAAATCGTGCCGGTTCGGATAAGGTGGCTGCTTTCTTGGATGATATTAAGAATATGGGTTATAGAATGGCATTCCAAGGCGGTCTGTCGTTTAACCTCGATGCTGTTATCATTCCAGATGCTAAGGAGAAGTTGGTTCAAGAGGGCTACGATCGCTCTGACGCCATTATGGAGGACTACAATATGGGTCTTATCACCAATAATGAGCGTTACAACCAGATTATCGACGTTTGGACCAATATCAACACAAAACTTACGAAGGTTGTAATCGACACCTTGATTAAGGATAACGACGGTTTCAACCCAGTATATATGATGCTCGACTCGGGAGCACGTGGATCGAAGGAGCAGATTCGTCAGCTCAGCGGTATGCGTGGTCTGATGGCCAAACCCCAAAAGTCGGGTGTCGAAGGAGGTCAGCAGGTTATCGAGAACCCTATTCTTTCGAACTTTAAGGAGGGTCTTTCGGTACTTGAGTACTTTATCTCTACTCACGGTGCTCGTAAGGGTCTTGCCGATACCGCTCTTAAGACTGCCGATGCGGGTTATTTAACACGTCGTCTGGTCGATGTAGCGCAGGATGTTATTATCAACGAGGAGGATTGCGGTACGTTGCGTGGTTTGACAGCTACGGCTATCAAGCGAAATGACGATGTGATGCAGACACTGTATGACAGAATCGTTGGTCGTGTTGCTCTTCAGGATATTATCAACCCTCTAACGGGCGAGATGATTTGCCAGGCGGGCTCTCAGATTACCGAGAGCGTTGCCGAAGCGGTCGAGAAGTCACCTTTGGAGTCTGTCGAGATACGCTCGGTGCTTACGTGTGAGTCTCGTCGTGGTGTTTGTGCTAAGTGTTATGGTCGCAACTTGGCTACTGCACGTATGGTGCAGAAGGGCGAGGTTGTGGGTGTTATCGCTGCACAGTCAATCGGTGAGCCGGGTACACAGCTTACACTTCGTACATTCCACGTGGGTGGTGTTGCGGGTGGAACCGTTGTTGAGTCGAACGTAATATCGAAATATGAGGGTACGCTCTTCATCGATGAACTTCGTACAATCAAGAGCAAAGCCACAGAGAGTGGCGAGATTGTTATCTCACGTCAGGCGGAGATGCGCATCGTAGATCCAAAGACCGATATTACTCTCTATACGCACAACTTGCCTTATGGTTCGACGCTATTCAAAATGTCTGGAACTGAGGTTAAGAAGGGCGATTTGATATGCGAGTGGGATCCATATAACGCTGTTATCATCTCCGAATTTGATGGACGTGCCGTTTATGATAATATCATCGAGGGTGTAACATATCGTGACGAGCGTGATGAGCAGACGGGTCTTTCGGAAAAGGTTATCATCGAGTCGAAGGATAAGACAAAGAACCCAATCATCAAGATTGTGACCAAAGATGGCGAAGAGGTTAAGCAGTACAACCTTCCAGTTTCGGCACACGTTGGCGTTAAGGATAATGCTAAGATTAAGGCGGGCGATATTCTAATTAAAATTCCACGTGCCGTTGGTAAGTCGGGTGGCGATATCACGGGAGGTCTTCCTCGTGTGACGGAGCTATTCGAGGCTCGTAATCCATCTAACCCAGCAATCGTTTCGGAGATTGATGGTGAGGTGGCGTTCGGTAAGATTAAGCGTGGTAATCGTGAGATTATCATCACATCCAAAGAGGGCGATGTACGTCGCTACTTGGTGCCTCTATCACGCCAGATTATCGTTCAGGAGAATGACTATGTGAAGGCTGGTTCGTCGCTTTCGGATGGCGCAACCACTCCAACCGATATTTTGAATATCTTGGGTCCAACAAAGGTTCAGGAGTATATCGTAAATGAGGTTCAAGAGGTATACCGTATGCAGGGTGTGAAGATCAACGACAAGCACTTTGAGGTTATCGTTCGTCAGATGATGAACAAGGTTAAGATCAACGATCCGGGCGATACACGCTTCTTCGAGGATCAGATAATCGATAAGTGGGAGTTTATGGATGTCAATGACGAGCTATACGACAAGGTTGTCGTGACTGAGGCTGGTGATTCAGTCACTATGCAGCCCGGCCAGATAGTATCACTTCGTCGTCTGCGTGATGAGAACTCAAGCCTAAAGCGTCGTGATATGCAGCAGGTTCAGGTTCGTGAGGCGGTGCCTGCGACATCACATCAGGTTCTGCAGGGTATTACACGTGCAGCGCTTCAGACATCGAGCTTTATCTCGGCAGCATCGTTCCAAGAGACTACAAAGGTTCTCAACGAGGCGGCAATTCAAGGAAAGGTAGACCCATTGGTAAATCTAAAGGAGAATGTTATCTGTGGTCACCTAATACCGGGTGGAACAGGTCTGCGTGACTACGACAACATCATCGTAGGTGCGACTGCCGACTTGGAACGAGTAGAAAGCGGGTTGTAATTTAGCGCTTTAGGTGGCTGAGCTATCTAAAAAGATAATATTGAGTGGGGCGGCATCTTATAAGGTGTCGTCCTATTTTTTTGTCTATAGTGGCATATAAGCAAAAGATTTGCTATATTTGCGATATGCTCGATGCTTTTATTAAACATATTCAGATTGAGAGGCGATATTCGCCCCTCACGATACGCAACTATCGCAAGGATATTGAGATTTTTGAGGCGTGGCTGCAGAGCTCTGAATCGGTTACGCAGTGGCCAGATGTTGAATTGCGTCACTTGCGTTCGTGGGTTCTGTTTCGTAGTGAGGAGTGTGGTTTGAAACCCTCTACTGTGAACCGTGAACTATCATCAATAAGGGCATTTTTTAGCTTTTTGCTAAAACAGCGGGCTATTACAAAGGATATTACACAGCAACTGACGGCGCTTAAAACTCCGCAACGACTACCGACATTTATTGCCCAAAGTAGGATGCAAGGGGTAATCGAGGATTGCAACGAGGCGGTGGCGGAGGATGATTTTGAGCAGCAACGTGATTCGCTACTTATTATGCTCTTCTACTGCTGTGGGGTGCGCTTGGCGGAGATGGTAGGAGTCGATAGGGATGATTTTATGGATGACTTTACATCGCTTCGTGTGCGAGGTAAGGGTAACAAGGAGAGGGTTGTCCCAATAATTGAACCGCTGCGTGAGAGCATAATTGCGCATATTGCGACAATTTGCAGGCAAAATATTTGCACTTCTCAACAAAAAGCGCTATTTTTAACCAAGAATGGCGAGCGCATCTCACGCACGGCTATCTATCGGGCAGTGCAAGAGCGTTTGAGGTTGTCAGGAGTGCAGGGAAAGGCAAGCCCACACGTACTGAGGCACACATTTGCCACACTAATGATGAACAGTGGGGCGGATATGCGCCATATACAGGAGCTTTTAGGGCATACATCGCTTCAAGCGACGCAGGTTTATACTCACAATAGTATTTCACGTCTGCTTGAGGTCTATAATAAGAGTCACCCTCGTGAGGGAGGCAAGTTAAAAACTTAATAATTTTGGACTATGAATGTACAGATTCAATCCTTGAAGTTTGACGCTGATCAGCGTCTGCTTGATTTTATTGAAGCCAAGATGGCAAAGTTAGACCGTGTGGCTGAACGCTCGACTGGTGCGGAGGTCGTCTTGAAATTGGAGAAAGATTTTGAGAAGGGCAATAAGATAGCGACCATAACACTGCATATGCCCGGAGAGGAGCTCGTGGCAACGCACAAGGCTAAGAGCTTTGAGCAGGCGGTAGATGAGGCTATCGATGCGCTAAAGCAGCAGTTGAGCCGCTTTAAGGCTAAGTTCGAGTAGTTCGAGCGTGCCTAATGAGTCATTTTTGGCTGAAATAATATTGTATAAGTATTGGGTGGCTCTTGGGTCACCCCTTTTAATTGGAAAAATTTTACAAATATGGAAGAATTAACCCTGACAACCCCTGCGTTATTATTCTCGGCAGTATCATTGATACTTTTAGCCTATACAAACCGATTTTTATCCTATGCCCAGTTGGTACGCAACCTAAAGGCGGACTATGAGGATAACCCTACACGTGTGACACGTGCTCAGATTGAGAACCTTCGCCGCCGCCTGCATATGACACGTTGGATGCAGGTTTTAGGGGTAGGGAGCCTATTTTTATGTGTAGTGACGATGTTTTTGCTATATGTCGGAAGCGAAATCGTATCAGCCTATATCTTTGGCTTGGCATTGCTACTTCTTATCGCCTCGTTAGGGCTCTCGTTGCGTGAGATACAGATCTCGGTTAAGGCGTTAGAGATACACCTTAAGGATTTAGAAAAATAGCTTAAGCAACTATATGCACACGAAAGAGGGGACAATCAACACTTGTCCCCTCTCTTGTTATTTTTTAAAGCTCCATCTCCACCCGATGCGCCTCGTACTCTTTTTTTACTCTACTTTATAGCCCTAAAGACAACACCTTGATAGGGTGCTAAGCTCACCTCTAAATCATCTCCAAGTTCAATCTGTTTCTCGGCGACTCCATCAAAAGAGTTGAAAAGATAGCTCTCAAAACTCAGACCTTTTAGCTCCTCTGGCAAGCTATAATTTGTCTTGATAGTTTCGCCTGAGAGGTTTGATACAACAAAAATAGTCTCTGTTGCCCCCTTTCTGGCAAAGGCATAGACCCTATCGTGTGAGTTAGCATTCAGAGCTGTTAGGTCGATAAACTTACCATCAATAAATAGGCTCTCTTGGTTTGCCATCTTCAGAATTGAGATGTAATTTTGTCTTAAGCTCTTCTGCTTATCGCTCAGCTGAGCACCATCAAAGCGTCCACCATTTCTCCACGCCTGAATCTCTGGAACTGTCCAAAAATCGAAAATTGTTGTGCGTCCATCTGCGCCTGAAAAGCCCGTTGCTTCGGGTGACTCTACCCCCAGCTCCTGACCAAAATAGACCATCATCGGGATATTGTCACTCAAGGTCGAGATCAGCATCATCGGAATACCAGCTTCAGCATCTCCAGCAAACTCTCTCCACGCAATGCGTTGTTCGTCGTGGTTCTCCAAAAAATTCAACATATGAGCTTGCACATCGGCAATTTGAGCCCTGTTTGCACTAATAGTCGAAGATGCTTGCTTGCCCTGCACAATCCACTTTAGTGTATCGTAAAGCCCCACTTTGTCATACAGATAGTCAAAGCCTCCTTTGTCAATATACTCCTTATAGGCCTTTGGATTGTAGATCTCGGCAATGAAAACAACTTCAGGATAACTCTTTTTAACCTCGACAATAGCCCACTCCCAAAACTCAACTGGCACCATCTCCGCCATATCGCAACGGAAGCCATCAACACCCTTTGCAGCCCAGAAGAGTAAAATATCACGCATCTTGAACCAAGTATCAGGCATTGGCGAGAAGTAGCTTTTCTTGCCATCTTGATAGTCCACACCATAATTTAGCTTGACAGTTTCATACCAATCATTTATGGAGGGTGTCGCTGTAAATACGTCATTTCCAGTCGCTTTTGCAGGGAACTCTACATACTCCTCCACGTTGTGTTCTGTTTCAAACTTAGGCTCTAACCTCTCGTTTGGCAAGTAGTAAAAATTGTTGTTCACGCAAAACGCTACGCTATTATCATCTGCATCGCCCAGATTTTCGACCCCTTGAGGTGCAACATCAGAGTGATAGCCACGAGCCACGTGATTTGGCACAAAATCGATGATAACCTTCAGATTTGCAGCGTGCGAACGCTCCACCAACGCCTCGAATTCGCCCATTCTGTTATCTACGTTGGTTGCCAAGTAGGCGTTCACGTCGTAGTAATCCTTGATAGCATAGGGTGAGCCCGCCTTCCCCTTAATCATCTTTGGGTGGTTCATCTGAACTCCACCTTCCTGATCGACCGAGTATATTGATGCGTGCTCAATTACCCCCGTGTACCAGATATGGGTCATCCCCATTGCACGAATGCTATCGAGTGCAGTGGTTGTAAAGTCGTCAAATTTACCCGTCCCATTCTCTGATAAATCACCATCAAAAGCGGGTTTTGGATTGTCGCTTCCAAATAGGCGTGTGAAAACTTGGTAGATAACCACCTTTTTATCTTTGCTCTCTTTGGGAGCACTCTCTGAGCAGGCAACAATCGAAATTGCAGTTGCAATAGTTAAAATTAGGCAAAAAACTCTCTTCATATCTCTCTTGTTATGCTGAATTGCAGTCATAAAATGAAACTGAATTCACAGTTAATAGTTCATAAATTAGCGCTGTCAAGTGTCGTTTGACAGCGCTAATTTATGGATTTAAATTTTGTTGTGCAAATTTTATCTATTCAACTTAATAGATTTTATTCTTCGGAGTTTGTGTGAGCTTCAAAGTGCATAACAGCCCTAACACGAGCCTTGAACTCCTCGCCTATGATTCTCTGGGCATCGACAATGTTGAGTAGTGTTGATAGGTCATCATCGAAATTATTGACCATCTCAATGGCTAACGAAGGGTTCTCAATAATTGCACTTGGGGCTTGTGTGATACGCAAAAACTCCTTTGGCTGCATCTTGTAGCGCTCGATTTTACCCTGCTCGAACTTATATTCGACTGCCAAATCTTTGCAGCGCTTATATATGCCACTCATACCATAGATTTTCTCTTGGTACTTATCGATTGGCTCGTCAAATTGTAGATAGATTGCGCTGTTCTCATTAACACTTAGTTTGTCGGTGTAGATAACGACCGATAGCGTGTAGGCATCATACGACCAGCTGTTGGGGGTCGGGAAACGTGAGTATTGAACCTCCTTACCATTAACCGTAACCTTTGCAGGGGGGAGGGTGGCCAAGAATCTTAGCTCATAGCTTCGAGCAGTGGCAGCTCCCTTGAATCCTCCATCACGTGCCCCAATTTCGACATTGATGCTCTTATCGCCAATCGACTTTGTGATGCGAGTTCTTGTAGATGATTCTACGTAGTCGTTCGACACTCCATCATCCTCATAATAGAGTAACGAACCATCTGCTCCGGGTATAAACTCCAGCAGGAGTGTGTCGCAAGGCGTCTGCAAATTCTTGATCTTATCGGGGTTCATTGGGATAATCGAACCCGCTTTGAGGTAGTATGGGTTCTCACTTAAGGTGTATTGCAGGTTGAGCGTCTGCCCTCCCTCATACATTACGCCCGTTGCGTGGTCGTACCATTTGTTACCCTCAGGGAACCATATTTTACGCTCTGCTAAACCGCTCTTTTTGTCAGCTGGCTGGGTAATTGCCGTTGCCAAAATATCATCACCGAACATAAACTGCTCCTTGTAGTCATACGCCTGCGTATGTCGTGGGTAGTCATAGTACATCGGGCGACACATTCCAACGCCCGTGTCGTAGTTCTCACGTGCAGCGTTGTAGATATATGGCACCAACGAGTAGCGCAAACGAATAGCGTCACGCATCATAAACATATGGTCGGGGAAGCTCCAAAGATAGCGCACGATGCGAGGGTCCTTCGTTGAGTGGGTCTTGAAGATGGGTGTAAATACGCCATATTGAATCCACCTTAGATATAGCTCAGGATCGGTGCCTTCGACATCGTCATAGAACATATGTCCCCCAATATCGTGCCCCCAATAGCCGTAGTTTACATTGGACGAGGTTGCCGTAAAGTAGGGCAAATAGGCGAGTGTTGCCCACGTAGCGTATGTGTCGCCCGAGAATGCTAATGGGTATCGATGCGATCCAAGTCCACCCCAGCGGTGGTAAGTGAATGGTCGTTGGGTAGGGTACTCTCGCTTGGCATAGTTGAAGAATGTGTAGTTTAGCCAAAAGGTGTTGGATAGCCCTTTGGTAAATTTCGACTGCTTCCACTGTTGCCAATCGAGCCACCAAAAATCGACACCATCCTCCTCCATAGGTTTCATAATCGTCTTAAAGTAGGCGTCTGCCCACTTTGGATCGTCTATCTTAAATGGTACGCTCTTGCCAATATCCTTCCAGCCATACTCCTCTGTAAATGGCTCATAGATTGACTCGTATGGTTGGATTCCAGATGCTGGATGTAGGTTTAGAGCCACTTTCAGTTGCTCCTTTTCTGTCCACTTCAGAAAATTCTGTGGCGATGGAAATAGCTCCTTCTGCCACGTGTAGCCCGTCCAGCCAATTCGTTGTCCATACTCATCCTTAGCGGGGTTGTTTCGCTCCAAACCCCACGTCTCGTGCCAATCCATATCGACAATCAAGACATCGATAGGGATATTTATTGACTTAAATTTTTCAATTAAATCAACAAGCTCGCTATCTGAATATTGCCAATACCTGCTCCACCAATAGCCAAACACATAGCGTGGAGGCATTGGCGCTCGGCCTGCAATCATCTGGTAGTCATAGAGCGCTTTGCGATAGTTATCTCCGTGCGCAAATATATAGAGATCTTGACGCTCAGCATCTTTTCGACTCTGCACCCATTCGCCCCACTGTGAGTTATCCTCCACAAGTATATGGCGAGAGCTATCGTCGATTATTGCCCAGCCCGCTCGTGATAAAATTCCCAGTTCGAGGGGCTCCTTTAGCCTCTCGCCATCGGCACGATCCAGCGTGCGAGTTGTGCCCATTAGGTTGTCACTTGGCTCCATTCCGTAGCGCCACTGTTTTCTCTCTCCATCTATCTCAAAATCAACTTTGAGATTATCCGCACTAAATGCCCCCGTATTGAGATAGGTTAAGGTTATCTCCGAAGTCTTGATTGTGACACCATCCTTTGTTTTTTTGACCTTAAATTCGGGAGTTTCGGTTTGACGATTCACAACCGTTAGAGTTGCGCAATCCTCAAACATTCCATCCTTGCTCCACTCCATACGAATGAGCTGTGGCGATAGCACCGTGAATCGAGCGTTGTCGATTGTGACAGTCGCCTCTTTGCCTGCTTTAGGGTTGTTTGCCATAAGCAAACAACCCCAAGTGCAGAGCGAAACTAATAAAATTAATCTCTTCATTATCCTTCGTTCAAATCATTAATACATATATGAGCTCTTCGATGGGTTACCTCCCAACTGTGACCACGAATCAGCGTGAGATGTTGCCGACGCCTTGACAGCGAAAACAGTCGGTTTACCACCCTTCATACCATTTACATAGATGGTTCCATCTGATGATATTGCAGGAGATGATCGAATCTCGTCAGCCAACGTGAGCTCAGCCACACGTGAGCCGCTCAATGGGTCTAATTTGACCAACTTGCCAGTTTCACGATCGCAATAGTAGACATAGCCCTCGTTATCGACAGCAGGTACACCATTGATGTCACCATCGGCAGCGTGCTCCCACTTCATTGTTCCACTTGATGATACAGCTGTGATATGAGCCGCTGATGAGGTGCGTTTAGATGTTGCAGCATAGATAGTTCCATCTTCTCCGAGTACTACACCCATACCCAACTGCTCAACGCCTCCCTTCACACCGCATACCCACTCAGGGGTTGGCATCTCGCCATAGATGGTCTTGTTGGCATCGTAACAGTATACGATACCCTCAACGCCACCGCTTGTCGATACTTGGCTGCCCGTATTCTTGAAGAGTATATATATCTTGTTGCCGGGACCTGCGGCAGGTTGTGTGCCGTTTGGAGTCTCCCAGTCACGTGTTGTTGAACCGGGTACGAACGTTGCGCCATAGTTGTGGTCACGGCTCGAGGTGCTGTTGTTGGGCGAGAATCGCCATACGCCATCTGATACTGGGAAGTAGACACGTGTACCGTGACCTCCACCTGTACCAGCTATTACCATTCCGCTCTTCATCGCCAAAATACCACCATACGAGCCTGCATTTGCGTGCATACCCGAAACATAGGCACCCGTTGCCTTGTCGAACGCCTCGAAGTGCTTATTTGTTGGGGCATTACGGTGCGCAACAATTATGTGTTTATCGGTGATGGCTGGGGCAAAGAAGCGCAATGATGTACCTCCACCAAGCGATGCATACCACTTTTGTGCACCTCCGCCAGAGCTTGTGGCTCCGCCATAGATGGCGAAGAGTCCTGACTCGAAGGCTAAATTCTTAGGCTCGTTGAATCCGGCAGCAGCATACACCACGCCATCATCACCCACAGATGGGGTTGGAGATTGAACTTGGATGTGTCCACTACTGCTCAGAGCCGAAGCGCCATTTTGACCTATGTCAAATGTCCAAGCACGCTCGCCATCCTTTGTGAATGCCACCAAGTCGTAACCCGTCGATGTTACATAAACAAACTCGCCATCGGGGCTTACGGCAGGTGAAGTTCCAAATACATAGGCATCTTCGGTGTCGTCATAGGAGTGTGACCACACCATATCGATGTTGTAGGCTCCTCGAGCAACGTCGATTGTAACCTCCTTAGTGTTGCTACCTAAGTTGTTGTCTGTAACCTTGAGTGTGACAAGTTGCTCGCCATTCGAAGCGAAGGTAAATGTTGGATTTTGCTCTGTCGATTTTGTCGTGCCAAAGCTCCACTCCCACTTAACAATCTCGCCATCCGAATCGGTCGAGAGGTCGGTAAATTGTACCGGCTCGCCAGCTGTAACAACCAACGGCATATACTCGAAATCGGCCACCGGGCGTGTGTTGTCATCAACGATTGCGATGCTCCTCACGGCGGTCGATTTTAGTGCCCCTTCGGACGATGTTACGGTTAGCGAGATCTCAAAATTACCCGCTTCGGTGAAGTATAGGGGATCGGGTGTTTCGGTGTAGATGATCTGACCCTTACCCAAATCCCACTTGTAGACCGCAATTTGTGTGTTGTCTGCACTCGATTGGTTTATAATTATGACTGGTTCGCCAAGTCTATAACTCTCCTTGTCGGTGATAAAATCTGCCGTTACCGATAGCTCTAAATCTGCTGTGCAACCAACAAAAATGAGAGCAAGTAACGAAAAAAGTTTGATTAATATCTGTTTCATTGTGTCGAAATTTTAAGGTTTTCTTTTACTTGGCTATAAATTCAAATGTAGCCATTATTGGGTAGTGATCCGAAATAAATGGCACAGATTCATAGCGTTGGTCGATAGTTTCAAAGCTAACTAATTTAACATCCGAACAGAAGATATAGTCGATGATTGGGTAGGCTGTTGCTACGCCAAAGTTGTTAAATGAGGCCTTGTTATCGCTCTTTGGGCTCTCAACTCGGGCATCCTTCATCGTTAGCTTTATGCTCTCAAATATTGGGTCATTGGGACGCTTGTTGAAGTCGCCAGTGAGCAGAACGGGTAGATTCTCGGTGTTGAGTTGCGCAATTTTACTCTCGATTAGCTTCATCGACTCGGCAGGCGCAATCTCAGCCTCGTGGTCTAAGTGTGTGTTGAAGATGTAGAACTTCTCGTTGGTCGAAATATGGCTAAAGCGTGCCCAAGTTGCCGTGCGATGAATCTTTGCATCCCACCCTTTGGATGGCTCGTTGGGAGTTTCAGAGAGCCAAAAGGTGCCCCAATCCTCCAACTTAAGCTCTGCATCCAAGAAGTAGATTGCCATAAATTCGCCAGCCGAAACACCATCGTTGCGCCCAACACCAATACTGCGATACCCCTCTAAATAGGCGTCTAAGTACTCTTTTTGATCTAAACGAAGCTCTTGAACACCCATAACTGTTGGTTTGTTATCCTCTACCATCGCTGGCACCGCCACTCGGCGATAATCCCAAGCATAGACACCTGCATCAGGTGCTGTGCTATACCTAACGTTGAACGAGATTACTCGAAGAGCCTCAGAGGTATCTTCATTTGGATCATCCGGGTCATCTGTTGTCCCACCCGAAACCTTTGGGTGCTCATAGTAGCTTGAGTAGTCTATCTCATCTTTTGCTCCACACGACACCAAAATAGATAGTATCAGTAGTGTGGTCGCTAATATTTTTATCTTCATATCTCTAATTTTTTAAGTTTACTCCCAGTTAGGGTTTTGACTAATTGAGTAACCCTCTGCCTCGTAATCACGAATCACCTTAGCAGGTATTGGGTATAGGTATTGTCTGCCATCGCTATACCAATGCCTATCTTGCTCGGCAGTTACATAGACCAAGTCATAGCCCGATACGCTATTTGGTACGGCGTGTAGACCTGTGGTTAGCTTATTTACCTCGATAACAATCGAGAAGAAGGCTGATGGGGCATCGGCAGGGTCGCCTTCGGTGAAGTAGTAGTCATATTTGCCATCTTTGTTGGCATCTATCGCCACATCCAAATCCTCGATATGCATACCCATCCAAGGCAGATCGGCAAGTAGCTCGCCCACCTTCCAACGACGTAAATCGTCAAAACGCAACCCTTCGGCAACCAACTCAATGGCACGCTCACGACGAATCTCCATAATTGCAGCATCCGTAACGTTGGGGTAGAAGTTACTCTTTAGGTATGGATCAACAGTTGAAGGAATAGCCTCATTACCACCCGTGATGCCTGCTCGTCGGCGCAACGCACCAATACTAAGAGCCCAATCTTCGTTGGTTAATTCTCCCAACTCGGCCTTCGCTTCGGCATAGTTAAGCAACACTTCAGAGTATCGCATAATTGGAATACTGTTGATATTCTTCGCTCCACCATCATACTTCGACTCATCGAGTGTATGTTTGATCACTTGGTAGCCCGTCAAGGTTAAGTCCTTGATGTTTGGGGCTGCAGATTTACCATCCCACGTGAAATTTAGACCTCGAATGGTCTGTTCTAAACGCAAATCACGGTCAGCCATCTCCTCATCAAAACTCTTTGTTGAGTAGTTTGATAGATCTGTAAATGGCACGCCACTCTGAGTGAGGTAGGTATTTACAAAATCCTTAACCAAGCTCCACGAAAGACCATACGAACGAGAGTTATACCACCAATTCTGCGTTCCTAACAGACCAGCTCCACTATTTGCGCACACAGCCAGCATTACCTCATCGCTATTTGGCACCTCACGGTAGAATAGCTCACGGTAGGCACCCTTACTACCTGCCAACGTGTTTAGCGAGTGCCCGCTATTTTTGATAACTTTGTCGGCAGCATCAGCGGCTTTAGCATATAGCTCTTCAGGCGTAATGGTTAGCCCCTCTAATTGGTGGTAGCGACGGAAGGATGCCTCGAATAGACAAACCCTCGATTTAAGAGCTGCAGCCGTCCAACGAGTGATTGTCGATGCACCAACAGCCGATATTGCCGACATATTCTCGTAGGCATAGTCCAAATCGGCGATGATATTCTCGATAATCTCATCACGTGACGAGCGATCCTTATACATAATATCATACTCATAGGATTGAATGTTATTCTCGAACCAAGGTACCTCGCCATACTTCTTTAGCTTCTCATAGTAGAATCGTGCCCTAAACCAACGAGCTATCGCTAAGTAATCACGGCGGATGCTCTCCTCGACAGTGCACACCTCAAGGTCGTTGCAACCATCGATGAAGTAGTTGATGTTCTTTAGTTCGCCCCAACTCCAATTTGTATCTGTTTCGGCGTTATAGGCCCCCTGTTTGATAAATGTATCAACATTGCTAACTGCGGCATAGTCGCACATTGCATCTAAACGATATGCGGTGCCCAGTGATGGGAGGTAGCGATAGAACGATCTGGAGTATAGCTCCAAACCCGATGCACTCCCAAATACAGCGTGTTTATCAACCTTCACCTGTATATTCTCTGTTAAGTCGCATCCCACAAGAAGCAGCAGGGCTCCAAGTGTTAGACTTAATATTTTAAATAATCTTTTCATACTCTATTTGTGATAAAAATTAATATGTAATTGAGACTCCAAAACTGTAGCTACGCATTACAGGATAGTTGTGTCCGTCACCTCGTGAAGATGATATATCTATATCTGAGCTATTGTTTGCTACCGTCACATCGAAATCAGTGGTGTTCTTGTATAGTGGCGAATTGGTCCATAGATTCTCGCCCGAGAAGTAGACAGAGACCTTTGATAGCTTCAACTTCTGAATCCACTTCTGAGGCAGATTATAGCCAATTTGCAGATTCTTTAGACGGATATATGATATATCCTGTAGGTAGCGTGAGTTGATGTTTGCTGTGCCAGCGTTCATCGGCCCATAGTAACCCACATATCGTGGTAAGTAGGCATCAGGGGTCTCAGGGGTCCAGTAGTTGTTCAGGTGCCACGTCGGGACTTGGTTGTAGGGTCTGTTGTACATACCCCAGAATAGTGACTCGTCACTTGGGAACCAATCCTGCTTGCCAACACCATCAAATAGAGCGCTAAAATAGAAGTTGTTCCACTCGGCATTGAGCGATATTGAGTAGATGTAGCGTGGCTCGGAGTTACCAATAATCTTCCTATCTCCGGGATCATCAACAGTGTCACTGCCTCGATCAATCATATTGTTGTTGTTCAGATCCTCAAAACGCATATCACCCGGATAGGTCGTATAGTTCTCAGATGTCTGCATAATGGAGTTGGTGTAGCCCAGACCGCCAAATGCGTTGTCAATCTCATCTTGGCTCTGGAACAATCCATTGCTCACAAAACCCCAAATCTCGCCAAGTCGCTGCCCTTCATAGTAATCCGAGAGCTTGCGTGTGTCGTTGTTGTATTTGTCGATTACAGAGTGGTAGTCCGCCAAAGTTGCCTTAATACCAAAACGGAATGGTTTGTTGGCTAAGGTAAATGTGTCGTTGTAGGATAGTGACACCTCATAGCCATATGTGCTCATCTCGGCATAGTTACCCTTTGGTGACGAAGCACCGAATGTATCGGGTAGGGTAGGACCTACTGTGTACATATCGTATGTTTTGCGAACATAGTAGTCTGCCGTGAGGTTAATGCGTCCATCCAAGAATCCTGCGTCGATACCAAAATCGACTGTTTGCGAGGTCTCCCAACTTATGTTGTTTGGAATTTGCGAGGGCATTGTTGTATACCTTAGTCGTGCAGTTCCATCTAAATAGCGTGCCGTCCAGTTATAACCCGAACCAAACGTGCTTAGACCAAATGTTTCGAGGTAGGTGTATGCCGCCACGTTGCTATTACCCAACGAACCATACGAAGCACGAAATTTAAGGTTTGATACAGCACGGTTCTCCTTATTCCAAAAATTCTCCTCCGACACTCTCCACGCTCCCGACACTGAGGGGAAAAAACCCCACTGTGAGTTAGATGGGAATTTTGACGAACCATCGTATCGACCATTCACCTCGAAGAGATACCTATCATCATAGGCGTAGTTTATTCTGAAGAATGTACCGACAGATCTCCAACGGCTACCTCCAGCCGAGATTGCCATAACATCGCCCAAAGCCATATTGATATTGTCTGCATCGGGCATCAATAGACCATTGCGCTCAGAGTATAGAGCCTCGTAGTTCTCCTCTTCATAATTGTAACCAAGAAGTGCCTTGAAGTAGTGTTTCTCAGCAAAGGTATCTTCGAATTCAGCGTAGGCGTTGGTTGAAAGGTATAACCAGTCACGGCGTGACTCTTTGATCATATCATCAGCTTCGGGTGTGCCTAAGAAGCTAATTTCGCCCTCATAGCTACTATATGGAATGGCTGTCTGCTTCTCGGTTTCGTTGTAGTCCTCTGTGCGAAATGAGAAATCTCCCGTCAGCCTTAAGCGATTATCCAAAAGTGATATGTTAAGGGTTGTTGTGTTTTTCAACGTCTTGGTCTTTCTATCCATCCAGTTGTCACCCGTAACCAAACCTCCAATGGCATAAGCAGCCGATTTGGTGAGAGTCCCATCGGGGTTAAAGATCGGTGATGAGGGGTGACCTTGATCGTTTATCGAGCGCCACAACACGCCACTTCCCTCCTCAACGGAACCCGTTGGCTGGAAGTGCTTGTCGTATGTATAGTCAAAGTTATTTGAGAGCTTAACGTTTGGCAAAATCTCTGCCGTCACCTTAGCTCTTAGGTTCATCGTCTGGTATGTATCGGGGGTGTAGTTGAATAGACCTCCATAGTCGTAGATACGTCCTGAGATGTAGTGGCTAATCTTCTTATTGGAGCCACTAATTGAGATGTTGTGCGTCTGGGCAAAGACTTTATCCCTATAAATTGCGTCATAGTAGTCGGTGTTGCCATAATATACATACTCTCCATCGGGGTTTACAACCGTTTCGATGGTCTGACCATTTAGCTTGCGTTGGCGGAAATCCTCTAACCAATCCAACGAGAAGTCCTGTGTATTGTTTATACCCGTTGGTTCGTTGAAGCGGTAGTTGTACCACGCATCGTAGAATAGTGAGGCATACACGTAACCATCATCAACAACGTCGGGAACAGCCGTTGGCTCCATCACCGAGAAGTTAGCGGTATAGTTAATCGTAAATCTTTCGTTGATCTTAGAGGGGTCTTTTGTTGTAATTAAGACAACTCCATAAGGGGCTCTTGAGCCATAGATTGCCGATGAAGCGGCATCCTTTAGCACCGATACCGACTCAATATCATTTGGATTGAGCATAGCAGGATCACCCTCAACACCATCTATTAAGATCAGTGCGCTACCGCCAGCTCCAATCGAGGTGCCACCACGAATATTGTAGGACGCCGAGCGATTGGGCTTACCATCGGCAAGTGATATGTTAAGGTTCGGAACGGCACCTTGCAACATCTGTGTTACGTTCGCTGCAGAGCGATTCTCCAATATTTTGCTATCTACCATATCGACAGCGCCCGTAAGATTGACCCTCTTTTGGGTGCCATAACCAACCACAACGACCTCTTCGATGAACTCGTTGGTGCTCTGCAGTTCGATATTTATAAATGTGCGCTTAGCAACAGGTATCTCCATCGACTTATACCCCAGAGATGATACCACCAATATATCGTCACCTGCGACATCCTCCATTTTGAATGTGCCGTCAATGTTTGTGCTCACACCTTTGGTGGTCCCCTTGACAATAACAGAAGCCCCAATAATGGCAAGCCCATCAGCATCTAAGACGACACCATTAAGCTCCATAGCATCACTTTGAGGGCTTTTGGGGGCGATATAGATTTTGCCACCCTCGACCTTAACATCGACCGCCTGCATATCCAGCAGTTCGTTAAGTGCGCTACTCAATGGCGCATCGGCAACTGAGATTGTGACCATTTGGTCGGGATTGACAGTTGGTCGAGCATAATAGAAGGTTAATTTGGTCTGTTTGCTAATCTCGGCAAAGACCTTTTCGAGCTTTACATTCTCGAAATTAAGTGTTACTCGTGGTGGTTCATTTGCCAGTAGCGGCAATGTTATAACCATCAGCAACACTAAAAGTAAATGTCTAATTTTCTTCATTTTTAGCATCTTAAAGTTAAGTTAGTAAAAGATTTAATTACTCATTCTATATATAAGACACCAAACTTGATAAAAATGATTAGTTCATCAATTAATTTAATTAAAATGTAACATCAATTAGCCTATCATCAATTCGCTCAAATCTAACATCGGGGGTAATTAGCTCAATCTCTTTAAGTATTCCATCTAAGTTTGTAGCGGAGGTTGAAAAAGTGTAGAGAATCTCCGAAGGGGGCATCTTGTCGGTATCAAAATCGACATCATACCACCTCGAAAGGGTGTGCAGCGCCTCATTCAAAGGGGTATCTTTAAATGTAATTACATCATCCTTCCACATTGAGTATCGCTCCATATTATCATCTTGGAGGAGTCTTACTACCCCCTCTTGGCGATTATAGATTAATTGCTGTTGTGGGCTAAGGGTCATATTTATATCTCCCCTATGGTCAGAGAATAGAAGACTCCCCTTGTCTAAGGTTACATATACGTTACTCTCATCGGGATATGCCTTCACGTTGAACGATGTCCCTAGAACCTCTATTTTGGCACCACCCAGCTCGATTATAAATGGCCTTTGTGGGTTGCCCTCGATGTTGAAGTAGGCCTCGCCCTGCAGCTGTACTACACGGTCGAATAGCCCAAACTTCTTGGGGTAGCTAATCTTCGACTCGGCATTTAGATGCGCTGTACTGCCATCCTGAAAAAGGCAGTGGGTGCGATAGCCACGCTCTACACTGAACTCTAACTGCTCCCCTTTGTTGAATAGTCCATCGACCTGTCGGTTGAGATAGACACCGCCACCTAAAATCATAGCAAAGGGAATCAAAGCAGCGGCAACTCGCAAAATAATCTGTCGGCGACGTATTGACTTTAGTTTAGATGCAATTCGTCTGTATAGTCCCTCTGAATTCAAATTTGTATCCCCCGCCCGAAGTAGCTCATCGTCACTCTCCAAGCAGATACTTATATGTTTATCTGCCCACTTCAGACCATCCTTATTGCCCAACCATTCGGCTGCGCTCTGCGCCTCGCCCTTCGAGGCTCTGTTCTCGAGCGTGCGATGTAATATATCGTCCGTTATCTTTGTCATATCTAAAAAAGTGTTAGTAGTGCATAAAAAAGTGTGATGAGCGTACCAATCTCTTTGCGAATCATCTTCAGCCCCTCTTGGTAGTGCGAGCGAACGGTATTTATCGAGATGTTAAGCCGCTGGGCAATCTCGGGGTTTGAGTAGCCGCTCTTGCGCATCGATAGAATCTCTCGTTTTTGCGATGGGAGCCTATTGATTACACCATCAATCACGCCTGCAATATCGCTTCGCTCCATCTGCTCCGAGATCTCATCCGCTACAAGTTCGTCCTGCTGCAGGGTGATGTAGTTGTAGACTAACTCCCGATTTCGATTGCGAATGTAGTTTAGGATGTAGTTGCGTGCCATTGTATGCAGATAGCTGCGCAGGCTGGTCGAGATATTAAGCTCTAACTTCATCATCCACAACTTTGTAAATACATATTGCACTGTGTCATCGGCCGCAGAGCTGCTCTTTAGCATCTTATATGCCAGCGAGTGGATAATCTTGTGGTGCCTGTCGTATATTGTGCGAAACGCCACTTCATCACCACTCTTGACCCTGCGAAATAGCTTAACATCGGTGTCGAGCTGAACCGTAAATCCGCTTATCTTGGCACGATTCTCTTCGTCACTCTTGTTATTTGGGTTGTCGTCTACATCTCTTCTTTGAGCCGAAATATCATAATCCCTTGATTTGAAAGTTTCAGTCGATGCCTCTAAGAATTGGTCACGCCAAGAGATGACCTCATTGGCTTGAACACCATATTTTACAGCGATTTGTTCGACACTCCTCTGCCCCTTTATCGCCTCAATGGCAACCCTTGCTTTGAACTCAGCTGTGTAATGTTTATTCATTTTTCGCAGTTGTTATTATACAAAGATAATAATTTTATCTATCTATATGCATCAATGCTCAACTTTTTGCTGAACTTATATTGCTCCTCTGAGGGTAGCATCAATGGCAAAGCAAACATAGATGAATGAAAAAAAGTTTGATGTGGGTTTAATCACATCAAACTTTTTTAAGTTATACATCCACTTCTGTTACGAACCGAAGTTGTCGTATAGGATATTCTCAGGTGGCACACCCAACGAATCGAGCATCTTGACCACCGAGTCGATCATCATTGGAGGACCACACATTAGGTAGATGCAATCCTCTGGCGCCTCGTGATTTTTCAAGTAGTTCTCATATAGAACATTGTGAACAAATCCAACGGTGTATGGCTCCTTCGCCTCGTCAGCTATGGGGTCTGCCATATCCAGCGCCAAGTTGAACTTGAAGTTGGGGAAGTCACGCTCGAATGTGTGGAACTCATCCAAATATGGAGCCTCCTTTAGGGCACGAGCTCCATACCAGAACGATACTGGGCGTTTGGTCTTCTCGGTCTCAAAGAGGTGCATTAGGTGGCTACGCATTGGTGCCATACCTGCTCCACCACCGATAAAGATAAGCTCCTGTGTATCGGGTAGCTTCTCATCCAAGAAGAACTCGCCATAGGGGCCTGAGATGGTCACCTTATCGCCCGCCTTGCGTGTGAAGATATATGAGGAGCAGATACCCGGATTGACCTTCGCAAAGCCACCTGCCGCACGATCAAATGGTGGGGTGGCGATACGTATGTTGAGCATTATGATATTGCCCTCAGCTGGGTGGTTAGCCATCGAATAGGCACGATATGTAGGCTCGGGGTTGTTTGTTACCAAGTCCCACATCTTGAACTTATCCCAATCCTCACGGAATGGCTCCTCGATATGCATATCCGAGAACTTCAGATCCTTATACTTAGGTATATCGATTTGGATATAACCTCCACTGCGGAAGTTAAGCGTCTCGCCTTCGGGTAGCTTTACAACAAACTCCTTTAGGAATGTTGAGATGTTGCGGTTCGACACAACTGTGCACTCCCACTTCTTGACACCCAGAACAGCCTCTTCGACCTCAATTTTCATATCCTCCTTAACCTTCACTTGGCAACCCAAGCGCCAGTGATCCTTAGCCTCTTTGCGTGAGATGAAGCCCGTTTCGGTAGGCAACAGCTCGCCACCGCCCTCTAAGACTTGGCACTTACACATACCGCACGAGCCACCGCCACCACAAGCCGATGGTAGGAAGACCTTGTTGTCGGCCAGAGTGTTTAGGAGCGTTGAGCCGCTCTCGCACTTGATAACCTTCTCGCCATTGTTGATGTCGATAGTCACCTCGCCTGACGAGGTTAGTTTCGCCTTTGCAAAGAGTAGTAACCCCACCAAGGCGAGCGTTACAACCAAAAATGCTATAATCGCAACTATTATTGTCATTAAATCCATCTTCTGTAAACTCTTTTAAAGATTAAAACTTGATACCTGAGAACATCAAAAAGGCGATACCCATCAAACCCGTAATGATGAAGGCGATACCCGGTCCACGCAATGCTGCGGGGATGTGCGAGTAGGTAATCCTCTCACGGATAGCCGCCATCATAACGATAGCCAGCCACCATCCAAGTCCTGAGCCCAAACCATAGACAATGGTCTGCCAAAGCGATGTTAGTTCACCCTCATCGACCTTCTGCTGCATAAATAGCGAACCTCCCATAATGGCACAGTTCACAGCGATAAGTGGCAGGAAAATACCCAACTGGCTGTATAGCGTGGGTGAGAACTTCTCGACAATCATCTCAACTAACTGCACGAATGCGGCGATGGTGGCGATGAATATGATGAAGGTCAAAAAGCTCAAATCGACACCCTCAACCAGAGCGCCATCCTTCAATACATATTGATATAGTAGGTAGTTCAACGGAACGGTCATAACCATCACAAAGGTGACGGCAGCACCCAATCCCAAAGCTGTCTTGACGCTCTTCGACACGGCGATGTATGAACACATACCGAAGAAGAAGGCGAAGACCATATTATCGACAAAAATCGACTCTAAAAATATATTTAGTGAGTTCATATCCAATTACTATTTTTCTTGTAAATCACTATTTTTTGAGCGGTGCACCCATATAATACACCCAACGATGATAAGCGCCATCGGTGGCAGCAGCATTAGACCGTTGTTTGAGTACCAGCCGCCATTGGCGATATACCAGCTCTCGGGGATAATATCGTAGCCCATCAACTTGCCGCTACCGAATAGCTCACGGAAGAAGGCGACTATAACCAAGATTGCGCCATAGCCGATACCGTTACCCACACCATCTAAAATTGATGGCCAAGCACGGTTCGCCAGCGCAAAGGCCTCGATGCGTCCCATCACAATACAGTTTGTGATTATAAGACCTACATAGACCGATAGCTGTTTTGATACATCGTAGACATACGCCTTTAGGACTTGGTCTACCAAGATTACAAGCGCTGCGATGACTACCAACTGCACGATAATACGTATGCGAGAGGGTAATCCGTTACGAAGCAGTGACATCACAAGGTTGGCAAAGACCGTAACCACGACAACCGAGAGTGACATCACGATAGCAGGCTTTAGCTGCACCGTCACCGCCAGTGCCGAGCAGATACCAAGAATCTGTACGATAACGGGGTTGTTCATCGACAAGGGGCCCGTTAGATATTTCATATTTTTAGCCGAAAACATTGGCTCTTTCTCTCTATTGCTCATCGCTTAGTTCTGTTTTTGTAGGGTTAGACACTTGCACAGCCTCTTGGCGTTTAGCCTCCAACAAGGGTAGATAGTTCGATACGCTACTATAGAGCATTGCCGTTACGCCATCCGCTGTCTTTGTACCGCCAGAGATACCATCAACTTCGTGTAGCGGGTCTTTAGCACCCCCTTTGCGAAGTGTAATAGATACAAACGTATCGCCATCGAAGAGCTGTTTGCCCACGAAGCGCTCTTGGAACGCTGGGGTAGCAATCTCAGCTCCAAGACCCGGAGTTTCGCCCTTGTGCGACATAACCAAACCTGCAACGCTATTCATATCGCTCCCTAACGCCAAATAGCCCCAGATAGGACCCCAAAGTCCGCTACCTGTAACGGGAATTACAACTCTGCCGTCCGCAGCGGTGAAGAGTGGATATTCGCCACGCTCAAAGGCACCCTTTAGGTCATCCAAGAGCAGAAGCGCATCGGCTCCCTCGATTGTTTGACCCTCAGCGTTGATAACCGTTGCCGTGATGTAGTCGTCATAGCTCTCCGCTCCAGCACCCAACGATGATAGAATCGACTGCTTCTTCTCGTTTAGCTCGTTTTTATACTGCCTGTCTTTCAACGAGAGTGCTGTCAATGCCAAGATAGTCGCCACGATTACGACCATCAATGTAGAGTACAACACAATATATATATTGCTGTTCTTATCGCTAAAGATGCCCTTTTTCGGCTCCTTTAGCTCTATGAATACATCTGCACCCTTACCACACACAGGACAGATATCGCATACCGTTTCGCCCTCGTGGATATATCCGCAGACTTCACACTTAAATCTTCTAATTGCCATATCTTATACCTATTTTGAAAGTTTAACACGTTTTAATCTGCGTGAAGCGTTAGCCTGAACCACATAGTGGTCTACGAGTGGTGCTAAGGCGTTCATAAAGAGTATCGCCAACATCATACCTTCGGGGTATGCAGGGTTCACAACACGAATTAGAACAGCCAAAAGACCAGTCATAAAGCCGACGATATATTTACCCGTATTGGTCTGTGACGAGGTCACGGGATCGGTCGCCATAAAGACAGCACCGAAGGCAAAGCCACCAATAATTATGTGATACCACGCAGGGTACTCAGTTACGCCCGTCAATTCGAATGTGTAGCCCATCGCTAAACCTCCAATAAATACCGCAACCATAGTTCTCCACGATGCAACGCCCGTGAATAGCAGAACCACAGCACCAAGCAAGATAGCTAAGGTTGAGGTCTCGCCAATCGAGCCGGGAATAAACCCTAAGAAGGCATCCATTGCCGAATATGTCATATCACCCGTTGTGCCCAACTGCTCAAGTGCCGTTGCGCCCGAGAAGCCATCGACAACACCCTCGCCAGCGGTCATACCGCCAATCCAGATCTTGTCGCCCGAGATAAATGGTGTGTAGGCGAAGAATGCAAAGGCACGTGCCAAGAGTGCAGGGTTAAAGATATTCATACCCGTTCCACCCATAACCTCCTTGCCGAAGATTACGGCAAAGGCGGTAGATAGAGCAACCATCCACAACGGAATATCGACTGGCATAATCATCGGAATCAAAAGACCCGTAACCAAGAAGCCCTCGTTCACCTCGTGGCGGCGTGACTGTGCAAATGCAAACTCGATAGCCAAACCTACGCCATACGAAACGACGATAATAGGCAGAATCTTCAAAACGCCATACCAAACAGATGCCCACAGCTCAGGCGCAACGCCTTGCGATAGGAAGTGCTGGTAGCCAGCGTTGTAGAATCCAAACAGTAGTGCTGGCAGAAGAGCTATAACTACGACAATCATCGTGCGCTTCATATCGATAGCGTCACGAACGTGCGAGCCGTAGTGAGTGGTCTTGTTGGGAACAAACAAAAAGGTCTCAAACGCATCGAAGGTAGACTCTAAAAAGCTAAATTTGCCACCCTCGACAAAATTTGGCTTCAACTTATCAACTATATTACGAATTGCTTTCATCTTTTAAGCCTCCTTTATCATTAAGTTAATACCATCACGCAGAATCTTTTGGAACTCGATTTTCGAGGGGTCTACAAACTCGCAAAGAGCCAAATCCTCCTCAGTGACCTCGTAGATACCCAAAGCCTCCATTTTATCAATATCTTGCGCCAAGCACGCCTTAATAAGGTATACTGGGTAGAGGTCCATCGGCAAATACTTCTCATACAAGCCCGTTACAATGAATGGGCGCTCGCCACCGTTGAGGTTTGTATCCAACGCATAGCGTTTTTTGGGGCACAACCACGAGAAGAATGTGGTCGAAACAGAGAACTTATCAAAGCGTGGCATTATCCACCCCAACATAGCATACTTATCCCCTTCGGGCAGGAGCGTTAGTTGGTTGGCGTAGAAGGTAATATAACCCTCTTTTGCCACCTTTACGCCCGTTAGAGCATTGCCCGAGATGTAGCGAACTGTGTCGCCCTCTTTTTGAGCCTTAACGTTGCCCTTTGTCAATGAGGAGATTGTTGCGCCCGAAATAGCACGCACATATTGCGGCTGTTCGAGCTCAGAGCCAGTCACGGCTACAACCTTGCGCATATCGACACGACCCTCGCTAAAGAGGCGACCAATCATTGCAACATCCGCAATATTTACCGTCCACGCAACCTCGCCCTTGTTAATTGGGTCGATGTGGTGAATCTGCACACCCACGTTACCCGCTGGGTGCTTACCCTTAAATGCGTGTGAGGTAACACCGCTCAAAGATGCAAATTTAACTTGGCTATTGTGGCTCATAGATAGATGCACAGCTCCATCTGTTAGTTTGCGCAAAGCGTTGATACCCGTCTGAATATCCTGAATACTATCCTTTAGAGCGAACTCATAGTCGGGGGCCAAAGGTGCCGTATCGAACGCCGAGATGAATATCGCCTTAGGCGTATTGTCTGGCGAGGCGATAATGCCGTATGGGCGCTGAATGATTGTCGCCCAAAGTCCCGATTTGAGTAGATGCTCTACAACCTCCGTGCGTTTAGCCTTTGTTAGGTCAAGTTTTGAAAACTCCTCATAGCTTTGAGTTGTCTCTGGCGAGACGATAATAGATAGAATCTTGCGTTTATCGCCACGCACAATCTCAGCCACAGTGCCACTCACGGGCGATGTGAAGAGAATACGCTCATCCGCCTTGCTGAAGAATAGTGCTCCTCCCGCCTTGACGCTATCGCCGACCTTAACCAAAAGTTTTGGTGTTACGCCCTGAAAATCTGTTGGTGAGATAGCATAGTGTTCAGCCATAGGGGCATCCACAATGCTCTTTTGAGCCTCACCCTCGAGGCGAACGTCCAAACCCTTGCGTAGTGTAATGGTTTTTGACATTGTTTTTGTTATATTTATTGTTGTTAGAAAATTAACACTCCAAAATCGAGTGCAAAAGTACGATTTTTTTCTTGAAAAAGTGAAAAATCTACCTTAATTATGTAATTTTGTCACGATGCAAGAGCAATATATCAATATTCATACCCACAACCCCACCGCAAAGGCTATTGAGCCTGTGGCGGTTGGCATACACCCCTACGACGCCAATCGACAGAGCGTGAAGCAGATTTTGCCCTTGTTGGAGTCTGCCGATGCCATTGGCGAGATAGGTTTAGATTTTGTTTGCGATGTGGCGAAGGATGTGCAGCTGAGCGTGTTTTGCGAGCAGCTGGATTTAGCCTCTGAAAGGGGTCTGCCAGTGGTTTTGCACTGCGTTAGAGCATTCGAATCTATAATGCAACAGTTGCGAGGTAGGGCTTTACGAGCCGTTATATTTCACGGTTTTATCGGCTCTAAGGAACAGGCCGAGCGTGCCGTAAATAGTGGTTACTACCTCTCCTTTGGCGAGTCTTCGTTGCGTTCGCCACGCACCGTTGAGGCTCTGCAAAGTGTGCCGATAGATAGAATTTTTGTTGAGAGTGATATATCACTCTCACCCATTGAGAAGATATATGAGCTCATCTCTAAGGCTCGTGGTGTGAGTGTTAGTGAGTTAATCGAGGCGACAAACGCCTCATATAGAGCAATTTTTTATGGTAACAGATAGCTGGATGGAGCGCACGGAGCTCCTTTTAGGGGCGGATAAGCTCTCAAAACTCAAATCCTCCAATGTGCTTGTTGTGGGGCTTGGTGGCGTGGGTGCCTATGCTGCCGAGATGATAGCTCGTGCAGGTGTCTGCAAGATGACCATTGCCGATGCCGATACTGTCGCTGAGAGCAATATAAATCGCCAGCTCATAGCCCTGCACTCAACCATCGGACAGCAAAAAGCGGAGGTTTTGGCGGCTCGCCTTAGAGATATAAACCCTAAAATTGAATTGACGATTGTAAATGAATATATCAAAGACGAGGCAACGGATGCGCTGTTAGATAGCTCGGAATATGACTATGTGGTTGATGCTATTGATACCCTCTCGCCCAAGTTGGCGCTGATTGTGGGGGCTATTCAAAGGGGTATTCCGATAGTTAGCTCGATGGGGGCAGGGGCAAAGACCGACCCCACGCAGCTCCAAATTGCAGATATTTCAAAGACATACAACTGCCCCTTAGCAAGGATGCTTCGTAAGCGCCTGCACAAAGTGGGTATCCGCAAGGGGTTTAAAGCTGTCTTCTCGCCCGAAGAGGCTCGTGAGGGCTCAATGATACTATGCGAGGAGCGCAATAAGAAGTCCAATGTCGGCACCATTTCATATCTGCCACCGCTATTTGGCATAGGGTGTGCTTCGGTAGTTGTCCGTTCCCTTATTGGCGAACCCAAATAGTTGGCGACTTTTCATCCATCCCTTGCCTCTTAAATGCTCACATACGCTCGGTATGCTCCGCTTTAAGAGTCTGCACGATGCACAAAAATTCATCCACCTATTTGAGTTCGCACGCTGAAGTGGCGACTTTTCGCACACCCCCTATTTTTCGCCCAACTCTATCTCCGCTCGAGCCCCTATTTTGCGGCGATGGCGTCAATCTCGACCAAAACCCCAAGAGGTAGTGCTGCCACCTCATAGCAGATGCGTGCAGGCATATTCTCGGTAAAGAACTCTGCATATACGCCATTCATTGCGCCAAAATCTGTGATGTTCTGCAGAAGTACAGTGCACTTCACAACATCGCAAAAATCGTAACCCGCCTCACGTAGGATATGACCTAAGTTTGTGAGCGACTGGCGAGTCTGAGCCTCAACACCCTCTGGTACTGAACTTGTTGCGCCATCAACGGGTAGCTGACCCGATACATATAGAGCGCCATTGCACTCAACGGCTTGCGAATATGGTCCAACAGCTTTTGGGGCTGAAGGGGATGCGATAATCTTTTTCATATGGTTTTGCATTAAATTTGATGCAAAGATATTATATTTGCACAATAAAAATATAGAATGATGAAAAAAATAGTTGCAATCTTAACTCTTGCCCTCATTGTGGCACTATCGAGCAGTTGTTGTCGCACGTGCCGTGCTACAGGCTCGAAGGATTTAAATCTTTTAAGCTCGAACGCTTGGCAGGTGGTTCAACTCAACGCAAAGACGCTCAAAGCGCAGGGGGATAGCTACACCATATCATTCGACACCGAGAGCCAGCAGTTGCGTGCTATGGGCGGGTGTAACCGCATTATGGGAGGCTATACGATGGACGAAAAGGGGGCGCTAAGCTTCGATAGACTCTCTTCGACACGAATGGCGTGCCCAGACCCTGAACTCGAGCAGAGATTCATCGATGCGCTAAACTCGACAACGAAGTTCGACATTGACGACGATATGCTACTTCTATTTAGTGGCGATAGATTAACGGCAGTTTTGCAGGCTCAATAGGGCGCTATTTACCACACCTAAAACACTCGGGGGCGTGATTATTCATCACCCCCACAGCCTCTAAATAGGAGTAGGTGGTGACGGTGCCCATAAATTTGAAGCCTCGTCGTCGCATATCTTTTGACACGGCGTCTGAAAGGGCGTTGTGGGTTATCATATCGTTAAAGTTGCCACGCTGAACCTCCCCTTTGGTGAATGACCAGAGGTAGTCGCTAAATGAGCCAAACTCCTCTTGCACAGCGATAAAGGCTTTGGCATTGGCGATGGCAGCCACGATTTTAGCACGGTTGCGCACGATGCCCACGTTCTGCATTAACTCTTCGATCTTCTCGTCGCCATACGCAGCGACACGCTGCACATCAAAGCGATCAAAGGCCTCGATAAACGCCTCACGCTTACGCAGTATCAGCAGCCACGACAGCCCACAGTGAAACGACTCCAAAATTAGCATCTCGAAGAGGTATCTATCCTCTTGAGATACGACACCCCACTCCATATCGTGATACTCTATATATATAGGGCTATTCTCAAGGTTTGGCCATTTGCAACGCTCCATAGTTTTTTGCTTTTGTTTTGAACAAAGATAGATATTTTTCTCCAAAAGTGAAGTGTGTGCACGGTTTTTGTTTTTAGTTGAGGTAAAATTTATACTAATATTTTGATTTGAGATGAAAACAAGAAAAGAGATGGTTTTGGAGCTCCTAAAGAGCATCGAAACGGGGGCTAAAGAGCCTATGGCGTATGTCAATGCCGAGAGCTACAAACAACACAACCTGCAAGCTAAAGATGGTGTTGAGGGTTTTGGGGAGTACCTCTCGCAGATAGCCAACTCCCCTGAGAGGGCGACAGTAAACACAGTGCGTATAATCGAAGATGGTGACTATGTGGCGGCACACACCGAGTACAATCTATTCGGACACAAAGTCGGTTTTGATATATTCCGCTTCGAGGATAACCTCATTGTAGAGCATTGGGACAACCTTACACCTAACGAGATGAGAAAAAATCCCAGTGGCCACACTCTGACTGATGGCGAGATGACAATCACAGATAGAGATAAAACTGAGCAGAACAAGCAGCTCGTTACACGTTTCGTGTCGGATATACTCATTCGCCGTCGTATGGATGATCTTGACGAATTCTTCAACAATGGCAACTATATCCAACACGAACCAAGTGTTGCCGATGGTGTTGAGCCTTTGAAGATTCTCTTGACCGAGTATGCAGCTGGCAGACCATATGTAGTGCTCTACAACGCTATACATAAGGTTATTGGCGAGGGCAACTTTGTCCTCACAGTAAGCGAAGGTACAGTTGGGGAGGGTGTTGGTGAGCCAGCCTCGTTCTACGACCTATTCCGTGTAGAGAATGGCTATATTGCCGAGCATTGGTGCACCGTCGAGACGATACCCAACAGGGCTCAGTGGCGAAACGAAAATGGTAAATTTGGATTTAAAGAGAGGGTTGCTCAGGTGGCGATGTAATCTTTTATTCAATTTGGGTGCAGCTTTTTGATGGCTGCACCTTTTTTTTGAGTGAAAAAAAGCGTATGTTTGCGCTGTAATACAAATCAAGACAAAACTATGGAGATTAAATCATCATTCTACCACGTTAATATCAACGTCACAGAGCTTGCCCGCAGCATCGAATTCTACGCCAAGACACTCGGTTTGACCCCCTATGAGTCGATCAAGGCTGAAGATGGCGCTTATGAGATTGTCTATCTAAAGGATAGTGCAAGCTCGGTATATTTAGAGCTCACGTGGTTGGCAGACCACCCCGAAAAGTATGAGTTGGGCGAAAACGAAACGCACATCTGCTACTGCATATCGAACGACTATGATAAGGCACGTGAGTATTATCGTGAATTGGGGTGCCTATGTTACGAGAATGAAGATATGGGGCTATACTTTATCGAGGACCCCGATGGCTACTGGATTGAGATTCTGCCCGATTCTCGTCGAAAGTAGACTTTATAATCAGAGTGGGGGTGAACTGAAGAACTTTCACACTCCCCGAGTGGGTGGATGACCTTTGGGAACGCTCCCCAAAAACGCCTCATTTTGCAACTCGCTGAATGAGGCGTTTTTATGCAATTTTATCATAACTTGTCAATAAGTTTTTAGCTGTGGTGTTAGGTTTTGTCAAAAAATTTCCGAATTTTGTAGACCAATAGCCTAAAAAAATAAGTGAACAAAATAAATAGATAAAAAACAACGCATATGTCTAAGAATGAGAAAGTAAAAGCACTGAAGAAGGTCGATTACAATGAGGCCATAAAGCTCTCTGAGAGCTATTTTGAGGGGGACAACCTCGCAGCAACAGTTTGGGTGAATAAGTACGCACTGAAGGATTCGTTTGGTAACACCTACGAGAGTTCGCCTCGCCAGATGCACGAACGTATCGCCTCTGAGGTTGTGCGCATTGAGCAGAAGTACCCAAATGCCCTCTCTTTTGATGAGGTTTTTGAACTCTTAGACCACTTTAAATATGTCATCCCACAAGGTGGCCCTATGACTGGCATTGGTAACGACTTTCAAGTCGCTTCGCTATCGAACTGCTTTGTGATAGGGCATAAAAATCCTGCCGACTCCTATGGCGGTATCTTCCGTATGGATGAGGAGCAGGTGCAGCTTATGAAGCGTCGTGGTGGCGTTGGTCACGACCTTTCGCATATTCGCCCTACGGGCAGCCCCGTATTTAACTCGGCATTAACATCTACGGGTATCGTCCCATTTATGGAGCGCTACTCAAACTCGACACGTGAGGTGGCGCAGGATGGACGTCGTGGCGCCTTGATGCTATCGCTATCAATAAAACATCCCGATGCAGAGAACTTTATCGATGCCAAAGTCGATACGGGCAAGATTACGGGAGCCAACGTCTCAATCAAGATTGACGATGACTTTATGCGTGCTGTTGTGGCAGGCAAAAAATATAAGCAACAGTTCCCCATTGGAGCTGAAAACCCAACTTTTGAGCAGAAAATCGATGCCAAGAAGCTATGGGACAAGATTATCCACAATGCGTGGCGTAGTGCCGAGCCGGGTGTGCTATTCTGGGACACCATAATCCGTGAATCGGTGCCCGACTGCTATGCCGATGAGGGCTTTGTGACGGTATCGACAAACCCTTGTGGCGAGATCCCTTTGTGCCCTTACGACTCGTGTCGATTGTTGGCGATGAACCTTTTTAGCTATGTGGATGACCCATTTACCGACAAGGCTCAGTTCAATTTCGACAAATTTAAGAGCCATATTGCTAAGGCTATGCGCATTATGGATGATATTATCGACTTGGAGTTGGAGAAGGTAGACCAAATCATCGCTAAAATCGCTGCCGATCCCGAAGATCAGGATGTGCGTAGGGTAGAGTTAGAGCTATGGCAGAAGATACGTGTTATGGCCGAAAAGGGTCGCCGTACGGGGCTTGGTATCACTGCTGAAGGGGATATGTTGGCGGCTTTGGGCTTAAGATATGGCTCGGACGATGCTATCGAGTTTGCTGTCGAGGTTCAGAAGTGCTTGGCTGTTGAGGCCTACCGTGCATCGGTGACGATGGCTGAAGAGAGGGGTGCATTCCCAATCTTCGATGCCCAAAAGGAGCTACACAACCCAATGATTGCACGTATTCGTGAGGCAGACGCTGAGCTTTACGACAAGATGGTGAAGCACGGACGACGCAATATATCGATGCTCACAATCGCCCCAACGGGGACAACATCGCTAATGTCGCAGACAACGTCGGGCATCGAGCCGGTCTTCCGTGTGGCATATCGCCGTCGTCGCAAAATCAACCCATCCGACGTGGGCGCTAAGGCGGACTATGAGGATGAGACGGGCGAGAAGTTTATCGAGTACAACGTCGTGCACCACAACTTCATCAAGTGGATGGAGGTGAGCGGCTACGATACATCCGACATAGAGCGTATGGATGACAAGGAGCTGGCAAAACTCATCGCCGCCTCGCCATACAATGGCGCAACGGCTAACGATATCGACTGGGTGGCTAAGGTTAAGATGCAGGGTGCAATTCAGAAGTGGGTAGACCACTCAATTTCGGTTACTGTAAACCTCCCCAACTCTGTTAGCGAGAGCTTGGTAGCTGACGTCTATAGAACAGCGTGGGAGTGCGGATGTAAAGGCATTACGGTCTACAGAGATGGCTGCCGTACGGGTGTGCTTATCGACAAGGAGGACAAAAAGGGGAAGAAGAAGAGCCAAAGCGAGAGGTGCGATAACAACCTACAACGCCCAAAATCGTTGGAGGCAGACATAGTGCGCTTTAAGAATGGCGATGAGAATTGGATATCGTTTGTAGGCCTGCAGGATGGACACCCATACGAGATATTTACCGGTAAAATCGAGGAGGATGCTATGTATATCCCCGTTAAGATTCAGAAGGGACACATCATCCAAGTACGTGAAGAGAGTGGCACCAAGCGATACGACTTCCAATACACCGACCGTTATGGCTATACAAACACCATCGGTGGCATCTCACGCCTATTCAACGAGGAGTTTTGGAACTACGCCAAACTAATTTCGGGAGTTCTCCGCTACGGTATGCCAATCGAGAAGAGTGTATCGCTTATCGAGTCGTTGCACCTCGATAGCGAGAGCATCAATACGTGGAAAACTGGCGTCTGTCGTGCTCTGAAGCAGTATATCTCGGATGGCACGAAGAGTAGCGGTAAGTGCCCTTCGTGTGGCCAAGAGACTTTGGCTTACCAGAACGGATGTCCGACGTGTATGTCGTGTGGTTACTCCAAATGCTAATTTTGACTGTGCTAAAAGGCTCTTTTGAAACATCCATTGCCTCTTAAATGCTCACATACTTATGGTATGCTCCGCTTTAAGAGTCTGCACGATGCTCCAAAATAGCACTTTTATCACAACCAAAATCTATGCGATGTGGAATGCTGCGGTTTCATCCCCTGCGCAAAGCTCCAAAACTCATCCTTTCCTTAAACCAAAATCGGGGTGGAATTACTACTGTTGCGCTAAAGTCACTGTTGTGTCATTGCGGCCTGCGAGCCGCAATCTCAATGAGAGTAACACAAAAAAGAGATTGCGAGTCAAGCTCGCAATGACGTAAATGGAATTTTATAATCGATATTTGAGTAGATAACTAAAAAATGGGTTTGGTTTTTGTGCCAAGCCCATTTTTTGCTATATTTGCAACTATGAAAAGATTGATTTTAACACTCATACTACTTTTTGGGGCTCTCTCAACGCTCTCGGCACAGAGCTTAGCCCTCTTCTCACCCGATGCCAAATCAATGGCGATGGGAGGGGTTGCGATGTCACTAACATCGACTTCGCACACTATCTTCAACAACTCGGCGATGTCCAATTTTTCGCACTTCCCACTGCAGTTATCGACATCATTCTACCACGTTAAGGGTAGCAATCTATACGCCATTTCGGGACTATATAAGTTGGACTACAACAACGCCCTACAAGTGGGGTGGCGACACAATATCAGCGACTTTGAGAGTGACGATATGGTTGCCGATGTGGGCTATTCACGCCTTATAAACGAAAATTGGTCGGTGGGAGTAGTTGGACGATACATTCGCCATAATTTTGGTGAATCTTTTGATGTTGCCCTCGCCTTTGACCTCTCAGCGGCCTATCAACTTGCGTTTGATTGGGGCGAGCGGTACTCAATTCTGCGTGCTGGTGCACGACTTGCTAATATTGGAGGGTATCTTGACGATGATGCACCCTCTCTGCCATCGTTGCTTGTGGCAGGAGCGGGCGTTGAGACCTTTCTAAGCGATATGCACCAAGTTGGCGTAGCGGTTGATTTGGGCTATTTTCTCTCTCCATCCTCTATGCGGGGAGTGCAACTCTCAACAGGTGTTGAGTATAATTGGATGCAGATGCTACAGTTCAGGGCGGGTTATCACTTAGGTGCCGATAGGCTCTTCGACCCCTCCTTCGCATCGCTTGGCGCAGGTTTTCGTTTCTTCCATATGCGTGCCGACTTCGCCTACCTCTTCGCCACCGACAACTCAATCTTAGGCGACAGATACAGCATCAGCTTTGGATTGGATTTTTAGAGACTGTTATTAGTTATTTCTCCTTTTGAGCCACGCCACCGCATAAGAGCAAGTTGCATCGGGGATAAGCCCTTCAGCCTC
>CAYJJV010000016.1:0-39491 GCA_964370585.1 uncultured Alistipes sp. | reverse complement strand
AAACTGCTCTTTTTCAGCTGCGTCTGATTGCGCATAATTTGTTGTCGGTTCATAGCTTAATATGTTTTGTTTGTCATTATGTGACAAAGGTAAATACTATTAAGATGCTATGAAACAGCGTGATATAGACATTTGTTGTCGTAGAGTGGTCAATAGTGGTCAGGTTACGAGTGATGACTACCACTGGTTACAGATAAGTTACATTTCGAAGGCCGATTATGACTATTGAACCCCTTTCAGATGGCGTTCTCGGCAGGGTGGAGTAGACACGGTATAGACACGAAAGCATCCGAACCCTTTGAGTGTCAAATTTATACGAACGTATATAAATGAAAATGAGGTAGTTAGAATTAACTACCTCATTTCGTTTAGCGGAGGATGGGGGATTCGAACCCCCGGTACGGTAACCCGTACGTCAGTTTAGCAAACTGGTGGTTTCAGCCACTCACCCAACCCTCCTGATCCAGACAAGTTATTAATTAATGGTCTCTTATTACACCTCAGTGGTGCTCATCACACCTTAGCTGTGTCTCCCTTTAATTGACACCCTGTCGTCTTTAGTGGCACAAAGATAAATTAAAAAAGTCAATTCTCCAAAAAAGATGAGTAGAAAATTGAGTTTTTATGACTATTATACCTCCTAAAAAACACTCTATTTATTAAATCTTTCGACTATATTGTTTGTCGCCTTCAGCAGCAGAGATTCTGGACAACAGAGAGTTATGCGTATATACCCATTGCCCTCATCACCAAAAATTCCACCCGGAGTGATAAAGACATCTGTCGCCTCTAAAATCTCATCAGAGAACGAATAGCAGTCCCCCTCGTACCCCTCTGGAAGCTCTGCCCAGACAAAAAGACCTGCTTGATTGGGAAGGTACTTGCAACCCAAAGCATCGAGCAGGGCATAAGCCTGCTTTTGGCGTGCGTAGTATATTGAGTTAAGCTCATCGAACCACTCCTCGCCAAGTGCCAAAGCGGTCTCGGCAGCTGCCTGAATTGGGTAGAACATCCCCGAGTCCATATTCGACTTGAAGGTCAAAATTGAGTCGATCCACTCCTTGCGACCAACCACAACACCCACACGCCAGCCAGCCATTGAGTGCGCCTTAGAGAGCGAATTTAGCTCAATAGCTACATCTCGTGCCCCTTCGAACTGCATTATCGACATCGGCGATTCGGCGTTGCGGATAAAGCTATATGGGTTATCGTGCACGATTAGTATGTTGTGTTTTGCGCCAAATGCGATTATCTTCTCAAATAGTTCTGCCGTTGGGCGCATACCCGTTGGCATATTTGGGTAGTTTACAAGCATCATCTTCACTCCATCGAGACCTGCAGCCTCGATAGCGTCAAAATCGGGTGTAAAGTTATTCGCCTTATTGAGTGGGTATGCCACCATTTCGCCACCTGACAGCTCAACAGCTGCAGCATAGGTGGGGTAGCCGGGATTTGGGACTAAAACCTTATCGCCCTTGTTTAGAAAGGTCATACAAATGTGCATTAGACCCTCTTTTGAGCCAATCAAAGGTAGAATTTCGGACTTAAAATCAAGTTCGGTCTTATACCATTTTTTGTACCATTGAGCAAACGCTTTACGCAGGATTGGTTCGCCTTGATACGACATATATTTGTGAACGTCTGAACGTTGAGCCTCTTGTGATAGGCGCTCGATGACAGATGGGTGGGGTGGCAGATCGGGACTACCCATTGCCAATTTAATGATTTGTCGCCCCGTTGAGGCCTCGAGTTCTGCAATCTCACGCAAACGACGTGAAAAATAGTACTCTCCAATTCCGCTCATCCTATCCGAGCGAGTGATGCTGACAACTTTCCCCATAATTAATTACAATTAAATTAGACCATACTGTGCACAAAGGTAACAATTTCTTGTGGGAAATAAAATAACGAAGCGAAATTTAAACAGAAATTTAATTAACGTTGCAAATTTGTGCGATATATTGTATATTTGCGCTGTATGTTGTACACAAAGAGCCATATTCAGGAGCGTGTTATACGCTTTAGCCGTTGGTCGGGCAAGGGGTATGCAATCTTTATGGGGTTGCGTGCCAATGTTGTGATTGGCCGTTTGGCAAAGGGAGTTGTGGATGCTCTTCTGCCGAAAAGTGGTTCGATGGAGGCTTTAGCGTTGTCATTTTCGCAGTTTGAGGGTTTGAATTTAGAGGTTGAGTCGGATGATAGTTGCACCTTTGAGGATATGATTATTGCACCTACTTGCGACACAGCTCAGGCGCATAGTGTTATGTTTTTTCAAAATTTTAGACGAGGTATCTGCTGCAAGTGGATAGCCTCGTTTTTTTATATAAATTGCTATGATAGAGTATATTGAAGGCAAATTAGAGCGTGGCGAGAGTATCTCTCGTGACGAGATTTTACGTGCCGTTGCCGAGTGCGATACTGAGGCGTTGTATGAGCTTGCGCACCGCACAACAAGGCGTTTTGCGGGCGATAGTTTCGATACCTGCTCGATTATAAACATCAAATCGGGCAACTGTTCGGAGGATTGCAAATGGTGCTCACAGTCGTCACACAACAGCTCTAATGTGGATATTTATCCGCTTTTGGAGCTCGAAGAGTGTGTATCTCAGGCGCAATTCAATAGCGAGCGTGGCGTTCGTCGCTTTTCGCTGGTTACGAGCGGACGTCGCCCCTCGAGAGGTGAGATTGCAAAGTTGTGCGATATGGTTAAGGAGCTGCGCAGGCGTACAAACGTCATCCCTTGTGTGTCGCTAGGGCTTGTGGATGAGGATGATATGCGGCTTTTAAGTGAGGCTGGCGTGAAGCGCTACCACTGCAATATTGAGAGTTCGCCATCGTTTTTTGCATCGCTCTGCACGACCCACACTGTTGAGGATAAGTTGAAGGTGTTGCGAATGGCAAAACAGTATGGAATTGAGCCCTGCTCGGGGGGTATTATCGGTATGGGCGAGAGCTTAGAGGATAGGGTAGATATGGCGATTCTGTTGCGTGACGAGGGGATTTTATCGATTCCTATCAACATCCTTAACCCTATAAAAGGGACACGCTTGGAGGCGATGCCCGTACTTGATAGCGAGGAGTATTTGATGACGGTGGCGGTGTTTCGCATTTTAAATCCACGAGCCGAGATACGCTTTTCGGGCGGGCGAGCTTTGATTTCAGACGAGGTGCAGCGCAAAGCTCTACATATTGGGGTCAATGCCGCCATTATGGGGGATATGCTCACAACGCTTGGCACAAATAGTATGGATGACTTAAAACGCTTTAAAACAGCAGGTTATTGCATAGAAGCTGAAGCAATACGTGAGCACATCTGGCACCCATACTCGGCAGTGCCTAATCGTTTGCCAACCTTTTGGGTCGATTCAGCACGTGGAGTACGGCTAAAGCTAAAGGATGGGCGTGAGTTGATAGATGGGATGTCGTCGTGGTGGGCGGCAGCATTGGGTTACAACAACGAAGCGCTGAATTGTGCCGCAAAAAATCAGCTCGAGAAGATGTCACACGTAATGTTTGGCGGCATAGTTCACGATCCAGCTATTGCATTGACTGATAAATTATTAGAGGTTTTACCTAAAGGTCTTTCTCGCAACGAAGCGAAGATATTTTATGCCGATTCGGGCTCTGTCGCTGTCGAGGTGGCAATGAAGATGGCGCTACAATATTGGGTGGCTCGGGGGAGTGCAAAAAAGTCTACTTTTGCCTCTATTCGTGGTGGTTATCACGGCGATACATTCAATGCAATGTCGGTCTGTGACCCAGTGACTGGGATGCACACAATTTTTCGAGGTTCACTGCCAATAAACCACTTTCTGCCACGTCCCTCGTCACGCTTTGGCGACAAATGCAATGATTTGGATTTCAACGAAATGGAGCAGTTATTTAAAGCAAAACACGAAGAAATTGCCGCCTTTATCTTGGAGCCTATCGTGCAGGGAGCGGGAGGGATGCACTTCTACTCGGCAGACTATCTGGTCAAGGCTCGTGAGTTGTGTGACAGATACGATATATTGCTCATTTTCGATGAGATAGCCACTGGTTTTGGTCGCACGGGCGAGATGTTTGCCACGCAGTATACCAACATCGTCCCCGATATAATGACTATTGGCAAGGCGCTAACGGGGGGATATATGACTCTGGGGGCCACTGTGGTAGCGAATCACATTGCCGAGACAATCTCAAATAGTGATGTCGGATGCTTTATGCACGGACCAACATTTATGGCAAATCCATTGGCGTGTGCTGTTGCGACAGAGGCTGTCACGCAATATCAAAAAATGGGATTAAAGGCTGAAATTCAGCGAATTGAGGGCACTCTACTTAAAGCATTAGATGAGTTAAATGGATATGCAGGTGTCCGTGAAGTTCGTATATTAGGGGCTATTGGCGTTGTTGAGATGGACGAGGTGGTCGATATGGCACGAATACAGCCTATGTTTATCGAACGTGGGGTGTGGATTCGACCCTTTGGACGGTTAGTCTATATGATGCCACCATTCATCATTTCAGATGATGACCTATCTAAGCTATGTAGCGGATTTACAGCAACTATCAAGGATTACTTAAACTAAATTTAAGGTATATGTTAGATAGATTTTTAAATCAACTATTGCCAACTGAAAGCTCAAATTTGCGCTCGCTTGCTCATTTTGATGCGCAACAAAACGCCATCGATTTGACCCACAATGACTATTTGGGGTTGGGGGTGGACGATAGACTCAAAAGTGATTTTTTGGCTCAATTTAGTTTCGATGATTTTCCGCATTTTGGCTCAACTGCATCACGCCTTCTATATACTAATTCGCAAATTTACATCGATTTAGAGCTACTGCTTGCGAAACTATATCGTAAGAGTGGTGCACTGCTCTACAATTCGGGCTACCACGTCAATATCGGCATCCTGCCAGCTATCACAACAAATCGAACACTGATTGTGGCAGATAAGTTGGTGCACGCCTCAATAATCGATGGTATTAGGCTCTCTAAGGGCGATTTTGTGCGTTTTAGACACAATGATTACAACCATTTATTTCAAATTTTAAGCGAAAAAGCAGGCGATTATGAGGCAGTTTTTGTCGTCACCGAGTCGATATTTAGTATGGATGGAGATTGTGCTGATTTAGAGCAATTAGTGGCGTTAAAACATCAATTCAAGAACCTCTATCTATATGTGGATGAGGCGCACGCAGTGGGTGTTCGGGGCGAGCGAGGGCTAGGTCTTAGCGAAGAGTTAGGAGTTGTGGATGATATAGATATATTGGTCGGGACATTTGGTAAAGCTTACGCCTCAATGGGTGCTTTTGTCGTGGGAAGTGATACACTTATCAATCTGCTAATCAATGTATCACGTAGTGTTATCTACTCAACTACTTTACCTGCCATAAATGCGGCTTGGAGTCACTATATTTTGTCGGCAATGCAAGTCGATGAAGCGACAAATTTCGCCACTCGCAGAGCGCAACTTAGGGCAATATCCAGTGAAGTGCGAGAGGGGTTGATTGGCGCATTTGAATCTATGACCGAAGATAGTCGTATGGCAAAATTATTGGAGTGCTTGCGCCGTTCGACTTCGCAAATTATCCCCATAGTCGTATGTGAAGCAGAAGTTGCAATAAAAGTAGCTAATTCACTTAAAAACAGTGGAATAAATGTAAAGGCAATTCGTCCACCAACCGTACCTGCATCATCTTCACGCCTGCGACTATCACTCCACGCTGCATTGTCGAAAAGCGATGTCGCAAAACTCATAAACACATTAACCACAGCCCTATATGAAGTATACTCTAAATAGCGATGGCGAGCGCCTAATTATATTTTTTGCAGGATGGGCATATTCGCCTTGCATCTTGAATAGGGTGGACTCAAAGGGGGTATCGCTACTCACTCTGTACGACTATACAACTATTGAAGATGTTGATATTGAGGCTATTCGCTCTATAATTGCAAAGCATAAAGATGTTGTTTTGGCGGCGTGGTCATTTGGCGTTTTTTATGCCGACAGGCTCTATACCCGACTTTTTGATGGGATGCAAAAACCAACCTACGCCCTTGCAATCAATGGCACCCGACCTGCTGTGGATGACGAAATGGGTATTCCAAAGGGGGTTTTTGATGCCACACTCAATGGTTTAAACGAACACTCATTGCAAAAATTTTATCTGCGTATTGCAGGTTCGGCAACCATTAAAGAGGCATATTTTAGCGAAATTAAACTTGATGTTGATGCTCTAAAGTGCGAATTAAAAGCAACTTACGAACGGACGACACAAACCACAGAAGACAACAATAATATCTGGACAGATGTTTGGCTTGCACGACAAGATAGGATTTTTCCGCACCAAAATATGGTCAAAGCGTGGAGTGCATCCACAGCACGAGTCAAGAGCTTTGATGGTGCACACTTCCCATTCAATAGGTGGGGTAGATGGGGTGAACTCTTGAATGAGCTATCGGCAGGCAAACAAAGTGATATTGTGCGTAGTCGGTTTGCGGGGGCAATGGAGAGTTACGACAGCTCGGCTATGGCGCAAAATGCCATCATAGAGCGACTATACAGCGACTTTATCGACAAAGAGCGCCCATACAAAAATATTCTGGAGATTGGAGCTGGCAGTGGCAATCTAACACGCCTTTTGGTCGGTTTAGAGCACGATAAACTATATGTAAACGACCTTTGTGAGGAGAGCTCAGAGGTAGTCATACGAAAAGTTAGTCAGAGTAAAACCATCGACTATATAATTGGTGATGCTGAGGAGTTGTCTTTTTCACAGGTTGGCATTTGCGACCTAATTGCATCAACATCTACAATGCAGTGGTTCAAGAATTTAAATGGCTTTTTCGAGAAATCACTTCAACTACTTAATAGTGGTGGTGAGCTTGTATTTAGCACCTTCATAGTGGGCAATGTAGATGAAATCAGACAAACGACTGGGGTCGGATTGGAGTATAAAACTCAATCGCAAATTGAGTCTATCTTACGAGAGGTTGGCTTCGAGGTTGTGAAGTGCCATAGCGAGAGCATCGAGCTACTGTTTAACAGCCCAATAGATGTATTGCGCCATCTAAAACTAACTGGCGTAAACTCATTGGCAAATAGCGAGTGGCGAGGATTTAAGCGAGAGGAATTTGAGCAAAAATATAGAGAACTGTTTTCTGTTGACAAGAGTGTAAAGCTCACATATAGACCACTATATATTAAGGCAATTAAAGTAAAATAGAGTATGTTTGACAAACTTATTGAAAACTTAAATTTAGGGCACAAAACCCACTTCATCGGGGGTATCGACACCGATATTGGCAAGAGCTATATGACCGCTGCGTTGGGGCTTGAGCTACAAAAATTGGGGCTACGAATCACAACCCAAAAGATGATACAGACCGGGTGCAAGGGGATTGCCGAAGATATTTTGCTGCACCGAAAGTTGATGGGCATAGAGCTAACAAAAGAGGACAAGGAGCTTGTAACCTCGCCCATAGTGCTCTCATATCCTGCATCGCCACACTTAGCGGCACGCTTAGATGGGGTAGCGATAGAGCTCTCGAAAATCGAAACCTCGACAAAAGCGCTTGAATTATCACCCGACTATGATATTATCTTGCAAGAGGGTGCAGGGGGTTTGATGGTGCCACTCAACGATAGTGAATTGCTCACGTTGGACTATGTTGCAGAGCGAAAAATGCCACTTATTTTGGTCACATCGGGGCGCTTGGGGAGTATAAACCATACGCTCTTGTCGTTATATGCCTGCAGAGGGTATGGCGTTGATGTTGAGTTGATTATATATAATAGTTATCCAAAAAAGGATGATATTATTGAGCGTGAAACACTGCAATACCTTAGAGCAAATACAGATATTGAAATTTGGCAGGCGCCAGTGTTTAAGTAGCAGCAACTACCTTTGCAACACTACTTTAGGGCACGTTTAAGATATTGCCCCGTATAGCTACGCTTGCAGGCAGCAATCTGTGCTGGAGTGCCTTGAGCTACAACCTCGCCACCTGCTGCGCCACCCTCCAATCCGATGTCGATGATGTGGTCAGCAACCTTAATTACATCCAAGTTGTGCTCGATAACGATAACCGTATTACCCCTATCAACCAAGCGGTTAAGAACATCCAACAGAAGTCGTATATCCTCAAAATGGAGCCCCGTTGTTGGCTCATCGAGAATATATAGCGAGTGCCCAGTATCACGACGTGACAATTCGCTCGCCAACTTAATGCGCTGACTCTCTCCACCAGAAAGGGTTGTGCAGGGCTGCCCCAGAGTTAAATACCCAAGCCCAACGCTCTGTATCGCCTTGAGCTTCTGATATATATTGGGGATATTTTCAAAGAACTCGACCGCCATATTAATCGTCATATTCAGAACATCATTGATGCTCTTGCCCTTATACTTAACCTCCAAAGTTTCACGATTATAACGATTTCCAGCGCACGCCTTGCATCGCACATAGACATCGGGCAGGAAGTTCATCTCGATGGTCTGCACTCCTGCACCTCGACACTCCTCACAGCGTCCGCCCTTTACGTTGAACGAGAAGCGCCCAGCCTTGAAACCTCGAATTTGCGCATCACGGGTTAGCTCGAAAAGTTTGCGTATATCGGTAAATACATTGGTGTAAGTGGCTGGATTACTGCGTGGTGTACGACCTATGGGCGATTGATCAACAACTATCAGCTTGTCAATATTGTCGATACCCTCGATAGTGTCGTACTCCAACGGTTGGTCATAGGAGTTGTATAGATGGCGACTCAAAATCGGGCGCAGAGTTTCGTTAATAAGCGTCGATTTACCAGAGCCACTAACGCCAGTCACACAGACAAATTGCCCCAACGGAATCGATACATCGATGTTTTTGAGGTTGTTGCCACGTGCCCCTTTGATGGTTATGGCCTTACCATTTCCGCTACGAGGCTCCGCTAAGGGTTCGATTCGTCGCTCCCCCGTAAGATACTCTGCCGTGATGCTCTTCGACTGCAAAATATCGTCTAATGTGCCTGCTGCAACGATTTTACCACCCTTGCGCCCAGCCTTCGGGCCGACATCGACCACAAAATCGGCGGCACGAATCATATCCTCATCGTGCTCAACGACCAACACTGAATTGCCTGCATCACGCAACGATTTGAGCGAATTTATCAATCGTTCGTTATCACGCTGATGCAGTCCAATAGATGGCTCATCGAGGATATAGAGCACATTAACCAACTTTGAGCCCATCTGCGTGGCAAGGCGTATTCGCTGGCTCTCGCCACCCGACAGTGAGCGTGACGAGCGTGCCAAAGAGAGGTATCCCAACCCAACATCCAACAAGAAACTGACCCTCTCGGCTATCTCTTTAATAATTTCGTGGGCTATTTTACGCTCTTTATCGCTCATCGCACATTCTATCGTTGCGACCCACGCCGAGAACTCCTCTAAAGATTTTGCGCAGACCTGAGCGATGTTTTTATCTCCAATGCGGAACTGCAGCGCCTCCTCACGTAGGCGGCTACCACCACACAACGAACATTTGCGGTGCACCATAAATTGACCTCGCCATCTATCGCCACGCTTCGAGTCATCATCCGCCGTGCGAGCAATTATCTCGCTTACACCCTCCCAAATTGTCAATTCTCGCTCGTGCGACGATGTTATTGTTAGAGGTGCTGAGTCGCCATACAGCAACGCATTTATTGCGCTCTCTTCCAGCTCATTAAAAGGGGTATCTAAAGTAAAGTTATAACGTTGGGCCAGCGCTTCGACAACGCTAAAAAGCGCACCGCTTCGATACTTGCCCAGCGGCTCGATTGCACCCTCACGAATTGAGAGCGAGGGGTTCGGCACAACCTTATCACGATCGAAAACCACCTCTTCGCCCAAGCCATTACATTGCGGGCAGGCTCCGTGTGGCGAGTTGAACGAGAAGCTGTGGGGTGCCGGGTCGGCAAACGCCACGCCCGTGGTTGGGCACATCAAATTGCGTGAATAGTAGCGTATCTGATCTGTTTTATAGTCGTAAATTGAGATTGTACCCTTACCTTGACGCATCGCCTCTTTGAGCGATGTTGCAAGACGAGTTTCACTCTCAGAGCTTGCTACAAGGCGATCTACAACCAACTCAACATCGTGAATCTTATACCTATCCAAGCGCATTCCCTTCTCAATTTCACGTATCTCGCCATCCACACGCACATATATGTAGCCCCTCTTCGCCAACGACTCAAATAGTTCACGATAGTGACCCTTGCGCCCCTTGACAATGGGGGCGAGCATCGCAATTTTACGCCCCGCAAAGCGTTCCAAAATCAACTCTATAATCTGCTCATCCGAGTATCGCACCATCGCTTCGCCCGTCTCGGGAGAGTAGGCACGTGAGGCACGAGCATACAAGAGGCGCAAAAAGTCGTTTATCTCGGTCACCGTGCCGACAGTCGAGCGTGGATTTTTGTTGGTGGTCTTCTGTTCGATAGCGACAACGGGGCTTAGTCCGGTGATTTTATCGACATCGGGGCGCTCCATAACTCCCACAAACTGACGAGCATAGGTCGATAGCGTCTCCATATATCGGCGCTGACCTTCGGCATATATCGTGTCGAACGCCAGCGACGACTTGCCCGAGCCCGACAACCCCGTGATTACCACTAATTTGTGGCGTGGAATCTCCAGATCAACACCCCTTAGGTTGTTGGCTCTCGCTCCATATATTTTGATTTTATCCTCTCGCATATCGATGTTTCAAACGCAAAATAGTGCCAAATTATTGGCTTTATTGCTAAAAATTGGGCATAAAGATAGTGGTAAATTCGCTCAAAAACAAATCAACGCAACACCAAGTAGTGCAATTCATCGCCCAAAATTTTGGATTTAGACAAATTTAGAGTAATTTTGCCGATATGAGTAGGTATAGGCACATTTTGGCTTTTGTAGCGATGATGATTTTGTCGCTCTCTGTGGCGCACACAGTGCTTCACAGTGTCATTCATTGTGCACCTTCAACAGAACAAGCGTGCAACTGTAGCTGCTCGTGTTGCTCTTCGGGTGGCGAGATGACTGGCTGTTTTGAGTGTGGCGAAAGTGAGCACGAAAGCTGCTCGTTGGATGCCCAATATCTTCCAGCAGTAGATAAACAGAGCATAAAAAAGTTCTTCGCTGAAGAGCAACATAACACCTACACTAACGCTTTAGCTCAAATATCACAAGTAGATATATTTGAGCAAATTACAACGGATGATGATATTGGGTTAAAACATCTATATCTTGAATCTCGTGCACTTCGTGCCCCACCAGTTATTTGTTAATTTTGTAAAGCACTCCGTAGATATGAGGGTGCTAACTACCTATTAACAGATAACAAATTTCAGATGAAAAAAATACTATTTTTCGCACTATTATCCCTATTTTCAAACTCCCTTGCGGCACAAAATATTGTAGGTCGTGTCAATGAGGTGGACAATAGCGGAGCAAAAAGGGCACTCATAGGTGCTTATATCGAGTGGCTGGATAGCGATATTGCCACTGTGAGTGATGCCGAAGGTGCATTTACAATCAAAACACAAGAGGGCAAGCGCTTGCGAGCATCGTTCGTTGGCTACCAAGCAGATACTATTCTATATAGAGGTGGTGAGGTCGAGTTTACCCTCCAAGCCGACCCGTATGCCATCGAGGAGGTGACGGTTCGCAACAATCGCAGCAACTTCATATCTAAGCGCTCAATCGAAAAGCGTGAGGATATAACCTTTGCGGGGCTCTGCAAAATGGCGTGCTGCAACCTTGCAGAGAGCTTCGAGAACTCGGCATCGGTGACGGTAGGGTATTCGGATGCTGTGACTGGCGCTCGTCAAATCAAGATGTTGGGCTATTCGGGTACCTACACCCAGATGTTGGATGAATCACGCCCTATAATGCGTGGATTGTCAGCCCCTTACGGACTGGAGTATACGCCCGGAATGTGGTTGCAGGGGATTCAAATATCGAAGGGCATAACATCTGTCACGAATGGTTTTGAGGCACTTACGGGACAGATTAATGTTGAGCACCGCAAGCCCACAGACGATGAGCCATTGTTTGTAAACCTATATTTAGGGCAGGATTTGCGCACTGAGGCGAATATCACATCCTCTTTCAACCTTAGTGACAAGCTATCGACAATTATTTTGACACACGCATCGGTGGATAGCCACGAGATGGATAAAAATGAGGATGGCTTCTTGGATACACCCCTAAAACAGCAGTTTAATGTTGCCAATCGCTGGTTGTACACCGCCTCGTCGGGTGCGCAGTTGCGCTTTGGCGTAAAGGCTCTGTATGAGAAACGTGAGGGTGGCCAAGTCGATTTTCAGAAGAGTGATTTGGATAATCTAAGTGGCTATGGCTCAGAGATTGACAACCGCCACCTAAACGCATATTTTAAGGTTGGAATTCCCGTTATTACGGGCAATCTGCAGCCCGAAGATGAGGGTTACGAGGAGCAGACAACATCCAACATTGCACTCGTCACAGACTATGTTTATCACGAGCAAGATGCTTTTTTCGGCATCAAAGACTATTCGGGTGCACAGAACTCGGTTTTTGCAAATTTGCTATACCAAATCGACTATGGAACTCGCCACCAACTAATCACTGGAGCATCATTTACGGGGGATTTCTACAATGAAAGCCTTATGGATAGGTATGTTACGAGTGGTAGCGCTGTCGAGAGTGCTGAACATATTTTCGATCGTGACCTATATACAATAGGTGCTTTTTCGGAGTATAGCCTAACGTTGGGCGACAAGCTCAATGTAATTGCGGGCGTGCGTGGCGACCACAACAACCGCTATGGCTGGATGTTCACGCCACGTGCCCACGCCAAATGGAACATCACACCAACAACCACCCTGCGTGGCTCTGTCGGGGTGGGGTATCGCATTATGTCACTCGTAACCGACAATATTGGTATGTTGGCAACGGGTCGCAAATTATCCTTTGCTGACGATTTGAACCCTTTAGAGCGTGGTGTTACGGCTGGCGTATCTTTGACGCAGAGTTTCAAGCTATTTGGCTCTTCAGCATCGTTGAGCGTGGATTATTTCCGTAGTGGTTTTTCTGACCAAGTGATTGTAGATCAAGAGAGTGACCCATCGGCTGTACTATTCTACAACTTAGATGGTGACTCCAGAACCGACACCTATCAAGTCGATTTTTCCTATGCACCAATCACCTCGTTCACGATTTTTGCTACATTCCGCTATAACGATGCAAAGACAACTCTGCTTGACTCTCGCACAATCGAAACACCGCTTGTGAGTCGATACAAGGGGCTTATAAATTTGCAGTACGCCACCAAATTCAACCGCTGGGTATTCGACTTTACAGCTCAAATGAATGGCAAGAGTCGTCTACCGAGCCAAACTGGCGACTTCAGCGTGGAGAAATTTTCGCCTGCCTATCCGATGTTCTTTGCGCAGGTGACGCATCGTATTCGCAAGGTTGATCTATATTTGGGTTGCGAGAATATCGCCAACTATCGCCAATCTAACCCTATTATCTCGCCCGAGAGCCCATTCTCGACCTCCTTTAACTCGACAGTTATTTGGGGTCCGCTAATGGGGCGGAAACTATACATTGGACTACGTTACACACTATAAACAAACATACAAAAACTATAAAATTATGAAAAAGTACATCATTCTATTAATTGTTGCAATAACTTGCGTAACCATTTCAGTCGATGCAAAGGCGAAAAAACCTGAGCAGACAGTTTGTTACGAGGTGGATATCCATTGCGGAAGCTGCAAAGCTAAAATCGAGGAGAACATCCCATTTCAGAAGGGGGTTAGCGACCTTGAGGTTAATATGAGCGAAAACACTGTAACAGTTGCTTACAACCCTGAAAAGACCAGCAAAGAGAAGATTCGCCAATCGTTGGAGAAGTTAGACTTTGAGGTTAAGGAGTATGTGCCCTCGACTAAGATTGAACAGTCGTGCGGGGCAGGGTGTTGTCCGCAATAAATAAAACCACAACATACAACAATAAGGGGAGCCACAAAAGCTCCCCTTAATTGTATCTATATAGATGCTAAAGAGTTAGCACCTCAATCATCACCCCTTATTCTGAGAATTTAGCCGACAAGAACTCACGGTTCAAGCGTGCGATGTGCGCAATCGAGATCTGCTTAGGACACTGAACCTCACACGCACCGGTGTTGGTACAGTTACCAAAGCCCAACTCATCCATCTTAGCAACCATAGCCTTAGCACGGCGAGCACCCTCAACCTTACCTTGTGGCAAAAGAGCCAAAGATGATACACGAGCCGCAACGAACAACATCGCAGAGCCATTTTTGCAGGTTGCAGCACAAGCCGAACAACCCACACAAGCTGCAGCATCCATCGACTCCTCTGCATCCACACGTGGGATTGGAATTGAGTTGGCATCGACAATCGAGTTTGTGCGAACGCTGATATAGCCACCAGCCTGCAAAATTTCGTCATAAGCGTAACGGTTCACAACCAAATCCTTGATTACGGGGAAGGCAGTCGAGCGCCAAGGCTCAATAACGATAGCCATAGCATCACGCTTAGACTTGCTCGAAACCCCTTCGGTGTTCTTATCTTTAAACTTACGCATATATAGCTGGCAGGTTGTCGCCGCCTTACTTGGTCCGTGCGCCTCGCCATCGATGTGCAACGAACACATACCGCAAATACCCTCACGGCAGTCGTGATCGAAGGCTACGGGCTCCTCGCCAGCGTGCACCAAGTCGTTATTTAGAATATCTAAGGTCTCCAAAAAAGAGGTGTCCGCTGAGATATTCTCTACTTCATATATTTGAAAAGCACCCTTGCTTTTTGCATCCTTTTGACGCCATATTTTCAATGAAAAATTCATACTCTCAATAAATTTTGTCTGTTAATCCTCTTTTTATTACTCCTTATAGTTACGTTGTGCTGGACGTACGAACTCATAGTTCAACGGCTCCTTAGTTAGGGTAGGTGCCTCGTCCATACCATTATACTCCCAAACGGCAGCGTAAACGAAGTTCTCATCGTCACGCAACGCCTCACCCTCTTCTGTTTGGAACTCCTCACGGAAGTGACCTCCGCAAGACTCCTCACGATTCAAGGCATCACGAGCCATCAACTCGCCCAACTCAACAAAATCAGCCAAGCGCAACGCCTTCTCCAACTCAACGTTGAAACTATCCGCCGTGCCGACCATCTTTAGATCGCTCCAGAACTCCTTGCGTACGGCTTGAATCTCAGTAATCGCCTTCTGCAACGACTCCTTAGTACGAGCCATACCTACGTTGTCCCACATAATGTGGCCGAGCTTTTTGTGTAGGTCATCAACGCTCTGTTTTCCCTTGATAGAGAATAGCTTATCTATCTTTGCCTTAAGTTCTGCTTCAGCCTTATCGAAGGCAGGAGTGTCGGTCGAAACCTTAGGCGCCTGAATCTTGCGAGCCAAGTAATCGCCGATAGTATATGGAAGGACGAAGTATCCATCTGCCAATCCCTGCATCAGGGCCGACGCACCAAGACGGTTGGCACCGTGATCCGAGAAGTTAGCCTCGCCAATAGCGTATAGACCCGGAATTGTAGTCATTAGGTTGTAATCAACCCAAACGCCACCCATCGTGTAGTGAACGGCAGGGAAAATCTGCATTGGCTGCTCGTATGGATCGACATCGGTAATCTCCTCATACATATCAAATAGGTTACCATAACGCTGTTTGATGACATCCTTACCCAGACGCTCGATAGCAGTCTTAAAGTCAAGGAATACCGCCAAACCTGTCTCATTCACGCCATAGCCAGCATCGCAACGCTCTTTAGCGGCACGTGAGGCAACGTCACGAGGTACAAGGTTACCAAAAGCGGGGTAGCGACGCTCCAAATAGTAATCACGATTCTCTTCGGAAATCTCCGAAGGCATCATTGTACCCTTGCGAATCTTCTCTACATCCTCGATATTTTTAGGTACCCAAATACGGCCATCGTTACGCAACGACTCAGACATCAAGGTCAATTTCGACTGCTGTGTGCCGTGCACCGGTATACAAGTTGGGTGAATTTGCGTAAAACAGGGGTTTGCAAAGCCAGCGCCCTTGCGGTAGCACTGGAATGCTGCCGAGCCATTCGATGCCATTGCGTTGGTCGATAGGAAGAATACGTTACCATATCCACCCGTAGCGATAACCACTGCGTGAGCTCCGTGACGCTCCAACTCGCCCGTCACCAAGTTACGTGCGATGATACCCTTAGCCTCGCCATCCTCGACAACGACATCCAACATCTCGTGGCGTGGGTAGCTCTTCACTGAACCACGACCCACCTCTTTATTAAGCACCGAGTAGGCACCCAACAGCAGCTGCTGGCCGGTCTGACCACGAGCATAAAATGTTCGCGACACCTGCGCACCACCAAACGAGCGGTTGTCCAACAGACCTCCATACTCACGTGCAAAAGGCACACCCTGCGCCACACACTGGTCGATGATGAGGTTTGCGACCTCTGCCATACGGTAGACATTAGCCTCACGAGCACGATAGTCGCCACCCTTGATTGTATCGTAGAATAGACGATATATAGAGTCGTTATCGTTCTGATAGTTCTTCGCTGCATTGATACCTCCCTGCGCTGCGATTGAGTGCGCACGACGTGGAGAGTCCGAAATACAGAATATCTTTACATTATAGCCAAGCTCGCCCAATGAGGCAGCAGCCGACGCACCACCAAGACCTGTTCCGACGATGATTACATCCAACTTACGTTTGTTGGCTGGCGAGACTACTTTAATTGCCGCTTTGTGGTTGCTCCACTTCTCTGCCAAAGCTCCAGCAGGGATTTTAGCATCTAATTTAAAAGCCATATTATTTTGTTGTTTGTTGTTATACAATTAAATTAACACATCGCAGGGCATAGGCTCCTTAGGTAGAAGAGCACAACCACCACAGCAAAGCCCAAGAATACAAGGGTAGCTGTTGCATTAGCGATACACTTTAGGCGTGGCAACCACACCGCATTCGATGCTCCGATACTCTGGAACATAGACCACACGCCGTGTGTTAGGTGGAACCAAAGGGCAACTAACCATACCAAGTATATTGCGACGTTGTACCACTTTGAGAAGGTGTACTCGATAAGGGCAGCGCCATCGGTAGCCTCCAACCCTAAAGAGTTGTGGTGGTGACCCAAAATCTCTGTTAGCTGCATCTTAGACCAGAAGTGCACAAGGTGTACCAAAAGGCCACCAACAACTACAAAGCCCAATACAAGCATATTCTTCGATGCCCAGCTCACGCCCTTTTCGTTCACAGTCACAGCGTAGCGCTGAGAGCCACGAGCACGGTAGTTGTCCAAAGTTAGGATAATAGCATAGGCGAAGTGCACGAAGACACCGCCAGCCAAACCAACAGTCGCAACAAGTGCATACCAATTAGCACCCAAGAAGGCGCAAATCCAGTTGTAAGCCTCAGGCGAGAAGATCGCCACAAGGTTCATAGCCATATGAAAAAGGAGGAAGAGAACAAGCATAACGCCCGAGATACTCATCACCAATTTCTTGCCAAGAGATGATTTGATTAGAAAACAGCTCATAATGATTAAAATTTGTCTATTTTTGTTAAATGTTTTATCTTGCGACGCAAAGATAGTTATTGTTTGCTAAATAACAATACCTAAAGAGTGTTATTTTACCAATTTTTACCCCCAACAACAGATTGGGATAATATTTATTAATTATGAGTAGCAAAAATGTAGCCTTAGTGTTAGGCGGCGGCGGTGCAAGAGGTATCGCACATATCGGAGTTATTGAGGAGCTTTTGGAGCGTGGTTACACAATAACTTCGATTTCAGGCTCATCGATGGGTGCGCTGGTTGGTGGTATATATGCAACGGGGCACTTGGAGGAGTTGAAACTATGGCTGAAGGGTCTGAATCGAAAGCGTATGTTCTCGCTCATCGACATCTCGTTCAGCGCAAAGGGGCTAATCAAGGGCGACAAGGTTATGCGCTCGCTAATGAAGCTTGTGCCTGAGGTCAATATTGAGGATTTAGATATACCCTTTGCTGCCGTTGCTGCCGATTTGGTCACGGGACACGAGATGGTCCTCAATCACGGCTCGCTCTATGAGGCGATACGAGGCTCAATCTCTATACCATCGGTATTCACACCCTCAAAACATCAACGTATGCTATTGGTGGATGGTTGCGTTGCCAATCCGCTACCTATAAATAGGGTAGAGCGCACGAAGGGCGACACACTCATAGCTGTCGATGTCACTGGCTCGTACGACCCAACATCGAAGGGTGAAGAGAAGGAGTCTATCATCAAAAGGCGTTATAAGTTGATGACCGCACCCGTGCAGATAGCCCAGCACCATCTCACGAAGTTGATGTGCGAGATGCATCGTCCCGACTTGCTAATTGAATTAAAATCGGATAGTTACGATATTTTTGAGTTCTACAAATCGGAAGAGATTACTGAAGCTGGCCGTGAGTTGGCACGCCGTGAATTAGATAGATTCGAGAGTCGAGAGTAGGACTGGCACTGAATTTGCTGTTTTTGTAAGCACAACAAAACTTTTGTGCTATGAAAACAAGACTATTTTGGGCATTTGCCCTACTGCTAATGTGTATGACATCAATCGCCTCAGCGGGCGATAGGAGCGCTACACTCCTCGACAAAGAGAGCCACGAAGAGCGTGTTGAAAAGCGTGCCGAGCGTGTGGCTAAGTATCAAAAGCTAATCGACTCATTAGTCGAGGCTCGCAGCTTTCAGTTCAACCCTCAGACTATGCAGCGCCAGCCCGCTGGACAGATGCATCAGATCGTAAATCCGCACTTCGACATCACTATTTGGAATGGCACTGCAGATATTACACTACCATATATTAAAGGGTACGTGGCACCATACTACGTGACGATGATTAACTTTACGGTAACCGACATTGACCCAATAATGGTTGAGCAGACACACAATGGATGGATGGTTACATTCTCCTCATCGCTCTACTCATCGGGTGACTACAAATTTACATTTGAGATATACTCCAGCACGGGTGGTGCAAACCTAACAATCACCAACCCTTGGTACAATCCAGTGCAGTATTTTGGGACTATTTCGCAGGTCTATTGACTTGTGTAGTGCGTTGCAAAAGGGGTTAATTACCTATTAAAATACCACCTCCAACGACCAACCCATCGGCATAAAGCACGGTGGGTTGTCCTTTTGCACTTGCCCAGAATGGCTCTTCAGAAGAGTGGATTTGCAGGGTGCCATCCCCTTTTACGCTAACCGAAACATCGCCCTGCACATTGCGCCCCAAGCCCCGAATATGCGCCTTGATGCCAACATTGAGGGTTGCGGGTGGGCGAAACCACCACTCGGCAAGTGTTAAGGTGTTACTAAAAAGAGGCTCGCCAACTATGATTCGGTTGTGTTCAACATCAACTTCACGAACCTCACAACGAGCGCCTGCCGTAGCACCACCAAAGAGCTCAAAACCTCGTTTTTGCCCCATAGTGTAGAGTGGTGCGCCATCGTGTTGTCCGATGATATTACCCTCGCAATCAACAACATCGCCTTGTGTAGGATTTAGGTTGCGACACAAAAAATCACGATAACCACTCTTAGCAAAACAGACCCCTTGACTCTCTGATCCTATTGCCAACTCCTCAAAACCTCTCAAAGCGAGATAGTCACGAACATCCGCCTTTTGCATCCCGCCCAAAGGGGTCACAGCACGACTTAAAACATCCTGCCCCAAAGCGTAGAGGTAGTAGGATTGGTCTTTTATACTATCTGACCCCATTTTTATATAGTGCCAACCATCAAGCGCAACAATTTCAATATAGTGGCCAGTGGCTATGCGCTCAATGCCCTCACACGAGGCAACATCGGCTAATAATCGCCACTTTAATTGGGGGTTACAGATGGTGCAGGCTGAAGGGGTGTTGCCTGTGCGATGCTCATCTAAAACTCGCTGCATAACTACGCTATTAAATAGCTCTTTACACTCACTTATATGTAGTTTTACTTTAAGTCTTACGGCAAGCTCTTCAACTCTTTTTCGGCTCGCCTCAGAGCCCAACATATCAATATATAGAGCCTCGACACTGTAGCCCTTATCTTGCAACAACAAAACTGTCGCCGCCGAGTCAATGCCACCACTTATGCCAACTAAAATTCTCTCATTCATTGCACAAATATAGCGTGAAAATTGTGTAATTTAAAAAAAATAACTATTTTTGCGAGCAACATAAATCCACGTTTGCTATGTCATTTATCAACGAAAGGGTTCAACCTGAAGGGATTACCTTCGATGATGTGTTGCTAATACCCGCCTATTCAGAGGTCCTACCAAAAGATGTGAGCCTCAAAACACGATTCAGTCGTAACATTACCCTCAACACCCCTATCGTCTCGGCGGCGATGGATACCGTAACCGAAGCGAGATTAGCTATTGCGCTGGCTCGTGAGGGAGGTATTGGTGTGATTCACAAGAATATATCTATCGCCCAGCAGGCTGCCGAAGTGCGCCGTGTGAAGCGTGCCGATAGTGGTATGATATATGACCCAGTGACAATCTCACAGAGCCAAACTGTTGGCGATGCTCTCGATATTATGCGAGAGAATAAGATTGGTGGCATTCCCGTTGTGGATGACACAAACAAGCTAATTGGTATCGTCACCAATCGAGATTTGCGCTTTCAGAGTGACAATGCACGCCTAATTTCGTGTGTGATGACTCCATCGGATAAGTTGGTTACAACCTACGAAACCGACCTAAAGCACGCTCAAGAGATTCTGCTCAACAACAAAATCGAAAAGCTACCCGTAGTCGATGCAGAGGGGCATTTGATTGGACTTATTACATATAGAGATATAACAAAGCTAAAGGAGCACCCCGAAGCCTGCAAAGACTCGAAAGGTCGTCTACGTGTGGCGGCTGGTGTGGGTATCACGGCAGATTCGATGGAGCGCATAGCAGCTTTGGTCGATGAGGAGGTCGATGCCGTAGTCTTGGATTCGGCACACGCCCACACGGTGAATGTCGCTAAATTACTGCGTGAAATTAAAGCTAAATACCCCGCATTGGATGTTGTTGTGGGCAATATCGCAACCCCTGAGGCGGCTCGCTTCTTAATTGACAACGGTGCCGATGCTCTAAAGGTGGGTATTGGTCCCGGCTCGATATGCACCACACGTGTCATTGCTGGTGTTGGCGTGCCACAGCTATCGGCAATCTATGCCGTAGCCACTGAGGCTAAGGGTAGTGGGGTACCAGTCATCGCTGATGGTGGTCTGCGCTATTCGGGCGATATTGTTAAGGCTCTGGCGGCAGGTGGCGACTCGGTTATGGTCGGGTCGATGTTTGCGGGCACCGAAGAGTCACCCGGTGAGACTATTATATATAATGGACGTCAATTCAAGAGCTATCGTGGTATGGGCTCTATCGACGCTATGAAGGCTGGTTCGGCCGACAGATACTTCCAGAAGGGTAACGAGGGTAACATCAATAAGTTGGTGCCTGAGGGTATCGTGGGGCGTGTGCCATTCAAGGGTGCACTCTCCGAGACTGTTTTTCAGTTAGTTGGCGGTATCAGATCGGGTATGGGCTACTGTGGCGCTGCCAATATTGGGGAGCTGCAAAAGGCGAAATTCATCCGCATAACCTCAAATGGCGTAATTGAGAACCACCCCCACGATGTGACAATCACACGTGAAACACCAAACTACACTCGTGGCGAATAATTTTATGGGGCTTAAGGCTCGCAAATAATATGGAAAAGATTTTAATACTTGACTTTGGGTCGCAATACACACAGCTCATAGCTCGCCGAGTGCGTGAGTTGAATGTCTACTGCGAAATATACCCCTACAACCACTATCCAGAGATTGACGACACGGTGCGTGGCGTAATCCTTTCGGGCAGCCCCTTCTCGGTGCGTGATGCTAAGGCACCACAGCCCGATTTGTCGGCTTTCAAGGGCAAGCTACCGCTGTTGGGCGTCTGTTATGGTGCTCAATACCTATCAAAAGTGGGTGGTGGCGAGGTCGAGGCGGCCGCAAGTCGTGAGTATGGGCGTGCACAGCTATCGGTTGTTGAGCGAGAGGATGCGTTGATGCAATCTCTGCCCTCGCCAACACAAGTATGGATGTCGCACGGCGATACGATAACCTCAATTCCCGAGAGCTATAAGATTGTAGCGAGCACCGAAGATGTCAAGGTGGCGGCATTCCGTATCGAGGGCGAGAGTACGTGGGGTATACAGTTCCACCCCGAAGTCTACCACTCGACAGATGGTACACAATTACTCAAAAACTTTGTCGTAGGCATCTGTGGATGCGCTCAGAGTTGGACTTCAGATAGCTTTGTGGAGAGCACAGTAAATGAATTGCGCCAAAAATTGGGCAATGATAAGGTTGTGTTGGGTCTATCAGGCGGTGTCGATTCATCGGTTGCGGCAGTGCTCCTGCATCGTGCCATTGGCAAGAACCTATACTGCATATTTGTCGATTCGGGACTTCTACGCAAGGATGAGTTTGAGGAGGTCTTGGACTCCTATAAAGATATGGGGCTCAATGTTAAGGGTGTCAAGGCGTCAGATAAGTTCTTAAGCGACTTGGCAGGCATAAGCGACCCCGAAACAAAGCGCAAAATCATCGGCCGTGACTTTGTCGAGGTCTTTAACGAGGAGGCTGAAACAATCAAGGATGTGCGTTGGTTGGCACAGGGGACTATCTATCCCGATGTAATTGAGTCGGTGTCGGTTAATGGTCCATCGGCAACCATCAAGTCGCACCACAACGTGGGTGGATTACCCGAGAAGATGAATCTCAAAATTGTTGAGCCCTTGCGCCTTCTATTCAAAGATGAGGTGCGCCGTGTGGGTCTTGCGATGGGCATATCACGTGAGCTAATCTCACGCCACCCATTTCCCGGACCGGGCTTGGCGATACGCATCTTGGGCGATATTACTCAAGAGAAGGTTGATATTTTGCAAAACGTTGATAAGATATATATCGATGCTCTACGTCGTTGGAAGCTCTATGATAGCGTTTGGCAGGCTGGGGCGATGCTTCTGCCAGTCAAAAGCGTCGGTGTAATGGGCGATGAGCGTACCTACGAGAGTTGCGTTGCCCTGCGAGCCGTGAGCTCGACAGATGGTATGACTGCCGATTGGGTACACCTGCCCTATGAGTTCTTAGCGGAGGTCTCAAATGAGATTATCAATCGTGTCAGGGGCGTAAACCGTGTGGTCTACGATATATCGTCTAAGCCGCCAGCTACCATCGAATGGGAGTAATATCTGAATAACGTGAGTGATTTTGGCGTTGTGCTGCAGCCTCAAAACTCCTCATTTACCTTATGTAAACTGCGGATTTTTCGCCTTGCACGCCTAAAAATCACTCACGTTATTCAAATATTCATAAATGTGTCTGTATAGAGGGGGCTTATTTGCTCAAAGACATAAAAAAAGGAGCAGTTAGTACTGCTCCTTTTCATTTGGGAAATCTCCCGACTTGACATCCTCGACATATTGCGAGATAGCATCGGTCATAACGGTGTGTAGGTCGGCATAGCGGCGCAAAAAGCGTGGCGAAAAGCCCTTATTGACACCCAACATATCGTGCACAACCAACACCTGACCATCGCAACCACCACCTGCACCGATACTTATAGTGGGGGCTGTAATGCTCTGAGTAACAGCGGTTGCCAACTCAGCTGGTATCTTCTCCAACACGATACCAAAGCACCCCGCCTCGCTCAGCAGTTGTGCGTCACGCATCAACTTTTGCGCCTCCTCAGTCTCACGAGCACGCACGGTGTATGTTCCAAACTTATTTATCGACTGAGGCGTTAGCCCCAAGTGACCCATCACTGGAATACCTGCCGAGAGAATACGGTTTACCGACTCCAAAATCTCCTCGCCACCCTCCATCTTGACGGCATCGGCTTCGGTCTCCTTCATAATTCTAACTGCCGATTCGAGTGCAACCTTCGAGTTGCCTTGATAAGTACCAAAGGGTAGATCGACAACCACCAAAGCACGCTCAACAGCACGTACAACCGACTGTGCGTGGTATATCATCATATCTAATGTTATGGGTAAGGTGGTGGTGTAGCCCGCCATAACGTTGGCTGCCGAGTCGCCCACCAAGATAACATCAACACCTGCCGCATCGACAATTTTGGCTGTCGAGTAGTCATACGACGTTAGCATCGAAATCTTCTCGCCACGCTGTTTCATCTCGGTTAGACGATAGGTGGTCACTGCTCTTACTTTACTCTCTACTGACATCTTATTTTCGTTTTAATTTGGGGCAAATTTAAGGCTTACTTTTGATTTCGCAAATTGTCGAGGCAAAAAAGTGCCACAAAACGACACCTGCCGAGACCGAAACATTGAGCGAGTGTTTGGTTCCCACCTGCGGAATTTCGATAGCCCCATCGCACATATCGACAATGGACTGATCGACCCCCATAACCTCGTTGCCAAATATAAGGGCGCAGGGTTTATCTCGCTCAAATTCAAACTCTTCGAGCGATATGGAGCCTTCGACCTGCTCCACAGCGTAAATTGCATACCCCTTATCTCGCAACGCACAGACGCACTCCTCAGTTGAGGCATAGTAGCTCCACTCGACCGACTGCTCTGCCCCAAGTGCCGTCTTATGAATATCACGATTTGGGGGCGTTGCTGTAATGCCACACAGCGCTACGTGTTTCACGCCAAAGGCATCTGAGGTGCGGAATACCGAGCCTACATTTTGTGTCGAACGAACATTGTCCAAGACAACCACAACGGGCATCTTCTCAATGGCAGATATTGTATCGAGGGTTGCACGCCCTAACTCTTCGTTGGTTAATTTTCTCATTTTAGTGCTATTTTCTTGGGGCAAAAGTAGACAAAATTCAAAAAAAATTCATATTTTTGCCTGCTAATTATACCATATAGCCAACACAATGACAATTTTTCGATATACGCTACTCTGTTCAATGCTCTTCGTTGCAACTCTCATCTCTGCTCAAGAGGTGAGAATCGGTGTCGATTTCCAGACTCGATTCGACGACAAGGAGTTTGGCTCGATGTCGCTCGTTGTGCCCGATTTAGATATTGAGTCGGGTACCGATTTCGCAGCACGACTCCTGCCACAAGCCGAAGTTGTGTGGGAGGGTGTCAATTCCTTAGTTGTCGGTGTCGATATTTTGCAAAATTTTGGCGATGCAAGCGATAGATTTGTATCAGAGATAAAACCCATAGTATACTACCAATACAAGAGCTCTAAGGTGCGTGCTGCGGCGGGTATCTTTACACGTGATATGATTCACGACGATGGCTACTCATCGGCATTCTTTACACCATCCTACAAATTCTTCCACAACCGCCTTCAGGGTGTTATGGGGCAGTACAACTCGGGGCGCTCGTATGTTGAGCTAATTTGCGACTGGGAGAGCATCTACTCTGTCGAGTCACGTGAGAAGTTTCGCATACTGAGCTCAGGTAGGCACTACCTCAAAAATTTCTATTACGGCTACAACTTCACTCTCTTTCACTTTGCAGGGCAAGAGGGGGCAGAGGTTGAGAATGTGGTCGATTATGCCCTCCTAAACCCTCGAGTGGGTGTGCAATTTGGGGGTAACTTCGACTTCGATATATTCGCAACAGCACTGTTATCGGCACAGCGTGATGGTAGCTTTGGCGATGAGTGGGTCTTGCCAGCGATGGGCGAGGTGGGCTTTAGCGTTGCTCGCTGGGGCTTTACGCTCTCCAACAGTATATACTTTGGCGACAACCTATCGCCATTTTTCTTTGGCCATACACTACCTAGCGGTGCCGAGATGGTGTATGGGCGTGAGTTGTATCCGGGCGAGAGCTTTTTCAGAACCGAAAATGGGGTATACAACCGCTTTGAAGCGAAATATTCAAAAGACTTTTTCAACGACACTGTGCGTGTAGCTGCCAATATTTTGGGACATTACGATGGAGCAGACTTTGGCACACAATATATGTTAGAGGTGGGAGTAAGGCTCTCAGGAACAGTTTATAATAGTAAAAATCACAAAAAATAGTCAAACACAATGACAAACGAAACAACACCAATCAAGGAGAGATCAGCAAATTTCTTGGAGGAGATTATCGACGCCTCAATAGCGGGCGGATTGAGCGAAGTACAGACTCGCTTCCCACCCGAGCCAAACGGATACCTACACATTGGCCACGCCAAGAGTATCTGCATCAACTTTGGTTTGGCACAGAAGTATGGTGGCAAGTGTAATCTACGTTTCGACGACACAAACCCCGTGAAGGAGGATGTTGAGTATGTAGACTCAATCAAGCGAGATATTGAGTGGTTGGGCTTTACGTGGGCAAAGGAGCTATATGCATCGGACTACTTCGAGCAACTATACGACTGGGCAGTCGAGCTCATCAAGCGTGGGCAGGCCTATGTTGATGATCAAACTCAAGACCAGATTCGCACCTCACGTGGCACGATTGCCGTTGCAGGTACCAACTCGCCGTTTCGTGAGCGAACTGTTGAGCAGAACCTCGATCTCTTCGCACGTATGCGTGCAGGTGAGTTCGAAGATGGTGCACGTGTCTTGCGTGCCAAGATTGATATGGCACACCCCAATATGTTGATGCGTGACCCGATTATGTATCGTATCCTGCACACCGACCACCACCGCACGGGCAGCAAGTGGTGCATCTATCCGATGTATGACTATGCGCACGGTCAGAGCGACTCAATCGAGCGCATAACACACTCGATTTGTACACTTGAGTTTGATGTTCACCGCCCACTTTACGACTGGTTTATCGAGGCTTTGGATATATTCCCATCACACCAATATGAGTTCGCACGCCTGAACTTAACCTACACAATGATGTCAAAGCGCAAGCTATTGCAGTTGGTCGAGCAGGGTGCCGTAATGGGGTGGGACGACCCACGTATGCCGACAATCTGCGGATTAAGACGAAGGGGCTACACTCCAGCATCGGTGCGTAATTTTGCCGATATGGTGGGTGTGGCTAAGCGTGACAATATAATCGATTTGGGTAAGTTGGAGTATTGTGTAAGAGAAGATTTGAACAAGATAGCTCAGCGCCGTATGGCGGTATTAGACCCACTAAAGGTTGTCATAACCAACTATGAGGAGGGTAAGCAAGAGTTCTTCGATGCTGTGAACAACCCCGAAGATGAGGCGGCAGGTCGTCGTAAAGTGCCATTTACCAATACGATATATATCGAGCGTGAGGATTTTTGCGAGGATCCCCCTAAAAAGTTCTTCCGTCTGCGCCCCGATGGCGAGGTGCGCCTACGCTATGGCTACCTTATCAAGTGCGAAGAGGTCGTTAAGGACGACGAGGGTAACATCACAGAGTTGCGTTGTACGTATGACCCCGAATCGGGCGGTGGCTCATCGAGCGATGGTCGCCGTGTGAAGGGGGTTATCCATTGGGTCTCGGCAGCGGATGCAATCGAGGCGGAGGTTCGCCTATTCAACCCTCTATTCTCAAAAGAGAACCCAGATGATGTTGATGAGGGTCAAACTTGGGAAGATAACCTCTCTGCGGACTCAATGGTCAAAATTAAGGGCTACTTAGAGCCATCGCTAAAGGCGACACCCATTGGCGAGGCTGTGCAGTTCGAGCGTATCGGTTACTTTGCGCCCGATGTAGACTCAACGCCCGAAAAGTTGATATTCAACAGAACAGTCACACTAAAGGATTCGTGGGCTAAGGCTAATAAATAGTTATGAGCACAAAGAGGTGGAGCGATAGCTCCGTGATGTATGAGATGAATATCCGCCAACTAACCCAAGAGGGGACGCTGGCGGCGGCTCTGTCACACCTTCAAACCCTACACAATATAGGTGTGGATTGCGTTTGGTTGATGCCGATATATCCCATTGGCTCACTTCAGCGCAAAGGGTCGTTGGGTTCATACTACTCCATACGTGACTATACGGCTGTAAACCCTGAATTTGGCACGATGGCAGATTTTGACGCCTTTGTCGCTGAGGCGCACCGATTAGGCATTAAGGTCTTGCTGGATTGGGTAGCTAACCACACCTCACGTGACGCTGTGTGGCTTACCGAAAAGCCTAAGGATTGGTACGAGCGTGACGAGCAGTCAGGCGAGGCTAAAGTACCTTGGGATTGGAGCGACACGGCACAACTCAACTACTCAAACCACGATGTGTGGTGTGGGCAGAGGGATGCTATGAAGTTTTGGATTGAAGAGCACAACATCGATGGCTTTAGGTGCGATATGGCGATGTTGCCACCCATCGAGTTTTGGAACGAGGTAAATGCTGAGTTGCGAGAGATAAAGCCCGATATATTTATGTTGGCAGAGGCCGAAGGGGCAGATCTGTTTGATAATGGGGCGTTTAACTCCTGCTATGGGTGGGAGCTGCACCACTTGATGAACGATGTTGCCAAACAGCACAAGCGTTGCAATGTGATTCGTGACTGGGTGCGCTACAATTTAGAACGTTTCCCTCGCTCTACAACACGTCTGATGTTCACCTCGAACCACGATGAGAATACGTGGAGCGGCAGTGAGTTCAGCCGTATGGGCGAGGCGCACCGTGTGATGGCGATGCTGACCTATGTGTTGCCTATGTCACTTCCATTAATATATACGGGGCAGGAGTATGGCTACGACCACTCGTTTGAGTTCTTCGACAAGGATGCAATGCCCGCAATGGATGCAAATTGTTTTACCGAGTTCTACACCAAGCTATCGCACCTTCGCCATCAACTCCCTGCACTGCATAGTGGCGAGAATGGGGGCGAGTATATCGAGATTGGGAACAATGCCGAAGATTGCCTGATGACCTTCGTACGTGAGGCGGGCGATAGCCGAGTTGTTGTCATCGCCAACCTATCGCCATACGTTATTCAAGCGAACTTCTACACTGGCATCTATGCAGGCAACTATATGGATGCCTTCACGGGCGAAAAGTATGAGTTGCGAGGTCTTGTGGATGAACACTTTGATGCTTGGTGCTTTAGAGTTTTGATAGATAGAAAATAGAGAAGTTAAAAATATTTTATAACTTTGTGACAAAAGTGTCTACTAAATAACAATATTACAACAAAATAATTTATTTGCAATTAACATAATTATACACCGTGTTCGTCATTGCGGGCTTGACCCGCAATCTCAACCTAAATCGCTGCAAGAGAGATTGCGGATCAAGTCCGCAATGACGTGTGTGATATTTTAGTGGCAATAGTAACTTTGTGAGTTAAATGAGCCTTAGAGGCTAACCCAAATTTAAGAGGATGTTGAGCATATTATACTACATATTTTTGGTCGCTGTATGCACCATATTTATGATTCTGTCGGCCATAGCTTTAGTCGTCTGCTACCCATTTGATAGGGGTAGAAGAGTGGTGCACGAACTATCTCGTGTGCTGGTCTATATCTTCTGGTTCACGCCACCTCTTTGGCGTGTCAAGGTCATCGGGCGTGAATTGCTTGATAAGCGCAAGCAGTATGTCATCGTGATGAACCACAACACGGTGGTCGATATACCTGCCCTATATTTTATTCATCTTAATTTTAGATGGGTATCCAAGCGTGAGGTCTTTAAGGTGCCATTTTTTGGACAATTCCTACACCTACACGGCGATATATGTATCGACAGAGGTCGTGCCGCTGAGGCGATGGCAAAGCTCAACGAAGATGGTCAAAAGTGGATCTCACGTGGGGCATCGATAGCGATTTTTCCCGAAGGAACACGCTCGAAGGATGGCGAGATTAAGCGTTTCAAAGCGGGGGCATTTGCATTGGCAAAGGCCTCTGAGGTGGAGATTCTGCCCGTTGTCTTGGAGGGCACTCGAAGGGCTATCAAACCAAACATTATGTTCAAGTGGCGCAATACGGTGACAGTGCGTGTTCTGCAGCCAATCCCCGTTGAGATGGTGACGGCAACACCCACCGAAGAGCTCGTCGAGAAGACTCGAAGGGCAATGTGCGAGGCGTTGGACGAAATTAGAGATAATAATAAACAAAAATAGATATAAAACGTGGCTGATTTAGTAAATAGTGCAGTTGGAGCATATGGCGATGATGATATCGTAACACTCTCGCCCAGGGAGCATATTCGCCTGCGTCCCGGTATGTATATCGGTAAGTTAGGCGATGGCTCGCAAGCAGATGATGGTATCTATGTGCTTATCAAGGAGGTTGTCGATAACTCTATCGATGAGTTCGTGATGGGGGCAGGTAAGCGTATCGAAATCACGGTTGAGGATAATGTTGTCACAATCCGTGACTATGGGCGTGGTATTCCGTTAAAATCGTTGGCAGTGGCGGTGTCAGAGATGAACACTGGTGGTAAGTATGGCGGTTCGGCATTTAAGAAGAGTGTCGGTCTGAATGGTGTGGGTGTGAAGGCGGTAAATATGCTGTCGTCTGAATTTACGGCTCGCTCGGTTCGTGATGGCGAGTCCCGCACGGTTACATTTGCCAAAGGCTTAGAGTTAAGCGACAGATGGGAGAGCGGCATCAAAGAGGCCAACGGAACATCGATATCGTTCCGTGTCGATGAGGAGGTCTTTGGCGAATATGCCTACAATTTGGAGTATGTCGAGCAGATGGTCAAGAACTACACCTACCTTAACTTAGGTTTGACTGTGGCGCTGAACTCGGTTAGCTATCAATCTAAAAATGGTCTTTTAGACCTTCTGAGCGAGCACCTATCCGAAGAGCCTCTATACCCAACAATTCACCTCTCGGGCGAAGATATTGAGATAGCTATCACACACGGCACGGGCTATGGCGAGAGCTACTTCTCGTTTGTAAATGGGCAATACACCTCGCAGGGCGGTACACACCAAGTGGCTTTTCGTGAGGCTATCACAAAGACTGTCAAGGAGTTCTATCACAAGGATTACGATCCAGCAGATATTCGCACCTCGATAATTGCCGCAATTTCGGTCAAGGTTACCGACCCCGTCTTTGAGTCGCAAACCAAAATCAAGTTGGGTTCAAAGGAGATTGAGCCGGGAATACCTATCCGTAACTTTATTGTGGATTTTATAGGTAAGCACTTGGATGACTATCTGCATAAGCATCCGCAAACTTCGCAGGTGCTTCAGAAGAAGATTGTCGAGAACGAAAAGGAGCGCAAGGCAATCTCAGGTATCAAGAAGAAGGCACGTGAAACGGCTAAAAAGGTGTCGCTGAACAACAAAAAGTTGCGTGACTGCAAGATACACAAGACCGATAAGAGTGAATTGGCAGAGCAGACGATGATATTCATTACGGAGGGTAACTCAGCATCGGGCTCTGTTACGACCTGCCGTGATGCACGCACACAGGCGGTATTCTCGTTGCGTGGTAAGCCCCTGAACTGCTATGGATTGACCAAAAAGGTGGTCTACGAGAATGAGGAGTTCAACCTGCTACAAGCTGCCCTGAATATCGAGGAGGATATGGAGAACTTGCGCTACAACAAGATTATCATTGCAACCGATGCCGATGTTGATGGTATGCACATACGCCTACTTTTGACAACATTCTTCTTGCAGTTCTTCCCCGATGTGGTGCGCAAAGGTCACCTCTATGTGTTGCAAACGCCACTTTTCCGTGTGCGCAACAAGCGTGAGACGATATATTGCTACAACGATGAGGAGCGAGTGAAGGCAATTGAGAAGTGCGGAACATCGGCCGAGATTACACGATTCAAAGGTCTGGGCGAGATTTCGCCCGACGAGTTTGGTAACTTCATCGGCGAGAAGATGCGAATTGATAAGGTGCGCATAACAAAGGATGACCCAATACACGACCTTTTGGAGTTCTATATGGGTAAAAATAGCTTTGAGCGTCAAGGTTTTATAATTAACAATCTGCGTGTCGAGGAGGATATCGTAGATGCAACTGCCGTTTAGATTTTTGAGATGGAAGAGAACAAAGAGATATTAGATAGTGGCGAAGAGCTAACACTTGAGCCCCAAGCGATAGTTGAGGAGGCCTCTACCGAGCCAATAGAGGAGCCAACACCCGAAAAGGCGGGGCGCTACGACCGCCTAACTTCGGACGAGGGTGGGGTACGTAAACTCACGGGTATGTATAAGAGTTGGTTCTTGGACTACGCCTCGTATGTTATCCTCGAGCGTGCCGTACCGCACCTTGACGATGGACTAAAGCCAGTGCAGCGCCGTATTCTGCACGCTATGAAGAGTGTGGACGATGGACGCTATAATAAGGTGGCAAATATTGTTGGTCAGACGATGCAGTACCACCCACACGGCGATGCCTCGATAAAGGATGCTTTGGTGCAGTTGGGGCAGCGCAATATGCTAATCGACTGTCAAGGGAACTGGGGTAATATCCTCACGGGCGATGATGCTGCAGCGGGTCGTTACATCGAGGCACGATTGTCAAAATTTGCGCTGGATGTGGTCTTTAATAAGAAGACCACCGAGTGGATGCGCTCCTATGATGGGCGTAATGATGAGCCAGTTACGCTTCCTGTCAAGTTTCCACTGCTCTTGGCGCAAGGTTCGGATGGTATTGCCGTAGGTTTGGCATCTAAGATCCTGCCACACAACTTCTTGGAGCTAATCGATGCCGCTATTGCGCATCTAAAGGGTAAGTCGTTCGAGCTCTTTCCCGACTTCCCAACGGGCGGTATGGTCGATGCAACACGCTACAATGATGGTCTGAGGGGTGGTGCTGTGAAGGTCAGAGCCAAAATCTCGAAGATTGATAAGCGCACGTTAGCCATAACCGAAATACCCTACACAACAACCACCGAGTCGATTAAGGATTCGATTATTAAGGCGAACGAAAAGGGTAAAATCAAGGTCAATAAGATTGATGATAACACTGCCGACAAGGTCGAAATTATAATTCAAGTGGCAAAGGATGAGTCGTCAGACAAGACCATCGATGCCTTGTACGCCTTTACACAGTGTGAGGTTTCGATTTCGCCTAACTGCTGCATAATTAGCGAGGAGAAACCACACTTCATTGGCGTTAGCGAGATGTTGCGCCGCTCGACCGAGCACACCAAATACCTTTTAGGGCGTGAGTTGGAGATACGCTTAGATGAGCTCAATGCTGCGTGGCACGCCGCCTCGTTGGAGCGTATATTTATCGAGAATAAGCTCTATCAGTTAATCGAGGGGTGTAAATCTCGTGACGAGGCATACACGGCTGTCGATAAGGGTTTAGAGCCATTCAAAAAGCTCCTACGCTGGGAGGTTACACGTGATGATGTGCAGCGCCTAACGGAGCTTAAATTCATCCGTATATCACGCTTCGACAGCGACAAGGCGGATAACGAGATTAAGCAAATCGAGGATGACATCAAGGCTACACAGCACGATTTGGACAACCTAATCCAATACGCAATAGCATACTACAAGCGCATACGTGACAAGCACGGCAAGGGTCGTGAGCGTCGCAGTGAGTTGCGTGAGTTCGACAATATCGAGGCTACAAAGGTGGCTGTGACAAATGCAAAGCTATATGTAGATCGTGCAGAGGGCTTTTATGGCATCGGCAAGTCGATGAAGGATGCCGAATTTGTTGCCGACTGCTCGGATATTGACGATGTTATTGTATTTACAAAGGATGGTCGCTACATAATCACAAAGGTGAGCGAAAAGGCCTTCTACGACAAGGGTATACACCATATTGGGGTCTTTAAGCGTAACGATGAGCGCACGATATACAATATCTTATATCGTGATGGCAAGAATGGGGCGATAATGATGAAGCGTTGCGCCATAAAGGGCATCACACGTGATCGAGAGTACGATATTACGAAGGGGACGCCAAAGAGCGAGATACTATATATGTCGGTCAATCCCAATGGCGAGGCGGAAGTTTTGAAGGTCTATTTCAAGCCACGCCCACGACTAAAGCGCCTAATTGTCGATTTGGATTTTTCGACTTTAGCAATTCGTGGTCGAGGCTCGCAGGGTAACCTCTTCTCTCGTCACGGAATACATAAAATCGTGCTCAAAGAGCGTGGAACATCGACTTTGGGCGGGCAGAATATCTACTTTGACGAGGATGTGCGCCGCCTCAATGCCGATGGGCGAGGCAAGCTCTTGGGCGAATTTAAGGGCGAAGATAGGTTGATTGTATGGAGTGCCAAAAATCAATTCTACACCACAAATTATGACTTAGGGCAACACTTCCCCGATGATACCGTTAGGGTAGAGCGATATGTGGCAGGCGTTATCTACAACCTAACATACTTAGATACCAAGCAGGGCTACTACTATATGAAGCGCTTTACGGTCGAGAATAGCGAGAAGATTCAAAACTATCTTGGCGAGGATGGCACTTGCGAGGCTGTAGATATGTGTAGTAAAGATGGTGCAACGCTCAAGATAACATTCAAAGGGGCACACTCAACTCGCCCAGCTGAAGAGGTAGCGGTAGATGAGTTTGTGGGCGTTAAGGGGCATACGGCTAAGGGTCGTCGCTTGACAACATTCGATGTCGATACATTGGAGTTTATTCTGCCTGAAGAGCCCGAATTGCCCGAGATTGAGGAGCAGGATTTTGACGACACTGCACTGTTAGAGGCAGATATTGAGGGTATTGAGGGTGTTGATATTGTCGATAATTTAGAGCCAGAGGACGAAATTATGGTTGATGACAATATCATTGACACAGAGCAACTTAATTTGTTTTAATTAAAGTTATTTTTCAAATGAAACCGCTCTTTTTGGTTGGCTATATGGGGTGTGGTAAGAGCACAATGGCTCGCAAAGCAGCAAAGCGCTTGGGGCTTGACTCTTTAGATACCGACAGCGCCATTGAGCAGCGTGAAGGGGCATCGGTTGTTGATATATTCGCATATCAAGGCGAAGAGTATTTTCGTGCAGCCGAGCGGGCGGCTTTAGATGATATAGTGACAAAAAGTGAGAGAGTTGTTATCTCGACTGGCGGAGGTCTACCCACGTGGCGAGATAATATGGAGCTAATAAATAGTGTGGGAGTGAGTGTTTATCTACACCGTGAAGTCGAAAATATTAGCTCACGCCTTAGTGAGTATGGACGTCGTAAGCGCCCACGCCTCAAGGGGTTAAGTGATGATGAATTGGTCGATTTTATGACAAAGGATCTGGCTTCACGAGAGCCATACTACTTAAAGGCAACTCACACGATTGAGTGCACTGCATTGAGCGATGGCGAGATTTTGGATGCGATTGTAGGATATATGAATTTGTAGAGTTAAGATGAATAGCGGAGCGATTGGCATATTTGATTCGGGCTTGGGCGGTTTGACCGTCTGGGCAGAGGTGCGTTGCGCTCTACCTACTGAGTCGATAATATACCTTGCCGATGGCAAGAATTGCCCATATGGCTCGCTAACAAAAGGGCGCATTACAGAATTGACTATCAATGCAGTAGAGCGATTAATTAAACTTAATTGTAAACTAATTGTTATAGCCTGCAACACCGCCACAGCGGCCGCTATTGAGACCCTTCGTGAGCGATACCCGCAGGTGCCAATCGTCGGTATGGAGCCTGCGATAAAGCCCGCCTGCAAAGCCACAAAGAGTGGTGTTGTGGGGGTTTTGGCAACAAAAGGGAGCCTTGAAGGGGCGATGTTTCGCAACACGAAGGAGCTGTACGGCAAAGATATAGAGGTAATTGCATCCGAAGGCGAGGGTTTTGTCGAGGCGGTCGAGAGTGGCGAGATTGAGAGCGCTAAGACAGAAGAGCTTGTACGTAGGGTAGTTCAACCGATGGTTGAGCGTGGGGCAGATACAATAGTCTTAGGGTGCACACACTATCCACTATTACTACCTGTAATTGAGCGTATTACACAACCTCACTTAATCAAAATTATAGATCCTTCACCAGCCATTGCACGTAGAGTTGTACAGCTACTGAAGGATAACAACTTGCAAGCCAATGTAGAGCACAGAGCAGAGTATCAATTTATGACCTTTGGCAATGAAGAGTATCTGCAACGCATTGAAAATATGGCAAATAGGGTAGTCGAGTGCAATAAAATTTAGCAAACATAGCCCGAATTTGCAAAAAAATTGTAACTTTGTGTAGTTTACACTTTATATAAAGATAAATAGATGGCAATCGATAATAGTAAAACATCAGCTAACGGACGACAAGAGGTTGAGCGCACAAATCGTGATATGGCACGGTGGGTCGTGGGGCTATTGCTCCTCTTTGTCGGTCTTTTTGGCACGGCATCAGTGCTATTCTCATTTTTCAGTTGGGAGGCAGACCAGAGCGCTATGCAACTCACTGCTGAAGAGCGTACTACGCTTGGTATTGAGCCAGAAAATCTGTGCGGATGGGCTGGTGCACGCATCGGCGAGCTCTTAGTTAGTGATTCATTCGGTGCGGCAGGTATATTAATTCCCATCATCATTGCGCTGATAGGGGTACGTGTAATCCGTCAGCGTAAAAAACCATTTGACAGCTCAATATTACTGCTCTTTATAATTATGATACTCAGCTCTTTAACGCTTGGAATTGCATTCGGTAAGGAGTTCAGTTTCTGCTCCTCAACGGGCTTGGGAGGTGCCTATGGCGTTGAGATTGGCGCATTGATTGAGAGTAATCTTGGAGGTTTCGGAACATTAATTCCGCTGTTGGGTAGTTGGATTTTGGTTGGTGTGTTTATCAATCGTAACTTTATCAACACTGTTAATCGTGCTGGAATTCAAATACTTAACAAGAGTGAAAAGGTGGCAGGCAGCCTGAAAAATATAATCACCCCCACTGTAAACAACACAGACAGCGAGCAGGAGCAGGTTGAGTACGACACAGAGGAGGAAGAGAGCATCACAGATGAGCGTGTCGAGCCACTGAAAACAGATGATGAAGATGAGATTTATCTGCTTGAAGATGAGGATGATTGCGATGATGAACTAAATCAAAATGCAGCTCAAACTCAAGGTGACGACAGTCCATTTTTAGAGATTGACCTTGATGAGTCAGCGCCTTCACGTGTAGTTATGGGGCGTGGCGGACTTATAGAGCTCGATTCGGCGCCACAAAGCGATATAAATCAGCAAGATAGCACCACAGAAGATGACTCGCCATTTGTTGAGATTAAACTCGACGAGAGCGGCACACCAACAGAACCGATAGCAGAGCCGATAGAGGAGGGTGTAGTTACCACTTCGCCCACAGAGCGCCATCACGACACCTTTTTAAGTGAGCGTGCAATCGATACGGACAACCTTTATGACCCGCTTAAAGATCTTGCCAACTACAAAAAACCACCCGTAACACTCTTAGAGGACTATCAATCCGATTCGGAGGTTAGCGAGGCTGAAATTGACGAAAACAAGGCACGCATCAGACAAATTTTGGAGGATTTCAACATCCCAATTAAACATATCAAGGCTACTGCAGGACCGACTGTTACACTATATGAGATTGTGCAGGGGCAGGGTGTTAAGATTGCAAAAATCAAAGGCTTAGAGAGCGACATTGCGCAGAGCCTCAAGGCGTTAGGCATACGCATCATCGCTCCAATTCCGGGTAAAGGTACAGTCGGTATTGAGGTGCCCAACAGACACAAACAGATTGTGTCGATGTACTCGGCAGTGCGCTCCGAGAAGTTTAATGACTCGGATGCTGAACTACCCGTTGTGATTGGTCGTACGATTCAAAATGAGAACTATGTCTTTGACTTGGCGAAGATGCCACACTTGCTGGTTGCAGGTGCTACGGGGCAGGGTAAGTCGGTGGGATTGAACGCTATAATCACATCGCTACTATATCGCAAGCACCCTTCACAGCTCAAGTTTGTACTTATCGACCCCAAGATGGTTGAGTTCTCGTTGTATTCAAAAATCGAGCGCCACTTCTTGGCTAAGATGGAGTCCGAAGATGAGGCTATAATTACCGATCCTCGCAAGGCGGTGCATACGCTCAACGCACTATGTGTTGAGATGGAGAATAGATTGGAGCTCTTCAAGCAGGCGGATGTTAGAAACATATCGGAGTACAACAAAAAGTTCATCGCACGCCGTCTAAACCCCGAAAAGCAGCATCGATATATGCCATATATTGTGGTTATCGTGGATGAGTTTGCCGACTTGATTATGACAGCTCGTGAGGTCGAGGTACCAGTTATGCGCTTGGCTCAGAAGGCTCGTGCGGCAGGTATCCACCTCATTATCGCTACCCAGCGCCCCGATGTTAAGGTCATAACGGGAGGTATCAAGGCGAACTTCATAGCTCGTATCGCATTCCGTGTGATGCAGATGATCGACTCACGCACCATCATCGACCAACCGGGCGCAAACCAACTAATCGGTCGTGGAGATATGCTATTGTCGATAAATAGCATCTTAACACGTATTCAGTGTGCCCTTGTCGAGACCGAAGAGGTGAATCGTGTTGTCGAGTTTATATCAAAACAGCAGGGCTACACTTCGGCATACGCTCTGCCGGACTACACTCCAGAGGGTAGTGGCGATGTGGCTACGATTGGTGAGGATAGCTCGGCACCCGTGAAGTATGATTCGCTTTTGGCCGAGATTGCTCGTGACGCCGTTACGAGTGGTAATATCTCAACTTCGATGATACAGCGCAACTATGAGGTGGGCTTTAACCGTGCAGGACGCATTATGACCCAGTTGGAGCGTGCAGGGATAGTTGGACGTCAGCAGGGCGCAAAGCCTCGTGATATACTCTTCCACGATATGCCATCACTGGAGGAGAAGCTACAATCGATGGGGTTATTTTAACACTTTGCAAGTATGAAAAACATCACTCTCAGAGCGCTCGTAATCGCTCTATATATGGTTTTATCATCTTCTTCGTGGGCACAAAACAGCCCCTCACATACGCTTTTAAAGGCGTTAGAGCGAAAGATGCAGGAGATTGGCAGCTATGAGGTCAGCTTTAGCGTTGTCGTGGGTGGCGAGATATACACTAAGGGCAACTACATAGTTGAGGGCGATAAATTTTGTATCACAATGGGGGAGTTGGAGCTATTCTCGGATGGTAAGACACTGCACACCGTAAATACTCGCTTGAAGGAGGTAGCAATCGATGCTCTGCAACAGAATGGCACAGATATTATCTCAAACCCAACTAAGGCGTTTAGTTTTGTTAGCTCGGAGTATGACTCTGAAATAATTGGCCAGAGTGGCGCTTTGACCACCATACGCCTAACATCAAAAGCCAATGATGAGTTTATCGTTATCACTATCGATACCACGACCTCACTCCCAAAATCAATCAGCTATGGCTCTGCAGGCGAGATTATCTTAGTCGAGATTGAGAAAATTGGCGCTGTGAGCTCCCAATTCAGGCACTTCGACAAGAGGCTTTACGCCGACTACGAGATTATCGATTTTCGGTAGTAGTGAATTAGCTTGAGAGGACGATTGTCGTGAGAGGGGTAAGAGGGGTAGTACTACTCAAAGAGTCATTGCGGGCTTGACCCGCAATCTCAATGGGAGTGACACAAGAAAGAGATTGCGGCTCGCAGGCCGCAATGACGCACACAACTTTGGTTCATCAACACTATTTTCT
>CAYJJV010000015.1:0-46447 GCA_964370585.1 uncultured Alistipes sp. | reverse complement strand
GTCAAGCCCGCAATGACGAGGTGGGAGCTTTAACGCATCACTAATAAGATAAAATCATAATAATTTGCAGGCAATGCACGTTAATTGTATGAAATGATTAATTTGCATTTGATGAAAAGGGTATATTTATTAACGATAATCGCCTTGCTGGTTGTAGTATTGACTTCGGCGGGGCAGAGTAAAGGGAGCAAAACTATGGATGAAATATCTGCAAATAGAGAGTATGCCATCTTTGCAGGTGGTTGTTTTTGGGGTGTTGAGCACTTGATGCAGCAGCAAGATGGGGTTATTAGCGTCGTATCGGGATATATTGGTGGCCAGAAGGAGAACCCAACCTATCAAGATGTTTTGAGCCACACAACAGGGCACGCTGAGGCTGTTCGTGTGGAGTATAACCCCACAAAGGTCGATTATGAGACTTTGGCAAGATTGTTCTTCGAGATACACGACCCAACCCAAGTTGGAGGTCAGGGACCCGACATTGGTGAGCAGTATCGCTCCGAGATATTCTACCTATCGGATGAGCAGAGGCAGACCGCTGAGCGATTAATTGATGATCTGCGTAGCAGAGGGTATAGCGTTGCAACTGCTGTAAGCGAAGCGACAGAGTTCTATCTTGCCGAGTCATATCATCAAGATTACTACCAAACAAAAGGCAGTGAGCCATATTGTCACTCCTACGTTAAGCGATTTTGATAGGGTAGTGGCGGGGATAAAATAGCGAGCATCTTTCACAATAAACAGCGAGCACCCCTCACAAAAAAGGCGGACTAAATATAGATTACTATTGTTGCCCTGTCCACTTGTTTACCCACAATAAAAGGCGGCCTGTAAAATACAGACCGCCTTTTGTATCTAAAAAAGGGCGAGCTACTTATATCGCACCGCTACAACCTCATACCCTTGCTCAATTCCTTGCCTGGGGGATTCTGTGGGAGCTGGTCGTATAAGACTCACCCAAGTGACAAAGATAGAAACTTTTTTTGAAAAAAGCGACAAAAAAAGGGTAAATTATCATAGTATTGCGCAAAAAATAGGGCGGTTCCTGAAAGAAGTCGCCCTTAACTATTTAAAAACAAGCTGTTACATCCTAATCTTTAGACCAACAAACAGAGATCGGGGCATCGATGTTCCATATATGTAGTTGCTGTCACGATTCTTGCCTATGTCAAAGTCACTCTGATAGTCGTCTAAAATGTTCTTCACGCCACCGTAAAGCTCATTCTCGTTGCCAGTCGCTGCAATGGGGAAGGTGTATGATAGCTTGAAATCGACCTCATTAAAGCTCTTTGTTGTAACCATTGCATCTTGGGCAAAGTTCACGGCACCACCCATATGCAGTGCCTGCATTGAGCCCGTGTAGACATAGTTAAGGTTTAATGCCCATCTCTGGGTTGGCATATAGCTCAACGTAGCAAAGCCATACATATCGGGAGTTCGTAGAAAATCACGTGTCGGCTCCACTGCCGTGATATACTCCACCGCCTCGCCATATTGGCTCGTCTGGAGTGTGAAACCACCCTCAATTTGAACCTTTTTGTTGTAGTTCATACGAGCCTCTAAGGTTACGCCCTGCACGGTAGCTGATGAAGCGTTGCGCTTCTCAAAGATATCGCCGTACTCATCGCCATCAATTTGTACCAATGAAAAGGCGTTGTCCAACTTTGTGTAGAAGGCCTCTAAGGTAAAACCTGCGATATATCTCTCGGCCGCCTTGTCGTAGTTTACCGATAATGATAGCGACTGAGAGCGCTCCTCTTTCAAATCATCTGCCAAGACAATTCTCGACACTCCACCCCCAGCAAAGGCGATATGCATATCGGAATCGAAGGCTTGCGGCGCACGAAATCCCGTGCCATAACTAAATCGAAATTGTGTCGAGCGGTCTCGAGTTCTGAAGAGAAGCACTGCACGTGGACTAAAGACCAAATCGTCCAACATCGAGTGGTCATCGACCCTCACGCCAGCCAAGAGGTTGAGCGTGGCGAGTATCTGTCAATCGGTCTGGGCAAATGCTCCAAGCGATGCAACACGTTGATCGATAGAGTAGTCGTAGCTCTCGATGGCATCTGTAACATCATCCACCAAGTACTCCGTACCCAAAGTGAAGGTGTTGCTGCCCCCTAAGAACTTGTCGGTCGATATGTTGTACTGTCCACCCGCCTGATAGGTGCTATTGAACGATGTCCCATAGGGTGGGGTGGCGTTAAAGGCGTCAATATCGCTCTGTGTTACACCCTCATCGCCAATCTCGGGACGGATACCAGTGTAGTGCTCTCGCCCGACTTGAGTGTTACATCGCTCTTTTGGGTGGTGTAGCCCAATGCCTGCACCTGAAGCTCATAGTCGCCATCTGTGATGATACCCTCTAAGGTGAAGTTACCCATAGCATCTGACGTCACACCCTTAGTTGTGCCGACAATCGAAATTGTGGCATAGGGTGCCGCCTCAGCGCTCTTCTCATCTATGATACGACCATATATGATTGTGCTGCCGCTCTTTGGTGTAAGCTCAGAGCCGAAAACAGTGAGCGATAGGAGCAGTGCAAAATTGACAAGTAATAAAAATCTCTTCATCTTCTAACCTAACATAAGCGACTATTTCTACAACAGTCAAAAAATAATGGTGCAAATTTACAAAAAAATGTGGTTGCCCAAGTGACAACCACATAAAAATACCTATTAGTAGGTATGCGCTTTACTCTGTTTTAGAGCGCAACTATATATTTATATCCAAAATCTCAAAAGCGATAGTACCTGCTGGTACCTCGACCTCGACACTGTCGCCCTTTTTGTGACCTAACAGAGCCTTCGCTATGGGTGTTCCGATGGCGAGCTTGCCCTCACGTAGGTTCGCCTCGCTCTCGGCTACGATTGTGTATATGACCTCCTTTTTAGTGTTTTTATTGAGTAGAGTTACTTTGCTTAATATTTGAACCTTACTCTTGCTAATTTTGCTCTCGTCAATCACACGTGACGATGCCAGCGTATCCTCCATCTTGGCAATACGCATCTCCAAAAGACCCTGCGCCTCACGTGCAGCGTCATACTCGGCATTCTCCGATAGATCGCCCTTATCACGAGCTTCAGCTATCGCTGCCGAAATTGCTGGACGCTCCACAGAGCGTAATTGGTCTAACTCATCTTTGAGCTTCTTGTAACCCTCAGCTGTCAAATAGATAATCTCCTGTCCCATCTTCAAATAAAGCTTAATTTTGGTTTGCTCTCCCTCGAAGCGTGAGCTGCACAACCATAAAAAAATATAGGCTTCCGACCCACAAAAGAATCAGAACCCACCACTTATCTAAATACAAAGATATATAATAAAAATGTAAAATCCAAATTTTTTTTGCTCTAATATGGCACGAACTATGCCACAAAGCAAAAGAGGATGTGGATATTTATTTTGTTACATATAGTTTGGTCACTTATTGCGATGGTGGTCATAACACGTGAGCAGCGCCACCCTTCGTCATCGGGGGTGTGGTGTGCAATCGTTGTGCTACTCCCCGTTTTTGGTACTCTACTATATATATTGGCAGCGCATAGCCAACCGATGCCCATCTCACACTGTCTGCCAAATGGCAAGGATGCCATCGAGAATATCATCTTTAGTGGCTGCTCGACTAAAGTTCGACGTCGAAATCGTGTGACTCTGCTTCATAATGGCTGTAACGCCTACTCAGCGCTCATAGCCTCATTGCAGCGCTCACGCCGCTCGATACATATGGAGTACTACATAATTCGGGAGGATAGAATCGGGTGCAGTATCGTTGAGTTGCTTATTCGGCGTGCTCGTGCAGGTGTTGAGGTGAGGCTTATTTATGACGCAGTTGGTTCACGTGCCTTGAGCCGAAAGATGCTTCAACAGATGCACTCGGCAGGTATTCAATGTGTTGCCTTTGCGCCCTTGCGCTTCCCATTTGTGTCGGGCTGTTCGACACGTCGTAACCATCGCAAAATTGTGGTCATCGATGGTGCTGTCGCATTCTTGGGTGGCATCAATATTGCAAAATACTATCTCGAGGGCAACTCTCTCGGAGCGTGGCGAGATGAACATCTTCGTATCGAGGGGGATGCCGTAGCAGACCTTCAGCGACTATTCATATCGGATTGGGCGAAGGCGACAAAGGAGTGTTTAGATAGTGGACGATACATCGCATCGCATCGGGTAACAAGTAGGGTTGCATTGCAGATAGCATTTAGCGAGAGTGGGGCGTCACGATTTACGATTCTCGACGCCTTTGTCTGGGCAATAGTGAGGGCTCGGAGTTCAGTTAAGGTCTGTTCGCCATATTTTATTCCGCCCCGAGCTATTTTAGATGCTCTGCGCATAGCCTCACTTGCGGGGGTGCGAGTCGAGGTGATTATCCCGATGTGTAGCGATTCAAAGCTAATAGACCTTGTTTCTGATAGTTATGTTGTTGATTTGTTAGACTCAGGGGTGGAGCTCTATCGATATAATAATGGTTTCCTGCACGCTAAGCTACTGCTCGTGGATGGTGATTTAGCCTCTGTGGGTACTGCAAATATGGACTATCGAAGTCTGCTTTGCAATCTTGAGGTGACAGCCTTTATAAGAGATAGAGCGACAGTGAGGCGACTTAGCGAGAACTTTGAGTTGGATAAGCTCTCCTCGCTTCGAGTTACACCTCACAGTTGGCGTCCGGCACCATATAGGCAGATTGGAGGAGGATTTTTGAGGCTCATTGCACCGTTAATGTAAATTTTAAATAATATAAAACTATGAAGTACATTTTCTCACTCATCGCCACACTCTTTATGGCACATCAACTCCTCGCTACGCCTCCCGTTGAGGTTGGTCTTCGCACTGGCGCTAACCTTATCGATAACACCTTTGAAACTGTTACAATAGGCGATATGCGCTTTTCGGAGGGAACGCCACAGTTGGGCTATGACGTGGGTTTTGTTGTGCGTATAAATTTGGGCGGGGTGGTGCACCTGCAATCCGAATTCAACTATATGTTTGCCAACTACGCATTTCGTATAGATAAACCACTGCTGCAGACCCTCTCAATCGACACTGAACGTCTGCAGGTGCCCTTGATGTTGGGTTTTCAGTTGGGGCACGTGCGACTCTTTGGGGGCGTTAGCTGGCGTATTTCGCAGAGCCAATCTAACAACTATGATGATCTATTAGATGTCGATTTTAATGATGACGACATCGCCATTTTGGGCGGAATTGGTATCAACATAAATAAATTCTTTGTCGATATGCGCATCTCGGGCTATCCACGCTCAAGCGTTTGGCAAACATTTACCTCAGAGGGTATCTCCCAAAGGGTGAAAGTGTCACGAGAGCTGACTTATAGTTTAAACGTAGGTTTCTTCTTCTAATGGTAGCGAGTGCGCATAATGCGCCACTTTTCGCACATCCCTTGCCTATCAAATCCTCACATACCTCAAGTATGCTGCGGTTTGATACTCTGTACGATGCACAAAAATTGACACATTATGCGCACTCGCTAAGGCAGAGGTCAGCGTGCCTAATGCGCCACTTTTCGTACATCCCTTGTGGCTGAAATCTCGCCATTTAATCAAAGATATTGCCCGCCAAAAATATAACTTTTGAGTTGCGCAATATTTTTTTTTGTATTTCGTTATTTTTTGAGTAACTTTGCGCAGATATTCTGCCCTAAAAGAGAGGTGTAATGAGGAAAATTTATCAACAAATTTTATGTGTAGTGGTGCTGATGGTCGCTCTAAGTGGCTGTCACGGTGTTAGTACGGTGCTTAAAAGTGGCGATCCCGAACTAATCTACAACTCCGCTTTGGAGTACTACCAAAAGGAGAAGTGGGACCGTGCATCGACACTCTTCGAGGGTGTTGCGCACTACTATATCGGTAGCCAGCGTGAGGATAGCATCGCATTCCTAAATGCACGATGCAAGTATAAAGCAAGGGACTACTATACCGCCTCGACACTCTTAGATGAGTTCCGTCGTAAGTTTGGTCGTAGCCTATTTATCGAGGATGCCGAAGGTATGTATGCGATGTGCTTCTACTACCAGTCACCACCCCCCGAGCGTGACCAAACCACTACCGGGCAGGCGATTATGGCAATTAATGACTTCGTATCAAGGTATCCAAACTCGGTGCGCATAGAACAGTTTAAAAATATCGAGCAGGAGCTCACAGGACGCTTGCACGAAAAGGCATACTTGAATGCATATACATACTACAAAATTGGGCGCTATAAATCGGCAATTACAGCCTTTAAGAACGCTCTAAAGCAGTTTCCTGAGAGTGCTCGCCGTGAAGATATTATGTATCTAATTGTTGATTCAAGTTATAAGTACGCCTCAAATTCAATCACTTCAAAACAGCCTGAACGATACCTAACAATGTTGGACTCATACCTAACATTCAAAGAGGAGTTTCCTGAGTCGGAGCGTATGAATAGTTTGAATCGTATGGCAAAGGATGCACGTGACTACTTAGTTAAAAATAACAAAGACAATAACATATAAGATGGAGATTAAAAAGAACATTCCAAACAACACTGTTACACGTAAGTTGGTCGATTTGGACGAGCCAACGGGCAATATCTACAAGAGCATCAATATCATAGCTCGCCGTGCCAATCAAATCTCTTCGGAGTTCAAGATGGAGCTAAATCGCAAATTGGCGGAGTTCTCATCTACGACCGACACAATGGAGGAGACATTTGAGAATCGTGAGCAGATTGAGATATCTCGCTACTATGAGCGCCTTCCAAAGCCAGCTATCATCGCAACTGAAGAGTATCTTGATCACGAGCTATTCTTTCGTGAGGGGCGTGATGAGCCAGTAAACCAACTCTAAGGGGCGAATATTGTTCGACTAAAGGGGCATATATAGCGAGCAGGAGGGTTGCTAACTGCCTTTATGTGTGCTTTATAATAGAAAATGTGTCGTGGATTGCTCGAAAAGCTCAATGTATCAACACCTTCGGGGGCGTAATATCATATTAGGTATTACGGGTAGCATAGCTGCCTATAAGGCGGCTGCGCTTTGTCGTATATTGGTGCGTGAAGGGGCTGCGGTGCGTGTTGTGATGACCGCCTTAGCTAAGGAGTTCATATCGCCGCTCACGATGGCGACACTATCAAAAAATCCCATCCTTGTTGATTTCTTCAACCCCGAAAATGGGGAGTGGAACTCCCACGTATCGCTATCTGAATGGGCGGATTGCTACCTGATAGCTCCCGTAACGGCAAATACGATGGGCAAGATGGCAACGGGTGTTGCCGATAATCTACTCTTGACAACATATCTATCCTCACGTGCTCCCGTTGTTGTTGCGCCAGCTATGGATTTGGATATGTTCACACACCCCACAACAAAGCGCAATATGGATGCTTTGGCGAAGGATGGGGTGCACTTCGTTGAGCCTGCGTCGGGCGAGTTGGCATCGGGTCTTGTGGGTAAGGGTCGTATGGCTGAGCCTGAAGAGATTGCAGCCTTTCTAAACGATCTGTTTGCAGGCGAAGACTCGAAAAAAAAAACTCTAACGGGTAAAAAAATCCTTGTAACAGCTGGGGCGACTATCGAGGCGATAGACCCCGTGCGCTTTATCTCAAACCACTCTACGGGCAAGATGGGCTACTCGATAGCTGAAGTGTTGGCCGAGCGTGGAGCTGATGTGACGTTAGTTAGTGGGCGCACAGAGTTGGCTGTGCCTAAGGGTGTTAGGCGTGTCGATATTTTGTCGGCACAAGAGATGTACGAGGCATCTGTCAAGGCGTTTGACTCATCCGATGGTGCTGTTATGTGTGCAGCGGTGGCGGACTACACCCCAAAATCGGTATCGGACAAGAAGATTAAAAAGGGGGATGGAGATCTATCAATCTCTTTGAGTCGTACCCGAGATATTGCCGCCGAGTTGGGCGCTGTGAAGGGCGATAGGGTGCTGGTGGGTTTTGCTTTAGAGAGCGATGATTTGATGCAGAATGCCTGTAAAAAACTTTCAAGCAAAAATTTAGATTTTATAGTTCTAAACTCGTTACGTGACCCTGAGGCGGGTCTGCGTGTTGCAACAAATCGTGTCACGATTATCGATAGTAAGGCGAGCGAAGAGTTACCTTTGATGTCCAAACGTGATGTCGCTGCCAGGATTGTAGATAGAATTGAAAAACTTTTAGAATAAGAAGCTATGTTGCGCCATCTATCGGTTGAGAATTATGCACTTATCGCACGCTTGGATATGGAGTTGGATGAGAATCTAAACATCATAACGGGCGAGACGGGTGCTGGTAAATCGATACTCTTGGGGGCATTAGGGCTGCTTTTGGGCGATAGAAATGAGAGTGCACCAATCAAGGATAACACCCAAAATTGCAAAATAGAGGGCTCGTTCGATATATCGTCACTGGGCTTAGAGCCTTTGTTTGACGAGCACGACATCGACTATCTACCTCAGACAACTATCACACGAATCATCACGCCAGCGGGCAAGAGCCGTTCGTTTGTCAATGATGTGCCAGTGCCGCTCTCAGCGCTGAAAATTTTGGGGCGTGAGCTCATTGATATACATTCGCAAAATCAGAATCAGATACTCTCTTCGGAGCAGTTTCGACTATCGGCTTTAGATACTTTGGCAAATAATTCAGAGCTATTGGCAAGGTATTCAGAGCACTACACAAAATATGTTGAGTTGAGAGGTAGGCTCTCGAAATTGGAGCGTGAGGCTGTAGAGTTGCAGCAAAACGAGGAGTTCTTGCGCTATCAAGTCGAGGAGCTATCTGTGGCACACCTGCAAGAGGGCGAGCAGGCGGAGTTGGAGCAGGAGCTATCAATTTTGCAGAATGCCGATAGGTTGTCTGAAAATTTTACACTCCTTCGCAATATCTTGGATGACGATGCGATGGGGGTTTTGGTGCAACTAAAGAGCGCTGAAGGGGCTATGCTACAGGTGGGAGAACACTATGCTCAGGCTAAGGAGTATGGCGACAGATTGCGAAGCGTGATTGAGGAGTTGAAGGATGTTAGTGCATCTGCAGGCTCTGATAGCGAGCGTATTGAGGCGGATCCTGAGCGATTAACTAAGCTATCCACACGCTTGGATGTTCTGCTAACTTTGCAACATAAACATAGAGTTCAAAGTGAGAGTGAGCTCATCGAGGTGCGTGATAACTATATTGAGCGCTTGGGTGCTATTACTCATAATGGCGAGCAGTTGGAGCTGGTGCGTTCACTCGTTGAGCGAGAAAAGGTTGAGGCGCAAGCTCTGGCGGATGAGTTGCACGAGGTGCGAAAGGCAGTTTGCGATAGCTTCGAGGCGGAGTGCTGTGCAACGCTTGCTCGATTAGGAATGGCTGAAGCAGCGCTCAAAGTTGATCTTCTTCGACAGCAGGAGCTAACACCTACGGGGCATAATGGGGTGGAATTTTTGTTCTCTTCGAACGCCAACTCAACCCCACAGAGCATCGAACGCATAGCATCGGGTGGTGAGCGTTCACGTGTGATGCTATCGATAAAGGCGATGTTGGCTCGACGTATGACTCTGCCAACGATTATCTTTGATGAGATTGATAGTGGTGTCTCGGGGCGTATTGCCGATGCAATGGGCGAGATAATTGCCGAACTCTCCACAACGATGCAGGTTGTCGATATTACCCATCTGCCACAAGTGGCATCAAAGGGCTCGACACACTTTGTGGTCTATAAGGATTCAGGGCACTCGACAATCAAGCTACTAAGCGACTCAGAGCGCATTGAGGAGATAGCAAAAATGCTATCGGGAGCGCAAATCTCAGAGCAAGCCATCTCGCAGGCTAAGATACTATTGGGAAGTTAGCTTTAGAGCCTCGTATTGGTCAATATCCCGAAACCCAAGTATTAAATCACGTGCTGCAAGGCGTTTTTTGCCTGCAATCTGTATCTCTATGACCTCAATCCAGCCATCCGAGCAGGCGATTTTGATGGGCGATTGTGTGTCGCTTATGATTGTACCTGTGGGGTAGTTGTGCACCTCTTTAGTCGCTTTGACTGAGAATATTTTGGCACTTATTGGCTCCTCATCCCCCCTTTGTAGTGTGCACCAAGCGGCTGGATAGGGGGATAGACCTCGCACAAAATTTTGGATTGTTTGCCCATCTTGCGACCAGCAAATTTGGCAATCTTCTTTGAATATTTTGGGTGCCGAGCGTAGTGTCGCCTCATCGATATGCATCTGTGAGATGGGCGAAATATCCCCTTTAGCGATGCTCTCAACGCTCTGCACGACCAATTTTGAGCCAAGCATCATCAAACGCTCATAGAGTGTGCCAACACTATCTTCCGCCCCAATTTCGACCTCACGCTGCGCAATTATTGCCCCTTTGTCTATCTCGTGGTTTAGGAAAAATGTTGTGATGCCCGTCTTTTGTTCGCCATTGATTATCGCCCAGTTGATAGGTGCAGCACCACGATATTGTGGTAGAAGCGATGCGTGAAGGTTGAATGTCCCCAGCGAAGGCATCGCCCAAACAACTTCGGGCAACATACGAAAGGCGATAACAATACCCAAATCGGGTTTTAAGGCTCGTAACTGAGCGATAAACTCCTCGTCACGCAACTTCTCGGGCTGAAGAACTGCAATCCCCAACTCTAAAGCCGCCACCTTAACACTGCTCATCGTAATCTTCTGCCCACGCCCCGATGCTCTGTCGGGCGCTGTGACAACGCCCACAACGTTGTAGCCGTCCGAAACTAATGCACGTAGAGATGGCACCGCAAATTCGGGGGTGCCCATAAATACTATGCGTAGTGATTTGGCATCTCTATTCATACTCAACCTCTTAGCTTTAAATCTATTTCAACCCCAATTTATGCTCCATCCTAAGCTCTTTGGTGCGAAGGTATCGTTCGTTGTGCTCGTTTGGTGCAATGACAATGGGGACAATCTCATCGATGGTCAAGTCGTAACCCTCCAACCCAACACGCTTTTGTGGGTTGTTGGTCATAAGGCGCATCTTGCGAACGCCAATCTCACGCAGGATGCTCGCCCCAACGCCATAGTCACGCTCGTCGGGCTGAAAACCCAAAACCACGTTGGCATCGACCGTATCAAGGCCCTCATCTTGGAGTTTGTAGGCGTGTATTTTATTTATGAGTCCTATGCCACGCCCCTCTTGGTTGAGGTACAGAATTGCACCTTTACCCTCCTTTTGTATGCGCTGCATTGCCGAGTGTAGTTGGTCGCCACAGTCGCAACGATACGAGCCGAATATATCGCCCGTAACGCACGAAGAGTGCACACGAACCAAGACCGACTCATCCTCTGCCCACTCCCCCTTTGTTAGGGCAACGTGCTCTATACCACCATTTTTCTGCTTGAAGGGGGTCATCATAAAGTCGCCCCACTGGGTTGGCAGAAGGATAGTCTCGCCACGCTCAACGATGCTCTCCTCACGTAGGCGGTAGGCAATTAGGTCGGCTATGGATATAATCTTCATATCGAAACGCTCGGCCATCTGCAGCAGTTCAGGCAGGCGTGCCATCGAACCATCCTCGTTCATAATTTCGATCAACGCACCAACTGGTTGCAGCCCCGCCAAGCGAGCCAAATCCACCGCCGCTTCGGTGTGACCCGGACGGCGAAGAACACCCTTCTCACGTGCTCTCAAGGGGTTGATGTGTCCCGGACGACCCAACTGTGATGGTTTTGTCGCAGGGTCGGCAATGGCACGTATTGTAGCGGCACGATCGTGTATCGAGACGCCAGTTGTGCACCCATCGCCTATGAGGTCTACGGTGACCGTGAAGGGAGTACCCAAAACAGATGTGTTGTTGGGCTCCATCATATTGAGCTCTAACTCTTTACAGCGCTCTTCGGGGACCGGCACACAGAGAACTCCACGCCCCTCTTTTAACATAAAGTTCACAATTTCGGGGGTTATCTTCTCGGCAGCGACAACAAAATCGCCCTCATTTTCACGATCCTCGTCATCGACAATGATTACAATGCGTCCAGCCTTGAAATCTTCGATTGCCTCTTCAATGCTGTTGAGAATGCTACTCTTTACCATATTTTATTCTGTTTTTTGTTTTTTATTGCGTTTAAAAAGTGCTTTGAGGCGCTTTAGTCGCTCGATATACCAATCGGTATCCAATAGTGACGAGTCGTTGGTCGCCTTGTATGTTAGATAGATGGCGATGGGTGTGAGCACAAAGGTCGATAGCCACGCCCCATAGACAGCCTCCCAGTTACCCTCTTTGGCGAGCTTTTCGCCCGTTATGGAGATGATGTAGTAGATGACAAAGAATATGACCGACACCACAACTGGTAGCCCCAGACCTCCCTTACGGATAATCGCTCCAAGTGGTGCACCGATTAGAAAAAAGATTAGTATCGAGACGGGTAACGACACCTTCTTGTGCCACTCTAACTTACTACGATATAGTTGGTTGAGTGAGAACTTAGCGCTATCTTCATCAAACGAAAACATATTACGTGAGTTCTTCGCCACAGAGCGTGCTCGGTTCAAAATCTTGTTCATATCTCGTGTCGAGAGCGAGCCCAAAGAGTCGATAAGTAGGTTATCTCGAAACTCACTTTTGTCGATTTTTAGCGAGTCGGGTAGTGGCAGAACCGTATTGTCGTGCACAAATATCTGCTCCTTTAGCAGTGGCTCGTATGAGCGTGCCATAGCCGAGTTTACCAACAGTTCCAGCGAGTCGATGGTCGATTGCAGTTCAACTATTGTCTTGGTCTGGCTGTTCGAGAATTGATCCTCATCCGTACGCTCCATCGCAAAGCCCGACATCGGAATAATCTGCTCCTGAATATCGAATTTGCGGTGGCTCAGCGAGTTCTCGTTGTACCATTTGTGGTTTCGGGTCTGCTCATAGGCCTCGCCATTGTAGAGTGTGACCATCAAATAGCGCTTGTCGTCAGATAGGCGAATATAGCCCGAATCGGCAACCACAGTGTTCATATCGCCCGTCATCGAACGGTTGTCATATATCAAGACATTCTTCAGAAGGTGCGTTTGGGGGTCTTGGCTATCGACACGGATAGACATATTATCGATGCCGTTGAAAAAGAGCCCATCTTGGAACTCCAAATCGGGCTTCTGCTGGCGTATATCATACATTATACTGTATATCTTCTTGTTGGCCATCGGTACTAAGTTATTACCAACAAAGAAGCTACCAACAGATATTACACTCACAATGATAATCAAGGGCTTTGTGATGCGTATGAGCGACATACCTGCCGACTTCATCGCCAGTAGCTCGTAATTCTCACCCAGATTACCCATCGTCATAATCGCCGCCAAGAGCATCGCCAACGGCAGACCCATCGGGATTAAGTTTGCCATAAAGTAGGACATCAGCTCGATGATGATGCCTGCGCTTAGACCCTTACCCACCAACTCGTCGATATAACGCCACACGATATTCATCATTAGCACAAACATAACGATGAAAAAGGTTAGGATCATAGGTCCTAAGTATGACTTTAGAAGGAGTTTATGTATCGTTTTCATTCAAGTAATATCTACTTTGCAGTGAGCAAAGATAACACTTTTACTACAATAAGCGTTAAAACCAGCGTAAATATTATTGAGGCACCCGGCGGAATCTCAAAATTGTAGCTAAGTGCCAACCCAACAATGTTGCCAAATATTGCCACAATAGGGGCTGAGATGACCCACGTATGGAAATTTTTGGATAGCGTATTGACAATCACAACGGGGAGCGTAAGTAGCGAAATGAGCAGCACAATCCCCATCGTGCGTATCGATAAGACGATTGTTATGGCTATGATTGCCGACATAGCGTAGGCGATAAGGCGTGTGGGTATGCCTTTGCTCTGGGCGAACGTAGCATCGAACGCCACATACATTATTGGGCGTAGCCACAACACAGCGCCTGTAACAATCAGAAGGGTCAGAATCCCCAGCCAAAGCACATCTTGCTGGGTTACGGTGATTATTGACCCGAATAGATATGCCTCCAGTTCGCCTGAGGTGTAGCCCTCACGCATCGCCATTGCGATAGCGCCAATGGCCATACCTACCGACCAGACGATACCGATGGCGGAGTCCTCACGCATATAACCTTTGTAGCTGGCTCGCTCGATACCCAAAGCCGAGAGCACTGCAAAAATGAGGGCTCCAATGATTGGGTTGGCGCCAAGATAGAAGGCGATGCCCAACCCTCCGAACGAGGCGTGGGTGATGCCTCCCGATAGAAATACCATCCGACGAGCCACAACATAACAACCCACAACTCCGCACACCACACCCGAAAGTAGGCAGGCGATGAAGGCGTTTAGCAGATAGCCATATTGAAAAACGTCACTGAAAAAATCCACGTTGTCGCTATTAGGTCACATTAAAATTTATGCGCAAATTTACTAAAATTAAATTGAAATTTGTAATTTCGCACCATTAGTGATGCGTTAAGTTTTATTTTATTTGTATAATACGATGATTAATAGCGACTTGTGTAGTTGTTTGTAGTAAATGATTTGATTGTAAAATTCAGTTTTCGTCATTGCGGGCTTGACCCGCAATCTCATAAAAAGAGCTAACAATTAGAGTATTGAGATTGCGGGTCAAGCCCGCAATGACGAGGTTGGAATTTTAACGCATCACTAATAATTTCGCACCATAAAACCCCATTTTTATCGCAATATGCAACCACGTAGAGTAAGTTTTCACACATTGGGATGTAAGCTCAACTTCTCGGAGAGCTCGACCCTCGCACGCCAATTCGAAGCGGGAGGTTTCTTGCGTGTCCCACCCTCGCACGAGGCGGATATTTGTGTCATAAATAGCTGTTCGGTAACCGAGAGCGCCGACAAGAAGTGCCGTAATCTAATACGCAAACTGCATCGTCGTATGCCACAAGCAATTATCGCTGTCACGGGGTGTTACGCACAACTTCGTGCCAACGAAATAGCCGCCATTGAGGGTGTCGATTTGGTCTTGAGCAATAATGATAAGGGGGAGCTCTTTGAGCGTGTGGCTAATCTCTCAAAGAAGGGGACGGCACAGGTTACAAGTTGCGATACAGACTCTTTGCGCTCGTTTTTTGCCGCCTTCTCAACGGGCGATCGCACACGTGCCTTTCTGAAGGTACAGGAGGGGTGCGATTACAAGTGCTCCTACTGCACGATACACTATGCACGTGGCCACTCACGCAACATCCCCATCTCGGAGATTGTCACTCAGGCGCAGAGCATTGCTCAAGCGGGGCAGCGTGAGATTGTCATCACGGGCATCAATACTGGCGATTTTGGGCGCACAACGGGGGAGAGCTTTATCGATTTGCTGCGTGCTTTGGATGGCGTTGAGGGCATCGATAGATACCGAATATCATCCATCGAACCTAACCTCTTGACTGACGAGATTATTGAGTTCTGTGCTGCGAGCAAAAAGTTTCAGCCACACTTTCATATCCCTCTGCAGAGTGGTTCAGACCGCATTTTGGGACTAATGCGCCGCCGATACAACTCATCACAATTTGCCGAGCGCATAGCTTCGGTAAGGCGTTCGATGCCCAATGCATTTATTGGCGTTGATGTGATTGTGGGCTTTCCATCTGAGAGCGAGGAGGATTTCGTGGCTACATACAATCTGCTCTCCGACTTAAAGGCGACATACCTACATATCTTCCCCTTCTCGGAGCGTGAGGCAGCGCCTGCAGCACAACTCCCCGATAAGGTCTCGCCACAAGTGGCATCAGAGCGAGTGAAGCGCCTTGAGGAGCTTAGCTCACAGCTTCACCATAGCTTCTGCGCTGAGGCGGTGGGGCAGATAGATGAAGTGCTCTTCGAGAGTACACGTAAAGATGGGTATATGTTTGGCTTCACACCAACATATCGCCGTGTTCGTGCCCCCTATGATGCCGCACGTGTAAATACAATTTGTAGGGTTAAATTGGTAAGTGTTGATGAAAATGGCGAATTGTTAGCTGAGTTTCAAGATTAATTGTTATATTTGCACTAATATAAAGAGAGAAAAGGATGACCGGATTAGGTAAAAGAGTGAGTGTTGGTTTTTTGAGCATCGTCTGTTTGCTATTCTTCTCAGGTATGGTGTCGCTCTTCGAGTTGAGCCACTTGAGCCGAGATACAGAGGATATTTTAAAGGCATCACAACGAAATATTGAGTTGGCAAAGGAGATGTTGGATGCTGCCCACGAGCAGAATGTAGCCCTTATACATATCGCTGTGTTTAACGACATTAGCTACGATAGTATCTGTCGAGCCAATATGGATCGCTTGGAGCAGACGCTTCGAGTGGCTGAGGCTGAGGCTATCGATAAGAGCCTCTTGGATTCGCTCTCGAACGCCACTCAACAGATGCGAACATTGACCGATAACTACCTCGCCTTTGGCTATCGTGAAATTCTCAACCACTTGGATTTTGAGCGATTAGATACGATAGGAAATAGATGGTACACAACACAATACGAGGATACGTATCGTCGTTTGACTTCGGCCGTGAAGAGCTATATGACCTCTACACAGAGCTCCTTAGCGCCACGTGCCGAGCAGATGCAAAAGAACGCATATCGAGCTGTGACACCAGTCCTAATATCGCTGGGAGTGATGATAGCCATCGTTTTGGTGCTCTTCTATTTTATGCGTACACAGTGCGTAAATCCGATAATTCGCATAAATAGAGCGTTGAAAGATTATCTGACCTTCCATATCCCGTTCAACGTAAAGGGTGAACTAAAGGATGAGCTGTTGGAGATAAAGGAGCGTATCGAGAGTGTCATCTCGGGTGTGAAGAGTAGATCAAAATTGTAGGCCGTATGCGTTTAGAGGTGGTGTTGCGATATGTGGGCTTTGTGATGATATTCATCGCAGGCTTTATGCTGCTCTCGGCTGGCGTAGCGCTCCTCTCGGGGCGAGATTCATCATTCTATCCTCTACTGCTTTCATCGCTCTTGACACTGCTTTTAGGTACTTTTCCCCTTATTTTTGTCGATAAACGTGAGCAGATTAACAATAAAGAGGGCTTCTGTATCGTGGTTGGGGCGTGGGTCTTGGCGTGTGGCGTGGGTATGTTTCCATACCTTATCTGGGGAGGCGAGTTTACCATTGTCAATGCGTGGTTCGAGAGCGTCTCGGGCTTTACCACCACTGGTTCGACTATCTTGAGCGATATTGAGGCTCTGCCACGAGGGATACAGTTTTGGCGATTCTGCACAACGTGGATTGGCGGTATGGGCGTTGTTATGTTTGCCCTTCTGATTCTACCCTCGATGGGGCGCTCGAAGATGACCCTCTCGAATGTCGAACTATCGACCTTAGCAAAGGATAACTATCGATACCACACACGCTTTATTGTGCGTATACTTCTTGTTGTCTATGTGGGAATTACGGTCATCATAACGCTACTTTTGAAGATGGCAGGAATGAACTGGTTTGATGCTCTGTGCCACGCAATGTCGGCCTGCGCTACGAGCGGTTTCTCGACCAAAAATGCAAGTATAGCCTTCTATGATAGCGCCTTGATTGATACAATCTTATCTGTGGCGATGGTCTTGGCGGGTATACACTTCGGATTGATTTATACAACAGTTACCGGTAAGGGGAACAACATATTCCGCTCAGAGGTTACACGCTACTACTTAGGTTTTATCGCACTGGGTGGCGTTCTGATCGCCGCAAGTCTATACTTTACAGATATATATCCGACCGTAACCTCAGCCTTTAGGTATGGAATGTTTCAGTTCATATCGTTAGTCACAACGACAGGTTTTGCTACGGCCGATAGCAATCTTTGGTCTTCGTTTGCTATACTATTGCTTATCTTTGGGTCGATAGTCTGTTCGTGTGCAGGTTCGACGGCAGGAGGCATAAAGGTTAATCGTATGGTTTTGGCAGCCAAGATGTTGCGTGCTCGCTTGCGACAGCAGCAACACCCAAATGCGGTGATTAGAATTCGCCTTGATGGTATTGTGCAGGAGGGCGAAGCGCTGAGTGCAGTGATGATATTTATTGTCACCTATTTGATGTTTATACTTCTCGGGTCGATTGTTGGAACACTTATTGGATTGGACCTGACCACAAGTTTTACAGGTGCAATAGCCTCGATTGGTAACGTAGGGCCCGGTTTTGGCAGTGTTGGCTCGATGGAGAACTACTCCTCGTTGCCCTCTACATTTAAACTCTCCAACTCACTTCTGATGCTGTTGGGTCGTTTAGAAATTTTTGGTTTGATACAACTCTTTTTTATAAAATGGTGGAAGTAGTAGGTAAGAAAATATTTGTTATGTCGCTCTTTGTAGCCATCTTTGTCGCCTTGACGGTGGCTTCGGCTCGCACGCAACAACCCCAGGTGCAGAGTCGAATTGCGGGCTTGGAGAGCAACGAGGTCTATATGTCACTACTGCAGGATGAGGCAATTTTGCAGTTGCGTGAGGACTCAATCGCCCGACGCATATCTACAATTCGCACGGCGCTATCCGACACCAGAACACCCTCACGCCGTGAGTTGGCAGATACGATTTTGCTATTAGAGCAGCAAATTTTCGATATTCGGGGCGCAAAGGGGCTCTTGGTGGATCAGATCAACACCATTGAGCAGGAGTGGGTCTTGGCGAGTCTAAACTCTCCCGCACAGATAGAAATCGACACCACTAAAGAGCAAGAGTCAGCACCCAAGATAACCACATCACGCTATCTGCTCCATAACGATGCCTTGAGAGGTGAACTCTCGGATGAGGAGCTGCGAGCACTCTTAGAGGCTCAAAGTACCGATGTTGAGAGTGATGAGTATGCCAATGCATATATTCAAAACTATCAAAATATCAAACAGTTGGTAGTGTCATATAACGAAGCGACAAACGAGCAGGATGCCACAGATATATATCGCACCTTCGACTCGCTTCAGCTACAAAACATATCGATTGCCGAGAGCTTGAATATGAGTTGGGAGCGCACCTTTGACGAAAAGAGCTATGCATATAGCTATATACTCGATAAGCTGGGGCGTGAGCAGGTGCTAATCAAGCAGGAGACCGAGTTAGCTGCTGCCCTGCAGGATATTGAGGCGTACAGAGGCGCTTATTCATCCGATGTGTTGCTAAACTACGCCATTCGCAAAGCGTTGATTGTCGATTTTGAACTCGACGTGGCTTCGGAGCTCAAATTGACTGAAGCCTATGACTCGTTGCGGGGTGTGCGTATGCAACTCTCGCAGTTTGAGTATCGCCTACCTAAGCTATCTATTCAGAGGCGCTACTTTATTCAATACGACACAATTAGCTTCCCCGCTCAGCCGCAATATACATACAAAAATCCTATCCCAGAGTGTAAAGTCTATAAGCACGGCACGATATATCGTATTTTGTTGGGAACCTACGCAACAAAGCGTGCTGCATCGACATTCAAAGGTGCCTATCCACTCTCGTACCTCATAAACGAAGATGGCAAGTGGTGCTACTATGTGGGAGGTTTTGCAACGCTGGCTGATGCAGAAAGAGCGCAGGCAGTGTTAAAAGAGCGCAAGTTTGTCCGCCCTGAGGTTGTTGTGTGGCGTGATAGCGTATATCATAACTTGACGCAAAACCCCGACAATGTAAACCTTGCGTGGCGCATTGAGATTGATGATGTTGCCTCGTTGAGCGATGCCGTACGTGGAGTAATTGATGGTGCAGGTGGTGAGTATGAGCTCTCGAAGGCGGGTGCATCGACCTTTTTGCTATCCACATTCGATAGCCGTGCTGCAGCCGACTCGCTTACCCAAAAGATTGCTTCTGCCGACTCAACACTGCGAATTAAGGTGGTCGAGCTTGCTATAGAGCCAGCGCCGAGCCCTGAAAAGGAGTAACGAGTTGAGCGCAACACCAATTTTTACCACTCCATTACCATAATAGTTGGAAGAGTTGAGAGGTTTGTAATAAAATTTTTATATCTTCGCAGGTGTGTAAACTTATCAGGGGCGTTTGTGTCGAACAGCCCCCGACTAAAAAATTGTAGCTATGTTATATATTATTGTCATCTTGATTGTTTTGGGAATGTTGGCTTTGGTTGCCGAAGTTGTGCTGTTGCCGGGCGTTACGGTTGCAGGTATCTGTGCCTTTTTGTGTAATGCTGGGGCGATATACCTCGCCTTTGAGCACTATGGGGCTGTTGGTGGTGCAATTACAGCTGGTATTGTGGCTCTGCTCGCCCTTGCCCTTATCATCTTCTCGTTGCGCTCTAAGACGTGGCAACGGCTATCGTTGAGTGCCAAAATCGACTCGTCGAGTATGAAGGAGCCACAAGCAGAGCTCAAATTGGGAGATAGTGGCGTGAGCTTATCTCGCTTAGCGCCTATGGGCAAAATCGAGGTTTTGGGCAGAAGTTATGAGGCCAAATCACACACTGGCTATATCGACGAAGGGAAGGCGGTTGAGGTTGTGGGTTTTGAGAATTTTAGTGTCATTGTAAAACAAAAATTATAGTATTATTATGGAAGATTTAGGGATTTTATTGATTGTCGCTGCCGTCTTTGGTGGCTTTATCCTCTTGTGGATTGCTTTCTACTTTATTCCGGTGGGTCTGTGGTTCTCGGCGTTGGTGTCGGGGGTCAAGATTAGCCTTTTGCAACTTGTCTTGATGCGCTGGCGCAAGGTGCCACCTTCAATAATCGTATCGTCGATGATTGAGAGCACGAAGGCGGGTCTAAAACTCAACCCAAATGAGTTGGAGGCGCACTTCTTGGCGGGCGGTAATGTGTCGAACGTGGTGCACGCTCTGGTCTCGGCTCAGAAGGCAAATATCTTCCTCGATTTTCAAATGGCAACGGCAATTGATTTGGCAGGTCGTGATGTTTTTGAGGCGGTGCAGATGTCTGTAAACCCGAAGGTTATCAACACCCCACCCGTTGCTGCAGTGGCAAAGGATGGTATCCAGCTCATCGCAAAGGCTCGTGTTACGGTGCGTGCCAATATCAAGCAGTTGGTCGGTGGAGCGGGCGAGGAGACCGTCTTAGCACGTGTTGGCGAGGGTATCGTCTCGTCGATCGGCTCGGCAGCATCGCACAAAATTGTCTTGGAGAACCCCGACTCAATCTCACGTGTGGTGTTGGATAAGGGTCTTGATGCAGGTACGGCATTCGAGATTTTGTCTATCGATATTGCCGATATTGACGTGGGTAAAAATATCGGTGCACAACTGCAAATGGACCAAGCCGAAGCTGACAAGAACATCGCACAAGCTAAGGCCGAAGAGCGCCGTGCAATGGCTGTAGCGCAGGAGCAGGAGAATAAGGCCAAAGCGCAAGATGCCCGTGCAAAGGTTATCCTTGCCGAAGCGGAGGTTCCGTTGGCAATGGCCGAAGCGTTCCGCAACGGCAATTTAGGCATTATGGACTACTATAAGATGCAGAATATTATTGCCGACACTTCGATGCGAGATTCTATATCGAAACCGCAGAAATAACCATTGTGATATTTAATACATTTTGGGCAACCTTCGGGTTGCCCTTTTTTGTGTCTTTTATTGCTCTACTTAACTGATATACCCTAAAAAAACAAAGGACAATCCATTTGGATTGTCCTTTATCTTTGCATAAACTTGAATAGTCAAGTCCTTGCTACTGTTGGCGCCTAACTCTGCTATTAGTCCCAAATTGAGCCTCTTAGCCCAAAAGTCAGGCCCCTCGCTTAGCCCAGAATTAAGCCTTAGCCTCTTTCTTGGGGGCGTGGAAACGCTTCTCCTTGATGCGAGCCTTCTTACCTGTGAGCTTGCGTAGGTAGTAGATACGTGCACGACGTACAACACCAACCTTATTAACCTCGATCTTGTCGATGTGTGGTGAGTAGAGTGGGAAGATACGCTCAACGCCTACTCCGTTAGAGATCTTACGGATGGTAAACATCTTGGTCTTGCCCGAACCCTTAATCTGAATAACTACACCACGGAAGCTCTGAACACGCTCTTTGCTACCCTCGATGATCTTGTAAGATACTGTGATAGTATCTCCTGCCTTGAATTCTGGAATCTCGGCATCTGTCTTTGTCCACATCTGCTCGTTGATGAGCTTGATGATTGAATCTTTGTTCATTGTTGTAAAAATTTTACGTTTCGCACTCAACATTCCCGCTGTGAGGAGGCTACCATACGAGCTACAGTGCTCATAATCTTTAAAGCTGACAAACCACAATAGACCACAGTATAACACCGCAATCCACTGTAAAACAGCCTTTTATCGCCACCAGCCACCCAATGAAAGAGGTTGATATACGCCTATAAAGGTGTGCAAATATACAATAAAAATTTAATTTAGCATAAATCAAACAAAAAATATCTCGAGAAAGTGCTAAATATTGCTATCTTTGCAGGTAAATATCTAAAAAAATGAGCGAGAGATTAATATTCATAACAAATGATGATGGCTATAAAGCTAAAGGTATCAAGGCGATAGTTGAGGTAGCACGTGAGTTTGGACGTGTCGTAGTGGTGGCTCCCGATAGTAACAGAACGGGGATGAGCCACGCAATTACGGTCTACGACCCTCTATACCTTAAACTCGAGCGGGAGAGTGACGGAGTGCAGATCTACTCATTCTCGGGTACGCCCGTAGATTGTGTCAAGATGGCGTTGGACCACCTTTTGTTGGAGGAGCGTGTCGATATGGTCATCTCGGGCATTAATCACGGTTCGAATGCTGGAGTGAATGTCCTCTACTCGGGCACTATGGGGGCTGCCATTGAGGGTAGCTTCTACAACTGCCCATCTATCGGCTTTTCGCTGGATGACCACAGCTTGGATGCCGATTTTGAGGCGGCAAAAGGGTTTTGTAGAGAGATTATTGAGGGCGTTTTTGCATCTAAGGCATCAATGCCTATGTGTCTGAATGTCAATATCCCTGCACTGCCTGCAGATGAGATAAAGGGTGTGCGAGTAGTGCGCCAAAACAGAGGTTATTGGCGTGAGGAGTTTCACCACAACAAAGACCCACGTGGCAGATCATATTTCTGGCTCACGGGTGCATTCATCAACACCGAGCCCGATGCCGATGATGCTGACGTGGCACTCTTGGAGGCTGGATATGTGAGCGTTGTGCCCATTCAGGTCGATATGACCGATTATGAGCAGTTGCAGAACCTAAAAGGGTTGGATAGAGGTTAGGAATTTAGAAATTTTTTTGTAACTTTACGCTAAAACAGGCAGAATATGTTGTTTAAGGCACTCTTAGTTATCACGATACTCATCCAGACGATGGCGACAATCTATGCACTGCGTCTGGCTCGTACCACAAAGTACAACGCTACGTGGATACTCCTAATTGTGGGGTTTTCGCTCCTCTCAATGGAGCGATTGATGGAGCTTTTGGTGGTGTGCGAGGTCGATTTTATCTCACGATGGTGGTTCGCCTATTTGGGTATTGTCGTGAGTGTCTGCTTGTCGATTGGCGTAATATATCTAAACAAGTTATTTAACTATGTCGAGCGACTGAATCGACAGCGACAGCTACTCAATAGACGTATCTTGACAGCCGTGCTACGTGCCGAAGAGCGTGGGCGTTCTCGCTACTCGAAGGAGCTACACGATGGTTTAGGCCCGCTGCTATCATCGGCAAAAATCTCGATTTCGGCACTCTCACGTGAATCGAGTGCCACGCCCGAACAGCTGGAGATTATTAAAAACACCTCGTATGTTATCGATGAGGCGATACGCTCGTTGCGTGAGATTTCCAACAATCTATCGCCACACCTACTCAACGACTTTGGGTTGGCACGTGCCGTGCAGAGCTTCGTGGAGCGCTGCATAGCGATGCACAATATAAATATTAGGTTTACGACCAACTTAAAGGCAGAGCGCTACAATACTGATGTTGAGGTTATTTTGTATCGTGTTGTGTGCGAGTTGATTAATAATTCGCTAAAGCACTCTGAGTGCAGCGTAATCAATCTATCGCTTTCCAATAACGGGGGCATACTCTCATTGGATTACACCGACAATGGCAAGGGGTTTAACCCTAAGGCGTTGATGGATTGCGGTATGGGGCTATCGAATATGTCGTCAAGGGTGAACTCTCTTGGGGGGCATTTCGATATTACCAGCTCGAAGGGTAAGGGTATGAGAGCTGTTGTGCGTATTTCGTTGGATAGTGATGAACAAAACAAGCGTAATTAGAGATGGGTTTTAGGATAGCGTTGGTTGATGACCACACCCTCTTTCGTGGGGGATTGAAGGGGCTTTTGGAGCAGTATGGTGGCCATAGCATCGTCTTGGAGGCTTCGAGTGGCGAGGAGTTTTTGACAAAAGTCAAGAGTGTTGATGTTGATCTGGTCTTTATGGACTTCTCGATGGGGGGGCTAAATGGTGCCGAGACTACACAGCTATCTGTCGCTGAAAATCCCGATTTAAGGGTTATAACCCTCTCGATGTTTGGCGAAGAGAGCTACTACACGCAGATGGTTGAGGCTGGCGCACGAGGGTTTTTGCTCAAGGACTCCACAATCGATGAGCTCTTAGAGGCTATCGACTCTGTTATGGGGGGTGGTAGCTACTTCTCTCACTCGCTACTGCAATCAATCAGTGGGCGTATACGCCGTAGTGAGGAGTTTGCCTGCGATGAGCTCTCGGTGCGTGAACGTGAGATACTATTTGCCGTGTGTCAGGGTTTGTCGAATCAAGAGATTGCCGATGAGCTCTTTATCTCAAAGCGCACGGTGGATAAGCATCGTGCCAACATTTTGGAGAAGAGTGGCTGTAAAAATACAGCGAGCCTTGTCGTCTATGCCATTCGCAACAAGATAGTGGAGCTATAACCCTATCGCCCCCTCTATGCCATTCGCAATAAGATAGCGGGGTTGTAGCCCTATCGTGTCTTGTAGTGGCAGCGATATTTGCCCTTTGAGATGTTTGTGAGCTTACCCTTGATAAGGTTGCGGCGCAGTGCCGAGAGCCTATCTGTGAATACAACGCCCTTTAGATGGTCATATTCGTGCTGGATGACCCACGCCTTTAGACCTGTGAACTCTTCGTCGTGAGCGACAAAATTCTCATCCATATAGCGCATCTTGATGCTTACCGAGCGCTCAACATCGCCATTGATGCCGGGAACCGATAGGCAACCCTCGCTGTAGGTCGCCTTTTCATCCGAGAACTCATAAATTTCGGCATTTAGGAATGCCTTTTTATAATCTACACACTCCGGATCGTCATCTGCCCACGCCGTGCAATCGACAATAAATAGGGATATGCTCTTGCCAATTTGCGGCGCAGCAAGACCTACGCCCTCAGCATCTGTGAGGGTCAAAAACATATTCTCGATTAACTCCTTTAGACCCTCAAATTGGGGTGTTAAAGGGGCAACATCACGGCGAAGTGCCTCTGCGCCATATACAACTATTGGGTATATCATCTTGTAAACTCCATATAACTCTGCAAAATAATGGTTGCAGATACCTTATCAACTAATGCCTTATCACGGCGTGCTAACTTGCCGATGCCACTCTCTAAAATAACCCGTTGCGCCATCACCGATGTAAATCGCTCATCGTGCAGTGCAATCTGCTTGTCGGGGTGCGCCTTGCGAAGTCGTGCCACCAAAGGTTCGATAAATCGCCACGTCTCGGATGGCGAGCCATCCATCTGTGTGGGCTTGCCCACAACGATTGTATCGACCATCTCCTTTTGGCAATACTCCAAAAGCCACTTCTCAAGCTCTTTGGTGGGGATGGTGTCCAAAGCCCCTGCAATAAGTTGCAAGGGGTCTGAAACCGCTATTCCGGTGCGTTTGGTGCCGTAATCGATGGCAAGGATACGCCCCACGATTAGACTAACTTCTTCAATAGCTCGTTGAACGAACACTCCTTCTGAACCAATGCTGGCAGGGCATCGATTGCGATGCGCTCCTGCTGCATCGTGTCACGGAAGCGTACCGTAACGGTGTTATCCTCCAAAGTCTGACCATCGACAGTGATGCAGAGTGGCGTTCCAATGGCATCTTGGCGGCGGTAGCGCTTGCCCACCGAGTCCTTCTCATCGTAGCTCACAACGTGGTCGAACTTTAACATATCGACAATCTTGCGTGCCACCTCAGGCATACCATCCTTCTTAACCAGCGGCAAAATTGCCACCTTAGTTGGTGCAAGAGCTGCAGGGAGCTTCAAAACAACACGGCTATCGCCACCCTCAACTACCTCTTCGCAATATGATGCCGACATAACCTGAAGGAACATACGGTCCACTCCAATCGAGGTTTCGACAACATAAGGTACGTAGTTTGTGCCCGTTTCGGGGTCGAAATATTGTAGTTTCTTGCCCGAGAACTTTTGGTGGCTACCCAAGTCAAAGTCGGTGCGTGAGTGGATACCCTCAACCTCTTTGAACCCAAATGGGAACTTATACTCAATATCGGCAGCGGCATTTGCGTAGTGCGCCAGCTTCTCGTGGTTGTGGTAGCGGTAGTTATCATCGCCAAAACCTAAGGCACGGTGCCACTTCATACGTGTATCACGCCACGTAGTCCACCACTGCATCTCCTCGCCCGGACGAACGAAGAACTGCATCTCCATCTGCTCGAACTCACGCATACGGAAGATAAACTGTCGTGCCACAATCTCGTTGCGGAACGCCTTACCAATCTGCGCAATACCAAACGGGAGCTTCATACGGCCGCTCTTCTGAACATTTAGGAAGTTCACAAAGATACCTTGAGCCGTCTCGGGACGCAAGTAGATTGTATTTGCCCCTTCAGATGTAGCACCCATCTGTGTTGAGAACATCAGATTGAACTGGCGCACATCTGTCCAGTTGCGAGTCCCCGAAATTGGGCACGCAATCTCGCAGTCGATAATTATTTGGCGCAACTCCTCCAGATTCGATGAGTTTAAGGCCTCCGCAAATCTATCGTGCACCGCCTGCTTCTTAGCCAAAATCTCAGCTACTCGGGGCGAGGTCGTGCGGAATTGCTCTTCGTCGAATGAGTCGGCAAAGCGCTTGCGAGCCTTCTCAACCTCCTTTGTCACCTTCTCATCCTGCTTTGCCATCCAATCCTCGATTAGAACATCGGCACGGTAGCGCTTCTTCGAGTCTTTGTTGTCGATTAGTGGGTCGTTGAACGCCCCAACGTGCCCCGATGCCTCCCACGTGCGTGGGTGCATAAATATCGCAGCATCCAAGCCGACAATATTCTCGTGCATCTTAACCATCGAATCCCACCAGTAGCGTTTGATGTTATTCTTCAGCTCGACGCCATTCTGACCATAGTCATACACAGCGCCAAGTCCATCATAAATCTCGCTCGATGCAAATACAAAACCGTACTCCTTACAGTGCGATACCAACTTTTTGAAAAGCTCCTCTTGTGTCATATATCTAATTTTTACATTATTATCCGAACGACAAAAATACAAAATAATTGCGAATTTTGCTGCCTATTGAGAATAAATTTATGCGATTATGGGGTATTGTGCCCTTTTTTGCCTCTTCAATTAGCAGGCGAAGGGGTAAAAGGGTGAAGATGGTTTCTCTATCCAACCCCCTATTTTAGCAACCTCTCACACAGAAACGACAGACTCCCCTCACGTGAGATGATGATATGGTCTAAGATGCGTATATCGAACAGAGCGGCTGCCTTTTGGATACGCTCGGTTAGGGCAATATCCTTTTCGCTCGCCTCAGCGCTGCCCGATGGGTGGTTGTGCACCAAGATAATCTGTGTGGCAAAGAGCTCTAAGGCACGTTTGATGACCAAACGGTGATCAACAACGGTACTATTAATGCCCCCTTGACTCAACATTTGGCGCTCCAAAATGCGGTTTGCCGAGCTTAGATAGACCGCCCAGCACTCCTCGTGTGAGAGGTGTTCTAACTGCGGTTTGAAGATTTTGATGACATCCTCGCTGGTCGATATGCTCTGCATCTGCTCGCCTTGTCCAATCGCAACACGGCGCCCAAATTCGGCGGATAAGAGTAGTGTTCGAGCCCGCTTTAACCCCAGAGCCTCGACCATACGAAGGCGTGCCTCGCTCTCAGACGAAAGTGCCGTGAGTGAGTGGTTGTAGTGTGTCAAAAGATTGTTTGCAAGCGCCTCATCGTCAAGCAGTAGCGTAAGTAGCTCAGCATCGCTAAGTGATGCCGCCCCCCTCGCCTTTAGTTTGTCTGTTACGCTGCTCATTGTGGCTATCGAGTAAGTTTATCGACTCTGTCGAGTAGGGTAGCGCACTGCTCATCGCTCATATACTCTGACACGGAGAATGCCGCCTGCTGCTCAGCCTCTTTTTTAGATGCTCCCTGACCGTGCCCCATCTCAATATCATCAACTGTAACGGTGCAGTAGAAGGTTTGGGTGTTACTCTTTGGAGTGTGTTCATTGCGGGTCTCAAAATTGACTCTGTGACGATTCTTCTGCCCCCACTCAATTAGGCGGCTCTTGAAGTCCTGCTCGACACTTTGCAGCTGCTCCAAATCCAAGTGATTAGGGAATATATCGTTGATTAACAGACGATTGACAAAATCATACCCCTTATCCAAATATATCGCTCCGATCATCGCCTCGAAGGCGTCACCATAGAGGTGTTTTTGAGAGCTATTGACCGCCTTGTTGTATATCACGACACCATCCAGACCCAACTCTACGGCTAAGGCGTTGAGCGATTGTCGAGATACAATTTTTGAGCGCAACTTGGTCATAAAACCCTCATCCTTAGTGGGGTACTCTATGTATATATAGTCCGACGTAACGGTCGAGATAACCGAGTCGCCCAAAAACTCTAAGCGCTCATTGTTAAGCGTTTGGCCACCCTCTATAACCAAAGAGGCTGACCTATGAATCAAGGCCAGCTTATATAGTTCGATATTGTCGGGTGTGAAGCCAAAAATATCTCGTATTACTCTATAGTGCTCTTTGTCGGCGCCATAACGACAACGTAATGGACGCAAAAGGTAGTCAAAAACCACGTTAAATATTATATTTTGCGGAATATGACAGTCGAGTTGTGACCACCAAAACCGAACGTGTTGCTTAGTGCGCAACGAACCTCACGCTTTTGAGCTCTGCCCAATGTTAGGTTTAGTTTTGGGTCAATCTCTGGATCTACATTCTCACAGTTTATTGTTGGCGGAATGGTCTCCTTAGTGATTGCGAAGATACAAGCCAAAGCCTCAATAGCCGCTGCGGCTCCCAAAAGGTGGCCTGTCATCGACTTTGTAGCCGAGATATTAGCCTTGTAGACGTTATCGCCAAGAACCTCAGCCACAGCCTTTAGTTCGGGTAAATCACCCGCAGGTGTCGATGTTCCGTGAACGTTTACATAGTCAATCTCGTCGGCCGAGATGCCTGCATCCTTAATTGCATCACGCATCGACTTGATAGCACCCTTACCCTCTGGGTGTGGTGATGTGAAGTGGTATGCATCGGCAGAGCACCCTCCACCAACTACCTCACAGTATATCTTTGCGCCACGAGCTACGGCGTGCTCATACTCCTCGAAGATAAGAGCTCCCGCACCCTCGCCCATCACGAAACCATCACGATCGGCATCGAATGGACGTGAGGCACGCTGTGGGTCGTCGTTGCGTGTTGATAGCGCCTGCATTGAGTTGAAACCTCCAACTCCGGGCTCATTGATTGCCGCCTCCGAACCGCCAACAACCATTACATCAGCCTTGCCATAACGGATGGTGTTCAAGGCGTCAATCATTCCGTGATTTGCCGATGCACAAGCCGAAACAACGCAGTAGTTGGGGCCCATAAAGCCATACTTCATAGCGATAAATCCAGCTGCAATATCTGCAATCATTCGTGGAATGAAAAATGGGCTAAAGCGTGGTGTCATACCACCTTCAGCATATCCGATACACTCATCGAAGAAGGATTTTAGACCTCCAATACCTGAGCACCAGATAACACCGACCTGCTCTAAATCGATTTTTTCAAAATCGAAACCTGCATCATCAACGGCTTGTGTGGATGCTATCAAAGCGTACTGTGTGTATGGGTCATATTTGCGTACCTCCTTGCGGTCGAAGTGATCTGCAGGGTCATAGCCCTTGAGTTCACAAGCAAATTTGGTCTTAAATTTTTCGCAATCAAAGCGTGTGATTGGCGCTGCGCCGCTTACACCCTTTTCAAGATTTGAGAAATACTCCTCAATGCTATTTCCGAGTGGATTGATTGTTCCAATACCCGTAACTACTACTCTTCTCTGTGACATAAATTTAAGGCTTATGTGTTGTGAAATATATTTTGTTTTTTGTGTGTGAGCTTCCTACTGCTTTGTGCTAAAGACTTAAAAATAAGACCAAACTCACTTCTCGCAGTGTTTTTTCGTTACCCACTTTCTAACTTTAAGGGGCTACCCAAAGCACGGATAGCCCCTTAGAAAGCTGATTTTATTCTCTATTTTTGGTTCGCCTCAATGTATGAGATAGCGTCACCTACGGTTGCAATCTTCTCTGCATCCTCATCTGGAATCTGAATATCGAAAGCCTTCTCGAACTCCATAATAAGCTCTACAGTGTCAAGTGAATCGGCACCCAAGTGGTTTGTGAAGCTCGCTGTAGGCACAACCTCAGACTCCTTAACACCCAACTTGTCTACGATAATAGCGACAACCTTTGATTGAACATCTGTCATAATTTTAAATTTTTAGTTAAACAAATATTTTAAATAGTTTATATTCAATTTCTCGAACAATTTTGCGCAAAGCTAACACTTTTTTTGTTATCTTTGACAAAAAAGTGAGATTTTTTATTGACAATAATTTAGACATTTAGCACAAAACAACACTAATTAATTTAAAATAAAGAGGTTATGAAGTTACTTTTAATATCAAATTCTACCAATGCAGGTGAGGAGTACTTGCGTTATCCACTCGGAGAAATCGAAAAATTTTTAAAAACCAACGCTGTAACGGAGGTACTATTCATCCCCTATGCTGCCGTGACATTCTCATACGATGAGTATGAGAGACGAGTTGCCGAAAGACTATCTGAGATAGGCATCTCGGTGCGCTCGGTACACAAGTTTGAGAATCAAGCTGCAGCAGTGGCCGAAGCTCAGGCGGTATGTGTGGGTGGTGGTAACACATTCGCATTGACAAAGAGGATGCAAGAGGAGGGGCTTATGGAGGCTATTCTAAAGCGCCTAAAGGGTGGTATGCCCTATGTTGGCTGGTCGGCAGGTAGTAATGTCTGCTGTCCGACAATTTGTACGACCAACGATATGCCTATCGTGGAGCCATCCTCGTTTAATGCCATTGGGGCTGTCAAGTTCCAGATTAATCCACACTACTTAGATGCACACGCCGAAGGGCACGCTGGCGAGACACGTGAACAGCGCATTGGCGAGTATATCGTTGCCAACCCCGAGCGTTGGGTTGTTGGTCTGCGAGAGGGTTGTATGCTTAACGTTGATGGCACAAAGATGGAGCTCATAGGTCCACGCACGATGCGTATATTTAAAAATGGAGTTCAGACCTACGAGGTTAAGGCAGGGGATGACCTCTCGTTTTTGATGTAGGGGGGTGGCTTGCGAGTTGAGTACTGCCCAAACGGGTGCACGTGGCGAGAGGGCGGCTGTTGAGTATCTGCGCCAGCGGGGCTTTATGATGGAGCACCTGAATTGGCGTTCGGGGCGCTACGAGATTGATATTGTGGCTAAAAAAATGGGAGTTTTACACTTTGTTGAGGTCAAGACACGCCGTCTAAATTCACTCACGGAGCCCGAGTATGCTATCAATGAGGCGAAGCTAAAGGCGCTAAAGCGTGCCATTACGCTATATATAAATAGTGTGGCGTGGCGTGGCGAGGTACAGTGTGACCTCGTGGCAGTTGAAATTGCGGAGGATGGAGGCGTAGATATTAGATATATCGAAAACGCAATGGAGTGGGGGTGGTAATTTTGGTTTTGCCATATATTTTATTACCTTTGTTGCCTATTACTATTAGTGCATTAAAGTCACAGTTGCGTCATTGCGGGCTTGACCCGCAATCTTAATATCTTGATTGATAATTATTTGATGAGATTGCGGATCAAGTCCGCAATGACGAAAACAAAATATTAAAACTACAACAATATTGATATATCTATACAATTTTGCGCTGCTGCTCTATGTGTGGCTTGTTCGCTTGGTTGCCTTGTGGCATAAGAAAGCGAAGTTGTGGAGTGAGGGTCGTCGGGATATTTTTCGTCGTATGGCTGGGTGTATCTCGCCAGAGGATAGGGTTGTGTGGGTGCACGTCGCCTCGCTGGGCGAGTTCGAGCAGGGGCGACCAATCATCGAGCGAGTGCGTGAGGAGTATCCTCAATATAAGATATTGCTGACCTTCTTTTCGCCTTCTGGCTACGAGATTAGAAAAGAGTACTCTGGGGCGGACTACATCTTCTACTTGCCATTGGATACGCCACGTAATGTGCGACGTTTTTTGGATGTTGCACACCCCGAAATAGCTATTTTTGTGAAGTATGAGTTTTGGCTAAATATGCTCAGCGAGTTGCGCCGACGCTCCATTCAGACCTATATCGTCTCGGCAATCTTCCGTCCGAACTCCATATTCTTTAAGCCATACGGAGGTTTATGGCGCAGGGCGTTGGAGAGCTTCGAAACTATTTTTGTGCAGAATAACGAATCTCGAGAGTTGCTTGCAAAGTTGGGCTTTGACAACGTTATCGTTGCGGGTGATACACGCTTTGACCGTGTGGCGCAGATTGCCCAAAGTGCCCAAAAAATCGACCTGATTGAGAGTTTTTGTGGCACATCGCCTCTCTTTGTCGCTGGCTCAACGTGGTCTTCAGACGAAGAGCTATTAATTGAGCTCATAAATGAAAATCGTGACATCAAATTTGTGATTGCCCCACACGAGATGGATGAAGCTCGCATAGCGGCGCTTATTGCAAAGTGTCGAGGGGGCGCAATTCGCTACACAGAGGCCGTAGAGGGGGGTAAAATGGGTGCGCAACTACTCATATTGGATACCGTTGGATTACTCTCATCAACATATCAATACGCCAAGTGGGCATATATAGGTGGTGGTTTTGGTGCAGGCATCCATAATACACTCGAGGCCACGACATTCGCTCTGCCAATCGCCTTTGGCCCTAAATACCAAAAGTTTAAGGAGGCACGTGATATGGTACATTTAGGCGCCGCCCACAGCATCACTTCATTCGAAGAGCTAAGGGATTGGTTCATACCTTTGCGTGACGATGCCGAGTTTTGTATGCGTGTGAGTCGCAAATCGAAAGAGTATACGCAGTTGCATCAGGGGGCAACGGAGATATTTATCCGCTCAGTTTTTGGAGCTAAATAGCGAGCGATTTTCGCACACCCCTTGCCTCACACTCCTTACGGTCAAAATCTCCATAAAAACCCCTAAAATTCGCCTCTTATCTATATCTATTGGTTGGTCATAATATTGATAACCAGCGAATTGGTCTGCTCCATACCTTTGCTGCCTATCGAAGTTAGGTTGCGTATCGACTCATCGACATCATCCGAGATAATCCCCTCTAAGGCTGTTGCTGAGTGGCCATTTATAGCCATAATTGCCGAGATGAGTGCCGACGAAACGCCACTCGATAACTTCATCGAGCAGCTTGGTTTGGCGCCATCGCAAATCATTCCTGCAAGATTGGCAACCATATTCTTCACAGCCCCAACGATATGCTCCCAATCGCCCCCCATCAGGTAGGCGATTGCGCAACTCGACCCCGTAGCGGCAACAACACATCCACAGAGTGCCGAAAGACGACCTAAGCTCTGCTTAATATATATAACAGTTAAGTGGCTAAGTGTCAATGCACGGACGAGTTGCTCTTCATTAGCGTTGATGCCATTGGCATATACAACCACTGGAACTGTCGCTGCTATGCCTTGATTCCCGCTCCCCGAGTTGCTCATAACGGGTATCTTCTCTCCAGCCATACGTGCATCGCACGCTGCTGAGGTCATCGATAACATATTTAAAAATAGCGAGTCGCCCAAGATCGAGCCTTGCCCTTGTGAGCCCAGAACCCTCCCCACACAGTGGCCATAATCACCCTGCAAGGAGCATTTGGCAGCCGTGAGGTTCATACGTCCCGACTCCAAGATAAACTCTAATTCGGCGGTGGGTGTTGTCATTGCGAAATCCCATACCGTGCGCATATCGAGTTCAGGGGCTTTGTTGTGACTGCGCTCCTTGTGCTGGTTTGATAGCTCATCTAAAAGTATCTCATCACCACGTTTTAGATAGGTAAATTGTGTGTGTTTGTTGGCAATCGTGGCTATAGACTTCACGCCCTCAGCTTCGACCTCTACCTCAATATATAGCATTGGGCAGTCACCACCCTTGAGCTCTATATTTATGCGCCCCTCGTCGATATAGTCACATCCCTGCTTTACGCTCTCGTCGGTAACACCCTGCAAGAGCTCTAAACCCAACTCTGAGTGCCCCGTTAGTGCTCCGAGAGCTATGGCAATAGGTAGACCAACCATCCCTCCCGTGCCGGGAATCCCAACTCCCATAGCGTTGCGAATGATGCTTGCGCTGAGCCGTGCGTTGATGCGCTCGGGGCGGCAACCAAGCAATTCAACGGCTCGTGCCGTGCATAGCGCTACGGCTATAGGTTCGGTGCATCCGATGGCGGGAACGACCTCTCGTTTAATAAGCGATATAATCTCTTCTCGTTGAATAGCTGATAGCATAGCGAACTGTTTTACTCTCAACAAAGATAGTAAAATTATTTTAAACTGCGCTTTTTTGGCTCTAAAGACCCAATTCAAGCTGGAAACGGAACTCCCAACGTCCAAAGTTGGTGAGGATGCCCGGATCTGTATAGCTGTTGTATGAGATGTCTGCCTGCGCCTTTAGTGTATGACCAATTATGTAGCGTGTGACGCCCAAAGTGGTCTGGTTAAAGCGCTTATATGCAGTGAATTGTTGGATTATCTCATCGGGCAGGAGCGTTGAGTTGCGCAGTGCAATCTCCCAGCTATTCTTGAATAGATAGCTCGCCTGAAAGTTCATACCCCACCCCGTATATACGAAGTTGCGCAGGTCGCCCTCGAAGAGTGGCTCATCGCACTTGCGCCCCATCAAATCGCCATATAGAGCAAAGCCTCGATACTTTAGTACGAAGTCGGCAAAGTAGGACTCAATATCACGGCTTGCGTCGGGTGGCATCTCATTGCCACGTGTGCCCTGCAGGCGTGTGGCGTTGTCGTTTAGGGAGTAGGCGGCACCAAATACAACTTTAGGTTTGTTCTCTCTGACAAAGTCGCCCTCCAAGATGTCGCCCTTTGCAGCGAAGCGACCAAATGGATATAACTCCAAACGCCCCATATATGCATAGCCTCGCTTCTCGGATGAGAGCCAGTTCTGCCCCTGCCCCAAGGTAATGGAGCTCTTTGCCGATAGCGTAAAGGCTCGATTGTACTCTCTGTTGAGGTCGTATTGTCCAAAGAATCCAAAGTCACGCCCCAAGTTAAATTGGCTATTAACGATGCTTCTATCGACAAATTGTAGTGCGCTCGAGGAGTTGATATAGGAGCGGTTAGCCTTAATTTTTGTCTGACCAAAACCGATACTCCAAGCGTTGTTGGGAACATAGTACATAACTCCATCCATTACGATATTGGTATTGCCGTTGGATGTTGGCTCGGTGTCGCTCGATGCAAAGCCTAACTGGATGGAGTAGACCAATTTAGGCGAGTAAACGTAGCCATCAAATCGCAATCGCAGGCGACGAACCTGAGCATCGGTCTCCATAAGCGATAGGTTGCTATCGAAGAGCATCGAGACCCTATTCTGCATCCTAAAGCGCAGCGTGAGCGAGAATATATCTGTGTTTGGCGAGAATGTTATACCCTTACCAACTGTCATTGTGGGTATGTTGCGTAACTCGTTGAGAATTAGCTCATCATCTGCATCAAATGTGGGCAGAGTCAAGATTGCATTTGATTGCGATAGCGAATCAGTGCCATCTGTATCATTTTGAGCCGATGCTGATAGCGTTATTGCAACGATTGATATAAATAGAAGTAAAAGTCCTCTCATACTCTCTGTTTTTTTTGCTTATTAAGGACAAAAATAGACTTTTTTTATCAAAATGCAAAATTTTTTATACGTTTCGCATTATTTCATTATGTTTCGATTTGAAACTCTACTTCTCGATTAACTTGGTTATGAAGCTTGCTATTGCCTCAAGGTGGATGGCATCGACTTGAGAAAAATCGCCTACACGGTCGCTATCCACATCGATAACACCCCAAATTTCCCCTTTGGCGTCGAAGATTGGGACGACAATCTCGCTCTTCGAGAGTGAGCTGCAAGCGATATGGTCAGCGAAGAGCTCTACATCTTCCACTATTATGGTTTGCGCTGTTGCAGCCGCTTTGCCGCAAACTCCACGCCCAAAGCGGATTCGAGTGCAGGCCAATGGGCCTTGAAATGGGGCTAAGACCAACTCCTCGCCATCGACTACATAGAAACCCACCCAGAAGAAGCCAAACGCCTCTTTGAGCATAGCTGTGATGTTTGCCAAGTTGGCAACAAGGTTGCTCTCTGATGAGCAGACAGCCTCGATTTGAGGAGTTATCTCGGCATATATCTTGGCTCGCTGAGCACCCTTTGTATATCTTAAGTTCTCTGCCATAGCCCCTACTTGTTGCCGTTTAAAATCCCCTTTGAGAGCTGGTCAGGGCAGGAGGTGCCCTTGCCACGACAGTCGATACCTCGAAGGCGCTTTACAACCTCATCTGCACTCATACCCTCGACAAGGTGGGCAATGCCCGTCTGGTTACCTACGCAGCCACCCTCGAAGTGAACATTTGAGATGCAGCCATCCACAATATCAAACTCCACGCTCTTGGCGCAAACCCCCTCGCATCTATATATAATGTGCTTTTCCATAATTTTATCTATCTTTGTGAGCACAAATATAGTGATTTTGTATAAATTAAGATGAATAGTCTACTAATTGTTATACCTATACTCTCGCTTTTGATGTTTGAGTTGGGGCTAACGCTCGACGTGGGCGATTTTCGCCGTCTTGTGCACCAACCACGAGCTCTTATCGTTGGTCTACTGGGGCAGTGTTTAGTGTTGCCTCTGTTGGCGGTAGGTGTGGGGATAGTATTTGATTTGGAGCCATATATCTTTTTGGGTCTGCTACTTATCGCCTGCTCGCCGGGTGGTAGCTCCTCTAATGTATTTACGATGCTGGCACGTGGCGATGTGGCCTTGTCGGTTGCTTTGACGATGCTAAGTAGCGTTGTGACCCTTCTTACGATACCCATTATAATGCAGGCAGGGGTGTGGCTTGTCGATGCCGTAGAGGATGCGACAATCGAGCTACCCATCTTTGCGCTTGTCGTGCAAAATATTGCCCTTGTAGCTGTGCCGATAGCGCTGGGGCTTCTTTTTCGGCACTCTCTGCCCTCGCTGGCAGGTAGAGTGAAAGGTGTAATATCTCGCATAACTCTGCCCGCACTGGTGACGCTGGTGGCGATATTTTTTATTCAGAATCGAGCAGTGATTTTTGAGAACATCGCCTCGTTGGGGCTATCTGTATTGATATTTATTCTCCTTGCCTGCTTTGTGGCGGTGGTTATCTCACGCAAGGCACGCCTTAATAGGTTACAGGAGCGCACAATCACAATCGAGGTGGGTATGCAGAACGCTGCCCAGAGTATCGCCATCGCAACGAGCCCCTTTATCTTCAACTCGACTACGATGGCAACGCCCGCCATAATCTATGCCCTTGTGATGAATATTGTGCTGTTGGGCTACCTATTTTTAATTCGTCGAGGTCGAGTTTTGTAGAAAAAAGCTACCTTTGCAACGTTTAAAAATGAGAAATTATGACACAAGATAGTAAAGCGAAGGCGTTTGTGCGCCTCTTGGAGGTTATGGATAGGTTGCGTGAGCAGTGCCCTTGGGATCGAGAGCAGACCTTTGAATCGTTACGCAACAATACAATCGAGGAGACCTATGAGCTTGTTGATGCCATCTCAGCGGGCGATATGGCGGGTATCAAGGAGGAGTTGGGCGATCTGTTGCTGCACGTTGTCTTCTACTCGAAGATGGGCGAGGAGCGAGGCGAATTCTCGGTTGAGGATGTTGCCAATGAGCTATGTGACAAGCTAATATATCGCCACCCGCACGTCTATGGTGATCTTCACGCCGAGACTCCCGAAGAGGTCAAACAGAATTGGGAGGCGCTCAAATTGCGTAAGAAAAACCGCAAGGGTGGTCTTTTGGGCGGTGTTCCAAAGTCGCTACCTGCGATGGTCAAAGCCTTTAGAGTGGGCGAGAAGGCGGCAACGGCAGGCTTTGATTGGGAGGCTCGTGAGGATGTCTGGGCAAAGGTCAAGGAGGAGCTTGGGGAGGTGGAGCGTGAAATCGAAAACCGCTCGAAGGATGCTTTAGAGGCTGAATTTGGCGATCTGTTCTTCTCGCTCATCAACGCCAGCCGCCTATATGGTATCGACCCCGAAGCGGCGCTTGAGAGAACCAACAAGAAGTTCATTGGGCGCTTTAACTATGTCGAGAAGCGTGCCGAAGATGCAGGCAAGAGCCTATCGGAACTACCCCTTGCACAGATGGAGGAGTGGTGGTGCGAGGCTAAAAAGTCTGAATAATAGGGCATCTTTGGCACATCGTTCGCCCTTGAAATAATCATTATTCCAATAATCACAATCCCTAATAATCGTCATTCTGAACTTGATTCAGAATCTCTTTGATAGTTGTGAGATTGCGGGTCAAGCCCGCAATGACGGACGGGTATGCACAAGTTAGCAATGACGACAATAGGAGTAGTAATGATGTACAACTCATATTACCAAACAAGATAGGCGACCCAAACGGGTCGCCTATCTTAATTTACGGTGCTCTAAGCTGTGTTACTCAGCTGGAGCTGCCTCAGCTGTTTCGGGACGCATAATAACCTTTACAAGGTTGCCATCCTCGAGCATCTTCTTTGCCATCGCCTGAACGTCAGCTGCAGTGACACTCTTGATAGTATTCTCATACTCACCAAGATAGTCAAGACCATACTCGTTGTATGATGTGATATAACGCATCCAGCTACCATTCTGCTCCAACGATGTTGGCCAGCTCTTTAGCAAGAACTCACGGCTCTTCTCGATATCCTCAACAAGTGGACCTTCTGCGGCAATCTTCTCAATCTCAGCCACAACAATCTCGCAAAGCTCATCTGCAATCTCATCGTTTGTGTCGAACGAGATTGATAGCTCATAGCTCTCTTCAGGCAAGAACTCAGTCGATGAGCTTACGCCAACACCATACGTGCCACCCTTCTCCTCACGAATCGAAACAAGGTAGCGAGAACGAAGCGCATCCTTTAGCAATGATAGTGCTGTGCGGTTCTTAAAGTTGTTCTCCATATCGCCCGAGTATAGGTAGCGAACATTAACCTTAGGCTGCTGCATCGCAACTCTGTACTGCTCCTCAACTTGACCCTCAACTAAGCGTGCATTGTCATCGATGAAGTTTAGCTCCTCTTTTGACGACTTAATCGAACCGATATACTTCTCAACCAATGGTTTTAAAACCTCAAGGTCGATATTTCCAACAAATGTGTATGTAAAGTTGTTACCCGCTGGGAATAGTTTAGCGTAGATTGCAGGTAGAGAGGCAAAATCAAACGTAGCGAGAATATCTGTTGTAATCATCTGGCGGCGTGGGTTGCTACCATAAGCGATATCGATAAAGCGCTCTTCGGCTACATAGTCAGGGTTAGCCTGTGCATTCTCCAACTGTGCTGAAACCATCTTGATAAGGTTGTTGTAGTCGCTCTCGTTGAAGCGTGGCTGCATAAAGTTAAGGTAGACCAACTGCAAAAGAGTCTCAACATCCTTAGGCGATGCTGAACCGCTCATCGAGCTTGTGTAGTTACCAGCCGATGTGTAAACAGATGCTGTCTTGCCCGATAGTTGCTTGCTAAGGTCAGATGATGAGAACTTACCAACACCCGACATAGAGTTCACAGCCGGCATCAACTCACCCATATAGAACTCCTCGTCGCTAAGAAGTGAAAGACCACCCTTTGCTGTGATGTTCAAAAGTAGCTCGTCAGCCTTGTACTCGGTTGGCTTAACTACTACCTTAGTGCCATTCTTTAGTGTCCAAGTTGTTGTTCCCAAAACCTCGTTTGTCTCGGTTTTTGCAACTTTAGAACCCTTAAGCTCAACATCCTCCGAGATTAGCGGCTCCTTCACAACGTTATCCTCGTATGGTGCAATCTCGGCTGCCGATACCTTAGCACGGATAGCCAATATCTCCTCTTGGGTTGGAACTGTAACGCCCTCCTTCTCCTGAGCCGTGATTACGATAACTTGGTTCTCAGGCATCAAAGTCTGCTTTGCAAATGCGTTTACAGCATCAACTGTGATAACTGAGATAAGCGTGCTATCCAACTGCCACTTAGTCTTAGCATCTGGCATTGGGGTGTTCTTCGAGTAGTTGTGAAGATAGATTTGAACATAGTCGCCATTGCGTCTATCATCAGCATTGGCGTAAGCACGCTCCGCGCTCTTCATCAAATTCTCCTTAGCACGCTCCCACTCGCCGTATGTGTAGCCGTGACGGCGTACACGCTCCATCTCGGTGTATAGCGTCTCGAAACCACGAGTGATACCATCAGCGTTTGTCACAGCTATATAGGTCGCTGCATCAAGCGTTGGGATGATACCCATAGTGCTGCTACCCATACCAGCGCCAAGGAATGGTGCGTCGGGTTGATTTGCAATCTCTTGTAGGCGTGCATTCTCTATCTCTGCTACATACTTCTCGATAATCGATACCATATGACCTAAAACAAGGCCATTCTGCTCCTTTGGCATTGCAGGGCGTTTAACCATCATCTGGATACGTGACATCTGCATCTCAGGGTCAGCGTATATTGTGACGATTGGCTCTACGTTGTTAGGCACGTTGATAACCTCCTTCTTCGCAGCATCGGCCGCTGGCGTTGGGATGTCGCTCATCAACGTCTTAATCTGCTCCTCAACTGCCACAGCATCAATATCACCCACAACAACGATTGCTTGTAGGTCTGGACGATACCACTTGTTGTAGAAGTCTACCAACTCTTGGTGCTCGAAGCTATTTAGACCCTCAAGGTGACCGATAAGGTTGCGGTGCTCGTAGCGAGTATCCTTACCAATAGATTGGATTAGCGCCATAGTCGAACGCCACTGCGCTCCGTCACGTGTACGCAACTCTTCGGTGATAACACCACGCTCAGAGTCGATCTCCTCGCCCTTTAGGGTGATAAAGTGCGACCAGTCGTGAAGAATCAACAGTGCCGAGTCGATAATGCCCTGACGAGTTGTTGGGACATCCTTAATCATATAGGTTGTCTGATCCCAACCCGTACCTGCGTTGAGGTTAGCGCCGAACTTAACACCAATAGTCTCTAAATACTCGATTAGCATCTTGTCGGGTAGGTTCTTTGTGCCATTGAATGCCATATGCTCAAGGAAGTGAGCCAAACCTTGCTGGCTATCCTCCTCTTGAATAGCACCTACATCGTGTAGGATGTAGAAATCTGCCTGACCTTGTGGCTTTGCGTTGCGGCGCACATAGTAGGTCATACCATTCTCGAGTTTGCCATAGCGTACATCCTTGTCGGCAGGGACTGGCGACATAGGGTTTAGCTGCGCAAACGAAACTGTGACAGCCGCAAGGGCTATCAGCGATACAAATAATCTTCTCATTTTTGCTTTTAAATTTAAGTTACTTCTATTTATGTTTACTGTTGTTGTGGAAAATTGGGGTTGTTGTACCTTATCTCGGGTACATCATCGGGGCGATACTCCATCAAGTCGCCCGGCTGGCACTGTAGTTCACGGCATATAGCCTCTAAGGTGGCGAAACGCACCGCCTTAGCTCGTCCATTCTTTAAAATCGAGAGGTTGGCAGGGGTAATATCTATGCGTTGCGCCAGCTCGCCCAACGACATCTTACGCTTTGCCATCATTACATCGACATTGATTATAATAGCCATATCTTAGATTGTTAGTTTTTGCTCTTCGCTTAGGTTGTGCCCAATGGCAAATACTTCGGCTGAGAATAGAATGATTAGACCCGTTATTAGGGCGTAGTAGCTTATCGGGAATTGAGTATCTATAACATATTGTGTGCCTGCCAATAGCTCGGCAGCCTTTTTGGCCAAAATCCACTCACGAAACGAGATGGTTAGCTCAATGAATATCGCCAAAGCGCCAATAGCACGTAGATAGTAGATGTTCTCTTTTTCAAGTGCCGAACCATTTTTGACTGAGCCACGAATGGATGCTATTGTCATAATCATCAATACAATTAGCGCAATGTAGGCTGAGGGGTTAAGTAGCGTAATGGCATATATCCACACGCTGCCACCAACAGAGCTAAATGCAGCCTCAAGGAGTGATATATCCTCTTTGGCATCGAGCTGTACCGCAATAGTTGCTGAATTTGGCGCAATATTGACTATCGTGTTACTCAGGCTATCTACTGTTAGGTTCACATCCTGCGTGCCAATTTGTTCCAATGGAACATTGCCCAGTGTGTAGAATAGCTTGGGGGTATTCTGCTCATAGCTTGTGGCGATATGTTCGCCTATACTGTACCCAACGTTGTAACTCTCCGAAAGTTCACCAAGCATTGAGTCTACAACACTGGCTAAAAGCACCAAAAATAGCGTCACATATATTATTAGTAGACGCCTTAAAAGTGATTTTTTGTTGTTCATATTATCTAATTTTATCATTTGTTTCGGTGCAAATATACAGCTTTATTTTTGAAAAACAAATAATATCTATTGAATTTCGATAGTCCCAGCGATTTTTTTTGTTAATATTAGTGAAGCGTTAAAGCTTCCATCTCGTCATTGCGGGCTTGACCCGCAATCTAAATACTCTAATTATCAGCTCTTTTGTGAGATTGCGGATCAAGTCCGCAATGACGGAAACTGAATTTTATAATCAAATCATTTACTGCAAGTAGCTATTAATTAACGTGTTGTGTAAGTAAAAGAAAACTTAACGCATCACTACTGGTTGTTAATGTTAAATTTTCTATCTTTGTAGTTGTTAAATGGGGTTTTTGGTTTGAAATCTAAAAAGTGATGATTAAAAAGGCAGATTATAACTATAAGGTATCTCCGCAACAGGTTGATGCAACGCTATCGGTGCGTGTCAGCTCGATACTCAACTCGGTGCTCGAAGTGGCAGGTGTCGATGCGACAAAGAACAATTTTGGAGTGGAACAGCTACTCGCTGAAGGGCATACGTGGGTCTTGTCAAGGCTCGCAATCGAGATCGATTACCGCCCCGAACAGTACACCCCCTATTGCGTTACAACGTGGATTAGTGACTACTCACGTATGCTCTCGACACGTAATTTTGAGCTCTTGATAGATGGTGGCAAACCCTTTGCTCGCTGCACAACCGAGTGGGCGATATTGGATATTGCGAGGCGCACGGCGGTTAATCTAATGCAGTTCGAGCAGTTGAAAGGGGCGGTGGTTGATGGCTCGCCTTCGCCCATCTCACGCCCTCGCCGAGTTGGCGCTTTTGAGCCTGTGGATAGCTATGAACATCAAATTGCATATAGCGACATCGACTTTAATCGCCACGTAAGTACAATGAGCTACATAAATATTATGTTGAACCACCTGCCAATCTCCCTTTTGGAGCGTCAAGGTGCGATGCGCCTTGATGTGCACTTTATGCGTGAGGCGCTCTATGGGGGGAGCCTAAAGATCGTGCGTCGCTTGGTTGATGGTGAGGCGCTATTCGAAATTCAAAACTCTTCAGGCGAGCTATTAGTGCGCTCAGTGATTACATTTACATAGCAGGTGACTATATTTGTGGGAGTTTTTGCGAAAATTCCCATAAATTTTGTATCTTTGCTTTCAATGAAGATAACACTTTTGGGACCCGCCCACCCATATCGTGGCGGCTTGGCAGCTATTATGCACACCTTAGCACGCATATTCGCAAGGCGTGGTAACGAGGTCGCAATCAAGACCTTCACTGTGCAGTACCCCTCTGTGTTGTTTCCCGGTAAGGCGCAAACCTTAGATACACCCGCACCCGATGATCTCAAAATAGTGCGGTGTGTCAATACCATAAACCCTCTGAATTGGGTGCGTGTGGGGCTCAAAATCAAGCGTGAAGCCCCCGAAATGGTTATTTTGAAGTATTGGACACCATTTATGGCGCCCTGCTTCGGGACGATAGCTCGCATAGCTCGCAAAAACAAAAAAACACGTATCGTCTGCCAAATCGACAACGTAGCCCCTCACGAGAGCCACATAATCGATCGCCCATTTAATCGCTACTTTCTACGCTCTATGGATGGCTTTATATATATGTCCGAGCAGGTGCATAGTGAACTTCGTGAATATACCCACGCTCCAGCGCTCTTCTCGCCACACCCTTTATTCGCCAACTTTGGCGAACGGGTCGAGCGCACAATGGCTGCTGATAGGTTGGGTTTGGATTTAAAAAACCGATACATCCTCTTCTTTGGGCTTGTGCGTGACTACAAGGGTTTGGATATTTTGATAGATGCCTGTGCACAGCTCAAGCGTAAGGGGCGATTCGAGGGGCACAAACTAATCGTAGCGGGGGAGTTCTACACCCCCCAAGAGCCATATCTTAGGCAGATTGCGGGGCTCGATATGCAGGATGATGTTATTATGCACGATAGATTTATTGCTGACGAGGATGTAAAGTACTACTTCTCGTTATCGGACTGTGTAGTACAACCCTATAAAAGTGCCACGCAGAGCGGTGTGACACAGATTGCCTACCAGTTCTGCACTCCGATGGTCGTAACACGTGTTGGCGGTCTGCCCGAGATTGTGCCCGATGGCAAGGTGGGCTACTTGGCCGAACCAACTGCCGAGAGTGTCGCTGAGGCGATCTCCAAAATATATGAAAAGGGCGTTCTGGAGCGCTTTAGCCTTGAAATGGTTGAGGAGCGTAAGCGCTTCTCGTGGGATAGTATGTGCGACAGATTGGAGGAGCTATACAAGATAATCGAAACCAAAACTAACAGATAAAATGATGAAGAAACTATCTCTACTTTTTGTTGCAGCAATGCTCTTGTTGAGTGGCTGCTCAACAAAACCATTGGGTACCCCGCTGAAGGCGGTATCATTCAACGTGCGTATGTCGCAGGGCAATGACGGCGAGAATGTGTGGGCAAATCGCCGCCACGCCACTCAAAATATGTTTGAAGCGCAAAAACCCGATGTTGTGGGTGTGCAAGAGGCACTTTTAGACCAAATTCAATATATCGACTCTGTGGCAGTGGGCTACGAGCGCATTGGCGTGGGGCGTGACGATGGCGCTGAGGCGGGCGAATTTTTGGCTATCTACTACAACGCAACACGCTTAGAGCTGCTCGATTGGGGTACGTTGTGGCTGAGTGAAACCCCCAACGAGGTGTCACGAGGCTGGGATGCCGCCTGCAACAGGACGATGACGTGGGCAAAATTTAGGGATATGACGGATAGTCGTGAGTTCTACTTTTTCAACACCCACTTCGACCATCAAGGGGGCAGGGCACGTGAAGAGTCGGCAAAGTTTGTTGTTGAGAAGATAGGCGAAATAGCAAACGATGCTCCGGCTGTTTTGGTTGGTGACTTTAATACTACAGCCGAGAGTCGAATATTTAGACCTATAAATGATGAACTCAACTCGGCACGCAACCTCTCGCCCACGACAGACGAAAAGGGCACCTTTAATAGCTTTGGGACAGCCCCCGATACTATCCTAATCGACCATATTTACTATACGGATGGCGTTATGCCGAATTGTTTTGTGACTTTAACGCAAAATTTTGGAGCGCCCTATATCTCTGATCACTACCCAATTGAGTTTGTATTTCAATTAAAATAGATAATTTTTTGTGTAGTTTTTTTGCACATAACCAAAATTTATCTATCTTTGCACTCGCTAATGGGGTAGTGCATATACGCTTTTAACCATTAACAAAGGATGGTGCCATAGCTCAGTTGGTAGAGCAAAGGACTGAAAATCCTTGTGTCCCCGGTTCGATTCCTGGTGGCACCACTTTAAAGAGATGCAAAATCTCGCAAATCCCTGAAACTCACACAGTTTCGGGGGTTTTTGTTTTTAGAGAATTGGTAAAATAGTGCACTTTTGAGTGTTTGAAACTTTCCAATTCGTGGGACTAAAATTTTTAGACTAAAAAGTCCCACTCATACGGACGAAATACACTGTTATTCAAAGTTTTGCATAGCGACAACTCCGCTTTCCTTTCCTAATTTTGTATTAATAATTTTAAACATCAACAAAATGGAAAGAAAACTTTTTTCGGTGCTGTTCTTTATTAAAAGAACCAAACTTCGCAAGAATGGCGAAGCCCCAATCGTAGTGCGCATAACCTATGGTAAGCAGATTGCAGAGAGTCAAATCGGGCGGAGTATCCCTGCCGAGAAGTGGTCACAAGCCAAAGGGTGCGTAGTTGGTCGAGATAAAAAATCCAACGAAGTTAATGCCTATATCGAGATGGTGCGTGTAAAACTCAA
>CAYJJV010000014.1:20232-51057 GCA_964370585.1 uncultured Alistipes sp. | reverse complement strand
ACACAGCCGTCAAGGACGACACAAAAACACGCAATGACAGAAAAGACTCACTACAAAAAACGTACTACTTCTCGCTCTCGGCCTTTTCAGCTTGGTACAACTCATTAACCTTTGCCAAGACAGCTGGCGTAATGTTTAGAGTTGAGTCGGCGTCGATAAGTGCCGAAGCGTTGATAATCATCTTGTAGTTTTTCTCGCCATTAATCGCATCAACGGCACGTTGTAGAAGGTCTTGCGCACGGTTGGTAAATACAAAGTTCTCCTCCTCCAACTTCTGAGCCTCCTTTTGTGTTGAGTTCTGGAACGCTACGGCACGCTTCTCGATCTTCTGCTGCTCGGCCTGAGCATTTGCCGAAGTGATAAGACCTTTTTGGTACTTCTCCTGCAATTTGGCAGCCTCAGACTGTAGGTTCTGCTCCTTCTGTGCCCAGCTCTTTTGCGCCTTCTCGGTGCGCTCCTGCAGGCTCTTGCCCTCGTTTAGGTATAGATCGCTCTCAGCCAAAACTCGCTCAACCTGAACATAGACAATCTCAGATGAGGTTGGTTGTGCTGCTGCATCGCCCTCTGGAGCTGTTGTCGCAGGAGCCTGAGTTTGACACGAGCTTAGCAATGCCGCTGCCGCAAGGGTCGTAAATAGGGTTCTTTTCATAGTTATAATTAGCTAATTAATTAATAATTTTATCGATAGTGTCACAAAGGTAGAAAAAAATCTCTATTTTTGTGAAAAATTGTTTTAAAATTAGGTCACTATGTTTGAATATATATCGGGCAAGCTATCTGAAGTAGCCCCCACTTATGCCGTTGTTGATGTTGCAGGTGTCGGCTACTATATAAATATTTCGCTCGAGACATTCTCCAAAATTGAGAGTGAGAGCCAAACGAAACTCTATACGCACTACGTCGTGCGTGAGGATGCTCAGCTGTTATACGGCTTTGCCGAACGGGTCGAGCGTGAGCTATTTCGTATGTTAATTGGCGTTTCGGGCGTGGGGGGCAACACGGCACGTATGATATTATCGACCTACTCGCCTACGGAGTTGCGCTCGATAATTGCATCTGAAAATGCCGTCCTGCTCAAAAATGTCAAGGGGTTAGGTCTGAAGACTGCACAGAAGATTATTGTTGATATGCAGGGCAAGATGGCGGGCATTGATACAAGTGGCGATATTACGGTGGTGGCAGTCGATACGGGTGTGGTGGCTGAGGCGACCTCTGCATTGGTGATGTTGGGGTTTGCAAAGGCGGCTTCGGAGAAGGTTTTAAGTGCAATCGTCAAGGAGTCGCCTGAGATAACAGTCGAGGAGTTGATACGTGTTGCGTTAAAAAGGCTGTAAATACCTTTTTGGTTTTGATTTTTGAAAATTTTTCATCGTTTAGGCTCTGTTTTTGAATTGTTTTTTGTAAATTTGCCAAGATTATATGTATATAAATAGTGTATATAGGGTTTTGCTGGCGATTGTAGTGTCGTCCGTTTTGCTGTGCGCTTGTAGCGAGCCAGATGATGAGTTGAGCACTCAGCGCGAGCAGATTGTCACCTTTTTGGAGGGTAGCCATCAACCACCTCTAATTGCCGAGTCGCAGATAGCCGATGAGGGCGATTTGCCATACTACACACCATTTGGACGCTCAGTATTTCGATATATTGAGAATGCATTTTCGCCCGATAGATTGTTGCGTGCGGAGGTTACTACGACATCTAAAGTGACTATAACTTTTCGTGCCTATATATTTGAAAATAGAGCCATCACGGATGATACATTTCCATACTACTCCAACGATCCGCTGCTCGAGGGGGCGTATCGTGAGCTGGGGCTGACGGGCGAGGCGTGGAGCTTCGAGCCGATAGTTATAGATATGGCGGCGGGTAACACAATAAAAGGTGTGCAGGTTGCGTTAGTGGGTTGTCGTGAAGGGGATGATGTAGAGGTCTATATGGCCTACGATGCGGCCTATGGCGATATTTACTTTAGTACATTACCGCTGAATAGTCCCATTGCGTGGATTTTCAATATTGAGAGTGTAGATTAGGGGCTTAGATGCTCCACAGATTAAAACAGAGAGAGAATATGAAATTTTTAACCCGAATTGTTGCGGTTTTTGCCCTTGCAGCGACACTCTTTAGCGCTTGTGCCGAGAGGGAGGATCAATCCTATGAGGTGATTGAGACTTTGGCTTTAGAGGCGTGGATTACCCAGAACCGCCCCGAGTTAATTGACAACCTACAAGAGGATGGGGGGTACTATGTCGATGTTGTCGATGCGGGCGATCTAAATAGCAAACCCATCAACGATACAATCTGCTGGGTGAGATACGATATTTCGGGTCGTGACTTTGGTGGTAATATTATCATCACACGCTTTGCCGAGCAGGCGATGCAGATGGGCACCTACAGTCGCAAGACACACTATGTACCTACGTTTAGCTATGTGGGCGATGAGTATGGGTCGGTCAATGAGGGTACATTCTTAGCGATGCGTAATAGCTTGAAGTTGGGTGCCAATTATGCTGCTTCACGTGGCTTGCCTGAGGAGCTATTGATGCGTGAGGGCACAGAGTTGGTGCTATATATGCCATCACGCATCGTTGGTGGCGAGGAGGGTAGTGGCGGATATGAGGGTGAGTACACCTTAGACCCTAATAAACCATACATCGCAACCATAACTGTGGAGGGTATCTCGAAGAATCCGCTCGAAGATGAGATTGAAGAGGTTGATGCTTTTTGTGAAGGCAATGGCGGGTTGAAGGTCTACAATAGCGTTGAGGATGAGGCGGCAGATGATGATGCAACCGAGATTAACCCAATCCCAACAGACCCAACTGATGCAAACCACCCATACAACATCGCTGAGCGCTGGACAAGTGCCTGTGATAGTATTCCTGACCTATATGTTGATCTCAAATATCGTCCTGAGCATATCTACTCCTTCCCAAATTCGTATCGTTCGGTGTATGAACCCTACAACAACTTTTCACAGTTGGAGGCGGATATTGCGGCGGCACTTGTCGAGAGATTTTATCCTGCGGATGATGAGGATACAGAGCCATACGTTGGGGTTAAAGATTTGGTTGCCGACTCAGTAAAATTGGATGGCACAGCAAAAATTTGGTATATTGGACGTTTCCTCGATGGTTTTATCTTCGATACAAATATCGATGAGGTCAAGGAGCTTGTCTACGGCAAGGTGGAGTCTATAGGGACAGCTTTGTCATATACACCCGAAACAGGTTCGCTTGTTAAGGCCTTCTACTACACAGTTCCAAATCTAAAGTTTGGGCAGTGGGCTACCATTATCACCACCTCGACTTATGGTTATGGCTATACGGGGCAGAGTGGCACAAGTAGCACCTCATCATCATCAGGGTATTCGTCGGACTACTACGACTATATGAACTATACGAGTTATAACAACAGTATGTATGGTTCAAGCGGCTATTATGACCCATATTACAGCAGTATGTATGGTTATGGGTATGACCCCTATGCATATGGTTACGATACGGGGTATGATACAGGAACCACAACCACGACAACAACAGTGAGCACCGAAATTTTGCCCTACGCTCCGCTAATTTTTCAGATCTATATTGAGCCTAGCGAGGAAGAGTTATAGTAGGGTGGTCGTTATATGAGAGTTTTAACTCCAAAAAAGTAATTATTTTTTACTTTTTTGGAGTTAAATTTTGTAAATATTAAAATAATCACTATCTTGTGTGCAAGTAAGGGACTGGTGGATTAATACAGTTTATAATAAACCTAAAAACTAACAGAATATGATTATTACATTTAACGAGTTGCGTCGCATCAAAGATAGACTACCGAGTGGTAGCTCGCAACGCATTGCAGATGAATTGGGAATTGATGTACAGACTGTACGTAACTATTTTGGTGGAAAGAGCGAGGCTAAGGAGTGTGTAGGAGTCCACTTTGAGCAGGGTCCCGATGGAGGAGTTGTGACGCTTGACGACACACAGATTCTTGACATTGCAATGCGCATCTTAAGCGAGGAGTAGCATATATTTTGATATTAGATTACTGGGTATCCTTTCGGGGGTGCCCTTTTTTTGTGCGAAGGGGGGAAGTGAGTTTTTTTCGGGAGAGTGCCCTTTTTTTGTGCGGAGGGTGCCATTGTTTGTCACCTCTGTACTGTCAAAAACCACAGATTTAACTCTGTGTCACTTAGGTGACTGTCATAAAACTGACAAAATGTCATATATTTTGATTTGGTATAACCTTTGATGTTTTGGTTGCTGTACAAATATAAATATTAACAACTAAAACATATTTAAAATTATGGCAAAGATTATTGGTATTGACTTAGGAACAACAAACTCTTGTGTTTCGGTAATGGAGGGTAACGAGCCAGTCGTTATTCCAAACAGCGAGGGACATCGTACAACGCCATCTGTTGTGGCATTCACGGCTGAAGGCGAGCGTAAGGTGGGCGACCCCGCAAAGCGTCAAGCTATCACCAATCCACAGCGCACGATATTCTCGATTAAGCGCTTTATGGGCGAGAGCTTCGATAAGGTGACATCAGACATCGCACGTGCACCGTATAAAATCGTGAAGGGCGATAACAACACTCCACGTGTTGATATTGACTCACGTCAGTACACTCCGCAAGAGATCTCGGCTATCACGCTTCAGAAGATGAAGAAGACTGCCGAAGACTATCTTGGTCAGGAGGTCACTGAGGCGGTTATCACCGTTCCTGCTTACTTCTCGGACTCTCAGCGTCAAGCGACAAAAGAGGCGGGCGAGATTGCAGGTCTGAAGGTTCGTCGTATCATCAATGAGCCGACAGCTGCTGCACTGGCTTATGGTATGGATAAGAAGAGCACTGATATGAAGATTGCGGTCTATGACCTTGGAGGTGGTACGTTCGACATCTCGATTTTGGAGCTTGGCGATGGTGTGTTTGAGGTGAAATCGACAAATGGCGATACACACTTGGGAGGAGATGATTTCGATCACGTGCTTATCGACTATATGGCCGAAGCGTTCAAGGCTGAGCACTCGGTTGATTTACGTCAAGACCCTATGGCGTTGCAACGCCTAAAGGAGGCTGCCGAGAAGGCTAAGATTGAGTTGTCGGCATCGACAACAACCGAGATTAACCTCCCGTACATTATGCCCGTGAATGGCATCCCACAACACCTTGTGATGTCGCTAACACGTGCTAAGTTTGAGCAGTTGTGTGACCATCTAATTCGCAACACTATCGAGCCTTGTAAGTTGGCATTGCGTGATGCAGGTCTGCAGGCTTCGCAGATTGACGAGGTTATTTTGGTTGGTGGTTCGACACGTATCCCAGCAATTCAGAAGGTTGTCGAGGAGTTCTTTGGCAAAGCGCCTAACAGAGGTGTGAACCCAGATGAGGTTGTGGCTATTGGTGCGGCAATTCAGGGTGGCGTACTCACGGGCGAGGTTAAGGATGTTCTTTTGTTGGATGTAACGCCTCTATCGTTGGGTATTGAGACTTTGGGTGGTGTGATGACAAAGCTAATCGATGCCAACACGACAATCCCAACACGCAAGAGTGAGGTCTTCTCTACGGCTGCCGATAATCAGCCATCGGTTGAGATTAATATCTGTCAGGGTGAGCGTCCTTTGGCTCGTGACAATAAATCTATTGGCCGGTTCCACTTGGATGGTATCCCATCGGCTCCACGTGGTGTTCCTCAAATCGAGGTGACATTTGACATCGATGCCAACGGTATCTTAAATGTGTCGGCTAAGGATAAGGGAACGGGCAAGGAGCAGAAGATTCGTATCGAGGCGTCGTCGGGTCTAACCGAGCAGGAGATTCAGCGTATGCGTGACGAGGCTAAGGCTAACGAGGAGAAGGATCGTGAGGAGAAAGAGCGCATCGATAAGGTAAATGCTGCCGACTCAAACATCTTCGCAACTGAAAAGCAGTTGAAGGAGTATGGCGATAAGATTCCAGCCGACAAGAAGGCGACAATCGAGGGTGCTTTGGCAGAGCTTAAGGAGGCGCACAAAAATAGCGACTTGGCAGCTATTGATTCGTCAATCGAGAAGCTAAATGCAGCTTGGCAGGCAGCATCGCAAGATATTTACGCTCAGCAGGGTGCTGAGGGTGCAGCGCAACCAAATGGTGGTGCTCAGGGTTCGGCTGCCGATGCAGGCGCTGCACAGCCTGAAGATGTAGAGTTTGAGGAGGTAAAGTAAGTTATTTCTCACAATCCATAAAAAGAGAGGGGCAACCATTTGGTTGCCCCTCTTCTTGTATCAAATACTCCGTTTAATTCCCATCAATTAGATGTCATCCTCCATCAAAAAGAGCTCTTCGTCACCTCGTTGCATATTGTACTCTTCACGAGCGTACTGCTCTAAGTAGTCGTCATATTGCAGGTTTTCAAGTAGGGTGCTATCTCGCTCAATCTGCTCTAAATAGCTCTCACGCTCATCCTGCAGGGTGTTGATTTGACTACGTATCTTCATAGCGTGCACAGCGTTGCGCCCAATAATATAGCTTGTCACAACAACTACTATCGCCGTTGCAACAACCCAAATTATGCCTCCAACCTTACCCTTCATTACGGTATATTGATATATTTATGGCTCTGAATTGATATTTGCCATTTAGGGTGCGCCTTGACCCATTCGACAACCAACTCTGTCGCCTCGTTTACTACACTCCATTCGGGTTGCAGGTATAATCTACACCCCTCTTTGACCCTCGTTGCGCACTGCTCTGCCCACTGAATATCCTCCTTGCGACAAACAACAACCTTCAGCTCATCGGCACGCAAAAGAGCCTCTGTAGTGGGTGGTTTTTGTGGTTTTGGCGATAGGCATATCCAATCAAAAGAGCCCGAGAGAGGGTGAGTACCCGATGTCTCGATACCAACCTTTAGGCCTACGGCGTGCAGGGCATCGGTTAGTGGTGCAAGAGGGTAGAGTAGCGGCTCGCCACCCGTTATGATAGCCAATCGGGCGGACGTGGCTGTGATTTTAGCGATTAGCTCTTTGATGCTCATCAACTGCTCTTCACGTGCTGCCATTGCATACTTCGCATCACAGAATGTGCACCCCACATCGCACCCCGCAAGGCGGATGAAGTAGGCAGCTCGCCCAGCGTTGCGCCCCTCGCCTTGAATGGTGTAGAAGTGCTCGGCAATGGGGAGAGTCTGTCCGCCATCTATTTGTGTTGCAGATATTGCCATCGCTACTACCTATATGGCTATTCGGTCACTACGTATACATCCTTCAGATTGCGTCCCAGCTGATCGTAATCCAAACCGTAGCCAACGATAAATTCGTTGCCAATCTCCAAAGCACGATACTTGATTGGAATTGCCTCACGATAGGCGTTGGGCTTGAAAAATAGAGTGCATATATTCATCGACTTAGGGCTGAAGCCATCCAACTCCTTGAAAAGATGGGCAATGCTGCCACCCGTATCGACAATATCCTCGACGATGATTACATCACGCTCGTCAATGGAGTTGTTTAGTCCAATCAAGCTCTGAACCTTACCCGTAGAGTGGTCACCTATGTATGATGCCAACTTGACGAACGAAATCTCGCAGTCGAAGGTGAGCTTACGCACCAAGTCGCTCAAGAAGATGAACGAGCCATTTAGCACGCCAATAATTAGCGGAGCCTTGTCTGTGTTTGCGTAGTCGGCATTTAGCTTGGCCGCTACACGCTCGATAGCCGTCTCGATTTCAGCGGCAGGAATCATAATTTTGAAACTCCTATTGTGGAGCTTAACAATATCTTCCATCGTTATTACTTTTTATGTTGTTTTTACAAAAATAGCTAAATATTCTAAAAAAGAGAACGATATGGTAAATTTTTCGTCACCATATCGTCGTCTACTCTCTCATATATGCCTCTACACTAAGCCTGAGAAGCCCATAAATGCCATTGCCAAGATACCTGCAACGACCAAAGCGATGGGCACACCACGCATCGAGCGTGGAACATCCTCGAAATCTAAGCGTTCACGAATACCTGCAAACATCACCAGCGCAAGGGCAAAGCCTATGGCTGTTGCAACGGCATAGACAACGCTCTGTAGAAGCGAAAAGTCCTTTTGAATCATCAAAATGGCAACTCCCAACACGGCACAGTTCGTAGTAATCAGTGGCAGGAAGATACCGAGCGCTTGATATAGCGGTGGCGAGATCTTTTTAAGGATAATCTCGACCATCTGCACCAGCGAGGCGATCACCAAGATAAATACGATGGTCTGCATATAGCCAATGTTGAGTGGCATCAATACATAGTGCTGTATCAACCACGCCACAACGGCAGCGATAGCCATTACGAAGGTTACGGCAGCTCCCATACCCATCGAGGTATCGACCTTCGAGGATACGCCCAAGAATGGGCAGACACCAAGAAATTGTGCCAAAACAACGTTATTGACAAATATTGCACCTATAATGATTGCAAAGTAGGAGATTGGCGCTGAGCTTAAAACCCCCGACTGAAGTATCTCTGATATATTTTGTATCGATTCCATCTCTATCTCTTAGCTATTTTGTTAAACAATACCATAAGGTAGCCCAATACGATAAAGGCTCCCGGTGCAAGGACAAATATTAGTGGCATATAGCTCATCGACTCGCCATTGGCTTGATATGTTAGGTTGAGTGAGTGGCCAAATATCGACCCATTACCCAAAACTTCACGCACAGCACCCAAGATTGTCAGAGCCAACGTAAAGCCAAGGCCGATGCCGATTCCATCTAATACAGAGTCAAATGGCGAGTTCTTCGAGGCGAACGCTTCGGCACGCCCTAAGATGACACAGTTCACAACAATGAGCGGGATGAATAGTCCCAACGATGCGTAGAGTGGTGGCATATATGCCTTCATCACCATCTCGATGATGGTCACAAACGATGCGATAACCACAATAAATGCGGGGATGCGCACCTTGTCGGGGATTAAGTTCTTGATTATCGAGATAACCAAATTCGACATTATGAGCACCGCCATTGTCGCCAAACCCATACCCATACCATTCTCAGCCGAAGAGGTTGTACCCAGCGTTGGGCACATACCCAAAACCAAGACAAATATTGGGTTATTCTTTATAATTCCGCTCAGTATAATCTTTAGCTTATTCATCCTCTGATCCTTTCAAAGTTAGTGGTTCAACATTTGATTCAATAATATCTTCCTCAGCTATCTTCTCAACTGCATCCTCCTGCGCCACCTTCTGATAGGCAGCATAGGCAGTTGCAACAGCATTTACATAGGCTCTTGACGAGATAGTTGCTGCCGTTAAGATGTCCACCTCGCCACCATCCTTTGTTACAGCCAACTGCATCTGTGATGGGTTCTTACCCTCGCCCGTTGTCTTGTCAAAAAAGCTGGCGTAGAGCTTATTACCATCCAACTCCATATTGGTACCCAAACCGGGTGTCTCGGTCTGCTTCAGAACACGTATATTATATATAGCACCATCGGGTTTAAAGCCCACCATTAGGATAACCTTGCCCGAGAAGCCATCAACGGTAAGTGATGGTGCCGAAACGGCATATCCTGCTATCTTGTTCTCTATTACGCCTCTGCTTACAGTCACAATATTGCCATCAACGTTGAGCAGCGTATCGGCTGGCTCAACTGCGGCACCTTCGGGCAGCACCTGCGCAATGAGTTCAGTGGCAGCGGCACTCTCGGCTGCAGCGATTGGCTCTTTGGTTGTCATATTGACCACACCAACCCCAGCTGAGGCGATTAGTGTGATGCAAAATAGCACAACGCTCATATTTAGTAGTGTACTCTTCATAACTCCTCTTAGATGCTACTTAACGCCAAAGCGTCTTGGTTTAACATACTTATTAATCAACGGCACGCAGGCGTTCATAATCAATATGGCGAAGGACATACCCTCAGGGTATGCGCCCCACAGACGTATCGCCATCGTGATAACGCCAATGCCCACTGCAAAGATAATCGAACCCTTCACTGTCATTGGGGATGTTGAGTAGTCGGTTGCCATATATACCGCACCCAAGACGGCGCCACCAGCAAAGAGATGGAAAATTGGGAATTGCCATAAATATGCCCCTTGATGACCATCTGCAAGTGCTACGACAATGGCAAATGCAGCCATTGTAGCGAAAATTATGATGGGAGTGTGCCACGTAATCACACGTCGCCATAGGAGGTAGGCAAAACCACATAGAAGTGCTGCAGCGGTACCCTCGCCTAATGAACCGGGTATGTTGCCCAAGAAGTGGTCTTGAATGTTTAGAAGCTCATTGAGTGGTACACCACTCTTGATTGCCGATAGCGGGGTAGCGCCCGACAGGGCTTCAAAGATACCATTCTCAGGTGTTGAGAATGTTGTCATCTGCACTGGATAGGCGATAAGCAGGAAGACACGCCCCACCAAAGCGGGGTTGAATGGGTTTTTGCCAAGACCTCCAAACGAGAGTTTAGCGATTGCGATTGCGACGAATGCTCCGATTGCGACAATCCACCACTCGATACTTGGGGGTAGGTTGTATGCCAAAAGCACACCCGTAACCACAGCTGACCAATTTGTGATCGTCTGCTTCTGTTGCAACATAAAGCGCTGTATTAAGTACTCGAATAGAACACAAAACACAACCGATATTGCCACAATACGTAGCGCATCGATACCAAAGATGATAGTCGAGACGAACAGAGCGGGCAGCAGTGCAATCACAACATCTCGCATAATCGACGAGGTCGATTGTGGAGTCTGCACGTGTGGCGCACCAGCTATAATGAATCTATTACTCATATCTATAATCTGTTTTTAATTATCTACTTTGCCTGCTGATTTGCAGCACGTTCACGAATTGCGCTCATAACGCTCTGTTTACCCAGACGCACCCAATCCAGAAGTGGGATGTAGGATGGGCAAGAGGATTGACAGCACCCGCACTCGATGCAGGATGTAATCATATTTTGCTCTAAAGACTCTACATCTCTACGCTCAGCCTGCTTGTTGAGTAGGTATGGTTCCAACCCCATTGGGCAGGCTGCAACACACTTAGCGCACTTAATACACTGCTCTGCGCTTTGGCGCACGGCATCCACACCACTCATTATTGTGATGCCCGAACACCCCTTAGTCACTGGCGAGTCGATGTTCGACATCGGGCGACCCATCATCGGACCGCCATTGATAACCTTTATCGTCTCACCCTGAACTCCGCCTGCTAACTCGATTAATGAGCTAATAGGTGTACCCATACGTGTTGAGAGGTTCTTCTTATACTTCACACTCTTACCCGTAACCGTGACAACACGCTCGAAGAGTGGACGGCGCTTCTGCACAGCGTAGTATACCGCCACAGCTGTCGAGGCGTTGCACACCACAGCACCAACATCTATTGGCAAGGCTGGCGGGGGAGGCACCTCACGACCTAAAACAGCAGCAATGAGCTGTTTCTCGCCACCTTGCGGATATTTGACCTTCAAAGGCACAACCTTGATACCTGTATACTCTTTTGCCTTAGTTTTAAGGTGAGCAATAGCGTCGGGCTTGTTGTTCTCGATGCCGATATATGCCTTATCAACCGATATTGCCCTCATCAAACACTCAACTCCAACCATCAACTCATCTGCCATCTCGAGCATCGTGCGGTGATCAGATGTTAGGTATGGCTCGCACTCGACACCATTAATAATCAACGCCTCAGCCCTTTTACCCTGCGGAATGGAAAGCTTAACGTGTGTTGGGAAGGTAGCACCTCCCATACCCACAACGCCACCCTCTTTGATGCGCTCCACAATCTCTTCGGGGCTTAGGGTGCACTCCTTGATAAGCGTCTGGGTGCGATCTATCGTATCACACCACTCATCCCCCTCACGCTTGATTGTGATGGCGGCTTGTCGTAGACCCTGACCATTGACAGCCAAATCGACAGCGGTAACAACTCCCGAGATTGGGGCGTGGATGTTTGATGAAACAAAGCCGTTGGCTCGAGCTATGAGCTGACCTACCAACACCTTATCCCCCTTTTTGACCTCCGCAACGGCTGGTGCGCCAATATGCTGAGAGAGAGGGAGTATCGCTATATCTGGCAGCGGCATCTGCTCAATGGCAGCACCACTACTTAGTTTATTCTCTGACGGATGCACTCCGCCGATTGAAAATGTCTTCATCTTCTAACTCGTTTGTTGTGGTTGTGTGGTTGTCTTTGTCGCCTCAGCTGTGGTGGTTGTCTCTGCAGATTTTGGTGTCTTTGGCTCTTTTGGCTCCTTTGGCTCCTTTGCCAATGGAGGCATACCCACCAATATGATAGCTGAGGTTGGGCACTCATTTACACATTTGCGACACAATTTACACCTCTCAGAGTCGATATATGCCAAGTTATTCTCGATTGTAATGGCATCGAAGGCGCACACTTTAGCGCACTTTTGACACCCGATACACCCCGCTTTGCAGGCCTTCATAACCACAGCGCCCTTATCCTTCGAGGCGCACGCAACATATATAGCACGGCTCTTAGGCCACTTTTTGCGCATCTCCAATACACCCTTCGGGCACGCCTTAATGCAAGCCTCGCAGGCGGTACACCTATCGGCATCGACCTCTACAAGTCCGCTCTCAGAGTTGATTTTCAGAGCCCCAAATTGGCAGACACTAACGCAGTCGCCATACCCCAAGCAACCGAACGAACAGCCACTCTCACCAACATATAGCCCCGATGCCACAGCGCACGACGATGAGCCATCATATCTATTTGTGCGTGGACGCTTGTCGCAACTACCACCGCAACGTAGTGTCGCAACCGTAGGTGCCTTCTCTGCCGCCACCTTGCCTAAGTAGGTTGCCGTTGCGTTCATCGTATCAGCTCCACCAACGGGGCAGTAGAGCGATGAGATGTCGTCACGAGTGACCAAAGCCTCAGCAAAGCCTCGACACCCCGCAAAACCACAACCACCGCAGTTGGCTCCGGGTAGTAGGCGCTCAACGTCGTCGATGCGAGGGTCTTCGTAGACCTTGAATTTCGATGCAACGAAGTAGAGTATCACAGCTGCTAAAGCACCCAATGCACTGAGTGTTAGGATTGTGTAAAGTAGTACTTCCATTTAGTTTTAAGTTGTTATTGTAAATTTTGTCTGTTTTTCAAGTCGTTTACGTATTGCCCATACCCCACAAAAGTAGAGCGCTGTTGCACCGAGTGCCACAAGCGCCGACAAACCCTCGTTGAGGTGTAGAACTGTGAGTGTAAAGATGAGCGATGCCAAGAGCACCACGAGCGATAGAACGTAGGCAATGACAACGGCACGATACGCCGCCCCACGATTGAGGCAAACCTCGACCTCGTCCCCAATTTTGTATCGTGATGGCTCAGCGCCCACAACCTCAATTATCTTTTCACGGCTCTCGCTATTGCCACAAGCCATTCTCGCCTCACACCCTGCACACGCACCCTTTGAGAGTATACGTACAGTTATTGAGGTGATACCGATACTATCCACGATACCACAATGTCTAATAGATTGTTGAGTGGGCTTAGTAGCCATATCGATTTGTGAGTGGCATTAAGCGCTCGTGGCCAAACGAGCATAGCGATAGGCGCAAGATGGGTGGAAACTGATGTCGTTTCTTCTCATTGCGCATTATCATTGAGTGTATCTTCTCGACAACCTCGCCATCGAAGCCTGCGTTGATAATCTCTTCACGTGGCTGTCCGCCCTCAATCATACGGAAGATGATGGCATCGACAACCTCATAAGAGGGGAGTATATCGCTATCCTTCTGTCCATCGTATAGCTCCGACGAGGGCTCTTTCTCCAAGATATTGTCGGGAATGATTGCGGAGTTAATTCTGTTAATATAGCGGGCCAAGTCGTATATTTCGGTTTTGTATAGGTCGCCCATCGGAGCAAAAGCACCTGCCGTATCGCCATATAGGGTGCATAGCCCAAGTGCATTTTCGCTCTTGTTCGATGCGTTAAGTAGTATGTAGTCGCTCTTGTTCTGAACGGCCATCAACATAATCATACGAATACGTGTCTGTATGTTCTCTTCGGTGGCGTCAAACTCCGTACCGCCAATAATTGGCTTTAGGGTGTTTACGATGCTTTCATAACTCTCGTTGATGGGCATCACGTTGTATTGAACTCCCAACTTAATAGCCAACGCCTTAGCATCCTCGACCGAGTGGTCAGACGAGAACATCGAGGGGAGCATCAGCGCTCTGACATTCTGATTGCCCAGCGCCTCGACCGCTAAGCATAGCATAACCGCTGAGTCGATACCACCCGAAACTCCTATGCAGGCCTTTTTGTAGTCGTTCTTGGCAAAGAAGTCCTTGATGCCACGACATATAGCTTTGTATATCAGTGGAGTGCGATCTGTGTATGATGTTGGTACAACGATTGGCGTGTACTCCTTTTCGGTGTCGAATATTTGGAAATCCTCCTCAAAACTCTGTAGCAAGAGCACCAGCTCCCCCTTTTTGTTGAATACGCCCGAAGTCCCATCATAGATTATATCTGTCGAACCGCCCATCTGATTGACCATAACGATATTTTTAGCCTCCATATAGGCTAATTTGCGCATCAACTCATAGCGGTAGGTCATCACTCCACGTCCATATTTGCGTGCATTGATTGAGATAATGTTATCGACTGAGTGGTCAAAATCTCGCTCACGTGAGAGATCATCGCCTACAATAATTGCGCACTTCTCTCCCTTGATTGTCGCATACTCATAACCCTTTGATTCGGATAGAAAACCCATCTCACGGCGGGCGGTGATGTGTCGCTTGCCGATATATTGTACAACCTTGCCCCCTTGAATGAGTGCCGCTGCACTGATGGTACCCTTGTTGGTGAGCATCGGCAGACCTACAATAACATCAATGTCTGTGGCGTGGCGAGCTATCTTCGTAAGCGCCTCATCGCAAAGCTCTAAGAAGGTCTGCTTGCGCAGTAGATCAAGTGCTGGTGTGCCACTAATCGCCTGCTCGGCAAAGATAACCAAGTCGGCACTCAGGCTCTTAGCCCTACTTATTGCCTCTATGATTTTTTTTGTGTTGGAATCAACATCTCCTATCGTGTAGTTTAGCTGAGCAATAGCAATTTTCATCGACACATTATTTTAATATACAACTGCGCAAAGTTAAGATTTTTTTGTCAATTTGGAAAATAATTTGCCCCTAAAAATATCTATAATCTCACTTCGGAGTCAAAAATGCCAAGTTCACTCCCATTTTTGGTTAGTTTGGGCGCATTTTTGGCAAAAACTTTCAAAAACATAAAACTTTTTTTGTGTTTTGAGTTTTTTGCAATATCTTTGCCCTGCAATTTTTTACATTTATTTAGGATTAAAATAGTTGTAGATGGTACAAATTCAGAGGATTGTTGAGGTTGCTGCCGATATGTTTATTGCGCAGGGTATCAAGAGTGTACGTATGGATGATATAGCCTCCCAGATGGGCATATCTAAGCGTACGCTGTACGAGGCAGTTGGCGATAAAGAGAGACTCCTATATATGACAGTTGAGGCTCTGGCAGAGCGCAACGATAAGCGTTGGTTAGAGATTAGAGCCTCTTCGGAGAACGTTTTGGATGCACTCTTTAAGATAATAACTGAGCTATCTAAGGGCGATGACGCATTTAAACGTATGATGGATACGTTGCGTAAATTCTACCCATCAGTATATCAGAGGTGGCGTGAGAGAGGTGCGGTGCAGAATCGCATAAAATTTGTTAAGATGTTGGAGCAGGGCGTTAGCGAGGGGCTATTCAATAGCAACTTCAACTTTGAGTTGGCAGTATCGACAATTCAATATATGGGTTGGGGGCTTGGCAATCAAGAGGTGCAACTTCCAGAGGATATTACCCGAAAAGAGGCCTTTATTCAGATTGTGGTCACCTTCTTTAGAGGCCTTTCGACACCGAAAGGCATTGAGGTGATTGATAGGTATGTCGAGAGTATTAATTTTGATTTAGCAAAATAGATTATAGATATGAAAAAAGGAGTTTTATTTTTAGTGCTTTCGTTGGTGGCTATCACTTCGTCGGCACAGATGAGCCTCACGCTTGAAAAGGCGATCGAGATTGCTCTTAGTGACAACCCAACCTTGAAGGTGGCCCAAATGGAGGTCGAGCGCTTCGACTATGTTAAGCGTCAGACGTGGGGTGCGCTCTTGCCGCAGGTTAATGTGACGGGGCAGCTGAACCATCAGTTTATCCAGCAACAGATGTCAAAGGGGCTCTCTTTTGGAAGCGACGGCTACAACACAATTAGTGGTGTGGTGGATGCTCAGATGAACCTATTTGCGCCACAAGTCTACCGAACGCTAAAGCTCAACGATGCACAGATGTTGGCGGCAGTTGAGGCCTCACGTGCTTCACGTGTGGATTTGATAGCTGAGGTGCGTTTGGCATTCTACAATATCCTACTATCCGAGCAGTCGCTGGTGGTTTTGAAGGAGTCGCAGGCTACGGCTCAACGTACGGTTGATGATACGCAGGTGCGATACGATAGTGGAATTGTATCGGAGTATGACCTCTTAACAGCGCAGGTGCAGTTGAGCAATATCCAACCAAATATTATTCAGACCGAGAACTCGATAAAGCTCTCGAAGTTGATGCTGAAGATGTATCTTTCGATTCCAGAGGCAGTCGAGATTGATGTTGTTGGTGAGCTCAATGATATGCGAGATGAGGTGTTGGCAGGTGTGGACAATCTATCCATCGATGCTGTCGATAATACCACGCTGCGTTCGTTGGAGCTGCAGGAGGATATATTGAAGCGTCAGCTCAAGGCCTCGAATGCGAGCCGTCTGCCGACTGTGGGGCTATTTGGTAACTTTACCGTGTCGGGCAGTAATTCGGGTAATCTGAACTTCGAGTCGATGGAGATTACGAAGGATGGCTACTTCTGGCAAAATCCACTCTATGCGGGTGTGAGGGTGTCGATACCGCTATTTTCGGGCTTTACAAAGACAAATAAGTCACGTGAGATTAAGAACCAAATATCACAAATCACAATGCAGCGCACCTATGCCGAGCAGCAGGTGGCAGTTCAGGTGCGTTCGGCGCTAAATGACCTATTGGCGGCTCGTGAGACGATGTACGCCCAAGAGAGGAGCGTCGAGCAGGCGACACGTGCATATAGCATCTCAAATACACGTTACGGAGCTGGTGCAGGTACAATTTTGGAGCTCAATACATCGCAATTAAACCAGACACAGGCGCAACTAAACCTGTCACAATCAATATATGACTACCTTTCGGCGATGGCTGAATATGAGCGAGTTATGGGTAGAGAGTAGAAAACAAAAAATAGATAAATAAAGTATGAAAAAGTTAGTTATTTTAGCTCTTGTGTCTGTGGCGATTATCGCCTGCACACCAAAGCAACCAAAGGAGCAAACCATCTCCCAAACGGCAATCCTAACACGCACCGAAAAAGCTGTGGCGAGTATTGTCGAATTGACCGAAGAGTTCACATCTGAAATTGAGCCCTATAAGCACAACTTCATAACCCCAGCAACTCAAGGAGTGCACATTGATAAGATTCTGTATGAGGTGGGTGATGCCGTAAGAGAGGGCGATTTGGTTGTAACGCTCGACCCAACACAGTATACTCAGCAGTTGTTGCAGCTTCAAATTTTGGAGGATGACTACAATCGCCTCTTGCCAGTCTACGAGGCGGGAGGTATCTCGGCACAGCAGATTGCGCAGGCAAAGTCGCAGTTGGATGTTATGCGTGAGGTTGTTACAAACCTTAAACGAAATATCGAGTTCACCTCGCCAATCTCGGGTGTTGTGACGGCTCGCAACTATGAGTCGGGCGATCTATTCTCGCAACAACCCATCTTGGAGATTATGCAGATTAACCCACTAAAGGTGATGGTCAATATCTCTGAGCAGCACTTCAATAGTGTTAAAGTGGGGCAGAGCGTAAAGCTAAATGTAGATATCTTTCCCGACCTATCGTTCGATGGTAAAGTTTCGTTGATATACCCAGCTTTAGACCCCTCAACACGCACTTTCAAAGTTGAGATTAAGGTTCCAAACAACTACAAAACCCTACGTCCCGGAATGTACACTCGAGCTACATTCGATATGGGCGAGAAGAGTGGTGTAATGGTACCCGATGTGGCTATCCAGAAGCAGGCGGGTAGTGCCGAGCGCTATCTATTTGTTGTGAAGGATGGTGTAGCGGAGCGTCGCTCGGTGCGCACGGGTCGTCAGGTGGGCAACGTGGTCGATATCTTGAGCGGTGTTGAGGTTGGCGAAGAGGTTGCCGTAACGGCACTCTCAAAGCTCTACGATGGCGTCAAGGTTGAGGTTAAAACCAACTAATAAGGGGGCGAAAGAGCTATGAAAATATATGAATCGGCGGTACGAAAACCCATATCTACCGCACTCCTATTTATTGGAGTAATAATATTTGGTCTATACTCGCTGCAGAACCTTGCAGTAGACCAATATCCTGAGATTGATATACCTCAGGTTTCGGTCATAACGATGTATCCGGGAGCCAACGCTGCCGAGATTGAGACCAACGTAACACGTATTTTGGAGGATAACCTAAATACGGTAAATAACCTCAAAAAATTGACCTCAGAGTCACGTGACAACCTCTCTGTAATTACCGTTGAGTTTGAGTATGGTGAGGATCTGAACGAGGGAACCAATGAGATTCGTGATGCCATCTCACGTGTGCAGTCTATGCTGCCCGAAGGGGTGGAGTATCCGACAATCTTTAAGTTCTCGACCTCGATGATGCCCGTGATGATGATTGCCGTGACGGCCGAAGAGAGCTATCCAGCGCTAAATAAGATTCTGGATGATAAGTTGGTCAATGTTCTGAACCGTGTGGATGGTATTGGTGCTGTGTCAATTATGGGCGCACCCGAGCGTGAGGTACAGATAAACGTTGATCCCGATAAGTTGGATGCCTATGGTCTGAGTGTTGAGCAGATTGGTCAAATCATCGCCGCTGAGAATATCAACACCTCGAGCGGAACGATTGATATTGGTAATAACACCTTCAACCTAAAGTCCGACGCTGAGTTCAAACTAAGTGAGGAGCTACGTGATGTTGTTGTGTCGAATGTCGGAGGGCGCCGTGTGATGCTATCCGATGTGGCCGAGATTCGTGACTCGTTGGAGAAATCGACAATGGATGAGCGTATGAATGGCGAGCGTGGTGTTCGTGTGATGTTCCAAAAGCAGTCTGGTGCCAACACCGTTGAGATTGTAAAGGAGATCCAGTCACGCCTGCCCGCAATTCAGAAGTCGTTGCCTAAGGATGTTGAGATGTCGCTTATTTTCGAGGGCTCAAAGGAGATTACCGATGCCATCGGCTCGCTATCTGAGACTATCCTCTACGCCTTTATCTTCGTTATTTTGGTGGTTATGGCGTTTTTGGGTCGCTGGCGTGCAACCTTTATTATTGCGATGACAATTCCCGTATCTCTGATATGCTCATTTATATATCTATACGCCACTGGCTCGACCATTAATATCATCTCGCTATCATCGCTCTCGATTGCCATCGGTATGGTTGTGGATGATGCCATTGTGGTCTTGGAGAACATTACGACACATATCGAGCGAGGCTCAAAACCAAAAGAGGCGGCAATCTACGCTACCAACGAGGTATGGTTGTCGGTTATCGCTACAACGCTGGTTGTGGTTGCCGTATTCCTTCCGCTGACTATGATTCCGGGTATGTCGGGTATTCTGTTCCGTGAGCTGGGTTGGATTGTGACAATCGTTGTGAGTGTATCGACAATCGCCGCAATCACCTTGACCCCAATGATGTCGTCGTTTATGCTCAAATTGGGCGGTAACGAGCACGATTACAAGGGTATAGGTATAATATACAAGCCTATCGATAGGGCGCTTGTGTGGTTGGACAACACATACGAGAAGATGTTGGGATGGTTCGTGAACCACCGCCGTATAACACTCGCCATTATGATGTCGCTCTTTATAGCATCACTAACGTTAATCTCGAGGGTGCCTACCGAGTTCTTCCCTCCAGCGGACAATAGCCGTATCTCGGCAAATGTCTACTTGGAGCAGAACCTATCGGTGGAGTACACGGCACAGATTGCTCGTCAGATTGATGCTGTCTTGGCTGAGAAGTTCCCCGAGATTGAGATTGTATCGACTTCGGCTGGAGCTAACGAGTCGGATAACGCCTTTGCGGCTTTGACCGAAACGGGCTCGCACATCATCGCCTACAATATGCGTTTAGTCGATGTTGATGAGCGTCATAGGACGATTTATGAGATCTCGGATCTGTTCCGTGAGGAGCTAAATAAGATACCAGAGGTTCGCTACTATACCGTCATTCCGGGTGGTCAGCAGGGCAATATGAGTGGTGCGAGCACTGTCGATTTGAAGATATTTGGATATGACATCGAGCAGACCTCTGCCATTGCCCACGAGCTTCAAGATAAGATGCGCCAGCTCAGCGGTGTACGTGACGTGCAGTTATCACGTGACGATCTACGCCCCGAGTACAACGTCGTATTCGATAACGAGCGCTTGGCATACTATGGACTGAATCAAGCCACAGCTGCTGCAGCCGTTAGAAATAGAATCGATGGATTGGTGGCATCGCAATACCGTGAGGATGGCGATGAGTATGATATTGTGGTTCGCTATGCAGAGCCATATCGTACAAGGATTGAGGATATTGAGAACATTACGCTCTATAATGGGCAGGGTAAGGCTATCAAGCTACGTGACGTGGGCGATGTTGTCGAGGAGTTTGCTTCGCCAACAATCGAGCGTGAGAATCGCCAACGTATCATCACAATCAAGTCGTCGGTAGGTGCTGGCGTGGCTCTGGGTGATGTTACGGCCGAGCTACAAAAGCTAATCGATAGCTATGAGGTTCCCGATGGCGTGGCTTTAGATATTGGTGGTACAGTTGAGGATCAAGGCGATGCCTTTAGTGACCTATTGATGCTCTTTGGACTAATTGTGGTGTTAGTATATATCGTTATGGCGACACAGTTCGAGTCCTTGAAGTTCCCATTTATTATTATGTTTACCATTCCATTCGCCTTTACGGGGGTATTCTTGGCGCTGTGGATTACATCGACACCACTCTCGCTCATTGCACTCATCGGAGCGATTATGTTGGTGGGTATCGTGACCAAGAATGGTATTGTGATGGTGGACTACACCAACCTTTTGGTCGAGCGTGGCTCGGGTGTCTTCGAGGCGATCATCGCCAGCGGTAAGAGCCGTCTACGCCCAGTGTTGATGACCTCGCTAACCACAATCTTGGGTATGTTGCCTTTGGCGATTGGTACGGGAGCGGGCTCTGAGACGTGGCAACCGATGGGTATCGCCGTGATTGGAGGTTTGACCTTCTCGACTATATTGACACTCTTTGTTGTGCCAGTTCTATACTCGCTATTTGTGCGCAACAACAAAAAATATGTAGCACCCGTAAAATAATTTATAGAGTTATGAAAGCTGTATTTATATCATATAACCAAGCGCTCACAGATCGTGTGCAGGATATTTTGGACTCACAAGGTATTCGTGGCTTTACAAAGTGGGGCTTGACCGAAGGGCGTGGCTCGGTGGATGGCGAACCTCACTATGGTACGCACGCTTGGCCCTCGATGAACTCATCGATTATGACCATCGTTGAGGATGACGTAGTCGCACCGCTCTTGGAGGCGTTGCGTGAGATGGATGCCGAGACCAAACAGCAGGGCTCACGTGCCTTTGTCTGGAGTGTAGAGCAGATGAGCTAAAATTTGAGCCATAATGGCTGAAATAAAATTTTATGATTAACTTTGTGCCAATAAATTTGGGAGGGATAACAAATATATTTTAAAGTGTATAACAATAGAGCGTCATTGCGGGCTTGACCCGCAATCTCTTGAATGAGATAGAGATTCTGAATCGAGTTCAGATTGACATATCGCTGGCAGAATACAAATATAGAGTTGTTAGTCACTCCCCACAAAATTGGTCATTGCTAATGAAATTAACCTTTTTAGGTAGTGGAACCTCACAGGGGGTGCCCGTTATTGGGTGCCGCTGTGAGGTTTGCACCTCTAAAGATAGGAGAGATAACCGCCTGCGCACTTCGGCACTCATTGAGGTGGACGATTGTCGTATGGTTATCGACACGGGGCCCGATTTTCGTGCGCAGATGCTCAGTTGCGGGGTTCGCAATATCGATGCGGTGCTCCTAACACACGAGCATCGAGATCATATAGCTGGTTTGGATGATATTCGTGCCTTTAACTTTGTGGACTACCCGCCCACGGTGCACGTAATCGATATATACGCCTCACAACATACGGCTGCAGCAGTGCGTGAGCAGTTCTACTACGCCTTCGAGAGGGATAGATATAAGGGTGTGCCCCAAATGGAGCTGCACACCATCGAGGCGAATACTCCATTTTTTGTTAAGGGGGTCGAGGTTGAGGCCGTTAAGGGTAAACACTCCGAGCGCTTTACCGTATTTGGCTATCGAGTAGGCGCTTTGGCATACTTGACCGACTTTAAGAGCATCACAGATGAGCAGATTGAGCGCCTAAAAGGCGTTGAGGTGATAGTTGTCAATGCATTGCGCTTTACTGAACACCATTCGCACTTTAGTGTTGCGGATGCCCTTGCTTTGATTGCCAAAGTGAAACCTCGCAGGGCATTTCTGACCCACGCCTCGCACGAGATAGGTCTGCACGCTGAGTTAGAACAACAACTCCCCGATGGGGTGTTTATGGCCTATGATGGTCTGCAAATTGAGATTTAACTTTAGGGCGCTGCCCAAAACTATAATATAGTATGAAGAGTCTAAAAGATAGGGTGATTGTTATCACGGGTGCATCGTCGGGAATTGGCGAGGCAATGGCTGAGTTGTATGCCCAAAAGGGGGCAAGAGTCGTACTTGGAGCTCGCAGTACGGATAAACTCAAGGAGTTAGCCGACAGAATCGAGAGCAAGGGTGGCAAGGTCGCCTATTGTGGTGTCGATGTTGGAGATGAGCAGCAGTGCAAAGCCTTAATTGATAAGGCGGTGGAGAGCTTTGGGGGTGTCGATATATTGATTTGCAACGCTGGAATCTCGATGCGAGCACTCTTCGATGATGTCGATTTGGATGTTCTACACAAGCTGATGGATGTCAATTTTTGGGGCACCGTGAACTGCTGTAAATACGCCCTACCATACATTCAAGCCTCTAAAGGGTCGATTGTGGGCATCTCCTCTGTGGCGGGCATACACGGTCTGCCCTGCCGCACGGGCTACTCGGCATCGAAGTATGCGATGACTGGCTTTTTGGATACTCTGCGTGTTGAGAACCTTAAAAAGGGGGTGCACGTGATGGTCGCTTGTCCGGGATTTACCGCCTCCAACGTCCGCTTTTCGGCACTCACTGCCGATGGCTCACCTCAGGGTGAAACTCCACGCAACGAGGCTAAGATGATGACATCTGTGCGTGTTGCTGAGATAGTCGAGCGTGGTATTTTGCGCCGTAAGCGCCTTCTATTGATGGAGCGTGAGGGGCGTGCCTCGCACCTTATCAAAAAGTTTGCACCAAAGTTTTTAGATAGATTATTCTATAATGCTATGGCAAAAGAGCCCAACTCGCCCCTCAAGTAGGGGTGTATGTGGGCTTTTAGTACATATTGTCATACATACTCTGACTCTTGTCATACTTAAGGTCGGCCAACGATGCCGCCTTCACACCAATATTGAAACTCCAACTGCGGTGGAATCCAAATGGCACCCACGAGAAGGACATCTGCCAACAGTGTAGATCACGAGTGATGGATACCTGCGAGGTGGTCAGCTTGCGCTGCATAATATCGTAACCACCCTGAAATGTTATACCAGTCTTTGGGGTGAGCGATAGTGAACCATTGAAACCTATGGTCTGAGTCACATTCTGCCTATATCCCGTCGTGCCATTATCCTCATAGCTTATCGAGTAATTGACTGCATAGTTAAAACCTAAATTCCAAGGCAGCGAGAAGTCGTAGTATGCCTGCGACATATATTGCCGCCTGAGTACTGGATCTAACCGCCCGTAGGGGTCATAAAATGGGTTCATATACTCGGGTGGCGTGCTATTTATATCGTTAATGGCACGCTGTGAACGATCTTCACGTGATTTAAAGGTGTAGCCAAACGACCAGCCAGTCGATGTTACACGACCCGGCAGGAATAGTTCGTCATAGCGTTTACCTTCGGGTGTCACCTTGTATGGGTCTAAGGTTGCCGTGAGGTTGATACCGAAGTTACCAAAGATGGTTGTTCTGAACGATACGGGTATGCTAGATAGGCGCATCGAGTCGGCAAGGAAGTTATATGATGCCGATAGGCGGAACTCATCGATTAGTTTTATCTTCTTCACTCCCGATGTATCCTTCTTGCTGAGCACCTTCATCTCGAGGTTTTGCGATAGGGAGAAGTTCATCGACATCGAGCGCCCCGAGCTCGGCACACCATAGGCATTCACAGCGTAGGGCGAGTATGTTCTTGTGTTACCCAAAGAGTCGGTCTGTACGTTTGAGTAGTAGCCATATTTTGGGTCACTAAAGTCGGGTGCGTATGAGAATCCAAATGTTGGAGTTATGGTGTGGCGGATAGCTTGGATTCTGCGATTTTTGTTACCCTTCGTAAAGTCATACATACCATAGAGTGTGGTCGATGCATCCACACTCATATTGTAGTTGTAGAGGCGATTAAAGCCGTAGTCGGCAGCCAACGTATCGGTCTGATTCGTAACGGGGTTCCACTCATAATCGACCTTTTTGAAGTACCACTTCTCGTTATATGTAAAGTTTGGCGAGATGTTGATGTAGTTGAAGAGATTGAAACTTGCCGTGACGGGTATATTGTGCTCAATACCATTTTTCATATTGTCGAAGGTCTGCTGCGAGAAGAAGTCAGACTCGGTGGCTGTCACCGAGTTGGTCATCTTACCTGTGTACTGCATCGAGATCTTCTCGTACCAGCGATCTTTTCCCGCCTTCTCCTTGCGCTTGAATGGTTGGAAACGAGCCACATTAAATACGATTGTAGGGAGCGTCAATGAGATGCTCTGGTTCTGCGAGTTTTGCGATACCGCCATATTGGCAGATAGCGAGAATGGCGTTCCAGCCCAATTCTTCGAGTAGGCGATTGTCGAGTTGGTCTGCGTGGCGAGGATGTCGTTTAGGTTGGTTGCCGAGTAGCGAGAGTAGCCGCTCGTGGCGAAGTTTACCGATGCCGAGAATGTCGAGCCGGGATTTGCCTTTGCATCTTGTGAGTGGGTCCACTGTATGCGGAAGTTGCTCTGCTTGATATAGTCGGGTTCGCCCTTTTCGCCCGTCTTAACGTTCGAATATTGGACATTGAAACTACCGCTATACTTGTAGCGCTTGATATATCGTGACGCTGCCGACGCCTCCCACGAGCCCAACGTATAGAATCCTCCCCGAAGGGCAAGGTCGGCGTGTTCGCCTAACGTAAAGTAGTAACCCAAATCACGCAGGAAGAATCCTTTAGAGAACTCCTCGCCATAGGTTGGCATCAAGAGTCCCGATTTGGGACCCGTATTTGTTGGGAAGAAGCCTTCGGGGATACCCAAGAAGTACAACGGCACATCCTCCAAGACCAAGTATGCAGGTCCGGTAATCACCTTTTTGCCCGGAATGACTTTGGCTTTGGTCATCGCCAAATAGAAGTGTGGGTGGTCGGTATTATCGCACGTTGTGTACTTGCCGTTTTGTATGTTGATGGTGTTGTCGTTCATCTTCTTGACCTGACCGCCAATCAACCAACCGTCGCCCTGCTGTGTAGCTACACCCTTGATTTTGGCCTTCTCCGACTCCAAGTTGTAGGTTATTGTATCCATCTGATAGGCTGTGCCTCCATCATTGAACTCAGGCTTTGTGATAACAATTGAATCGACACTTATAGAGTCACGCTTACCATAGGCATAGACCAATTTGTTCTGCATATTAATCTGCATATAGTCCGCCTTGAGGTTGCTATTTTCATAGGTCACATCCCCCTTGTTGTAGATGTAGACCATCTTTTCACGGACATCGTACACTAACGAGTCGGTGCTGCTACCAACGATTGGTGCATCCAAGAATGCTGTCGGCTCTTTGCGCTCTTTGCGCTGTGGTGTGGCTCTCGATATGCTATCGGGAGTGGGTGCAGGTGTAGATATGGTGTCGCCCAAAGCGGGCGAGGCTACCATAGTTGTATCTGTAGAGATGACCTTTGTGGGAGGGGTGTTGATTGGTTGTGAGCTATTTACAGCCACGCTATCCACCACAACCATCCTATCTTTGGGGGCTGCATTCAAGCCCGCACGCTCCAACTTTGCACGGCGACGCTCCTGCCGCTCCATATCACGGCGCTCTTTGGCTGAGAGTGTGTCGGGTAGTTCAACCCCTTGCACAGAGCCTTCGGAGCTTTGTGCAAGAATCTGTTGGGGAGATATTGAGCCACCACCCTGCACGCTTGCTCTGGCTCCAGAGATCTCAATGAGGAGAAGCGCCAAAAGCACGGAACAAATATATTTTATCCTAAATTTACCCAAAATAGTATTTTTTTTGTACCTTTGCCGACAAGTCGGCAAAAAAGGGAACTAAGAGGTGTTGTGATGCTCAATGTATATAGCTGAAAACTATTGTAAAGCGTTGCTATACGCCACTAAAGCAGTCATACACGTCATAAGTTAATGACCCTTTTAACCCGACAAAGATAGGTAAAAAATTGTATAAATTCTCATTTATTGGAGTTTTATTTATATGCGAACGATAGTTGTATTTATTGCCCTTTTGCTACTCACCAATATTTGGTGTAGCAATCTTCGTGCTGAAAACACCGAACACGGAGTTCGTGTCGTTGTACTTGATGCTGGGCACGGTGGTTGGGATCCCGGTGCGCACTATGCAGGCATCAGCGAGAAGGATTTGGTTCTAAAGGTTGTTCTGAAGGTTGGAGATCTTATCGAGGAGCGTATGCCGGGCGTTAAGGTTGTCTATACACGCAAGACCGACAAGGCGCTGGGAGATAATAAGTTAAAGGATTTGCAGGCTCGTGCCGACATTGCTAACAGGGCTGGTGGAGATATATTTATATCTGTCCACGCCAATGCTGCAGCTGCAAGAGCAGCGTATGGTGTTGAGACCTTTGTGATGGGTGAGAGCTCGAAGGAGCAGCGCTACAATGAAGATGCTCTCTATGCGCACCACAAAGAGGAGTTGATCGATATGTCGGATGCTCGTACGGCGGCAATCGTGAGGGCGTATCTCCAAAACCTACAGTTTACCTATGGGCAGTATAGTCAAGCCTTAGCGCAGAGTATACAGACGGGCTATGTAGGGGCAAAGCGCCATTCACGTGGTGTTAAGCGCCAGCTTTTGCGTGTATTGTACGCTTCAGATATGCCGAGCGTATTGACCGAAATCGGCTTTATGACCAACGCCAACGAGATGGCATATATGAAGAGTGAGAAGGGGCAAAATGGCCTTGCCGAAGCGATATATAAGGGTGTGCGTAGCTACTCTGACCAGCTGTTAAAGGTGCGTCAAAGTGATACCACTGCCCCCACAACTGTGGCACAAATAGAGCAAGATGATGACCATATAGTATATGCTGTGCAGCTTATGGCGTCGGGTAAGAGCATAAAGCCTACCAAGCGTGAGTTTGGCAAATATGTAGACGAGGTCAAGGAGTATACGGCTCAGGGGCAATATATGTATAAATATTGCATTGGAGAGTATAAGACAAAAGAGGAGGCCCAAAAACGAGCATCGCAACTTAAAAAGGAGTTTGGCAGTGCATTTGTTGTTCGTTGCAGAGGGTATCGAGTTGTAAAATAATGATTTTTAGGAGAATATAGTAAGGAATTTATGAAAAGAGAGTTTAAAATAGGCATCTTTGCCGTATTGATGATTGTTGCGGCGTGGGCTGGCATTAAGTTTTTGAGTGGCTTTGATATATTCAGTAGCCACAACGTATATTATGCCGCCTATACCCAAGTGAATGGCATCCAAAACGCTTCGGCAATTATGATGCAAGGGGTTAAGATAGGCTCTGTGACCGACATTTCGTTCGATCCACAAAAGAGCGATAAGGTGGTCTTGCAGCTCACAATCAAGAGTAGATATGCAATTCCTGCCGACTCTGAGGCTAAGATATTTAGCAGTGGGTTGATGGGTTCAAAAGCAATCGAGATTGGTTATGGTAAATCGGGTGCCTTTCTATCTGAGGGGGATACCCTAAAGAGCTCTTATACCCCCGATTTGATGGATGTAGCCTCCTCTGAGCTTGAGTTCTTCAAAAGGGAGCTATCTCAAGTTACGGGCGAATTGACTGTGACCCTGCAGAGCATAAATGGCCTGTTGGCTCAAAATAGTGACAACATTACACAGACCCTCGATAATGTGAATAGTATGAGTGGCGATATGTCTGCACTTCTCGCTTCACAAAGAGAGAATTTAGAGCAATCTATCGCATCACTATCCAAATTTTCGGCAATGTTGGGCGAGAACTCTGAGCGTATTGATAGCATCGTTGGCGATGTTGAGATGATGACCAACGACCTCTCTGAGGCGAAGGTTGCACAGTCGCTTGGAGGAGTGTTGGCACGCACGGACTCGTTATTGATGGCGATAAATAGCCAGCAGGGCACGATGGGTGAGTTGGTCTACAATCCTGAGCTCTACAACTCGCTCAACGAGGCTACGGCAAACCTTAGTGCGCTACTGGAAAACCTAAAGCAACACCCCGAGCGTTATGTTCACCTCTCGGTATTTGGGCGTGACCCCTACAAGATGCAGGAGCGTGCAGAAGAGCGTGAGGCTAAGGCGCAAGCAAAGGCCGAGCGTGACTCACTGAAAAGATTGAAATAAGCACCTATAACTTATGGTTTACCCACCCAATTTTGAGCAAAAAATTGGATTCGACCGTCTGCGTCAGCAGATTGCTTCGCTCTGTACGATGCGTTTGGCACGTGAGAGGTTGGCATCAGAGCTCTTTAGTAAGGCTCGCTCGGAGGTTGATAAGCGTCTATCGCTGAGCGATGAGATGCGCCACTTGTTGCAATTCCAGCAGGGTTTTGTGTCGGGCGACTACCCCGATATTGACCACGTTGTGGATAAGCTCAAAGTTCAGGGTAGCTTCTTGACACAAGAGGAGGTGGTGTTACTATCGCAGGCGCTTAAGACGGTGGATAGGGTTGTGGCATTTATCCTGCCTCGTAAGGCGGAGTACCCAACGCTATACTCTATAACTGAGGGTGTTGCGATATTTCCCACAATCATTGCACGTATCGACTCCATTGTTGATAGATTTGGCGATGTGCGTGATAGTGCCTCGCCAGAGTTAGCACAAATTCGCCGCACAATTCGGGATTTGGAGGGCAAAGCGGCAAAGCGTATGCAGCAACTGCTACAGTCGGCAAAGGGGGCGGGTGTTGTCGATGCTGATGCGCAAATCTCGATTCGTGATGGGCGTGCCGTGATACCCGTTGCGGCGGCAAACAAGCGTAAACTCAATGGCCTAATTCAAGATGAGTCGGCAACGGGTAAGACCTTCTATATCGAGCCCTTCGAGGTGGTTGAGATAAATAACGAGTTGCGTGAGGCAGAGTATGCCCAAAAGCGTGAGATAGTGCGAATTTTGACAGAGCTAACCGAAGAGGTGCGACCATCACAGCAGGAGATTTCACGCTCAGCCGAATATTTAGCTCACATAGATATGTTGCGGGCAAAGGCTCGCTGGGCAGCTGAGAATAGGTGCGTAAGACCGATTGTGTCGGTGGATGATAAGCTATTTTTGAAGGATGCTCGCCATCCAATTCTGCAACAGAGCCTCAAGGCGCAGTCACGTGCCGTAGTGCCACTCAATCTCCAAGTCGATAACAAGAAGCGTATATTGGTCATATCGGGACCCAATGCAGGTGGTAAGTCAGTATGTCTGAAGACAGTGGGCATTATTCAATATATGTTTCAATGCGGCTTTTTGGTGCCAGTGTCTGAGATTTCGGAGTTGCCCATCTTCGATAGCCTATTTATTGATATTGGCGATGAGCAGTCGATTGATAATGACCTCTCGACCTACTCCTCGCACCTATTAAATATGAAGTCGCTGCTGGCGAATGTGAATGAGCGTTCGTTGGTCTTGCTCGATGAGTTTGGTTCGGGTACCGAGCCCATAATTGGTGGGGCGATAGCCGAAGCTATACTCGAACGACTACTTTGCAGGGGGTGCTATGGTGTTATTACGACCCACTACGCCAATATCAAGTACTTCGCCTCCAATAACGAGGGTGTGGCGAATGGTGCTATGATGTTTGATGTTCAGAATATCCGCCCTTTGTTCGCCTTAGAGATTGGCAAGCCGGGTAGCTCGTTTGCCGTTGAGATAGCCCGCAAGATAGGTCTGCCCGAAGATATTATACAGTCGGCGAGCGAGAAGGCGGGGCACGACCATATCAATATCGAGAAACAGCTACGTGAGATTGCACGTGACAGGCGCTACTGGGAGCAGAAACGTGATAGAATCCGCCGCACAGATCGTAAGGTTGAGGAGTTGGAGCAGTCATATTCCGATAAGCTAACTAAGATAAAGGAGCAACGAGATAGTATTCTACACTCGGCAAAAGTGCAGGCAAAGGAGCTACTTGCCGATGCCAACCGACAAATAGAGAGTACGATTAAGGCTATCCGTGAGTCGCAGGCCGAGAGGGAGTTTACACGCTTCGCTCGCCAAGAGTTAAACGATTTTCACTCCTCAATATCAGACGATGCACCCACAAAGGGTGGCACGAAGGGTAGCAATATAGATGTGGCTCGTGAAATTGAGCGCATCGAGCGTCGTGCCGAGCGTCGTGCCGAGCG
>CAYJJV010000014.1:0-20132 GCA_964370585.1 uncultured Alistipes sp. | reverse complement strand
CGAGCGTCGTGCCGAGCGTCGTGCCGAGCGCCGCTCGGAGCGTGACGCCCAAGAGAAGAGCACAGAGAGTGCACCCACACCTAAGGTGGTTGAGGTGGGCTCAAAGGTGCGTATCGAGGGGCAGGATATTGTGGGCGAGGTCAAGGAGATTAAGGGTACGAAGGCTCGTGTGGCGTTTGGGCAGATCTTGACGCAGGTGGCGGTGAAGAAGCTCACAGTCGTATCCTCTGCCGAGTGGCGTGAGGCGACACGCCCAACATCGGCACGAACCATAATATCGACCAACATATCACAACGCAAACTCAACTTTAAGGATAATATCGATATACGTGGAATGCGTGCTTTGGAGGCTTTAGAGGCTATTCAAGAGTTTATCGACGATGCCCTGATGGTGGGTGTGGATAGAGTCACAATCCTGCACGGCAAGGGGACTGGAGCTCTGAAAGAGCAGATACGCCAATATCTACGCTCGGTGCCTCAGGTCGCTTCGGCACGTGATGAGCACGCCGACAGAGGTGGTGCGGGAATCACGGTGGTTGAGTTTGATTAGAGCACAAATCTAATGGCTCACAGTTGATTATAGCAAAAAAATGAGTATATTTGAACTTTGGTAGTGGTCGAGATTGTCGGCGCATTGACCAAAGAAAACTAAAATAAGGATGAGATACCTACTATCGCAAATAGCCGCAATATGTGGCGGAGAGCTTACGGGGCGTGATGTTGAGGTGCAGTCGGTTGTAACCGACTCTCGCTCACATAGCTCAATGAGTAGCCCTTCGCCCCTCTTCGTAGCTATTGCGGGTGTAAACCACGACTCGCACGACTACATTGAGCAGATGGCACGGCAGGGCGTTCGGGCGTTCGTTGTCGAACAGTATGTTACCTTGCCCGAAGGGTGTTCGGCGGTGCGTGTCAAGAGTTCGATTGTAGCCCTACAAGCCTTAGCTGCACACCATCGCAATGGATATAGTGGCGAGGTGGTGGCAATTACGGGATCGAACGCCAAGACCATCGTCAAGGAGTGGATAGCGGAGAGGATGCCATCCGATGTTAAGTTTTTCTGCTCGCCTAAGAGCTACAACTCACAGTTGGGGGTGGCGCTATCGATATTGATGTTGGATTATAGTGCAGAGGTGGCAATTTTCGAGGCGGGAATATCCCTACCCAATGAGATGGAGCGCATCGAACAGATGCTGCGTCCCGAAACTGTGATATTCACCTCCATCGGAGATGCCCACCAAGAGGGTTTTAGGACAATCGAGCGGAAGTGCCGTGAGAAGATGATTCTTGCACGCTCGGCACGTAGAGTAGTATATCATAGCCATTACGAGCCGTTGGCAACGCTGATTGTGAGTGACTTTTCTGACAAGGAGCTTTTCGATGCTGATGAGTGTAGCGAAGGGGTTAATATAGATATTTCGAGCGATGAGATGCGTCGCAATGCTGAGATTGTTGCGACATTTTTCAGAGTTCAAGGCTACGCAATCGATGATTTTAACTCCATTCCAGCACTTGCGATGCGTTTGGAGGTAAAGGCAGGGTTGTATAGTTCGCTACTTGTGGATGATGCCTATAGCTTAGATATCAATTCGTTAGCTTTGGCATTAGACTATCTTCATACGGTGGCAGCAGGGCGCAAAAAGACAGCCATAATATCCGATATTGCGCAGAGTGGAACCCCACACGATGAGCTCTACCAAAGTTTAGCGCAGATGCTCACTACGGCTGGGGTGGATTATGTAGTGGGTATAGGTTCGCAAATTGGCAAATATGCGCATCTATTTAGTTGTGCAACAGAGTTTTATGATAACATAGAGCAGGCTGTTGTTGCAATTTCACCATCTGCCATCGCCTCACGTGCCGTGTTGATAAAGGGTGCACGAAAGTTTGGCTTGGAGCGCCTATCGCACTCCCTATCACAGAGTAGCCACACCACAACCTTAGAGGTGAATTTGGACTCGATGAGGCACAACCTCAACTATTTCCGCTCAAAAATGGGTGCCGACTGCCGACTAATGGCGATGGTCAAGGCACACTCGTATGGTATGGGTGGGTATGAGATTGCGCAGATGCTACAATTCGAGGGTGTCGATTATCTTGGAGTCGCATTTGTGGATGAGGGTGTAGCGTTGCGTACACGAGGCATCACGATGCCCATCGTGGTGCTCAATGCCGATGGCGAGAGTTTTGACTCGATGATTGCCCATCGCCTTGAGCCTGAGATATATAATATGCGTTCACTGCACACCTTTAGCCAAGCCTTAGCGCTCAGTGGCGAGATGAGCTACCCCATACATCTTAAGCTCAACACCGGTATGAACCGCTTGGGGTTCTCTGTGGAGGATTTATCACAACTCATCGAGTCGCTACAAGAGCTCCCTGCACTGCGAATAGCATCGATATTTTCGCACCTAAGTTGTGGCGATGACCCATCGCAGGATGAGTTTACGGCCTCACAAATTGCACTTTTTGATGCAATGAGTAGCCAGATAATGGAGCATCTACCCTATCATCCATTGCGACATATCGCCGCTTCGGCTGCCATCGAACGACTGCCTGAGGCGCACTTCGATATGTGCCGCTTGGGGTTGGGGTTGTATGGCTATGGGGAGGTTAGTGGCGCTGCACTGCAGGGCGTTGCAACGCTCAAAACCCGAATTGTGCAGATTAAGAGCCTTGCACCGCCACAGAGTGTGGGGTATGGCAGAGAGGGGGCATTGGAGCGAGAGATACGCTTAGCAACCCTACCTATTGGTTATGCCGATGGGCTATCACGCTATCTTGGGTGTGGCCGTTGGTCGATGATGGTTAATGGAGCTTCAGCCCCGATAGTTGGCCGTATATGTATGGACTCGGTGATGATTGACGTAACTGATTGTGAGGGAGTTCAGGAGGGCGATGAGGTGGTTGTATTCTCCTCTTGTGAGGGGCACAATATTTCAGCGATGGCCAAAGCGCTATCCACAATCGAGTATGAGGTTATGACCTCTCTATCGCAAAGAATCAAAAGAGTATATCTAAAAGAGTAACATCTATGAGCAAATTTGGTACGTTATATCTTCTTCCCTGCCCCATTAGCGAGGGTGGGGATGTTTGGGGTGTTCTGCCTCGAACGAATCTCGATACTATCAACTCGTTGGACTACTTTATCGTGGAGAACATCCGCTCGGCACGCCGCTTTTTGTCGAAGGCGGGCATTGAGCGCAAGATTGACGACTTGACCTTTGGCGAATTGAACGAACACAGCCGTGAGGGTGTTGCAATCGAGGAGTTGGTCGCACCGATATTGGCGGGGCGCTCGGCAGGTGTCATATCGGAGGCAGGCGTGCCTGCAGTTGCCGATCCGGGAGCTTTGGTGGTTGAGTTGTGCCACAAAAAGGGTATTCGGGTGGTTCCGTTGGTGGGTCCCAGCTCAATTATTATGGCTGTGATGGCATCGGGATTGAACGGGCAATCGTTTGCATTTAATGGCTATCTACCCATAAAAGAGGGCGAACGAGTGAAGGCCATCCGCCACTACGAGCGCCGAGCACAGACCGAAAACCAATCGCAACTCTTTATCGAGGCGCCATATCGCAATGTTAAGCTCTTCGAGCAACTGCTGCAGCGACTCTCGCCCTCGACACGCCTTACGGTGGCGATGGATATAACTTCGGAGGATGAGTATATACGCACCTACACAGTGGATGGTTGGCGCAAAACGTCAAAGCCCGATATGAATCGTCGCCCTGCTATCTTTATAATTGGCTAAGTGGCTATTGGTATGCAATTTGATGAATATATAGGAGGATAACAAGAATTTTTATACAATATGAAGACACAAGAGGTTTATAATGAGGCTATTGACGGCGATGAGGGTTTCCCAGCTGGCGATGGCTATCCAACCTGCGAAGGTGGAAGTTGTGCCAATATGGCAGATGTGGATGATGCCGATGCTGACACAATGGCAGGCGATGACACCGAAGATATTGCTCCAGAGCGTGAAGAGGTTGATGAGTTGCAGGAGTTAAAAGATAGATATTTGCGCCTACAAGCCGAGTTTGATAACTATCGTAAGCGCACCATCAAAGAGAAGATGGATTTGGTTCAGAGTGGTGGCAGGGATGTTCTGTTGGCACTCTTACCCGTTCGTGATGATGTTGAGCGTGCAGTTGTGGCCTCAGCTAAGAGCGAGGATATTGAGGCTCTACGTGAGGGTCTACAGCTAATTTCGAATAAATTTACCGAAGCCCTACGCCAAAGAGGTGTCACCGAGATTGAGGTCTTGGATAAGCCCTTTGATGAGGAGTGCGCTGAGGCGATAGCAAGGTTCTCGGCAGGCGAAGATAAAACGGGCACAGTTATCGATGTTGTTCAGAGTGGTTATATGTTAGGTGACAAGATATTACGTTTTGCAAAAGTTGTTGTAGGAGAGTAAACGATGGCAGAAAAAAGAGACTACTATGAGGTGTTGGGCGTAGCGAAGAGCGCCAATGCCGACGAAATAAAGAAGGCATACCGAAAAGCAGCTATTAAGTATCACCCCGATAAAAATCCGGGTGACAAGTCGGCTGAAGATAAATTTAAGGAGGCTGCCGAAGCCTATGATGTCCTGTCGAATGACGATAAGAGGGCACGCTACGATCAGTTTGGCCACGCAGGAATGAGTGGCGCTGCAGGTGGCGGTGGCGGCTTTGGCGGAGGCTTTGGTGGCGGAGGCTTCTCGATGGATGATATATTTTCGCAGTTTGGCGATATATTTGGAGGGCGCTTTGGTGGCGGTTTCCGCTCCTCATCATCTGGGCAAAGGGTCAATCGAGGCTCAGATATTAGGGTCAAGGTGCGCCTAACGCTGCAGGAGATTTCGGAAGGGGTAACCAAGAAACTGAAGATAAACAAGACCATCTCGTGCGATAAGTGCTCGGGGACGGGGGCTAAGGACTCCTCGTCGTATGCCACCTGCTCGACCTGTAACGGCTCGGGATATGTGATGAGGGTCGAAAACACCTTCTTTGGGCGTATGCAGACTCAAGGGCTCTGTCCAACGTGTCACGGAACGGGTAAGATAATTACCGAGAAGTGTGATAAATGTAGCGGAGAGGGTACTCTGCGTGGTCAGGAGGTAATCGAGATTCAGATACCAGCAGGCGTTGGCGAGGGTATGGTCTTGACCGTTTCGGGCAAGGGCAACGCTGCACGTGGCGGTGTGAATGGCGATCTTCAGGTTGTAATAGAGGAGGAGCGTGACGAAGATCTGTTACGTGATGGTAATGATTTGATTTTCAATCTTAACATCACCGTGACGATGGCTCTTCTGGGTGGCCAAGTTGAGGTGCCAACAGTTGGTGGGCGTGCCAAGATTAAGGTTGCACCCGGAACGCACGCTGGCAAGGTTTTGCGACTGGCAGGCAAGGGAATACCCGATGTGAATGGGTATGGGCGTGGCGATCAGTTGATTGTGGTCGATATTACAATCCCATCGAAGCTATCATCTGAGGAGCGTAAGGCGGTTGAGAAGCTCGCTGAGATGCCATCGTTCAAAAAGGCCGAGTCGGTCAAGAATCAGAATATTTTTGAGCGAATGAAGAGTTTCTTTCGCTAAAAGGCAATAACTTGCATAAAAAATCGTACCTTTGTCAGACGACCTACTTTGGGCGCTGCTCGAGGTGCGGTTTTTTGTATAAAAGTATAAGTTTGTTTAGTGTAAATTGATATATTATGTTAGGTTTTACACCATTTAAGCGCAGAGCAAATAAGTTCAACTACATACCACGCTTCTACGACCCCGAAAAGGAGGCTCGTGAGGAGCGCCGTGCTGAGTTGCGTGGCGAGCGACGAGATACCCCAAAGGAGGAGTATAAACCGGGTCAATATATCCGTACACAGAGCCGTGCACGTGCAGCTCGCTACGCTGAAGCCGATTCAGCTGGGCGTGCAAAGATTATAAAGTTGGCAGTGGGAGTCGTCTTGGCGATGTTATTCATAGCGTTGCTATTCCCAAAGTTAGCAGACTTGATGATTATGATACAGCAACCCGCCAAAGCAGAGGTTGAGGCGGTGGAGCAGTTTGATCGTTACGCCCCAATTACGGTAGTGCCAAACGACTATGTAGAGCAGGAGGAGTAGCGAGATGGCGGATAGAATTAAACAGTTGAGCGATGTTGTCGCCAATCAGATAGCTGCTGGTGAGGTTGTAAATCGCCCCTCATCGGTGGTGAAGGAGATGATGGAGAACGCCATCGATGCAGGTGCACGTTGCGTGAAGGTCAATTTTCGTGATGGTGGCAAGGAGCTAATTCAGATTGTCGATGATGGGTGCGGAATGTCTATTGTAGATGCACGTATGGCGTTTGATCGCCACGCAACGAGCAAGATTAATTCTGTCGATGATATATATAATCTCTCAACATTTGGTTTTCGTGGCGAGGCTTTGGCATCCATCGCTGCCGTCTCGGAGGTTGAGCTCAGAACCCGTCAAGAGGGGGATGAGTGCGGTACACAGGTTGAGCTTCAAGGGGGGCAGTTTGTTTCACAACAGAAGGTTATGACCCCAGTTGGCTCGCAATTTTTCGTGCGCAATATATTCTACAACCTCCCAGCACGCCGTAAATTCTTAGAGAAGAGCACCACATCGTCAAATCAGATAAAGAGCGAGTTTCAGCGTGTGGCGCTATGCAATCCGCAGGTTTCGTTCGAGCTCTACTCCTCCGATGCACCACTATATAAGCTCCCAGCAACGACACTTGTCAATCGCATTGTCGATGTTGTTGGACGTTCGATTAAGAACAACCTTTTGGAGCTATCCGCTACGACCTCAATCGTGAATATTGAGGGTTATATCGGGCGGCCCGAAGCTGCCAAGCGTCGCAATGCTGAGCAATATCTCTTCGTTAATGGGAGATACTTCAAGAGCGCATATCTGAATTCGGCAGTTATGAAGGGCTACACAAAGTTGATAGCTGAAGGCTCTGCACCATCCTTCTTTATATACCTTACAATCGACCCTTCACGTATAGATGTCAATGTGCATCCACAAAAGACGGAGGTTAAATTTGCCGATGATGCGGCTGTGTGGCAGATTGTCAATGCGGCCGTCAGAGAGTCGTTGGCTAAGTGTGGTGCGGTACCGATGATGGATTTCGATGCCGAAGATTGTCTGGATATACCCGCTTTAGATAGTGGTGTGCGCTACAGTGAACCACGTGCCGTATCGAATAGTGGTTACAATCCCTTTAACGATATGAGTGGTGATGAGTTTAGTGGCGTAGATGAGGCGTATAGCCCAAAACATACAGCTCAAAACTCACTATCGACACACTCTTGGCGCAGTGGCGAGGATGAGTTTTTGGATTTTACATCCGATAGCTTCACGCAAGACCCTGAGCCACGTGAGATGCTCGATTTTGTTAGCTCCGAGAGTTTTTCAACCCCACAGCAGAGCCTACCGCTCGGCAATGAGCTAACGCTTGGCGATATAATTGTTACAAAGGATAACTACATAATTGCACAGTTAGACTCAGAAACAACACTCATCGATGCCCGACGTGCGTTGGAGCGAGTGCTCTACGAGAGCTACTACAAGCGCCTATCGGGTGGTAATAGCTCCTCACAGCAGCTACTCTTTGCCGAAGAGCTCACCTTATCGATGGACGAGGCGGCACTCTTTGAGCTGAACTCTGTTGAGTTTGCAACGCTGGGTTTCGATATTGAACACGTGGGCGAGGGACGATTGTTGCTAAAGGGGATACCCTCAGAGTGCACTATTGATGGGGTGGACACGATGATATATGAGCTCTTGCAGGAGCTATCAAACCCTACATCAATCGAGGAGCAGCGCCGTGAGAGGTTGGCCACAAGGATGGCGCAAGGCGCTGCACGCCAAAAGAGGGGTGCGTTGAGTTTGACGGAGGCTAAACATCTGGTTGAAGAGTTGATTGCAACTGAAAATTATAGCTATACACCATCAGGTAAGACGATAAGCGCCCGCCTGACAGTAGAGGATATTAAATTGAAAATTAGATAATTACAACATTCAAAATATGAATAGATTTCTTGCACAAACCCCACCCGTAGTTAAAAACCTGCTGATAATTAATCTGCTTGTCTTTATGGCGACACGTCTGCTGCCTATAGGTGGAGATATTGTTAATATTGGATCGCTATATTGGTTTGAGTCCCCGTTTTTCCACTCATATCAATTTATCTCATATATGTTTCTGCACGCCTCGTTCGAGCACATCTTCTTTAATATGTTCGCACTGTGGATGTTTGGGCGCACGTTAGAGTATGATTTGGGTTCGAAACGATTTTTGATATACTATATGGTGTGCGGCATCGGTGCGGCATTGATACAGATGGGTGTTGTGTGGCTCACGGGTGAGTATAATATACAGCTCTTGGGCGCTTCGGGTGCCGTGATGGGGCTACTTTTGGCATTTGGTGTTCTGCACCCCAATGCAACGATTATGTTACTTATCCCACCAATTCCGATGAAGGCGAAGTGGTTTGTTATGATATATGCCGCAATCGAGCTATTTTTAGGGTGGCGAGGCGTTGGTAATGTTGCCCACTTTGCCCATATTGGAGGTATGTTGTGGGGGTTAGGACTACTATACTTCTGGCGCAATCGTCACTATATCCGTTTCTAAGGTATGGCTGACTACTACTATGGCGAGAAGAGCGCCCCAAAGAGTAGAAGGGGTGTTTGGACGTTGTTGTTGGACTTTGTGATGCTCACAATCTCTCTTGTAGCAGCGTTGGTGCTCCTTGTAACCTACTGTGTGCCATATATCAACCCTTCGGTGCTACGCTTTTTAAGTGTCGTGGGTGTTGTTGCCCCAATAACATATATCACAGTCTTGATTTGCGCTCTGTATTGGACTCTGCGCTGGCGTGTGCGACGTGCGGCCGCTTTGTGGGTTCTATTTGGAATTGGTCTGTTTAGTGTGTCGCTCTTTTGGCGTGTAGAGCTAAGACGTGAATATAGTCAGCAGGAGTATGACAAGAGTGCCATAAATATTATGAGCTATAATATTCGACAATTCTATAATGGCGAGGGCAAGAGCAGTGCAGGGGATGTTGTGGATATGATTCTGGAGCAAGAGCCCGATATTGTCTGTTTGCAGGAGTATAATGCACCCTTAATTGAGCGAGAGCCCAACTTTGCACTATTGGATGAGCGCTATGAGATAGCTCACTTCCGTAGCGAGGCGGGCAAAAAGCCATACGAAGGTGTCCCGCAAGCGATTTTAAGTAGACACCCAATCATCTCACGAGGAGATGTTGTATCTGAGAATACCGCTGCGTGGGTAGATTGTGTTATTGACAAAGATACGGTGCGTATATACAATCTACACCTAAAATCGACCCAGATTACAACCTCCGATAGAGAGTATATCACAACCCAAATCTTCGATGCCGATACCTTGCATCGAAACAGAATTAAGAGTATCGTAGGGCGCTTGTACCACAATAGTGTTGTGCGTGCCGAGCAGGTGGATAGAATTACGGCACATATTGCTCAATCGCCCCATCCAGTAGTTGTGTGTGGCGACTTTAATGACACCCCCATATCATACGCCTACAAAGAGCTCTCTAATGGTTTGAAGGATGCATTTCGAGCTCAGGGGGTGGGCTATTCGCACACCTTCGATGGCTTTTTTAATGTTCTGCGCATCGATTACGTGTTGCTTTCGCCCAGATTTGAGACAATCTCCTATGAAACTCCCGATGTTGAGCACTCAGACCACCTGCCTGTGGTTGTTAGATTTAAGATAACAGAAAAAGATAGTTAGATATGATTTTAGATTCACTAAAAAACCGTTCGCTATACTATGGTGTAGCGCCACGCCTTGAGAGGGCGTTTGACTTTATAATGGCTACAGATTGGAGCTCGCTCGAAGCGGGTATTCACGAGTTAGATGGACGTGATATATTTGTAAATATTATCGACTGCGAACTTAAATCAAAGTCGGATGCTCCATTAGAGGTGCATAATGATTACATTGATATTCAGGTGCTTATTTCGGGTGAAGAGGAGGCATTTGGTTGGAGTGAGCGCAAAGATGTTCAGCAGCCCACAGCCGAATTTAACACCGAAAAGGATGTGCAATTCTTTAACGACACTCCACAAACATACTACACCGTTAGACCTTCTCAATTTACGATTCTTCTGCCCGAAGATGCTCACGCTCCAATGGTTGGCGAGGGTGAGATTCGCAAAATTATTGTCAAGGTTAGGATTAATTAGTTAGGAGTAGCTATCAGAGGGGTTTTGTTTTGAAATCCCTCAGCGCACACTAATCCCATATACATAGTACACAGCTCACAAATCACAACTCAAGCACCATCCATTCTACTCACTGCTCATTGGACAAAGCGCCCCGCACCTCGTTCGCCCCTCTTAGCGCATTAGCTTTTTGAAGCAGTGGCGGCAGATGGGTTGATAGGCATCTTGTGCGCCCAGTACAACCTGCTTTGAGTCATTAACTAAGCGGTGAGAGTGGTGCGCCAAATTGCCACAACGCACACATATTGCGTGCACCTTAGTGACATACTCGGCTGTTGCCATCAGAGCGGGCATAGGACCAAAGGGCTTGCCCATAAAGTCGGTGTCGAGCCCCGCAACGATAACACGAATGCCACTATCGGCGAGCTGGCAACATACATCCACGATGCTATCGTCGAAGAATTGCGCCTCGTCAATGCCAACAACATCAACATCGGCAGATAGCAACAAAATATTTTGAGCCGAATCAACGGGTGTGGAGTGTATGGCGTTTGAGTCGTGCGAAACGACCTCCTCGTCTGAGTATCGTGTATCTATCTGGGGTTTAAAAATTTCGACACGTTGGTTCGCAAATTTCGCCCTTTTAAGGCGTCGTATCAACTCTTCGGTCTTGCCCGAAAACATCGAACCACAGACAACTTCTATCCACCCTTTTGTATTGGCATTCTCTAAAAACATCGTTTATTATATATATTAAATTACTACTCCTCAACTCTTGTGATTGATGCGCCGAGTGCGTTCAGTCGTTCATCAATTCGCATATATCCACGATCTATCTGGTCGATATTCTGGATTGTCGATACCCCATCAGCACTCATTGCAGCCAACAGCAGGGCCACTCCAGCACGAATATCGGGCGATGACATCTTCGTTGCACGCAATCGCACACGGTGGTCGTGGCCGATGACCGTTGCTCGGTGGGGGTCGCACAGAATAATCTGCGAGCCCATATCGATGAGCTTATCGACAAAGAATAATCTACTCTCGAACATCTTTTGGTGGATCAGAACTGCACCCTTAGCTTGCGTTGCGACAACCAAGAAGATAGATAGCAAATCGGGCGTTAGACCCGGCCAAGGGGCATCAGCGATGGTCATAATCGAACCATCCATAAAGCTCTCAATCTCGTAGTGGTCGTTTTGTGGGATGTGTATATCGTCGCCACGCTGCTCAAAGTGGATACCCAAGCGTGCAAACTGTGCAGGGATAATTCCAAGATTTTCGAACGACACATCCTTAATCGTAAGCTCGGACTGAGTCATTGCCGCCATACCAATAAAGCTACCCACCTCAATCATATCGGGTAGCATCCTATGGTTTGTGCCACCCAGCGCCTCGACACCATCAATTACCAACAGATTGGAGCCGATGCCCGAAATCTTAGCGCCCATACGGCATAGCATACGACAGAGCTGTTGCAGGTATGGTTCGCACGCAGCGTTATATATTGTTGTGCGACCCTTTGCCAAGACTGCCGCCATAACTACGTTGGCAGTACCCGTTACCGATGCCTCGTCGAGTAGCATATAGCACCCCATCAAGGGCATACCCTTGATGGCGACGTTGCCGTTTTGTTCCAACTCGATTGTGGCACCCAACTTAACAAAGCCCTCGAAGTGAGTATCTAAGCGGCGGCGGCCAATCTTATCGCCACCCGGTTTGGGGACATACCCCACGCCAAAGCGCCCCAGCATTGCGCCAGCCAACATCACCGAACCACGCAGGCGGGCGCAGCGTGCTCTGTAATCATCTGAAGCGATATAGTCAAAATCCAACTCTCGGGCGCAGAAGCTATAACGCCCTTCGGCAAGGCGCTCAACCTCGACACCCATACAGCGCAATAGGTCGATTAGTTGCACGACATCTATAATCTCGGGGATATTCTCCACGATAACCTCTTCGGGTGTTAGAATTGTTGCACACAGAATCTGCAACGCCTCATTTTTCGCCCCTTGAGGCGTTATCTCGCCACTAAGACGATGCCCACCCTCAACCTTGAAAATTGCCATATCTTACTATATTTTATTGGGTTGTAAATCTAAAAAGCTACCCAGCCTATCGGTGGGCAGAGCAAAGGTAGTAAATAATAGTATAAAAAGCAATTGGAAAAGCGCTAAAAAGTTTAATAATATTTGTAAATTTGTGGCGTATAACCTATTGAATGGGTTTACTGTGATTTAATACAAAGAACTTAATAGATTGAATAATTAAGCAATCTTAACTAAAAAGATATACTATGCAGCAGAAGAGTTTAATACAACAAGAGGTAGATAGGGTAGTTGCGATTCTTCGTAGCGGAGGCATAATCCTCTACCCCACAGATACGGTTTGGGGTTTGGGGTGCGATGCTCGCAACGCCGAAGCTGTTGAGCGCATATATAAATTAAAACTCAGCGACGACAAAAAGTCGATGTTGTGCCTCTGCTCAAATGCGGATATGATTGTCCGCTACGTGAACAAGGCACCCGGCATCGCCTTTGAGGTTATGGAGCTTACGACAAAGCCCTTGACCGCAATTTTGCCCGGTGCGAGTGGTTTGGCAGAAAACCTCATCCCCGAAGAGGGTACGTTGGGGGTGCGTATCCCCGACCACGAATTTTGTCAGCTGCTTTTGCGCTCGTTTGGGCGCCCGATAGTATCAACATCGGCAAATATTTCGGGTGAGAAGACACCTAAAAAGGTGGCCGATATTGCCCCCGAGATTATCGAAGGGGTTGATCATATGGTCAATCCACGCTTCGAGGGTAAGCCCACACGATTGCCCTCATCAATCATAGCCTTTGGCGAGAGCGGCGAGGTTAAAATTATCCGAGAGTAGAGATGGCACACACCTTAAAGAGCCCAATTCAGAAGCGCTTTTCAGATTTAGACCCATTCCAGCACGTCAATAACGCCACACAGCAACAATATTTTGATGTGGGCAAGATGGAGTATCTGCAACGCACGATTGGCGATGGTACGCTCGTTGGCGATGTTCGATTGATAACCGCTTCTACGACAACATCATACGCAGAGCAGATACGCTTCGAGGATGAGATATTTGTTACAACTACTTGTGAGAGTGTGGGGACAAAGAGTTTGACGCTACTGCAGAGGCTAAAATCTGGCGATACGATTCACACCGAGAGCCGCTCGGTGATGGTAGCCTTTGATTTCGAGGCTCAGTGTAGCGTTGCAGTTAGTGATGCGTGGCGTGAGGCACTGCTTGCCGAAGAGCTTTAGTGGTGGTTTAGAAGTGGGTGAAGCCTTGAAAATCGAGGTCGGTTTCTCTATTATCTCTCATCCACACAAGCCTATCGCCCTCAATAATACGCCCAATCGGGTGCAATGAATATCCGAAGTGAGCCAAAAAATCGTGCGAGAGGCGCTCGGCGTGAGCGGCATCGACTGTGAAGAGTAGGCGATAATCCTCGCCCCCCGTAAGGGCATCCTCATCAGTTGCCCCATTGGCTATGGGGATAGCGCTAAGCTCAATTTCGCAACCCACCCCCGATGCCTTTAATATGTGGCGGATGTCTGACGCCACACCATCCGATATATCCATCATTGCGTGCACGGCTACTTGTGAGCCCAACCACTTGCCCTCCAAAATATGTGGCGTAGGGTTGTGGTGTATCGTAGCGTTTGGGCTATCGGTGCGCCCCGCAAGTATATCTCGTAGGCCCGCCCCAGAGGCTCCAAGTGTGGCTGAAACAAAGATAATATCGCCCACACGAGCCGCTGAACGGCGCTTTATCCTATCGCTTGCCACTCTGCCTATTGCCGTAACGCTAATCGAGATGCCCGACTCAGAGCGTGTCGTGTCGCCACCGACAAGCGCTACGCCCCACTCTTTGCTCAGCGAGTGATACCCCTCGATAAACTCCTGAGCCCACTCTTTGGTGGCATCATCGGGAAGTGATAACGAGAGTAGGGTCGCTTGAGGGCGTGCCCCCATAGCGGCAATATCCGAGAGGTTCACCGCCAACGCCTTACGACCCAGCATACGAGCTGAGGTGGCGGGGCGCAAAAAATGTACCCCCTCGATGAGCATATCAGATGTGAATACAAGCGATTCGCTATCTGATATTGCCAGCACAGCACAATCATCGCCAATACCCTCAAAGCCATTGACGTTGAGATCACCAAAGAGCCCCTTTATCTGCTCTATAAATCCAAATTCAGTCATACAAATCAACGAGGCGCACCCCACCATTAAAATAAAGAGTCAAAGATACCCTTTTTTAGCTAAATATCACATTAATGTCCACAAAATTTACATACACCTATGTCATTGCGGGCTTGACCCGCAATCTCTATTACAGCGGTTGAAGTTGAGATTGCGGGTCAAGCCCGCAATGACGAATGCAATAAAAAATTCAAGGTTGTTTATCTGAAATATTGATATAACTATCCTCAATTCAGAATATTTAGAGATATTCTCACATTTTTTAGTGGACGCTAATATAAATATCACTATCTTTGTGGCGAAAATATCTCAAAAAACGAGAGAGTTAAATTTATACAGATATATGCATAAAATGAAGAGGACAAAGATTGTAGCTACAATCTCCGATTTTAGATGCGAGCAGGATTATATTCGCTCGTTGGCTAAGGCAGGTATGGATGTGGTACGCATCAACTCGGCACACGTGACCGAAGAGAGTGCAGCACGCATCATCGAGTCGGTACACGCCGTAGATACAGCAATTCCAATTATGTTGGATACGAAAGGGCCCGAGATTCGTGTCACAACAATAGCCGAAGAGTATGGCAACAGCATCAACTTTAGAGTGGGCGACGAGGTTGTGGTTCGTGGCTCTGAGGGGGCGGATGTGACAACTCGCAAGATTATATATATGAATGTACCATCAATCGTTGAGGATATACCTATTGGCTCACGCCTTTTGATTGCCGATGGCGAGATGGAGCTCTTGGTTAAGGGCAAAACAGCTCAGGAGCTTCAGTGTGAATTTATAACGGGTGGCTCGATGCGCTCACGCAAGAGCGTGAATGTGCCGGGAGTATCAATTTCGTTGCCTTCGCTCACTAAAAAGGATAGACGATTTATTGAGTGGGCGGTTAAGAGTGGTGTGGACTTTATTGCACACTCATTCGTGCGCTCGGCTCGTGACGTGGCTGCCGTGCAGGAGATTTTGGATGCCCACCAAAGTCCAATCAAGATTATTTCGAAGATTGAGAATCAAGAGGGATTAGATAATATCGATGAGATTATCGAGGCATCATACGGAATTATGGTGGCACGTGGCGATTTGGGCGTTGAGCTTCCAGCCGAAGCTATCCCAAATACACAGCGCCGTATTGTCGAGAAGTGTATCAAGGCGAAGCGTCCAGTGATTATCGCCACGCAGATGCTATACTCGATGGTGAAATCTCCACGCCCAACACGTGCCGAAGTGTCGGATGTGGCGAGCGCAATATATGAGCGTGTGGATGCCATTATGCTAAGTGACGAGACGGCAATGGGCGACTATCCCGTAGAGTCTGTTGAGACGATGTCACGCATCGCTCGTGAGATTGAGCGTGACGAGGATCACTTTCAGCCTATGGTCGATCTGAATATGATCTCGGTAAACCACGAGATAACAGCACAGTTGGCACGTTCGGCAGTTCGTGCCTCGACAAACCTCCCCGTTAAGTATGTTGTCTTGGATACCAAGACAGGCCGAACGGGGCGTTATTTGGCAGCCTTTCGAGGCCAAAAGAGTGTGATGGCGGTCTGCTATGCGCTGCACGCACAACGTATCTTGGCACTATCGTATGGCATTATCCCCATCCTGCGTGATCGTGCAAATAGCGATAGATACCACTTTTTGGCCGATGCTATCGAGTTCTTGGATGCATATAGCAAGCTAAATGATGATGATCTATTGGCCATCGTAGGTGGTAGTTTTGGTGCTAACGAGGGCGCCTCGTATGTTGAGATTGCAAATATCAAAAACCTGCGTGAGCGCAGCGAGGCAAATAGATAATAACTACCGCAATGACGGGGGGCGAGCTAAAGCATAAAGTGACACAGGGTGTTGCGTGGAGTGTTGCCGAGAAGATCGGCACCACAGCGATGCAGATGGCCGTGAGTCTTATCATTTTAAGGTTCCTAACCCGTGAGATAATCGGTTTTACGGCGATACCAACCGCCATCGTGGCGATGGCGTTGGTCTTTGTCGATTCAGGCTTTTCGCAGGCGTTAATCCGCAAGGCGAAGGTTAGCCAAGCAGAGCTAAAGAGCGTCTTTGCGTTCAATATTGTGGTGGCAGTGGCGCTCTACGCTATTTTGGTCGCCACGTCGAGTGCAGTGGCACATTTTTATGAGATTGAGGCTATCGCACAGATTGCCCCAATATTTTTGCTGCAACTTCCGCTTAGTGCGCTGTGTAGTGTGCAGAACACGATTCTTATTCGAGAATTCCGCTTCTCACAACTCTCCAAAATAACATTTTTAGCATCGCTCCTCTCGGGCGTTACCGCTATTGCAATGGCAGTTGCTGGGTATGGCATTTGGAGCATCGTAGCACAGCGTGTTCTGCTCATTGCCCTTCGTGCAGCGCTTTTGTGGTGGCTCAGTGAGTGGCGTGCTCGTGGGGCGTTTGAGTGGCGTTCGCTAAGGGCGATGGCACCATTTAGTGGGAGCGTGATGGCGACCGACCTAATCTCGAATCTATACAACAAAATCCCACAACTATTCATCGGCAAGCTGTACCCTGCCACAACGCTCGGCTCCTTCGAGCAGGCCATAAAGCTCAAAGACCAGCCAGTGCTATCGCTTACCCAATCGATTCAGAACGTTACATATCCTGCTCTATCGAAAATTCGAGATGACAAGGCGAAGTTTGCCGAGAGTTATCGCCAAATCATTATGCTCACCTCTTATGTGATATTTCCAATAATGTTGGGGCTATCGGCTACGGCGCACAACCTATTCGAGTTTTTGTTGGGTGAGGAGTGGATGCCAACGGCGCCCTACTTCGAGGTTGTATGTTTGGCAGGGTTGCTCTATCCAATCTCGATGGTTGCATATAATGTGCTCAAAACAGGTGGCGAGGGGCGGGCGATTGTGCGTGCTGAGGTCATAAAGCGAGTGGCAATGACAGCCATATTTATCGCAACAATACCCCATAGTATCGAGGCTGTTGTTTGGGGCTTGGTGGCAATATCGGTTGTCGAGATGGCCATAAATTTTGTCGCCTCACAGCGCTACACAACGCTAAGTGTGGGGCGTCTGTTGCGCACGCTACTCCCAATCATAGCCACGTCGGGCGCAATGTATGTAGGGGCTCGATATACCGCCTTTGTGCTTGATAGTCAATCGGCAGCGGTGGCACTCATAGCCCAAATTGTGGTTGGAGTGGCAATATTTCTTCTCCTCTCGGCAATTTTTCGTCTTGAGGCGTTTCGAGAGATTGTCGCCATTGCAAAGTGCCATTTAAAAGGTGACAGATGCCAATAGGGTAGCTCAGAGCCTATCTCGCTCGCCACGCAAGGCGCATTGAGCTACCAAACCACAATCTCGTCGGCAAATAGGAAGTGCCCGTGAGCCCTTCGAGCCTTTACGTTTATATATCGGCAATGGGCTTCGCCATCGAAGTGGTAGGTGTCAAATGTGAGTGTGGATTGCTCTTTGGGGATTGTGCTCTTGCGATAACCAAAAGGGGTATAGTTTCTCCCATCCCTCGATACTTTGACCTCGACTGAGCCCGGTGCAAATACCATAGGGCCAGTGAGCTGCATAAATCGAATATTCACGCTATTAATATCGGTCACCTCGCCCATATCGATGATACAATCCAAATCGGCCAAGTAGCCCTGCCATAAGTTGTCAAGGTAGGTCAAGCCACCACGATAGCCATCCACCAGAGCTCCCTCGCCACCAGCACGATATTGCGAGGAGATGCGATTTCGGTATCGTACACTCTTGCCAATAGCTCGGTGGTAATCGACTCGCTTACGTGTGGGCTCGCCCTGCAATATACCCCCTTCGAAAATCGCAGCTGTAAGGGTTGCAGAGTCCACAACATTGATTTCGCCGCTGTAAATTGGAGACTCTGCGTTGGGCGTTGTGCCATCTAAGGTGTATCTAATCTGGATAGGGTGCCGCTCGCCATCGAGCCTAAGAGTTATGTTGCGTGATGCGGTATCGACCCCCATCTGAGCCTCCAACTCGTTGGATAGCGTAAATGTATTTATCTCCATCGCCTGCAGTTGTGCGATATGTCTATTGACTCTCGCTTTGAACGACTGCCACTCTCGCTTCGACTGTTCGGTCCAAGCCACTTCAGATAGGGCTAAAGCTCGTGGGAAGAGCATATACTCCATATGCTCTTTGGTGTTCATATACTCGGTCCAAGTGTTGGCCTGCACACCGATAATGTGCTTAGCCTCATCCGCCGTGAGCCTACCTTCGGGCATTGGGTCGTAACTATAGACCCTCTTGATTGGGATATATCCACCTATGGCGTAGGGTTGCGTGCGTGGATCGGCTTGATAGTAGTCAAAGTATAGGTAACTATTGGGGGTCATAATGACATCGTGCCCCTTTTTTACAGCCTTTATGCCGCCGCTCTCGCCACGCCACGACATCACAGTCGCCCCCGACGCCAAGCCACCCTGCAGAATCTCATCCCAACCGATTAGCTTGCGCCCCTTCGATTTAAGGTAGTCATCCGCACGGCGTATCATATAGCTCTGTAGCTCATCAACACTCTTTAGCCCACGCTCACGCATCAAGGCTTGACACTTGGGGCACCTCTTCCACGCCCCCTTTCGAGCCTCGTCGCCACCGATATGTATATACTCGTATGGGAATAGCTCGATCACCTCATCCAAGACTCGCTCCATAAATGTGAAGGTCGCCTCGTTGCCGATGCAAAAGTCACTGTTGCCATACCTGCGCCCCGAACAGCATAGCTCGGGATAGGCAGCAAAGACCTCTTCTGAGTGGCCGGGAAACTCAATCTCGGGCAGAATGTCGATGTGTTTGTCGGTAGCATAGGCGATTATCTCTCGCAAGTCATCCTTCGTGTAGTAACCGCCATAGGCGTTGGGTGTCCCCTCCGCTACATATTTGCGGTCGCCTCCGCCCCACCATTTACGCCAGTCGGATTCGGTTCTAAACGCCCCCAACTTGGTTAGCAGAGGGTAACTATCGACCTCGAAACGCCACCCTCCAGCATCGGTCAGGTGTAGGTGCAGAGTGTTGAGCTTATATAGCGCCATCACATTGAGTAGCTTTTTAATCTCTGCCTTATCGAAGAAGTGGCGTGAGACATCGAGGTGCAGACCTCGATAGCCAAATCGAGGAGCGTCCGAAATCTCAATATATGGCAAAGCACCATTCTGATATAGCTGCAAAAGGGTCTGTCGGGCGTAGAAAATCCCCGCATCCGAGCCTGCCGTGATTTGGATGCCATCTGAATTGATGACCAAGCAATACCCTTCATCAGAGATTCCACTCTCGGCATCAAGTGTGATGCGAATATCATCCGATATACCCTCAGTGAGCGCTACGGAGTCAATTTTGAATGCCCCTTGCCCCAGCGATAACTCGTTGGGCATCGGAATTATATCTAAGTGGTACTCAGTGTGTGATTGAGGCTTTTGGCACAAGGTCGCCAGTATAATTATGGCAAAAAATGTTGCTGCCACTGCGCTTTTGGTTAGGCTCTTCATACTTATTCAGGTTTGCGATTTATACAAAAATATAAAAAAAGTGGCGCACTCAAAAAAAATGCGCCATAAAACTCACAAAAGAGCCTATGTGGTGTTTTGCTATTGCATCGTCTGCTTGGTAGCCGATGCGAACTCGTCCTACTACGTCATTGCGGCTACATCATCGTCATTGCGGGCTTGATCCGCAATCTCAATCGTC
>CAYJJV010000013.1:37188-58179 GCA_964370585.1 uncultured Alistipes sp. | reverse complement strand
CGGTTAAAATCGTAGTTTTGGCATCGTGACAAGATGGTGGGTATAATCTTATGCTTTTCGGTCGTGGCAAGGATAAATATTGCGTGTGCTGGTGGCTCCTCCAGAGTCTTTAGGAAGGCGTTGAAGGCTGCCGACGATAGCATATGAACCTCATCGATGATAAAGACCGAGTATCGTCCAACTTGTGGCAGGATGCGCACCTGCTCGATGAGTGTACGAATATCATCCACAGAGTTGTTAGATGCAGCATCCAGTTCGTGGATATTCATCGAGCGACCCTCGTCAAAACTCCTGCACGACTCACACTCATTGCACGCCTCAGCGCCATTAGGGGTCATACAATTTATGGCTTTGGCGAATATTCTGGCGCAGGTGGTCTTACCCACACCACGAGGCCCGCAGAAGAGATAGGCGTGTGCCAACTGCCCACGCTCGATTGCGTTCTGAAGTGTTGATGTGATATGTCGCTGACCCACAACTGATTGGAATGTTGCAGGACGATATTTTCGTGCACTAACAATAAAATCGCTCATAATAGTGCAAATTTACATAAAGTTTTCTATTATGCAACCATTATTGGGCACAAAAAAAGGGGAGTTATCAAGAACTCCCCAGAAATTTCACACTCCTCTGACTTAAAGAGGTTGAATAATATGTTAAAACCTGTAACCAACCGATAGCGTAAATACCTCGTTACGAGATTTATCCTTATAGGTCTGCTTGTTGATATCCGATAACCCAATGGTGTAGCGTGCATCGATAATGACGCCAAAATCGAACTCATACGATACACCTACTGGGATACCAAAATCAAAGGTCTCAATACCATCAATATTCTCTGACTCTTTGTGGCCGTTGCTCTTAGTCTTTTCCTTGCCACCTAAGAATAGGCCCGGTTGTACACCCGCCTTAACTGCAAAGTTGTCGAAAAAATAGTAGTTAAACAAGATAGGCAAATTAAGGTACGATGTGTTGGTCTTGTAGCTTATTGTTTGACCTGAAATAATGTCATCATACTTTATTCCCTGCTGTGAGAATAGCAACTCGGCGCTTAACGAGAAGTCAGGGCTAAGGTCATACTCAGCAAAAACACCAGCCGAAAAGCCGATACGTGGGTCAGATACTGTGTTTGTGATGGTCGATACATTCATACCACCCTTTACACCATAGGTAAAGTCGCTTAACTCAATGTTTTGTGCTGATGCTGTTGAGGCAATGGCTAATAGGGCAACTGCCGAAATAATCAATCTCTTCATAATTTTATTTTTTTGGTTATCTATATTATTCTGCACGCAAAGATATAAAAACTATATTCAAACGCAAATTTCATAACTTTACTATCTCTTCGCCTACAACCCCTTTTTGGCTATTCGCCACGCTAAGGTGTTGTAGAGGTGCATAATAGGTGCTCGCCACGCTTTGGGCAGAGCGTTTAAGATGCGCACCTTGCATAGGGTCGAGCGATAGGAGGTTGTATAGGCGAAGAATTGGGCTGTTTGGCGAGCCTCATTGGTGTCGCCTTTTATGCTCAAAATCAGTGCCTTGCCCAGTGCCGCACGAGCTATAAACTCTTTGCGCTCAGGCGAGGAGTCATCTGTGTATAGCTCATAGAATGAGTGTTTGGTTCTCTCGGGTGTGTAGATTGTGGCCGAGCGGTTGGATGCCTGCTTTGAGTATAGTGACAAGCGTCGAGGGGAGAATGCAACCAAATATTTTGTCGCAATCTTAATCCATAGATATAAATCCTCGCCAATCTTCATCCCATCGGGGAAACCGCCAACATCATCAATGGCTGAGCGTGGAACGCAACTTGCCGAAGGTATTGATATGTATTGGTGCAGTGAGTCCCGAAAAAAGTTCTCAACCACGCCCCGCACTTGAGGTGTTGGGGCGGGAAATATCCCCTGCTTACTAACAACATCAAAGGCGGTGGAGTATAATCCGCACAGGGGAAATTCACAAATAAGTGATGCAATTTCAGCCAAAAAATCCTCTTGCCACCTATCATCGCCATCCAAAAAGGCGAAGTAATTACCCGTTGCCTCAGCCATTGCACGGTTGCGAGCTGCTGAAACCCCTGCGTTTTTTTGCGTGATTACCCTAACTAAAGGCGAGTCGATAGCTTTAACAACTTGTAGGCTGTTGTCCGTCGAGCCATCATCGACAACGATAATCTCACGTGGCAAAAAAGATTGAGCAAGAGCCGAGAGGATTGCCCCCTCGATCTCCTGCTCCTTATTATAGAGAGGTATTATTACTGAAAATGATACCATCGCTACTCTTCACTTTGTCGCTTTACGACTATTTGAAATCAACCAACGCCTTGCCCGTCATCTCGGCGGGTTGCTCCAAGCCCATAAGCTTTAGCACCGTTGGGGCAACATCGGCAAGGATGCCACTCTCAACGCTCTTCACACGCTCAGACACCACAACAATAGGCACTGGATTGAGTGAGTGAGCCGTATTTGGCGAACCATCGGCATTTATGGCGTTGTCGGCATTACCGTGATCGGCAATCACAACAACCTCATAGCCATTGCTCTTTGCCGCCTCGACAACCTTTTCGACACACCCATCGACCGCCAAAATAGCCTTTTCAATAGCCTCATAGATGCCCGTGTGGCCAACCATATCGCCATTGGCAAAGTTAAGGCACACAAAATCGAATCGCTGCTCACCCAGTGCCGCAACCAACTTATCGGCAACCTCTGGAGCACTCATCTCGGGCTGAAGGTCGTATGTTGCCACCTTTGGCGATGCAACCAATATACGCTCTTCACGTGGGAAGGTCTCCTCACGACCACCATTTAGGAAAAAGGTCACGTGGGCATACTTCTCGGTCTCGGCAATGCGCAACTGCGACAGACCCTTCGAGGCGACATACTCGCCCAGAGTGTTCTCTACGTTGTCCTTATTGAATATAATGTGCAGACCCTCGAATTTTGAGTCATATGGAGTCATCGTGCAGTAGTACAATGGTAGGGTGTGCATACCTTCAGCCTCCATATCCTCTTGCGTTAGTACGATTGTTAGCTCTTTGGCACGATCGTTACGGTAGTTGAAGAAGATAACCATATCTCCCTCTTTAATACCTCCCTCACGTTTACCATCGGCAGAGGTGCGCACAACAGGGTTTATAAACTCATCCGTAACATCGGCATCGTATGACTTTTGCATCGCTGAGATCATATCGTTAGATGGCTCGCCAACGCCATTGATGAGTGCATCATAGGCGATTTTAACCCTCTCCCAACGCTTGTCACGATCCATCGCATAGTAGCGACCGATGATGGTTGCAATCTTTCCAGTCGAGCTTGCCATATGGCTCTCTAACGCCTCGATGAAGCCCTTGCCACTACGTGGATCGGTATCACGACCATCCATAAAGCAGTGTACATAGGTATTCTCGATGCCGTAGTGTTTCGAGGTGTCGCACAATTTGAAGAGGTGCTGTAAGGATGAGTGTACGCCACCATCCGATACCAACCCCATAAGGTGGACATTCACACCATTCGTCTTTGCATACTCAAACGCCTTGACAATCTCAACATTCTGCATAATTGAGTTGTCCTCGCAGGCACGGTTGATTTTGACCAAATCTTGGTATACAACACGTCCAGCGCCAATGTTGAGGTGACCCACCTCCGAGTTGCCCATCTGTCCCACTGGAAGACCCACATTCTCGCCATCGGTGTGTAGCTCAGCTGTTGGGTATTGCGCCGTCATTGCGTTGATATATTTGGGAGCTGTCGTGTAGATTGCATCCGACGCATCCTTTTTACCATTTCCCCAACCATCGAGGATCATTAATAATACTTTGTTGCTCATATTTTCATTTAATTACATAAACACTTTTATATATCCCTTCTCTCCTTTGTTGCACACACACTCGCTATGCCACTATTTGCCTTATGCCAACTGACTCTTTACTATCTCGATAGCCTTGTCGATTGCATCCTGCAGGGATTCGGGGTTCTTGCCGCCAGCCGTTGCGAAGAATTTTTGGCCTCCTCCGCCACCTTGAATTAACTTGGCAGCCTCACGCACCACAGCGCCAGCATCGACGCCACGCTCAACAATCTCATCCCCCAACATCACAGAGAGTGTAGCCTTGTCGCCATTGCGAGCACCAACAACCAACACAAGTGAGTTGGAGCGAGCCTTGAGAGCGAAGGCCAAATCCTTCACAAACTCAGGTGCACGGTCGATACGCTCGGCAATTATGCGCACTCCATTCTCCTCTTTGCTTCTCTCCATCAACATCTGTGCCCAGTGTGCAACCTGCTCACGGCGAAGTTGTTCGAGCTCCTGCGATAGGGCATCATTATTCTCCATCATTCGCTTAACGCCCTGCTTAATTTGGGGGTTGTTCAACACCTCGCCAATATCGTGTAGTGTATCTTCAGTTTCGTAGACAATATTTTCGGCTCTCTCGCCCGTTACCGCCTCGATACGGCGAATACCAGCTGCAATGGCGCTCTCAGATACAATTTTGAAGAGTCCAATGTTTCCGGTCGCTGTAACGTGTGTGCCGCCGCAAAGCTCTACCGAGCTGCCAAAGCGGATGATGCGCACACTATCGCCATACTTCTCGCCAAATAGCATCATAGCGCCTTCGGCTGTGGCATCCTCTTGCGTGGCATCACGCTTCTCAATTTGCTCTGCATTAGAGCGTATAGAGCGATTTACAGCCCTCTCAACTTGGCGTAACTCTTCGGCTGTGACCTTCTGGAAGTGCGAGAAGTCAAAGCGCAAAGAGTGCGGATTGACCATTGACCCTTTCTGCTCGACGTGTTCGCCCAAGACCGAGCGCAGGGCCTCGTGCAGGAGGTGAGTTGCTGTGTGGTTCGAGGCTGTCGCTGTACGCTTTGCCCCATCGACAACGGCACGGAACTCAGCCGTAGGCTCTTCGGGCAGTCTATCTGCAATGTGCACCGTGAGGGTGTTCTCCTTCTCGGTTGCAGTGATTGCGATGCGCTCGTTTACACTCTCGATATAACCAACATCACCCACTTGACCTCCCGAGTTGCCATAAAATGGCGTTTTGTCGAATACAAGTTGGTAGAAACTCTTGTTTTTAGATGTTACACGGCGATAGCGTGCAATATGGATTGTATCCTCTAACGTGTCATAGCCCGTAAAGTAGCTCTCCGAGATAGCTTTAAGCTCCACCCAGTCGTCTGTTTCGATTGAGGCGGCGTTGCGTGAACGCTCCTTCTGTTTTGCAAGCTCCGCTTCAAATCCCTCTAAATCGACCCCTACACCCTTTTCACGAGCGATAAGCTCGGTAAGGTCGATAGGGAAGCCGTAGGTGTCATACAAGACAAAGGCATCGGAGCCTGAAATTGCCTCCTTGCCCCCCTGCTTGGTGCGCTCAACGACCGAGTCAAGTAGGTTGATGCCCGTTGCTAAGGTGCGCAAAAACGAGCTCTCCTCCTCTTGAATTACACGCTCGATGAGTGTGCGTTGTGAACGCAATTCGGGGAACATATTGCCCATCTGAGCATCTAAGGTTGCCACCAACTTACACAACGTAGGTTCGGTAAAGCCCAGATATGTGTAGCCGTAACGCACTGCTCGGCGCAAGATTCGGCGGATAACATACCCCGCCTTTACGTTCGAAGGTAGCTGCCCATCGGCAATCGAGAAGGCGATAGCACGCAGGTGATCAGCGATAACTCGCATCGAGATGTCGCACATCTCATCTGCCCCATACTCCTTACCCGAGAGCTCACTTAGTCGCTTGATTGTGGGTTGGAAAACATCGGTATCGTAGTTCGATTTCTTGCCTTGAAGTATCATACATAGGCGCTCGAATCCCATACCCGTATCGACGTGCTTAGCGGGTAGTGGCTCCAACTCGCCATTAGCCTTGCGGTTGAACTGCATAAATACGAGGTTCCAAATCTCGATAACCTGCGGGTGTGAGCCATTGACCAACTCACGACCTGGGAGCTTATCAACTTCGGCTTGGTCACGCAAATCAAAGTGGAGCTCTGAGCAGGGTCCACAAGGCCCCGTGTCGCCCATCTCCCAGAAGTTATCCTTCTTGTTGCCACGAATTATATGATCTTCGGGCAGAAACTCACGCCAGTAGTTGTATGCCTCCTCATCGAATGGTACGCCATCCGTTTCAGAGCCCTCATATACAGTTGCATAGATACGCTCTTTGGGCAACTTATAGACATCGTGCAGCAGCTCCCACGCCCAGTGGATAGCCTCACGCTTGAAGTAGTCGCCAAATGACCAGTTGCCCAACATCTCAAACATCGTGTGGTGGTAGGTGTCGTAACCCACCTCCTCTAAGTCGTTGTGCTTGCCCGATACACGCAGACACTTCTGTGTGTCGGCAATTCGAGCAGCTTTGCTTGGCGCATTACCCAAAAAGGCATCTTTAAACTGGTTCATACCAGCGTTTGTAAACATTAACGTTGGGTCGCCCTTAACGACCATTGGTGCCGAAGGGACAATTAGGTGCTCTTTGTTGCGAAAAAAATCGAGAAAAATCTCTCTTATTCTATTGGAATCCATCGATATATGTAATTTTCTGGGAGTCTACAACCCCATTTAATTTATAAGCTATCTGTGTTAAGGTTGCAAAATTACACAATAAAAGCTAAATTTGCACATTATTATATAGGTTTTTTACTCATTTACTCAAAAATATAGCCAATGCAGGGCACCGAACAGAGAACAAAGCATAGTAGTAGCACAAACGTGGCGAGTGTCGTCCCCTTTCGTCTGCGCTCCTACCGCTTTATCCGTAAGTGCCTGCTGGGCTTTATTGTGGTCTCGATAATCAACTTCTTCTTCTCAAATCTCTTCTACACCCCCAAGATGTATGAGATTATCAGTGAGAATGATAGAATTCAGACAAAATATACACTCTTGCAGGAGAGAATCGCTACGGCACAGCGCACAGTGGATGAGATACGCCACCGAGATAACTTTGTCTATCGCCCGCTATTTTCAACCGATAGCATAGATATGCCGCAGGTGTGGCAGGCCTATCCCGAGAGCAAGTATAGCCACCTTCAAGGGGATGAGTACTCAGATGCGATGATCTCGGCGTGGCAGGGTTTAGATGCTTTGGCTCGTGAACTATATCTTAGTTCAATCTCATTTGACGAGCTGCAGCGATTGGGTGAGAGCAAAGAGGAGCTATCGATGGCAATTCCAGCCATCTGGCCAATAGATAGATTGCGCTTTGTTGGGCGACACATCGGGGCGTTCAATATGCGTCGTTTTCACCCCGTGCTAAAGCGTATACGCCCTCACTTGGGTATCGATATTGGTGGTAAGCGTGGCGACCCAATCTTTGCTACGGGCGATGCAACGGTCAAACGCATAGGGTATGAGCGTCGAGGGTATGGTCACTATATCGTCTTGGACCACGAATTTGGGTATGAAACTCGCTATGCCCATCTGCAGAAGGTGCTGGTCAAAAAGGGCGAGAGGGTTGTGCGAGGTCAGCTAATTGCCGAGATGGGCAACACGGGGCTATCCCAAGCCCCTCACCTGCACTATGAGGTAATACACAAGGGGCGCCACGTCAATCCGATACACTATTTCGATAGAAATATGAGTGCCGAGTCGTATGATAGCCTAATGCAGGTAATGATGCAGGATACAAACTTTGAAAAGTTGCAGTAGGATGGTGCGTGAAGATTATATAAAGAGAATGAGGCGCTGGCAACGCCGCCGCCAACGAGTTATCCGCCTTACTATCGAGGGTTTGGTCTGGATGGGTGTGGCGATAATTTACTATATGGGTTTTTCGCTATTCTTCGACACCCCCTATGAGTATGAGTTAAAACACTCGACCGACCGTTTGCGCTCGGAGTATGAACACTTGGAGCAGCGATACGACACCTTGATGAGTGTTTTGGATAATATTTCGGATCGTGACCGTGCTCTGTTTGCCACACTTTTTGAGTCTGAGCCATATAATTTTGAGTCACAATATCAAGACGACAACACCTATGAGGCGCTCTTCGAGAAGAGCTCTTGGCAGTTGGCGCAGTCAATTATTGACAAATCGGCAACACTTCAAAGAGGCTTAGATAATTTGGCACAAACATACGAAGAGCTACAATCTCATATCGACTCTCAGGGCGATAAGAGCAACTACATCCCTGCTATCCAACCCATTAATAATGAACAGCTAACGCTCTTGACGGCATCGTATGGTATGCGTATCAACCCATTCTATAAGACCCTTGTGTCGCATCAAGGGGTGGACTACACAGTGCCTGAGGGCTCACGAGTATTCGCCACAGCCGATGGTGTTGTTAAGGATGTTATAAGTAGCCACGCCACACAGGGGCGCACCTTAATAATTGATCACGGCAACGGTTATCAGACCCAATATAGCCACCTCTCACGCACCAACGTTAGGCGTGGGTCACGTGTTCGTCGAGGCGATATTGTGGCTCTTTCGGGCAATACGGGTCTATCGCTCGCCCCCCACCTCCACTACGAGGTGCGCTATAACGATATGCGTGTCGATCCCATCCACTACTTCTTTATGGAGCTCACCCCCACCGAGTACCAGCGCTTGATGCGTATAGCTCAGTCGGGTATGCAATCCTTCGATTAAAGAGCGTTAGTAACAGCTCATTTTTCACTTATCCCTTGTCTGCAAAATCCTCACATACCTAAAGTATGCTGCGGTTTAAAGAGCCTGCAAGATAAGCGAAAACTAAACTATTATTAACGCTCTTAAGTTTGAATTGAGCTTGATGCTCAACAACTACTTCGCCTCGTGATTTTGGGGGCGTTTGCGGAATTTGCGGCGATGGGGGTTGGGTTTTGTACCCTTTTGTTCGCCATTTTCAGTGTTGCTTGCGCTATCAGCACCTCCACTACCGCTCCTCTCGCCACCTTTTGAGTGGTTTTGAGAGCCTGCTCTCCCTTTGCCTCCTCTCGAACCATTACCACCCTTGCCGTTGCGGGAGAATCTACCACCACGACCGCCTGCTCGTCTATCCCCTTTGGGGCGCTCTTCGGGGGCATATTTGGGGGCTGCACCCAGTTCAGCAGGCACTTCGGCTTTGGGTATCTCTCGCTCGATAAACTTCTCGATTGTGTGGAACTTGCCCATCTCACGCTCGCTGACCAACGTTACGGCACTGCCCGTAGCGGCGGCACGTGCCGTGCGACCAATGCGGTGGATATAATCTTCGGCATCGTGCGGAACATCGTAGTTTACGACCAAGACAATATCATCAATGTCGATGCCTCGAGCCACGATGTCGGTGGCTACAAGTGTCGTTACACGCCCATTTTTGAAGTTGAGCATAACCTCTTCACGCTGCGACTGCTCCAAGTCCGAATGCATCGCCGCCACGTTGAGTTTCATACGTTTTAGTGTATGTGCTAATTCCTTGACCTTGAGCTTCGACGACGAAAAGATTATACACCTCTCTTCGCCACGCTCCGTAATGAGTGACTTTAGAATCTCCACCTTTTGGCTCTCATAACATACGTATGCAGATTGGTCGATAGCCTCGTTGGGCTTCGATATTGCGATGCTAATCTCTTTGGGTTGGCGCAAAATCTTGCGTGCCATCTCACGAATTTTGGGAGGTAGCGTTGCCGAGAACATAATGGTTTGGCGTTCGGCGGGTAGGTGCGATATAATCTTCATAATATCGTCGCTAAAGCCCATATCCAACATTCTGTCCGCCTCATCCAAAATCAGACACTCGACACGTGATAGGTCTACACCACTGTTTTGCAGGTGGGCAATCATACGGCCGGGTGTGGCGATTACAACATCTGCACCACGCAACATACCCTGCTTTTGGGTCTCCCAGTTCTTGCCGTCGCCACCGCCATAGACTACCGTAGTGGAGATTGGCAGGTAGTACGAAAAGCCCTGCAGCTGTTGGTCAATCTGTTGAGCCAGCTCACGTGTGGGGACAATAATTAGCGACTTTACAACCCCCTCTTCATTGCCCGATAGTAGCAAGCGGTTGAGCAGTGGTAGTGTAAAGGCGGCAGTCTTACCCGTTCCCGTTTGGGCGCAACCGATTAGGTCGTGCCCCTCCAAGATGACAGGTATTGTCGCCTCCTGAACGGGTGTTGTCTGCTCGAAATTCATATCTTCTAAACCATCGAGTATCTCCCACTCGAGGTTGAGTTCATCAAAACGCATATCTATATCTTATTACATATTTTAGGGCGAAATTATCCTTCTCCCTCTCCTCTATTTTATCTCTTCGCCCAAAAGCGTTGCCGATGTGCACCCCGTAATACGAACAGGCACGTAATCGCCAATCTTGTTGTCGCCACAGTCGAATACCACAACCTTATTTTGGGATGTTCGACCCGAAAATTGAGCCTTGTCACGCTTCGAATAGCTCTCGATTAAGACCACAAACTCTTTGCCTACATCACGCTTGTTGCTCTCTTCCGAGAGGCGGTTTTGCAGTGCAATAATCTCATTTAGGCGCTTAGTCTTTACCTCTTCGGATATATCATCTGGCAGGTGTTTGTGAGCGTATGTGTCGGGGCGTTCCGAGTATTTAAACATATAAGCAAACTCATAACCCACGCTCTGCATCAACGAAAGCGTCTCGGCGTGCTCCTCGTCGCTCTCGCCCGAAAAACCTGCAATAATATCTGTTGTTATGGCGCAATCGGGGATATATTTGCGGATGGCAGCTATGCGCTCCAAATACCACTCACGACTATATTTTCGATTCATACGCTCCAGAGTTGTTGTCGCCCCCGACTGTGCGGGTAGATGAATCGAACGGCATATATTGGGCATCGATGCAATGATCTCTAAGAGTCTATCGCTCATATCTTTGGGGTGTGACGTGGCGAAGCGCACACGCAGCAGTGGCGATACAGAGGCTACCAAGCGAATAAGCTCAGGGAAATCCACATCGCCCACTCGGTATGAGTTTACGTTCTGCCCCAGAAGGGTAACCTCACGATAGCCGTTATCGAAGAGCGTGCGCACCTCACTAAGGATTGTATTAACGTCACGACTACGCTCTCGACCCCTCGTATATGGTACAACGCAGTATGAGCAGTAGTTGTTGCAGCCACGCATAATGGCTACAAAGGCGCTCACACCATTCCTATCCAAGCGCACGGGTGCAATCTCGGCATAGGTCTCTTCGGTGGATAGCAGCACATTGACCCCTTTGACCCCCTTTGTGCCATTATCGCCCACTTGTGCTTCACGAAGCAGACGAGGAAGGTCACGGTAGCTATCTGGCCCTGCGACAATATCGACACCATAGCCACCCTCAACGAGCGACTCCTTCAATCGCTCTGCCATACACCCAATAACCCCCACTAAGAGCGTTGGGTGCTGACGTCGGTAGCGCTTGAATTCGGACAATCGCCCCCAGATGCGCTGTTCGGCGTTGTCACGAATGGAGCAGGTATTGACCAAGATGACATCCGCCTGAGCAATATCGTCTGTGTGACGATACCCCTCATCTTGGAGTATGGATACCACAATCTCACTGTCGCCAGCGTTCATCTGACAACCATAGGTTTCAATATATACTCTTCGTCCTGCACCTTGCAGTGGACGCAGTGTATTGACATTTAAATTCATCTCTTACTCTGATTGTATCTCATCCTTGTCGGGGAATGACTTAAATCCCTCGCCATAGGTGTTGTAGGCATCTGTCACAACGACAAATGCTGTAGGGTCAATCTCACGGATTTTGCTCTGCACGGCGTGCACCTCCTTACGAGAGACGACCAAAAAGACCATCTCACGATCCGAGCCAGTGTACATACCCTTCGATTTGATATATGTTGCCGAGCGATCCAAATCCTCGATAATAAAGCGCTTCAACTCCTCTTCGTGGTTGCTACTTAGGATAAAAAGGAGCTTATCATACGAGGCTCCATCCAGCAAATATGCCACCACACGTGACGATATATATATAGTTATCAGGGAGTAGAGCGTTAGCATCCACCCTTCGGCCGACGCCTCGCCAAGCCCTAATCCAAAACCTATCACTAACAATCCCGAGAGTACCACAAACCCATCGGCAAGGAATATTGATGTCGAGAACTTGATGCCTGCAAACTTCTGCAGGAGCATTGCAATAATATCCGTTCCGCCCGTTGTCGCCTGCTGGCGCACGACAATACCCTGACCTAAGCCGATGACCACAGCACCGATGATGCAGGTCAAAAGTAGGTCGTTCGAGAGATCTAAGCGCCCACCCATAATGAGTGTTGGGTCAAGACTCTGCACCGCCTCTTTGTTGGGGTAGACAAGATTTGTTAGTAGGTTCATAAAGCCGGGTGTGTAGAGTGCCGCTGCAACGGTTCGGGCACCAAACTTACCGCCAAATATCCACAAGGCTATGAGCATCAATGGAATATCGAACATATAGCCAAACGTACCCACCTGAATAGATGGGAAGATGTTGTGCATAACGATACCCATACCATAGACTCCGCCCGGTACAAAGTTATAGGGGTTTACAAAGAGCACAAAGCCAGCGCCCATAATCGAACACCCCAAAAATATCATAAACCACGAGCGCCACCACGCCCACGAACCCATTGGTTCTAATAATGCCTTAGAGATCATAAATAGTGAACTTTAATTGATACTACTTAACCTTTTTTCGCACACAAAGATATGAATTGAATACGGCAATCCCAAATTTATTTTTGGAGAGTTTTTTGTGTGGTGTTAAATATTTGTTAAAATCTCTAAGTTAAAGCGGGCGTTGAGTAATAAATTAATACCTTTGCGCAGAACAAATAGTAATATTTATATGAAACATCTACGTCTGGTTCTGACCGCAATTTTGGTGGCTGTATGCTCTTTAGCTCAAGCCACAGATAGTCCAAAATATATCTTTCTATTCATCGGCGATGGTATGGGGACAAATATTGTCCACACAACGGAGCTATATAGAGGTAGTGATGGTGATGAGAGGGGCGAGCGTGAGGAGCTGGTCTTCACACAGTTCCCAGTTTTGGGTTCTCTCTGCACCTCGTCGGCAAACTCTCTTGTCACCGACTCAGCAGCGGCAGGAACAGCCATTGCGTGTGGCGAGAAGATTAATAATAGTGCAATTGGAGTGCGTGACGAAGATGGTCAGAAGCTAACATCTATCGCTGAGCAGTTTAAGGCTCAAGGTATGGGTGTTGGTGTTGTGACAACGGCAAATATCAACCACGCAACCCCAGCTGCTTTCTACGCAAATGTAAAGAGTCGCCGTGAGGTCGATGAGATTGCCCGTCAGGGTGCATCATCTGGTTTTGATGTTTTTGGTGGTGGTAGCATTGTGACAAAGCGTGAGAGTCGAGCTAATATATACGATATGTATGAGGCGGCTGGATATACCCATATCGAGGGTAAGGCTGAGTTGAGCGATGCGAATAATCTCAAAACGAAGTTGCTTATCACCGAGCGAGAGGGCTTTGATGACTCTTCGCTGAGCTATGCAACTGATAGAGTTGAGCCAGATTTGGCGCTCAAGGATATTGTTGAGGTGGCTATTGAACACCTATACAAAGGGTATGAGAGCGAGGGCTTCTTCCTTATGGCTGAGGGTGGTAAGATTGATTGGGCTATGCACGCCAACGACATCAACACGGCAATTAAGGAGGTAATAGATTTTGACGAGGCGTTAGAGTTGGCCTATGAGTTCTACTTGGAACACCCTGCCCAGACACTAATTATTGTCACGTCGGACCACGAGACGGGAGGGTTTAGCCTAATCTCAGATAGCAGTAAAACAAGGGGTCTATGGCGTTTGTGTGACTCGCTACCTTCACGCCAAGTCTACACTACACGCTTTATTGATGAGGTTACGAAGCAGACCACGTTTGAGCAGATTCCACCACTCGGCACATACCAATTCAGCGATAAAGAGCTGCAGGGGTTGCGCTCTGCCTTTGAGCTGTACCAAACTCAAGATGGGAGCGATGATAACTCTAAGAAGGGGCTCTATGAGGATGCCGTTTCGGACTTTGTTGTCACCCTATATAGCTATATCAATGAGGGCGTTGGAGCGGGTTGGGCGACATCCAGCCACACCGCATCACCAGTGCCACTATACGCCATCGGGGCGGGTGCCGACCACTTCTCGGGCACAATGGAGAATAGCGATATTCCGCAGAGGATTCGTAGCGCTATTCAGGGCTCTGAAAAGGAGTAGAAGGAACAAAAAATAGGACAAAAAAGCTATTTTTTACTCTATTTATTGCTTATATAGAATAATAATTCATATATTTGCCTCTCAAACCCAACTTTTGAGAGGCAAATGATTTTAACATACTATACCACCGCCACCATTATAATTATAGCCTATTTATTGGGCTCAATTCCGAGTGCTGTGTGGATTGGCAAGCGATATTATGGTGTTGATATTCGTGAGCACGGCAGTAAAAATGCTGGTGCTACCAATATGTTGCGTGTGTTGGGTAAGCGTGCTGCGCTGCCCGTATTTCTGCTCGATTTTCTGAAGGGCTTTGTCGCCGTTACAGTCGTAGAGCTGCTGCGTCACGACGACAATATTGATGATATGTGGATTATCAATATCAAGATAGCAGCCGTCTTTGCCGCTATCTTGGGGCATATCTTCCCAATCTTTGCAGGTTTTAAGGGGGGTAAGGGTGTCGCTACGCTGGTGGGGGCAATTACGGGTATCTATCCACCCGTTGCGCTGTTGTGTCTGGCTGTGTGGGTGGTGATGTTGATGCTATCGCACTATGTATCGCTCTCGTCGATGGTTGCTGGGGCGTGTTTCCCCGCATTTACACTCCTTTCGCCAAAGGTCAATGACTCTATCCCATTTATAGTATTTGCTTTTGTTATATCGGTGCTATTGGTTGTGACCCATCGAAAAAATGTGCAACGCCTTATTGCTGGCACCGAATCCAAGACCTACATTTGGCGGCGAGCAGCGGCTAAAACGGGTGGCAAAGATAGAGATAAATAGTCTAAAATTTAAATAATTCAGTGAGGGCGTGTGATGGTTGGCCACTTGCTATTTTAAGAAAACTAACCAACTATGTTACAAGAGAACCTTATTAAGATCTACGAAGCGAGCTTTCGTGAAAACCGTGAGTTGCCTGCTCTTACCGACTACTTCAAAGATGATAGCTTTTCCTACTATCAGGTGGCAAAAGAGATTGCCAAGATACACCTTGTCTTCAAAAAGGCGGGTCTAAAGCCGGGCGAGAAGGTTGCGCTGCTTGGTCGTAACAATCCACGCTGGTGCCTCACGTACCTCGCAACGATAACCTTTGGAGCGACCATCGTACCTATCCTGCAGGACTTCACCCCAGCAGATATAATCCATATTATCAACCACTCTGAGAGTAAGCTCCTATTTTTGGGCGATAACTTCTGGGACTTTATGGAGGAGGATCAGATAAAAGGTATCGAGGCGGTATTTTCGCTCACAGACTTTAGCGTCATATATGAGCGTCGGGGCAAGGCTATAACAAAGTATCAAGATGAGATTATTAAGAACTATCGCAATAAGTACCCTAAGGGCTTCTCGCCAAACGATATTAAGTACGCTGAGGTGCCAAATGATAGGGTTGTTCTGCTAAACTACACCTCAGGCACAACTGGCCACTCGAAGGGTGTGATGCTGACCCTAAACAACTTGACGGGTAACGTCTTCTATGCCACAGGATTGCAGAATACATCCACTGGGTTGAGGTATTTTCAGCAGGGCGGTCGTACCCTCTCATTCCTTCCATTGGCACACGCTTATGGGTGCGCTTTTGACTTCTTGACACCTCTGGCTGTTGGTGGTCACGTGACACTGTTGGGTAAAATTCCATCTCCAAAGGTTCTGCTGGAGGCGATGGAGGTTGTGCGTCCAACTATTGTGTGTTGTGTGCCGATGATCTTGGAGAAGATCTACCGCAAGCAGGTGCAACCAATGTTGGAGAAGGGGGCGATGAGCATTGCGATGAAGGTACCTCTACTAAATAGCGCTATCCGTTCGATAATCCGCAAAAAGTTGATGTCGGTCTTTGGTGGCAATGTCAATATCTTTGTCGTTGGAGGCGCTCCGATGAATCAGGAGACCGAAGCCTTCTTGATGAAGATAAACTTCCCCATCACTATCGGTTATGGTATGACCGAGTGTGCCCCACTTATCAGCTTTACGCCTGAAAATGAGTTTAAGGCGGGTTCGTGTGGTAAGTATATCAAAGAGATGTTGGAGGTTAAGATCTCATCGGACGATCCGCAAAACAAGGCGGGTGAGATCTTGGTACGTGGCGAGCACGTGATGGTGGGCTACTACAAGAATGAGAAGGATACAGCTAAAGTTTTGGATGCAGATGGATGGTTGCACACGGGTGATGTTGCAACGATGGATGCTGATGGAACGATATATATTCGAGGTCGCTCTAAGACGATGATTCTATCTGGTAGTGGGCAGAATATCTACCCCGAAGAGATTGAGGATAGACTAAACAATATGTACCTTGTTATGGAGTCGCTGGTAATGGATGGTGGTAATGGTCGTATAAAGGCGTTGGTTGTCCCCGACTATGATCAGGCGGCAATCGAGGGTGTCGATAAGGCGGCTCTGCCTGAGATTATGCAGCAGAACCTGCAGGAGCTAAATCAACAGTTAGCGGCATACGAGCGAGTATCTGAGATTATCACCTACCCAACCGAGTTTGAGAAGACACCGAAGAAGAGTATTAAGCGATACCTATATAGTCACGACCTGCTCTCAAAGTAAAAATTGAATGAGTAGGCGATTTTTGAAACCTCCCTTGACACTCAAATGCTCACATACTATATGTATGCTCCGCTTTGAGAGTCTGCACGAGGCTCCAAAACTCATCCTTCTATTCAATTTTTGGGTTTGAGCTCAATAAGTAGGCGATTTTTGAAACCTCTTTACTGCCTCGTCATTGCGGACTTGATCCGCAATCTCAAAAGAGATTCTGAATCAAGTTCAGAATGACGTGGAGTGGGTTCAGAATGACGTGGAGTGGGTTCAGAATGACGTAGAGGGGGTTCAGAATGGCGCAAGACCACAAGTTCTCCATTAGAATTTTATGTTGATGTACTCTTCAAGAGGGGGTAAACACACGAAAAGGGCGGCAGATTTAACTATCTTGCCGCCCCTTTTGCAACTATTTATCTACTAAATTACCTCTTGAAGGTCAAATTATCAACTGCAAAGAATGCAGGTGCCAACAACCCATAGGTGTTGGAGTCGTTTGAGGCGGGCTCGAATCTCAGGCAATCAACCTCGCCAAGTGACGATAAATCGACCCTCTGCCACCCCTCTAAAATCGAACTGCCATCAACCAGTGTCACCTCGACACGTGAAGTCTCTGTGCCCGCCAATTCGCCAATGATAACAACTTTGTAGTAGTACTCATCAAGGCTAATCGATGATGGCTCATAGGTAGCTGTGATTGCTGTGTTTGCTATATATATATGGTCTACTTCACGTGCAGCGACCAATTTAATTGCAGGGCGCTCATACTCGGCACCCCAAAAACCGCCATCATCGTAGCCAATAAGCGAAGTTTTTGAGCCGCCAACACCTGATGTTGCCCACGCCGAAAATTGATTTTGGTAGCTCATAACTGTAGCTGAGGTGTCATAGTTACCACTCACAACAAAACCACTCCAGTAGTCGCCATATCCCCCTGCATCGGGGTCATTGGCCACGAAGAATGTTCCGATTTCAATAGCTCCATCTGCAGTTGAGCACAACACTCCATCGTAGATGCTTGTAGCCGAATATGTGCCACCTTTACCCCAAAATATATCTTCGTGCGTGCCAGCTGCCGTGCCACCTTCGACTGTGATGTCGCCCAAAACTACAGCTTCGCCATCAATATCGACAAGTGTTTCGAAGCTAACCACCTCAAAGTTGTCATTGCAATCGAGATCATCCACGCAACCCACCCAAAGCGCTGCAGTTAAAGCCAAAAAGAGAAATTTCTTCATCATACGTATAAAATATTTAAGTTAAAATGTTTTACATTTAACTCTATGATGAACCCTTACATTAGGTAGAAAGATGCGCCAATATATTCATCACTCCACTCGCTCGAGAAAGAATTTGCGCCTTGATTTTTTCAAAATATGAGGTATAGCTCCATTTTTACTATACCACTTACCCGAAATGCTCCGTTCGCCGCAGATGCCCCTCGATAAAAAAAAGAGTCCTCCATAGAGGATTTGTGCATAGGCAGGTCTTCTGGCTTACTCCATTAGTTTGCGATACGGCCTTCCCAACTAAAAAAGTCAGTGGCATTTTGATTATCACAAACCTTGAGCGGTTTATATTTCTTAAAAATATCTCACACTCGGAGCTTACAGCAGCGGGAACTGCTGCCGATTTTCACGGCATTCCCATTTAATCACTTTTATCGCTATATTAATGCGATATATTGAACCAATGCGTTACAAAGATATGAAAAAAATTTGTATCTTTGTCACGCAATACAAAAAAATATTTATAAAATGAAACACGCATATCTATTCCCCGGTCAAGGGGCACAAGCTGTTGGTATGGGCAAGGAGCTCTACGAAGGCAACGCTAAGGCGAAGCAGATGTTTGATAGGGCGAATGAGATCTTAGGATTCCCAATCACTGACATTATGTTCAACGGAACACCCGAAGAGCTTAAACAGACAAAGGTTACACAGCCAGCAGTATTTCTACACTCAGTTATTTTGGCAGCGGCGCTTGATATAAAGCCCGATGCAGTTGCGGGGCACTCGTTGGGTGAATTCTCGGCATTAGTTGCATCAGGTGCACTCTCATTCGAGGATGGTCTTCGCTTGGTGTCACAGCGAGCAATGGCTATGCAGGCGGCGTGCGAGGAGCGTGAGGGTACGATGGCAGCGATACTTGGCTTGGAGGATAGTGCAGTGGAGTCGATATGCGAGGGGATAGATGGGGTTGTTGTTGCGGCAAACTACAACTGTCCCGGTCAGCTGGTTATCTCGGGAGCTGTCGAGGCTGTCGATGCGGCTTGTGAGGCTGCTAAGGCTGCGGGCGCTAAGCGCGCTTTGCGCCTACCCGTTGGCGGTGCGTTCCACTCACCATTGATGGAGTCGGCTCGTCAAGAGCTGCAAAAGGCTATCGAGCAGGCGCCATTTCAAACACCTACTTGTCCAATCTATCAAAATGTCGATGCAAAGCCATACACCGATCCTGAAAAGATCAAGGCAAACCTTATCGCACAGCTAACAGCACCAGTTCGTTGGACATATATCTCTGAGGCGATGATTGAGGATGGTTGCACCGATTTTACCGAGTTAGGTCCCGGTAATGTCCTTCAGGGGTTGGTTCGCAAGGTTTCGGCTGATGTAAATATCGAGTCAAAACAGACAATTTAACATTTTTATAATTTTTTAAAAGAGTTGTATTTGGACTTTTTGTAAGGATAAAATAAATAATTTTATTAATTATTATGATATTTTTTAGTATTTTTTGAAAAAATATACGATAATTAGAAAAATATTTGTAATTTTGTCACGTTAGTCCATATCATTATAAAATACAATGGCTTCATTAACTGAGTTTTTCAACAAACAGGAGTGTGAAACCCTGAAGGGTATCTCACACAAGAACAGCATCATTAAGCGTAATATTATAGCTTATATGGCTGTCAATGGCGAGTGTACACTCGCTGGTTTGACTAAGGCACTTCATATTAGCGTGCCTACAATCACTAAGTTAGTGCAGGAGTTAGTGGATGAGAATATAGTAACAGACTTAGGTAAGATTGAAACTTCGGGCGGTCGTCGCCCAAACATCTACGGATTGGCATCTTCGGCAATCTACTTTGTAGGTGTAAATGTTGGTCGTGACAATATGCGATTTATGGTGACAGATCTTCACAACAATGTCATCAAGGAGGAGGCCGATACAACTTTCGAGTTGATCGATCGCCCTCAATGTATGGAGCGCATTTGTCAGAACATAGAGAATTTCATCAATACCTGTGGTATAGATAAAGGAAAGATTTTGGGGTTGGGTGTCTGTATAGCAGGTCGTGTGAACCCCGATGTTGGTCGTAGCTACAAATACTTCACAAATAGCGATGAGTCGCTTTGCGAGGTGTTGGAGAGGCGCATTGGCATCAAGGTGCTACTGGAAAATGACACGCGAGCACGCTGTTATGCTGAGTACACCAACGGAAAATCGAAGGATGAGAAGGATGTCATCTACCTACACGTAGGTCGTGGCGTGGCAATCGGAATTGTCATCGATGGCAAGCTATGCTATGGTAAGAGCGGCTTTGCGGGTGAGTTCGGGCATATTCCATTCTTCACTAACGAGTTAATCTGCTCGTGCGGTAAGAAGGGGTGCTTGGAGACTGAGGTCTCGGGTATTGCTTTGGAGAATAGGATGTCAGAGCTAATCGAGGCGGGTGTTAATACCATCTTAAAGGAGCAGTACGACAAGGATAAGTCGGTGCATATCGATGATATTATTGCCGCTGCAAAGAGCGATGACAACCTATCAATTGAGCTTATCGAGCAGACGGGCGAGAAGGTGGGTAAGGCAGTTGCCTTTTTAATCAACACCTTTAATCCTGAGACGATTATCGTTGGTGGTAATCTGGCTGCGGCGGGCGACTACCTGATGCTACCGCTAAAATCCTCGACCAATAAGTACTCGCTTAATTTGGTCTATAAGGATACTAAGTTTAGAGTCTCGAATATGAATGAGAACTCTAATGCTTGGGGTGTAGCGATGTTGATACGCAACAAGATTATTGGCATCTAATGAACCTTCGAGGTGAGATAACTACTCTACGTGCCGTTGAACCTTCGGACATCGATTTGATCTATTTCTGGGAGAACGACACGAACGTGTGGAGGGTGAGCGGTACGCTGCTCCCCTTCTCTCGTTTTATACTGGAGCGCTTTGTGGATCTACAACAGCAGGGTATCCATCAAACAGGCCAGCAGAGGTTCATAATTGAGTGTGGCGAGGGGTACGAAAATGAGAGGTGTGAAAACGAGAGGTGTGAGAA
>CAYJJV010000013.1:24924-37088 GCA_964370585.1 uncultured Alistipes sp. | reverse complement strand
TTTGAGTTTGATCCACATAACCTGCGAGCAGGTGTTGGTATTCTGATTTATGATGGCGAGGATAGGGGTAAAGGGTATGCAAAAGATGCCCTCAATACGCTTTGTCGCCACTGCAGAGAGCATCTTTATCTGCATCAATTATGGTGCAATGTTGAGGTGGATAACACGGCGAGCCTTGAGCTATTCAAGGGTGCTGGTTTTGAGATTGTCGGCATCAAAAAGGGGTGGAACAGGTGCGTGGGCGGTTATAAAGATGAGATTATGATGCAGTGCATCCTATAATAAAAAAAGAGTTGGCGAAGATTTTTGCCAACTCTTTTTTTGACCACAATGCTTTTTTATCTCTATTGTGCCCCTACGAGCTCCAACTTTTGGTATAGACCTTTGAGTTTGCGCTCGAAGAGCTCATACATCACCTCACGTCGCTTTTTCATCTCCTCAGAGCGTGCATCGACCTCCGCTTTTGCTTCGCTCCAGCTGCTGCACGGCGAGGCGTAGTTCCATTTAGAGCCCTCAGCGCCATCGATATAGTAGTTGGGGCGCTCGTCGGGCTGTGGTTGCACGAAGTATCCACCAAGATTGTACTTTGTGGGGTCATCAAGGTTGGCATTGTTGATAAAGTACATTATCGTCGGGGTGTCGCCTACTCGGAAGTATTGTGCCCACGCTTTTGTAGCGGTGCAGTCGGTAATGTGTTGCCCCAATGCACCATAAGCCTGCAGACGCTTCATATACTCTAATGGAGCGCCTTCAGCATCGACAAACATTCCGTTGTAGCCCCAGTTATTTTCGACCCACCAGAGGTATTGAAAGCGTTTGTCTGCAAAGAGAGCCTCTCTGTCGCCATTGGTGTCGTTCCAGTTGCGCTCGCCACACTTTTCGGTGTCGTATGGGCTTTTAATTTCGGTCCCGATTGTCAAAATACGAAGCTTATCGACCAATTTAGGCGACTGCTCCAAAGCGTCACGCACACCCCTGACATTGCCCCATACAGCGACGTAAAGGGGCTCGGTACTCTGGTCGGCTATGCGGGCGATTATGCCTGCCTCTAGAGCCTCGTCTACGGTGTAGATTTTAGCCGATAATGAATCGGGGTGTGGATAGTGCTTTTGGCGGAAGTTATAGTTCTCGTTGTTGTAATCTTTGCCATACGCCTCGATGACTAACTTTGTTGCCTCGACACCTTGAGCGTTGGGTCTATCGATTATGATAGCCTCTATATCCAACTCATCGGCATATAAAAAGAGGTGTGCCATCGATTGGCGATCGTCTGGGTCGCCCTTGTCGATGTTTATATCTGTTGTGATGACCAAACGAGGTTTGCTCTTCGGCTTTGGTGTTGTGTGCAGAATAAAGATTGCATCCGACTGCTTGAAAAATGGGTGGGCAGGCATCTTGAACTCATCCCAACTGTTAAATGTCACCTTGTCGGTGTACTCACCCGTTGTGGTGTTGAACCATTGGTAGCTCACCACACCTTGCGAGAGAGCCTTCAGCCTCCACATTTCGGCCTTGTGGCTACTCTTTGGAAGATAGAAGAGGTAGGTGCCTTTGTGGTCACTTAAGCAGTAGCCACTGCTATTGAATTTGGGGTTGGGGTTAAAATCGGAGTAGGGGTAGCGCTCAAAGAACTCGGCCATATATCGATAGTACTCCATCTTGGGTTTATACCCTTTATAGCTCTCTTTGAACCAATCGTAGATAATAATATTCCAAGATGCTCCCTGCCAGTAGTGTGTCGAGTAGGCACCCGCAAATATAGACTCATAGTTGCGTCGAAGGCAGGTTTCAGCATCGATATAGTTGGAGTTGGTGTAGACCTCCCACTCGGCCTCTTCATAGCCTCCCATCTCGATGTTGAGGCTCGGCTTGTCGGTATATATCTTATTTAGATTGAGCATTTGGGCATAGAATTGATGCCCCCAATCCTGCTTGATGATAAAATCTACCTTTTCGGGGTGTGCTGCACAGTAGCGATAGTCGTGTACGGTTGCTAATCTGTCGAAGCTATCCAACTCACGCAGGCGCTTGATACGCTCCGAGATAAAGTCAGCCGTGACACGGTTATACCCCAAAGCCTCCTTTGAGATATCCCATACGAGATTTGGAAATGGCGAATATCGCTTTACAACATAGTCAAAATAGCGATTGTCATCCTCCGAGCCTGCCTCTGCCCACGCTACACGCTTGCTCCATACATATATCATAAGGTGCGATACGATGTCACGCTCTTGAAGCTTTAGCATCACTCGGTCCAACTTGTCGAAGAACTCCAAATTGAGCGTCGAGTAGTCGGGCTCTTGGTTCGTGCCGCCATAGGGAAATATCTCATCCTTGCCACCAAACATATATTGTGGGTGCTCTTTTAGCTCTTCTGCCTGTTCCCACTTAATATCGTAACCATACACATTCATCACCATATAGTTAAACCTATCGTATGCAACTCTATCTAAAAGGGCATCAAGCTCGGGAGTTTGCTCTTGGTTGTGGTAGTTGAGCGTAAACAGAAAGTCGCACTCAAAACCCAACATAAAGTAGTCGTCACCACTCTGCCGAGCAAATTTTTGGGGGTTTTCGTCCGATACAACAACTCCACCTCTTGAGCCTTTGAATGGCGTTGAGCTAACTGTTATATCTCCCTTTTTGTTGCCTAACCCCTTGATTGAACTGTGGGTTGTATAGCTGAACTTGCCCGCCTTGTCTGCCGAAAAGCGCACCGCCCAGCTCTTAGCGCCAATATAGAATGCAGGCACAGATTGTGCGGTGCCATCTTCGGATGTGAAGGTTGCCATCATATCGACCTCGAAGGGTGTCTCTTGCTCTTTATGGCTCTCGAAAACTAAATCAACAACCTCCCATCTGTCGATTGAGGTCGCCTTGCCACCCTTTATTTTGGGCACAGCGCTTGTGGCTGTTGCCTGCAGAGATAGGAACATAACCACAACAAAAATAGTAATAAATCTTCTCATTTTTACTTTATAATTAATAACCAATCCTCATTTGATGGAGCTGAAAAGGTTGTTATACCATCATTATTATCACATTCGCCTCGCTGTCGCTCGCCGTTCGAAGGATTGAACCACGTAGCGTATCCCTCCAACTCTAACTGCGAACAGTCGAGTGTGAACTCCCTGCCCTTAGCCAAATATATAAGGGCAAAGTCGGAATTGACACCCTTTGCTGCAGCTATATAGCCGCTATCTTCGGGGTTTTCGCCAACCACTAACTCTTGTGCCGAGCGAAAGCTATCTAAAGGGTACTCTCTAAAAATCTGACCCACATAGCCGATACTCTTAGCGCCCTCGCTATCCAAAACATTATACCAGTAATCTATAGGTGGAACATTCGCCTGCCCATAGGGCTTGAACATCTGCCACACAGCGTTGTTGCCGTATGTGTAGCCAGCCGCACCCGAGAGTAGTGTCCAGTATGCCGAAACCCTTACGTCGTAGGCATTAAATATACCTTCGGCGTATAGTTCGGGCTCTATTACAAGCCCATCTTCAGCGATATAATCCTCCCTTTTGAGCCCTCGAGCTTCAGGGTCACGATACAGCCAAAAATGCAGTGGAATACCCTCATAGCAGGGCTCCATATTGATATATGGCTTGCGAGGCGTGAGCGTATCGTGCTCACGGCAGTAGCGATAGACGGGGTCAAAGTGCATTGCGTGGCCACTCTGGTAGGCGTTAAACGATAGCCACTCATCCGAGTGAAACCACTTCGCCGATGATGTGTTGCCTTGTGGGTGGTAGGTCATCAGTTTATCGCCACCTTTACCAGCCTTGATGCCACCCTTTAGGCCCATCCATATTGCGTTCACCTCCTCCGAGATGATGTTTCGATCGCCACCTAAGACCCAAATGATAGGGTATTGAGCAAACCTATCGCTTAGATATTTGCCATAAGCAAATGCCGATTCTGGGGTGAAGATTGGGCGGTCGTTCTTGTAGATATTCGCCACCTTATCGCCCCACGTGGGTAAAAAAGCAACATATAGCCCTCGAGCAGTAGCTTCGTTGATAATCCACTCAACGTGGTCGAAATAGCGCTCATTTATGCGGCTTAGGTCATTATCGAAGATTGCCACCTCGCCATAGGCATTGGGGGTTGTTGTGCCATTAAGCTCTGCCAATGCGACCGCCTGAATGACGGAAAAACCCCTCCCAGCTCGGTTGTCAAGGTAATCAGTGGCCTCCTCACGATCGAGCACGTGAAAGAGCTCCCACGCTGTGTCGCCCAACCAAAGAAACGCATTGCCATCTTTTGTAACAAGGTATCGCCCATCCTCGCTGATGCTTAGTGCTGATAGACTCTCTTGGTTCTGGCACGAACAAAATAGTTGCGCCAGAGCCACGAGAGCGAGTGTAAATATTAGCGAGCGTAACATCGATTAGATATTAGGCGTTGTCCAAACTCTATCCTCTATGGCGTTGATTGATTGGCGCTCATCGCCACACATAACAACAAATTCGCCCTTTTCAATTCGCCATCTCTTATCGGCACCCACAAATGCTAAGTCACTACCCTTTAGGGTGAACTTCACCTCTTTGCTCTCATTGGGTGCAAGCTCCACCTTCTCAAACTCACGCAAACGACGGTTATCGGGCGAGATTGTAGCGTAAAGATCGCTCACAAATAGTAGTACACTCTCCTTGCCTCGAACCTTGCCGATGTTTTTAACATCAACTGTAACTGTAATTGTGTCGTCTGCCGTAAACTCTACGGGGGTAACCCTTAGATTTGAGTACTCATAGTCGGTGTAGCTTAGCCCTGCGCCAAACTCCCACTCAACATCCATAACCGAGTCGTAGTTGTAGTTGCCACCCATCTGTCCAATATTTTCGCACGGCTTGTAGTCATACGTAGCTATCGAGTTGATATGGCGTGGATATGTAAATGGTAGTTTACCACTAAAGTTAGCCTCGCCCGCCATCAAACGAGCAAGCGCATCGCCACCCGAGTTGCTCGGTAGCATAACATTCACAACTCCATCAACCAATGGAACCAGATCTTTAATGATGCGAGGGCGGCCCTCGTTCAAGATCAAAATTATAGGTTTGCCCGTTGCCGATAAGGCCTTAATTAAATCGGTTTGGTTCTTCGATAGAGTCAAATCTGTTAGGTTGCCCGGAGTTTCGCAATATGAGTTCTCTCCCACGCACGCAACGATGACATCTGCTGTGCGAGCAGCACGAACAGCCCTCTTAATCTCTGGTTGTAGCTCTTGCCACCACTCTGCCTTTGGCGAGTTGTCGTAGCTTACACCCTCCTCTAATGTAACGTTTGCCTCGCCATATTGCTCTCGCAACGCCTCGTAAATTGTGTTGTGCTCGGCAGTAAACTCATCGGCACGATGTCCCTGCCAAGAGTATGACCAACCCCCATTCAGACCACGCATTGTGTTGGCATTGGGGCCTGTGACCAATATCTTTTTGCCCTTAGCCAAAGGCAGGATGTTATTCTCGTTTTTAAGCAAAACGATACTCTCTTCGGCCGCCTCCAAAGCCACCGCAGCGTGCTCTGCACATCCAAACTTCTCTCGATAAGGGGCAATATCCCAATATGGATTCTCAAATAGTCCCAAACGCATTTTTAGGCGCAAAACCCTGCGCACAGCGTCGTCAATGCGACTCATCGATACCTCGCCCTCCTCTACAAGCTCCAAAAGATAATCGCAGAAGCTAACCTCGTATGGCACCATCGACATATCGATGCCTGCATTGATAGCCATCTTTACGGCCTCCTTCTTTGTCACTGCAACTCTATCACGAGTGCAGATATTGTTTATATCTGCCCAGTCGGTCACAATCAGACCATCCCAGTTTAGATCCTCCTTAACCCAAGTAGTAAGTAGCTCCGTATTGGCGTGAAATGGCACACCATTATTGATGCCCGAATTGACCATTAGGGTCAAGACCCCAGCGCGCAATGAGGCTAAGAATGGCGCAAAGTGCTTCTCTCGCATATCAATATCCGAGATTGAAGATGGCGTTCTATCTTTACCCGAAACTGGCACGCCATACCCCAAAAAGTGCTTGGCGCAAGCTGCAACGTTCTGCATACCTATATTGTTTGGGTCATCGCCCTGAAACCCCTCGATAGATGCCACAGCCATCTCGGCATTGACATATGCATCCTCTCCATAGCTCTCCCACATACGTGACCAGCGTGGATCACGCCCCAAATCCATCACGGGTGCGAAGGTCCAAGGGATTGCCGAGCCACGAGTCTCATAAGCCGAAATTTTGCTCGACTCACGCATCAAGTCACGGTTGAATGTGGCAGCCATATTGATGCCTTGCGGGAACATCGTGCCACCAACAGTGTATGTTGTTCCGTGAATCTGATCTACACCATAGATGCAAGGGATACCCATCGTCTCCAACGATACCTCCTGCAGACGGCGGATTGTTTTGTCCCACACCTCTGGGGTTTGGGCAACGCTCAAAGGGACATTGAGAATTGAACCAACCTTATATTTTCTGATTACCGTATCGAGTTTAGCTTCGGATAGCGTAAATTCGCCCTTAGCCTCAAAATTGGTTATGACATCGACAGTGATTTGGGTCATCTGCCCAACCTTCTCTTCGAGGGTCATCGTTGAAAGAATATCATCAATTCTGCGCTCCATAGCTGCATCAGCCTCAATAGCTGGGGCGTTGTTGTTTGTGCTACTGCAACTCACTGCGAATATCGTAGCAAGTGCCATAATAAGTGCTTTTTTCATTGTTTGGTTAATATTTATAGTTGGTCATATATCTATCTGTCAGCTCACGTCGCTGCACTAAACTCTGTTGGTCATCGTATAGCTTTTGCAAACTTTGCAACTCCTCCTTTAGCTCCTTAACGATGGCTGCATACTCCTCGTTTGAGTACTCATTAACACGCTCGTTGGGATCTTTATGCAGGTCAAAGAGCTCCCACGTATCTATGTTGTAGTAGTAGTGTATAAGTTTGTAGCGTTCGGTACGCACACCATAGTGTGGTTGAACTCGGTGCCAACGTGGATACTCGAAGTATTGGTAGTAGGCGCTCTTGCGCCACTTTTTGTCGGCACCCTTCCTCTGCTCTAAGATTGGGCGCATACTCTCACCCTGCATATCACGTGGAGCTTTGACGCCAGCATAATCTAAAAGTGTTGGTGCAATATCGATATTCATTGCCAAGTTATCCACCTCGATAGATGGCTCGATAGCCTTTGGATAGCTCACCAAACAGGCCATCTGCAGCGACTCCTCGTACATCCAGCGCTTGTCGTATAGACCCTTCTCGCCAAGGAAGAATCCTTGATCTCCCATATAGATGACGATAGTATTCTCGGCCAAACCCTCCGCTTCTAAGTAGTCCAACACTCGACCCACACCATCGTCCACTGAACGCACCGTGCGCAGATACTTTTTGAGGTATAGCTGGTACTTCCAACGCTTAACCTCCTCGTCTGTCATCGTCTCATCGGGGGTCCACTTCTGCTTGTCGCCCGAACCGCCATACCATAACCACTCTTCAGCCTGCTTGCCAAATATTCCGGGTGGAACTGGCATATCAACATCGCCTCGTGACATATGGTGTTCGATTGTTGCCATATTCTGGCCTAAGGTCTGTTCTCGTGTAGAGTAGTCGTCATCGAACGAGTCGGGGTAGGGGAACTCATCTCGCTCCCACAACTTTTCATACTTAGGCTCTGCCTGCCAAGGGCGATGCGGTGCCTTGTAGTGTAGCATCATACAGAATGGCTTGTCGCCATCACGACCACTCTCCAACCACTCTAATGCAGCGTCGGTTGTGATGTGAGTTGCATACCCTTCTCTCTTAGTCTTCACACCATTTGTCTCATAGATGGGGTCGAAATATGTACCCTGCTGGTCACTATTGGCGTGAATCATATAGTGGTCAAAGCCTTGAGGCGTAGAGTATAGGTGCCACTTGCCAAAGAGCGAAGTTGTATAGCCATTTTGTTGCAAGAGCTTTTGATACTGCATCTGATCGCCATCAAATAGTATTCCACCCTCATTTTGATAAAACCCATTTGAGGTGCTCATCTTACCTGTTAAGAGTGCCGCACGAGAGGGCCCCGAGATGGAGTTGGTGACCAACATATTCTGCATCAAAACGCCATTATTGGCAATTCTGTCGATGTTAGGTGTAGGTGCCAATTCGGCATTGCGCCCCCCGTATGCACTAATTGCTTCACGTGAGTGGTCATCGGATAGGATAAATAGGATATTTGGGCGCTCACTCTTTGCCTTGCCACTCGCCTTAACCCCTGAGGGTAGTAGCGGAAGGGCCAGAAGTGGTATAAATTTTAAGTTTCTCATAGCGATATATCTAATCTAAAATTCTGAATAATAGTGTAAAATTCCACTCTTTAGCATCTAAAACATACTTAGATAGTGGTTTAGGTCCGCAACTCTCGTTGCCTACTGGCGCTGAGCGGTGGTTTATGTTCCACACTATATCCTCCATAGGAATTAGGTCGGTTGTGTGGCGGGCTGTGTCGAGTTGTTGTGTTGTAAAGTGGCGAGCCGAACTCTCGAACGGTGCATCAACACCCAACACCTCAACACCTCTCTTGCTGTCATCCACCAACGATGCCCAACGCACGTTGTATCTGTTGCCGCTCTCTTGAGGTGTGATATAGTGGTAGAATTGCTCCTCAACAGATGATGAATAGCGCCCAAACTCGGCTCCATACGAGCGGTCTGAGTAGGCATCCAATTCGCCCTGTCCATAGAATGAGAAGGTGTCAAAAGGGGCCTTAACCAATAGCTCATACCCCACACGTGCTAACTCTGGTGCAGCATCCGACACCTCGATTGATGTTGAGAGTGTGAACTCGCCAGCGTTGCCTATGGTGTATAGCTCCTCGACATCGAAGTATATATCTTTTATGGCTCCCGTTAGGCGGTATGAGGTTGTAACATCCAATCTATTGCCCAGCTGCTCGACACTAAGTTTGGCATTGCTGCGTTTGAGGTTGTTATATCCTGCCTTCTGCCACAACTCCGTTAGGCGACCCGCCCACGAAGGTTCTGTCTTATTTCCCTTTTGGTCGTATGAGTATAGTCTGTTACCCTCATTATCAACTGGAGCACGCCAAACATCGAGCGTTAATGCCTCTGTAAGTTGCTCAGAGCCTTGATATATAGCCGTTAGCTGTGCCGTAGTGACATCAAAAATTACTGTTGCATCTGCCGAGTGTACAGTTAGCTTATCGTTGGTTTTGGTATATTTAGGTGCTTTGTGGGTTGTTTTAAGCTCCTTAGCGAACTCCCACGACTGAACCACACCCTGCTCCCAAGCTACACGATGGCCAGCCTCAGCCCACGATGTTGGCTCTTTGAGGTGTGCCGAAATAGTGATGACATACTCCTTACCCTCAGTAATTGCCATTTGTGAAAGTGGTAACGATATTGTTCTGCGAGCACGTGGCGCAAGCTCAACTGTTGGTAGTGTGCCCATTGCAACCCTCTCGCCGTTGCGAAGAAGAGTCCAACGAAGCTCAAAATCTGCCAAATTAGTAAAGAAATATTTATTAAATAGCTCAACTTCACCCTCCTCTATGCGACTCATATCGAATGCAATCTCTTGGTAACACTTCTGTACCTCGTCCGCCTTTGAAGTGCGAGTTAGATCAGGAGGGAAGATACCATCGTTTATACCACTGTAGTCGTTTGGCTCATCGCCAAAATCGCCACCTACGGCGTAGAAGTATTTGCCATTGGCACGCTTAGCCTCCGAGATGGCATATTCACGCTCGCTCTCGGGGATTAGCATACCCATCTCTGTAATATCGTCTGTTTTGGCAATAATGCTCTGGTCTGCCCAATCCCAAATTGCGCCACCCAAGCACCAGTCATACTTCTCGAAGGCCTCGACATACTCCTTCAACGCTCCCAAGCCATTACCCATTGCGTGGGCATACTCGTTGAGCATATAGGGGCGAGTGTCAGCCTCTTTGTCGATTAGCTCGAAGTCGATAAGGTCGATATAGCGTCCAAAATCTAAGGGCTTACCAAAGCGATAGAAACCACCACCCAAAACATCCGATGAGATGGGCTCTGAAGCGTAGTGGTAGTGTGTTGGACGTGTCGGGTCAAGCTCCTTGATGGCCTTGTGCATCGCTGCCATATTGACACCATTGCCCGCCTCATTGCCCAACGACCACATAACAATCGAGGGGTGGTTCCGTGTGCGCTGAACCATACGCAGACCACGCTCAACGTGCGAGTGCTCCCACTCGGGGAACTTAGCCAGTGACTCCTCGCCAAAGTAGAATCCGTGCGACTCAACATCGGCTTCGTCCATAACCATAATTCCATACTCATCGCATAGCTCATAGAAGTGGTCTGAGGCAGGCATATGGGCAGTCCTTACGGTGTTGATATTGTGTTGTTTCATCTTGATAACCTCCTCACGAGTGCGCTCTACATACTCCGTCTTGCCCATAAATGGATCGGATGCCACACGACAAACACCCTTCATCTTAATAGGTGCACCATTGAGGTAGTAGACCCTATCTCGAATCTCAATTTTTCGGAATCCAGTGCGTGTATTGACAACATCAATAAAACTCTCACTTTGCTCTAAGCTAACCACAACATTGTAGAGGTTGGGTTTTTCGCTACTCCACTTTTTAGGTGCTGTGACCTCCATCGAAAGGCTCACATCTGTTGATTTGCCACTCGACATCGAGATAGCTTTTGATGCGCTATTGATGAGCGTGCCATCCTCGAAGAGTGATGCAGTGAGTCTATAACGAGCCTTTTTGTTCGTTGCATTGTTGATTTTAACCTTAACTGTGCTCTTCGCATCTTGGTATTTTTCATCTAAATCATTCACCACAACTACATCTGCAATGTATGTTTTAGGTGTTGCAAGTAGCTCAACATCACGGATAATACCACTCACTCGCCACCCATCTTGATCCTCTAAATACGAGCCATCGCTCCATCTAAAGACCTGAAGTGCAACCGTATTGCGACCCTCTTTGACAAAGTCGGTGATGTTGAATTCGGAGGGCAAAAAGCTATCTTCGGCATAGCCTACAGCCTCGCCATTGACCCAAATGTAGTATGCCGACGATACGCCACCCAAGCGGATAAATAGCTCGCCCGTAAGCTGCTCTTTTGAGAGCTCAAAGTCACGGATGTATGAACCAACGGGTGTTCCATTGTCGAACAACCCCTTGATATATGGTGGGTTGAGTTCGAAAGGGTAGTTGATATTTGTGAATATCAACTGACCAAAACCCTGTAACTCCCACGCACCCGGAACCTTGATTGTGCTCCACTGCGTGAGGTCGTAACCTTCGGCGTAGAACCCTTTGGGGCGCTCTTCGGCGTTGTGTACATAGTTAAATTTCCAATCCCCATTCAGCCTCTGCGTTAGGGGCGATGGTTTGCCATAGAGTCGTGCCGACTCAACATCTTCATATCGGTGCACGTTGGCGTGCATCGGCTCACGATTTTTTGAATTTACGGCTGGATTCTCCCAGTCGTTCTGCTGTCCAAACAGCATTGCTGGCGCAAGGCACAGCGTAAGTAGTAGGTGTTTCATATTTAGTTTGTTATAATTTTTTAATTGCAATACCTTTAATTTCAAGCATATCGATGCCGTTGCCTGCGAATTTTAACTCTAAACGATGCTCGCCACGCTCTAAGGTCACCCTCGCAATGGGGTGTAGTGCCCAGCTCTGTTCGAAGGCGACACCACGTGGCACAATATCTGGGCTCTCGATCTTTATGGTGTTGAAGTGGGGTAGCTGAGATGGCTCGTCTCCATTAAGTGACACACTCGCCTTGTATCCCTTTTGAAGTGCGTATTGTAACGATACCTCATACTCACCCTCAGAGGCAGCCTCCAACGACCACCAAACTCTATCTTTGTCGGAGATATTGACAAACCAATCTCCTGCCCAACCCCATTGATTGGCGTTGTAGCGCATCGAGTGCATCTCGGTCGAGGCCTCGTGCGAAGGCAATACAATCACCTCATCCAATAGGCCAACCTTAGCCAAGCGCTCCTCGTTTTTGATATGGTCGGCTTTGGCGCTATCAAACCAGCTGTGTAGCACACTGCGCATCGCATCTGCAATATCAGGTTCAGTTACCAAAATATCCTCACTCTCGGTGGGGTCTGCCAACTTATCGTAGAGCTCATAC
>CAYJJV010000013.1:0-24824 GCA_964370585.1 uncultured Alistipes sp. | reverse complement strand
CGACCCTGCCAAAATATTAGGCAGGGAGTCTTGATGCCCCCTTCGTATAGATGCCCCTTCACACCACGCATCTGCCCATTGTAACGGGGGCTTTTGGGGCCGTTGTCGGTTGTAAAGATCACTATCGTATTATCCAATTCTCTGTTTTGCTCTAATGATTTGAGTATTCGCCCAACGTTATAATCGATATTCTCGCACATAGCATATACACCCGCAGTAATATCGGTTGGGGTGGTTTGCAGATGGTTGTACTTTGCATAGAACTCTTCTGGTACCTGAATCGGAGCGTGTGGAGCGTTGTATGGGAGATAGCAGAAGAATGGATCATCGCCATTACTCTCCATAAACTCTATCGCCTTATCGGTTAGGTAGTCTGTGATATACCCTTCGCTTGGTTTTGTAACGCCATTGTGCTGTAAATTGGTCGAGAAGTAGTTGGCGATATGCCCACCGTTGAATCCTACAAACTCATCAAAACCTTGACCACGTGCATCTTGAGGATAATAGGCCCCATTATGCCACTTGCCAAAGCAGCCAGTGCGATACCCTGCATCGCCAAGCACTTCAGCAATGGTATTCTCATCAGATGCCATATTTTCGGCCGAGCGTGTTACCCCCTTGACACCACTGCGCAGGTGGTCACGTCCCGTTAGAATTCCGGCACGTGTCGAAGCGCTCAATGGACTGACATAGAATGATGTAAGGTGTGCTGATTGGCTCTGCAGAGAGTCCAAAATGGGGGTCTGCAAAACATCATTGCCATTAAAACCGAAGTCGCCCCACCCCTGATCGTCCGTGAGTATTAAGAGTAGATTTGGGCGTACAGCCTCTTGGGTGCACGATGATGCCCCAACAGCCATAACGACTAATCCATAAAGTGACGCCCTATTCATCTCTATTTTATTGCTTATAAGTTATAGAGGATACGTGTTTGTATTTCAATGTTTTACGTAGCTCTATTGCCGAAATTGGATTTTTGCTCGTAAACGACACAGTCACACTCTCGTTGGGCAAAACGTCGATATAGTTATCCGAGAAAAATCCCTCAACGCCCTCAAAATCAATCCATAGACTCTTGGCTAAGGTTGGTGATGATGCCTTAATATTAACTGTGTTGGCATCTTTTTGCGTTATTTCAAACGATGGCTCAACCGCTGGGATTGTCATATCCTTAACCTTTGTGGGGTAGTAGATGCACTGCGATAGTAGCTCCTCGCCACTCTTCGCACGAATGACAATAAACTCGTTTTTATTACTAAATAGCTCATCGATGGGTTTGCAGAGAATCTCGCTCACGGCGTTTGCCGCTATTGTGCCGCTTTGTGTCCAGCTCTTCGACACCTTACCCTCGAGATCGATAACAGAAATCTCATACTTGACACCCTTGCGACTATGAAGCTCATCGCTAACAGTTGATATGAGCAGTGAGCCATCCACCACTTTGCCAGTAATTAGAATTGGGGCAAAAGCGCCACGCAGGCCATAGTGCAGCGCCTTCCAGCGGCGGAAGTAGTCGGTACTACTCCACGATGCCACAGGCCAGCAGTCGTTCATTTGCCAATATAGCGAACCCATCGTGTGGGGCATATTGTGGCGGTGCGCCTCGACAGCCATTACGATAGCATCACGTTGTAGTTGTTGTTGGAGATAGATAAAATCTTCAAACTTCTCGGGTACACGATACGACATCTCCATATATTGCAAGATTGCCTCGTTGCCGATGGGACTGCGTTGGTGTGCCAGCATAACCTCGCTATTGATTGCAAAATCCTCTTCAACAGCATACTCTTTGATTGTAGTCATCTCAGGGAATGCCTGAAAACCATACTCGCTCATATATCGACCTACGATTTTATGAAAATACTCGATTGGCTTTCGTCCGTGCCATACATCCCAGTAGTGGATGTCGCCCTCGTCTAAGGTGTTGTAGTTCGAGTGGGTCTTTGGGGTGTAGGTGATGGGCGAGGAGTGGCGATAGCTTCGTTCGGGGTCAAACTCCGTAACGGCATTGGCCAAAATCTCCTTGAAAATCGCCACATAGGCACCCCACATCTCACGGCGCTCATCTTGTGTAAACTGCTTTTTCCAGCCCCAACCGCCCGTTTCGTCATATTCGCTCCAAGCTATGTCTATCTCATTGTTTCCGCACCACAGAGCAATCGAAGGGTGGTTTCTTAGGCGTTTGATATTATCCTCAGCCTCACGTGCAATGCTCTCATAGAAGGCCTCGCCTGATGGGTACATCGAGCAGGCAAACATAAAGTCCTGCCACACCAAGATTCCATTCTCATCGCAAAGGTCGTAGAAGTAGTCTAACTCATATATTCCACCGCCCCAAACACGCAACATATTCATATTGGCATCCACAGCGTTGGCAATTTCGGTCTCATACACTTCGGGTGTCATCCTATCGACAAACAGATCGTTGGGGATGTGGTTTGCCCCCTTTGTGAAGATGGGCACGCCATTTAACTCAAAATATAGCGCAACGCCACCTTTTGGGTCGGGGCGCTCGACCAAGCGCAATGAACGCACCCCAATGCGCTCACTCCACGTAGATTGAGCCACACCATCGACCACAACACGAGTGTCGAAGTTGTAGAGGTGGGCCTCTCCAAGTGTATTGCTCCACCATAGCTCGGGGTTGTTGATTGAGAACTCTAAATCGATAATATTCTCGCCCTTAGCCAGTGGAGCCTTGCGAGTGGCAATGACCCTCTTTGTATCGGTATCTATGACCTCGATTGTAGCCGCTGCAATCTCTTTGGTAGATGAGATTGTCGTTGTGAGCTCGATATCGGCACGTCTTTTTGTGACGTTGGGTTGCTTAAAGTGTACATCTTCGATGCGCGCCCCATCCTGCGCTACAATATATATTGGCTTGAATACACCACTTGTAACTAAACGAGGGCCCCAATCCCAACCAAAGTGGTAGGGCGCCTTACGCTCAAATACGCTCACACGCTCGCTCTCCTTTAGACTTCCGTTTAGCGTCTGGTCGTTTGCTGCTGGCAAATCGATGCCATAGGCGTAGTATAGCTCCTTGCCCTTCTTGATGGGCGAATGGAAGTATATCTTTAGTTCGTTCTCTCCCTTAGTTGCTTGACGCTTGATATTAACACGCCACGTGCGGAACATATTATCGGCCGCAAGTATGCGCTTGCCATTCAGATATACATCGGCATAGGTATCCAAACCCTCGAAAATTAACTCTAAACGAGGTGCCGAGAGCTCCTTGTCGCTTAACTCAAATTTGGTGCGGTACTCCCAATCACACTTATCAACCCATTGCACGTACCTCTCATTTAGGCGGTAGTATGGGTCGGGAATTAGACCCTCACGCATAAGGTCGGTGTGTACCGTGCCCGGAACTTGTGCCTCTCGCCACACATCGGTGCTAGCTTGGCTAAATTGCCACTTGCTATCAACAAGGCGCATTGTTGTTTCGTGCTGTGTATTGACGTTGTGACGTGAAGCGCCAGCGAAGGTAGGTGTTGAGGATATTACCATCGCAGCTACAATAGTTAAGAGTAATCTGTTCATATATTTTAAGTTTTTAAAGTCTACTTTGTCAATTCAAATTTTGCCTTCAATGGCAACGAAGCTGAAGAGCCTCCAACAAATATTTGGAACTCACCCTCTTCGGCAGCAAAGCTACCATCGAGGTGGCAATATGCCAAATCATCTGGCTGTAAATTAAATTGGACCTTTGTGCTCTCTCCCGCAGCAATCTCAACCTTCTCGAACCCCTTTAGCTCCTTCAGAGGGCGTGAGATGCCACTTGCTAAGAGATCACGAATGTATAGTTGAACAACCTCTTCGCCACATCTATTGCCCGTGTTGCGTAGCGTAACCTCAATTTGGATTGAGCCATCCATCGCCATTGTGTTGGATGAGAGTGTGATGTTGTCATATTCAAATGTTGTGTAGCTTAGTCCAAAACCGAATTCATAGAGCGGAGCATTTGGAACATCACGATAGCGTGAGCCAAAATTCTCCTCATCGGTAGAGTATGGACGCCCTGTTTTTAGCTCCGAGTAGCTCATTGGTACCTGCCCCAAATGGCGAGGGAAGGTCATCGGTAGCTTTGCTGATGGGTTGTATTTGCCGAAGATGACATCGGCAATGGCATTGCCCGAGCGTGTACCTAAGTGCCAGCAGTTGAGCACAGCATCGACATCATCTACAACATCGGTTAAAACCAATGGACGACCCGTAAAGAGTGCTAATACGATAGGTTTACCCACCTTTTTTAACTCTTTGATTAGCTCTGCTTGAAGGCCTTGAAGCTCCAAATCGGCATACGAGCGGCACTCACCCGACATCATAGCTGTCTCGCCCACAGCCACAACGACAACATCTGCCTTTTGTGCCGCACGACGAGCTTCGGCAAAGCCCGAACGGTCTGTTTCGTTGATTTTGAGTTGCGAATGGAACTTAACCTCCTCGTTTAGAACCAAATCGCACCCCTTGGCGTAGTATAGCTCAACACTCTTGCCTACAGCTGCATCGATACCTTCAACGAGCGAGATGGCAGAGTGAGCATCGCCCTCAGCTCGCCAGTTGCCTATTGGGGCATCCTTATCTGCCGCCAATGGACCAACTATTGCTATCGAGCCTATATCCTTATCAAGGGGTAGGATATTACCCCTATTTTTTAGTAGTACAATCGAACGACGTGCAACATCTTCGCTCGCCAGCAAGGCCTCAGCGGTCAATATCTCGCTTCTCTCACGCTCTTTTTGACTATATTTGTATGGGTTGTCGAATAGTCCCAAATCATATTTGACGCTCAACACACGCTCGACCATCTTATCTATATCTCGCTCCGATATGCCGCCACGTGCCATAACTGCATCACGGCTCTTGAGGTATGCTCTTCCGCACATATCCATATCTAAACCTGCACGTAGTGCGTTGTATGCAGCATCTGTTGTGTCACGTGAAGTTCCGTGATGCAGGGTCTCAAGAACAGAGTTCCAGTCCGAGACCACAAAGCCATCATATCCCCACTCTTCACGCAGAACATCGCTCAGTAGCCATTCACTTGTCGAGGCTGGCTCGCCAGCAACGGTGTTGAATGCCGACATAAAGCTCGCAACACCAGCATCGGCTGCCGCTTTGAAAGGGGGGAAGTAGGTGTCGTATAGTGCACGGCGTGATAGCTCAGCACCTGCATAGTCACGACCAGCCAAAGGCGCACCATAGCCAACGAAGTGCTTAGCACAAGCAGCGATGCTCCTATCGTCACTTAAGTCTGTACCTTGAAAGCCTCGTATGCGAGCCAATCCAGCCTCAGTTGTGAGGTAGGTATCTTCGCCTGCCCCCTCCATAACACGCCCCCAGCGTGGGTCACGTGATACGTCAATCATTGGGGCGTAGGTCCAATTAATCCCGCTTGCCGATGACTCCATTGCAGCGTAGCGGGCACTGAGCTCCATAGCTCCTCTATCGAAGCTCGCAGCATCGGCCAAAGGGATGGGGAATATAGTCTTTAATCCGTGAATAACATCCAAGCCAAATAGCAAAGGAATACCCAGACGTGACTCTTCAACGGCTATGCGTTGCAGCTCATAGGTCTTCTCTGCCCCAACAACATTTAGAAAGTTACCCACACGACCACTGCGCACCATCTCGTGGGTGTTCATTACGCTCTGTTCATCGGCCGAAGCGCCAGTCGAACGCATAGGGTTAGATAAAAGGTTCAACTGCCCGAACTTCTCCTCTAAGGTCATCTGGGAGATGAGCGAAGATATAAACTGCTCCTTTTGGCTATGTTGCGTACAACCAAAAAGGGCGCATAATAGAATTAGTGGTAGGAATACTCTTCTCATTACTTTGTTGGGTTATTATATTGTGGGGCTGGTTGCAACAGCAGCCAACCCCACAAAGATAATAAAAGGTGTTAAATTTACTCGTCTGACCCCTTTAGACCCTCTGCAAAGCCAGCATACTGCTGCTTGCGTGTCTGGTCAGGATTCCATAGTCCAACTGGCTCCGATGCTCTCCAACCAGCTGCTGCCGATGGGTCGATTGGTGTCCAGTGTGTGATGCTGTACTGCTGCGCTGCAGGTACAATCTCAAAGAATTTAGAGACGATAAACTCGTAGTAATCTGCCATCTCTTGGTGCATCTCTGCAGTTAGCTCATTTGCCTTTAGCGCCTTGCCATTCTCATTCTTATACTGCATATCAAGCTCCGAAATCTTAACCAACTTGCCTGTTGCCGCCATCTCGGTTAGCATCTTTATGACAGCTGCCTCTTCGGTTGCCTGCTGTGCATCGTTGGCGAAGTATGAGATGTGCATCTGTGAGGCGATACCATCGAAACGTGTCACGCCATCCGACTCCCAATACTCAACCCAATCGATAAGAGAACCCAATTTGTCGGTGTGCGACCACGATAGACCATACTCGTTGATGAATAGAATTATGTCATTACCACCGTGCTCACGAGCCAAACGAACAACCTCACGAGCATAATCTTGACCCAAGTAGTCCTGCCAATAGAAGTCAGCGTTGCCAGTAGCTCCGTTGTCTGACTTTAGAAGAGTAACGTTGTTATCATCCAAAGGCTCATTTACAGCATCCCACGCAAAGACTTTTCCATCGGTTGTCTCCAACATACCCTTGACAAATGACTCCAAAGCGGCCGTCACAGCCTCTTTAGCTGGGTGTTCATCGCCAGTGTCGCCACCTTCGTCGCCACCGCCACCACCTTCGGCAGCATCGTCAGCTTGGTTGCTCAGAATTGATACGTTGTCGAAATATGCGTTGATTACGAATGTACCCATTCTGAATGCGATACGGCTCATACCTGTGTATGTGCCCGATGTGTTGTCGATTGTGAACTCTACGGTCTGCCACTCTGAGGTTGGCTTTACAGAGCCAAGAGGGGTAGTTGCCAGCTGTGTAGGTACCTCATTAAAGAGCGCTATCTTGAACTCTTTGTCTGCCTCTTCGGCACGAACATCGAACTTCACCTTGTAGATATCACCCACCTGCATACCGCCTGCAATCTTGGTGTCGATAATAAACTCAGACTCCCACATTGCAGCCTGCGCCTCAGCATTGACAACCTTCAGTGCACGGCCGGGATTACCCGCAGCACCCGTAAGTGTAGCTGTCGCCTTGCCGTTCTTGTAGAAGTTATCCATCTTGTCGCCTTCAAAATCACCATTATATAGCGTTTCGTACCAATCTGTTGGCTCTGGCTCTTCGCCACCATCATCCGTGACAGCCTTGCGAACCGATATATCGTCAAAGTCGAATGTGTCGGCTGCAGCAGCACCAAACGAGAATACGATGCGGCGAACGTTAGGTTGTCCAACGTTTAGAGTAAACGATGCTGTTGTCCACTCGGTTGTAGTTGGGATTTTCCAAGGGTCAATATCTACAATGTAGCCAAAGTCCTTGTTTTGTAGCATTATCTTGGGTAGCTCTGTGCCTGCGCCGCTACGCACCTTGAACGATACTGCATACTGGTCGCCTACGTTAGCATCTTCGGGCAGAACCAAAGAGAACTGTGCACGCCAAGGGGCATCTTCGCCAAACTCCTTTGCAATGGAAAGATATGTGTTGTCGCCTTCGGTCTTATACTCGCCATTGATTGTTCCGCCAGTTGGAGGTTGAACAACAAGTGCATATGTGTTTTGCGGATCCTTAGCGTCGCACGAAGAGTCCTTCATAAGCTCCACCCACGTTGTTGCTTGACGAGCGTATGCACTTCGCATAGTTGGTTGTGGCGCTGGGCTATTTGCATTTACAATGCCATCAAGATATGTATTCTCATTGCCCACGTGCCAGCAGAGCGTGTGTCCAAAGACCTCCAAGCCTGCTGCACCTGCAGCATCGACAAATTTATTGACTGTCGTGAAGTCCATAGCTCCCGTTGCATCAACAATTTGATCGTGCTTCATATGGTATGTTGCAACTACCTGATCAAAATTCTCATTTATGAGCGAAGTCATATTTCCGCCATTTGCATATTGAGCTGCATCAACGGCAGCACCAAGATTGAACGTTGGCGCCATTGCACGGTCGATATAGCTCTTTAGAGAACCATATTTATTTGGGTCACCACCCTCATCATCGGTGTTGTCATCCTCCTCATCGTCTGTCTGACCAGCTAAGATGTTATCATCCCAGCCATTATTTGTCGTGTCGTCATTTGCACACCCTAAAAATAGTAGCGTGGCAAATGCTAAGGTTGTAATCATTAGGTTTTTACGTATCATTGTTCTTAGTTTTTTATTTTTCAACCTTCTTTCTCTAAGGGATTTTTGACGCCCCTTAGGTGAAAGATTATCTACTCGCCTTTGGGTTTAAATACCCACGTCCAAGCATCGTTTGGATTTGTAGTTAGGCGTGCGTGGAGTACCAACTCTGTATCATTTAGCTTAGCGATGGTTAGCTGTGTGATAGGTTCAGGTTCAATCTGTGCATAGGCTCCAAGAATTGTTGCATCGCCATAGGTGTTGAGTTGTGTCCCCGCTGAATTGATGCTCCAAGTACCTGTCTTAACAGTATCACCCGACTTGTACGTGAGGTTTGTACCGCCCAAAAGGTCGAAGGTCATCTCGCCTGCGTGGTCTACGGGCTTACCTGCTGTTGTGCCACCCATATTCCACCACACTTGATCCCAAGCGTTAGGGTTTGACTTGTAGAACCACTTGCCTCCATCTTGAGGCACACCTGCAAAGACCCAAGTCTTAGATTGAAGCTCTGGCCCCACAAGGTAGTCATACGCAGGACCGGGACTTGCATCAAATTTATTGATTGTTACCTCGACGCTCTTTGAAATATCACGTGTGAGCTTCGATAGGTTACTCTCGATATATTGATTGAAGACGGTGTAGGTGTATGTATATGTTCCAAACGAGGGGACAACAAAGCTAATCTCGTTGCTCTTAACCCTACCAATTCCATAGTCCCACTCGCCCATAACGCCCTTAGTGGTCATCTTCAGTGTAACGATGTTGCTACCTTCGGATGGCTGTATAACCTCAATCTGAATATCATCCTTCGAGAATGAGTTTGTCAATGTATTGCGATCCTCGCTCGCCTCGCACGCTATGAAGAGTAGCGCAAGGGCTGCAAAAAGTGATTTTATTAATGTTTTCATCTCTTTAATTTTCTTTTGTTAAACCCTTGAAATTAGATGCCCCAACCCGGATTTTGTGTGTAGGCGCCATTCGATAGCGAAATCTCGGTCTCAGGAACTGGCAGTAGACCCTTCTGCTCTGCAGGGTAGCTCACGCTGTATGGCTCTACAACCTTGTTGTTTTGGACATCAATCTCAACCGAGTAGTAGTTGTTAGCCGTATTGTTCACATCGCCCCAACGTACCAAATCATACCAGCGCATAGCCTCGTAAGCGAACTCATACATACGCTCCTTCTTCAGAGCGTCAAGCGAGTATGCTATATCTGTAAGGCCTGCACGACGACGCACTTTGTTCATCATATCGGCTGTCTCGGTGAGCTCCGACTGCATCAACAAAATATCAGAATAGCGCATCAAAGTGAAGTCGATTGCGTGACCCAACTGTACGGCATTATCCACAGATACTATATTATAAACGTAGCAGAACTGCGACATTGTGCCTCGTGAACCGTTGATGTGCATACCTGTATACTTCTTCTGCATAAGTCCAGTGAATTGGTGTGAAGATGGTGTTACATACCCCTCAGTGCGGTGTGAAGCGTCGCCAATAGCGTAGACGGTAGCCGCTTTACGCTCATCATCATCACTCCAATCAGCGTAGAACTGTGGGTGTACGCTGAAGAATCCCCAACCTTGAAAGAATGGTGCGTAACGGTTGTCACGGGGACCCGATGCGATACACATACGGTTCGTGTCGCTAATACCTACGTTTGATGGGGTGTTGAACTCGCCAATACCATAACGTACAGAGAACATAACCTCTGGGTTACCAGTTGTGCCAGCTAAAACAGCTTGGAAGCCATCTTGACCTGCCCAACGAAGACCCTCAGTTTTAGCCCAAGGGAATAGATTATCGCCATTTGGATCACCATTGTTATCGGCAACATAGTTAAGGTGTGAATATGCCCAAAGGTTGGCATAGCGAGTAACTAAATCGTAACCACTATCCTCGATACAGCTATTTAGATAGTCGATAACCATCTCTTTTGTAAGCTCGCCACCACCAGCGAGAGCTGAGAGTGTAATAGTTGTAGTTGGTGTACTCTCAATGTTGGTCATATAGCCAGTGTAGAACATATATGCACGTGCGATATAGCCCATTGCAATCCATCTGTTTGCGTGGCCATATTGTGATGATGGTATTCTATTGGCTGCCGTTGTAGGAAGGTAGTCAATAGCCACTTTGAAGTCTGAAATGATGCTCTGGAAGGTTTCGGTGTAGCTCGAACGGGGAACATCACGTGCAGAGTCGGTCTTTGGGATGATTGGCATACCACCGAAGAAACGTGCAGCACGGAACATCAATAGACCCCTCATAAAGTAGGCCTCACCCAAGACTTGAGAGGTGTAGGCATCTGCCTCAGCCTCGCTATCGAAGAATGAGTCGATGTTAAAATCTGAAGCTGTCAAGCGCTCGATAATACCATTGGCACGATATACACCTTCGTATGTGTCTGTCCACATCTCACGGTAGAAATCGACACCACGATTACGGAATGCATCGGCATAGGTTGAGTCCTCCTCACCACCTGCGCCACCACCACCTAAGGTGATGTCATCAATAGCGTTTGCCATCATAGCCTCGTCGCCACCATAATCTACGCCATACATCGAGGTGTAGATGGCTCCCAAAGCCTCTTCAATTTCAGTTGGATTGGCATAGAAGCTATCCAAATCCTTACCATATATATTCTCAGAGTCGAGGAACTTCTCGCAGCTCGTTAAGGCCATAGAGAATAACACAGCGACTAATAATATCTTTTTCATCTTGTTTTTCTATTTTATAGTTAATTTAGAATGTGATATTCGCACCAATCATAACTGTGCGTGGTAGTGGGTATAGTCCCAAGTCAAGACCCGACGCCCAAGGGGCATTTGCACCTCCATACGATACATCAGGATCGAAACCATCATAACCTGTAATTGTGCATAGGTTATTAACGGCAACATATAGGCTTAGGTTCTCCAACCAGTTTTTATCCTTGAATAGGTATGCAAAATCATAACCGATAGTTATGTTGCTAATGCGTACAAAATCGGCATCGTACAGATATATATCTGATATATATGTTGCGTTGCGGTGACCTTGCGATGATAGGCGTGGGATGCTATTCGAAGTGCCCTCACCGTGCCATCTGTCGAAGATCTCGGTAGTCCAGTTGCGATATTGGTTTACAGATGTTGGGTCAGCCCAGAAGTAGGTATTAAAGACTTGGTGGCCAAATTTGCCTGTTGCAGTTAAGTTGGCATATGCACCTTTGTATGCAACATTTAGCTGAAGACCCATCTGTAGGTCTGGATTAGGATCGCCAATCATCGTCTTGTCGCTATCGTTGATGACGCCATCACCGTTTGTGTCCACAAAGCGAACATCACCGGGACGTGCATCCTCGAAATATGGGTTGCCATCGCTATTTACATAGGCATCAACCTCCTGTTGATTTTGAAGTATGCCATCTGTTTGGTAACCATAGAAGTATCCGATAGGCATACCAACCTCAACTCTTGAGATTGCTGCTGCCGAGTCGAACACCTGAGCTGTTGCGCTCTCGATAAAGCCCGCAGCTGAAGCCAACTGTGTAACCTCATTCTTGTTATAGGCCATACTTAGTGATGCACCATAGCTAAAGTCACCAACAGTGTCACGCCATCTGAGCGATAGCTCAACACCCTTATTTACAATCTCACCGCCATTGATAAATGGGGCTCCTGCACCGAATGTTCCCTGAATTGGGGCAACAACCAACCAATCCTTCGTAGTCTTGTTGTACCAATCCAATGTAACGCCAAGACGTGAGCGCAAGAACGAAAGGTCAAGACCGATGTTAAGCTGCTCGGATGTCTCCCAAGTGATGTCGGGGTTTGGAACGTTGCTTGGGTAGCTGATAGTTGGACGAAGTGGCTTTGAGTCGCCAAAGTAGTATCCATAGTTGTTTGTCGATACGTTTGAAGAGTATACAAAACCAACATTTTGACCTTGTGAGTTCTTCAAAGTTTGGTTACCATTCTGACCCCACGATAGACGTAGTTTACCGAAGTTCAACCAGTCGTAATCTGACATAAAATCCTCCTCTGAGAAGTTCCAACCAGCAGAAACCGATGGGAAATAACCCCAACGATTACCCTTAGCGAAGGCTGAAGATCCATCGGCACGCATCGTTATAACTGCCATATACTTATCGTCATAGCTATACGATAGACGGCTCATAAACGAGGCTAATCCACCACCTTGCGCTGCCCAGTCTACACCAGTGTAGCCAAAGTTGAGCGGATCCTCAGGAGTAGGTACGTTGTTTAGATATGCATTATCAAAGTCGTCAAAGATTGAACCTTTAGCCCACGCCGATACGCTTAGATTTGTCGTTGCACGGGTAATCTCACTACCGATAAGTACACCAAAGTCGTGCTTGCCAATGGTCTTGTCGTAGTTTGCGGTGTTTGTCCAAGTGTATGATGTGTATTGCGACATACCTTGATTAACCTGATCTTCGGTAATGGCTGGTTTCTTATCTCCAAAGCCATCGTGAAGTGTAATGTATGAGCGTGTGTTATTGAAGCTCACGTTCATACCAAACGAAGAGCGAATCTCCAATCCATCAATTGGCTTTATGCTCAAGTATACATTACCTACGATGCTATTGTTGTTGTTGTCGGTTAGACGACCACGACTATAGTATAGGTTAGATAGTGGATTGATATGTGCTGAATTTAGACCATCCAAGTTAGGGGCAATGCCACTCTCATCAACCGAACCCGACCAATATGCAGGCATAAGTGGTGTTGTGCGAAGCGCATCATAGACATCGTTGTAGTATTGACCACCTGTTGCTACTCCTTTATTTTTTGAGTATGTGAATGATAGATTCTCTCCAAAGGTAATAATATCCTTATCGCCAGATTTATATAGTACAATATCTGAGTTGAACGAGGCGTTTACACGTTGGTAGCCAGCATCTGCAATATCGCCACCGATAAGACCCTCTTGATCGTAATATCCTAACGAGATTGCGTAACGAGACTTATCTCCGCCACCAGTAACATTCACTGCGTGGCTCTGAATCAAGGCATTCTCAGTTGTAATCTCACCTAACCAATCTGTGCCTTCCCAGCCACTCTCCAAGTTTGCCCAGATTGTCTCGCCATACTCAACGCCAAGACCCGCCTTTTGCGAGTTCAGCCACGTATTATTTGACAACATTGCCTCCCAATCGAGAGGAGCTAAGCCATCGTTTATGCGCATCTCATCTTGGATATACATATACTCCTGAGCGTTGAGTGTAGAGGGCTTTTTAGCCATATTCTGAACGCCAAGATAGCCACTATAAGTAATTTTTGTATCTTGACCAACACGTCCCTTCTTTGTTGTCACCAAGATAACACCATTAGCGGCACGTGAACCATAGATTGCGGCCGAAGCGGCATCCTTTAGAATATCAATCGACTCGATGAAGGCGGGGTTGATATTGTCGATACTTCCAACCTCTACACCATCAACGATATATAGTGGTGAAGAGTGACCCACAGTACCCAATCCACGAATATTAACCTTTGTCGAGGCTCCCGGAGCACCGCTCGTACGTGAAACGCTAAGGCCCGGTGCAACGCCCGTCAAAGCCTCCATTGCAGTACCAGTATTTAGACGTGCTATATCCTCCCCCTTAGTATTTAGATTTGCACCCGTTACGAGCTTCTTCTTCGTTACGCCATAACCAATAACGACAACATCGTCGATCTCAGTTACCTCCTCAACCAGTGCTACATCAATTATTGAGCGTGATGCGCCAACGGCAATCTCTTGAGGTACATAACCTACGTATGAGTATACTAAGATGGCATCTGCAGCTGGAACAGTTAGTGTATAGTTACCTTCGTAATCAGTAACGGCAGCTGTTGTTGTGCCCTTTAGGATGACAGTTGCACCAAGACAGGGTAGACCATCGCTTGCAGATGTTACGACACCCTTAATCTCGACTGTTTTAGTTGATTGTGCCCTTTGGGGAGTTTGTTTGTGTAGATCTACAGTTTGACCTGAGATTGAGAAATCAACATCACTGCCAGAGAATAGAGCTTCTAAACTCTCATCTAAGGTTTGATCTGTGACGTTGAGTGAAACACGCTTATCCGCATCAACAAACTGCTGGCTGTAGTTAAACGTATAAGAGGTCTGCTCAGTAATTTGGGCAAGAACACTCTTCAGTGGGACCTCTTGCACATTAATTGTTACTCGCTGCGCTGAGGCCGTAAGACCAATACACAACAGAGAGACAATAAACAAAAGTTTACATTTCATCATAGTTAATAATTTTAGGTTTTTTGTTAGTTCCACCCTCTTGTTACATTAGGTAGGTGCAACAAAAGGGGGAGAGTTTCTAAACTCTATATAAAAGACAACCGTTGGAGGTAAAATTATACACATAAATGCAAAAAAAGTTGCGATTTTATTAAAAAAAATCACAGCTTTTTTCGTTTGTATTGAATATCAGTATGTTACTTTGCTGATGTAACTTCGAAATATCGACCCCTATTTGTGAATCTAACGGGTGTTATACGCTCGATGCTGCTCAATAGCTCCTCGAGTTGTTGATTATCTGAGTGCAGCGAGTATGTATATTTTAATACAACTTGGTCTACTATTTTGAACTCAACGCCGTATTGTCTTGATAATTTGCCAAGTAGATCTGACATTGGCGTGCGCTCTAAACTTAGAACATTGTGTCGCCAAGTTGCACTCTCGTCACGTGTTATATCGCTAACGCTTGCTACGAGTGAGCGGGCATCAAATGTGAGTTGTTGCTTCTCTTTAAGAAGATACTCGCCAGTTGGACATTCGAAACTCACTGAACCGCTATCCAAAGTGACTGTAATGCTCTCTGAGCGGTTGTAGGCCTCAACATCAAACTCTGTTCCGAGCACCGTAACGGATGCATCGCCCATATCAACAATAAATTCACGAGAAGCAGAGTTCTCGATAGTGAAGTATGCCTGACCCTCTAAATATACACGGCGCTCAAAGATTCCGAACTGGGTGGGGTATCTGAATTTTGAGCCAGAGTTTAGCACTACAGTCGAGTTGTCGGAGAGTGTCAATGTCACTTTGTCGCCATTGGCTACAACAACCTCATTGTATTGGCTTTGGCTGAACCATCTGCCCTGTAGAGCTGCTCCGAGAAGCATTAAAAATGGGATAATAACGGCAGCAGCTGCCCACTGAGTAAATGCACGACGACGCTTTGTTGAGTTGATTTTTTGACGCAAGTCTCTTCCAATCTTCTCGATATGTTCTCTATTAATTACGTCACTATCTGTCGGCTCATCTAAGCTAACATCTATGCGCTTTGAGAGCTCTACTTGCCCACTCTCTGTTGCAAACCAAGTGGCAAGCTCTACGGCCTGCTCATTTGTTGCACTCCCTATCAAAACAGTATCAATACTCTCTTTTTTCATCTTTTACGCTTCTACTCTATTATATAGACAATCAAGAGGAGCAAAATTGTATAAAGCCCCTTTGATTTTTCTCTTAAAATTTTAATTGCACGACTGTAATAGACTGCTACAGTGTTAATTGGTATTTTTAATTTTTTTGAAATTTCTTCGTTTGTAAACCCCTCTTGCTTCTGCACAACAATGTTACGCATCGTCTCAGGCAGCTCGTTGATACGCTTTTGTAGCTCTTTACGCATCTGTGCCCTCTCTACATCCACCATCTCATACCCTTTGGGCAGTGACTGCGCAACTTCATACGCCTTTTTGAGCCCATTTTGGTGACGTTTGACTACGTTGAGTGCGCTGTTACGCATCGATATATATAGGTAGCCTTTAATATTTGATGGTGTTAGAATATATTTACGCTCATCCCAAAACTTTAGAAAGACATCTTGCAGAGCATTCTCAACTAACTCCTCACTCTTGAGATATCTCATTAGGACGCTGTATAGGTGCTGAGCGTGGCGATTGTACAGAGCGGTGAATGCCCTCTGGTCGTCGTTACGCATAAGTGCGAATAACTCCTTGTCAGTGATGCTGTTGTATCGCTCTTCGCTGTTTTGTATGCCCAATCTAAATCTCATTTGCGCTTAGAGTTTAATATCCCGACAGCTATATTTAGCGCTAATTGTGCCATTTATGAGCTCGATTACGCCATCTCGGGCACGCATAGCGCTCTTTAGCGTTGTTGCATCTATGTTAAACGCCTCGATCTCAATATTGCCAAAGCTCAGATGCTCTGCCCCCTTTAGCGGCTCGGGGGTGATGCAGATAATACGTGCCCCCGTCTTAGTGGCTGAGCCGACAAAGGCATTGAGGCGCTCTTGGCACCTGCGTTCAATCTCACTGTATTGTGTTACACAGAGCATATATAGCTCGCCTTGATGGGTTAAAATCTCTTCGGTGGCGTCATAGTCGCCTTGACGAAGTGAGAAGTCAAAAATCGGGGAGGTGGTAATCTTCTCTACCTCGCTTATCTCTGTTTTAACCCACTCCCACTGCGTATCATCCTGCCACTCGGTATCCTCTAATGAGAATGTGCGCTCATTGCCCGTCTGGCGGTTGCGATATATGAGGGTGGTTTTGACACTTTCGGCACTATTTGTTGTGGAGTTTAGTTCGTCATAGATATTTACCCCAACCGTGTATGGCAAAAAGTCGATAATTGGAAGGTGGCGCAAGGAATGCCAACCCAGCGAGATGGGTAGCGCAAAGGCTAACACCACTACCACAATGGCGCTCCGTTTTGCCCTAAAGAGTGGTTCGTTGCGCATCTGCCAAACCAGATATATGGATAGCGAGAGTAGAGCAACATTTTTGTAGAAAGTCTGCCAAGCGGTCAAGTTCATTGCATCGCCAAAGCATCCGCAATCCTCAATAGGTGCAATGGTTGCGCTAAGTAGCGTGAGCAGTGTAAAACCACCAATGACGGCAACTGTGGCCAGTGAAGTGAGTCGTTTCGCACTCCCCGCAAGGAGCAAAATACCCAGCGCCATCTCAAAAGAGCAGAGGGCGATAGATAGCCCCATTGATATTGATTGTAGAGCCTCTAACCCATATATATATAGGTATTCATCAATTTTGAGTGCCGTACCCCAAGGGTCTACAACCTTGACAAAGGCTGATGCTATGAGCACTGCGCCAAGCACAACTCGGCACACAGTGGCTAAATATCTTGGTGCGGCTTGCATCCTGTTAAAGGTTAAATTTTTGCTCGATTAATTTGACAATCTTCTCAAATATCGCATCTGCATATAGCATACCTCCCTCAGCATCCGAACAGTCGATAATGTGCAATTTATCATCGCTCTTAGCGCACTCGATATAGACCTCACGTACGTTGCGTTGCAGACTAAGTGACGCCTCGTGTATATCTTCAGCTCCATCCAAGTACTCTCTATCGTCACCCTTGCGGCTCTCGGTTAATTTTCGCTCGGTGAAAGAGAATGGAACATCCAAAAATATCGAAATATCGGGCTCTGGGATTGCATTGTGACGATACTCCAAGTCGAGAATCCACTCTGCGAGCTTGTTGCGTTGGGCACCTTGTGGCAGCTTGCCACACTGGTAGCCAATATTTGAGTAGACATACCTATCCAACACAACGGCACGCCCAGCATCTAACCACCCTTGTAGCTGAGGTGCCGCCTGTGCTCTATCGCCTGCAAAAAGCAGCGCCACCAAATAGGAGTTTACGCTATCTGCCGACCCAAACTCGCCACGCAAAAATCTCGCAACCAGATCCCCATATATCGGGGCATCGAAGCGTGGGAAGTGCAACTGCTCGCTGGGGATGTTGCGAGAGTTTAAGTACTCCCGCAAAAGTGCAATCTGTGTCGATTTGCCTGCGCCATCCAGACCCTCTAATACTACAAACATAACTATATCTATTTTAACATTTTAACAGCTCTTGCAACGCCATTTGCCAGCGCATCGACCTCTTGCAGAGTGTTGTACATTGCAAACGATGCTCGGCACATACCTCTGACCCCGAAGCGTTGCATTGTCGGTTCGGCACAGTGTTGTCCCGTGCGAATGGCGACACCCATCTTATCTAACACCGAGCCCAAGTCGTAGGGGTGCACCCCCTCAACGTTGAACGATACAATCGAGCACTTATCATCAGTTGTGCCATATATGTTAAGCCCTTCAATGGCTAATAGCTGCTCTGTGGCGCTCTGCAAAAGTGCTCTCTCGTGCGCTTCAAGGGCATCTTTATCTAAACTTTGAATAAAATCGATAGCCTTGCCTAAGCCAATAGCACCGATATAGTTGGATGTGCCAGCCTCAAATTTTAGTGGGGTAGGGGCGTAGGTTGTGCCACTGAATGAGACCCTATCGACCATATCGCCACCACCCTTGAATGGGGGCATAGCATCTAATAATTCACGCTTGCCATACAACACACCAATACCTGTCGGGGCGTATAGTTTATGCCCTGAGAAGGTGTAAAAGTCGCAATCTAAATCCGCAACATCGACCCCGCCGTGTACTACGCCTTGACACCCATCAACCACAACAACAGCCCCCACCGAGTGCGCTACATTGACAACCCTTTTAAGGTTAGGGCGTGTACCTAAGGTGTTGGATGCCTGCGTAATGGCGACAATTCGGGTGCGATTGTCAATTAAATTATCCAACTCATCTAAGTTGAGTGCACCGCTATCATCCACCGAAATAACTCGCAACTGGGCACCCTTACGCTCAGCAAGCATCTGCCAAGCGACAATGTTTGAGTGGTGCTCGATATGGCTCAGAACGATGTTGTCGCCCTGCTCTACCCTATCTTCGCCATAGGTGCGTGCCACAAGGTTTAGAGCATCCGTTGCCCCCGAAGTGAAGATACACTCCTCGCTTTGAGCCGCCCCGATAAATGATGCAACCTTTGCACGTGCCCCCTCATAGAGCTCAGTGCACTCTTCCGATAGGTAGTGCACGCCACGATGGATGTTGGAGTTCAAGTTTCGATGCAGCTCATCGACACACTCAATGACCGCCAACGGCTTTTGAGCTGTCGAGGCGCTATCCAAGTAGATGAGGGGCTTTTGGTGCACCTCACGACTTAAGATTGGGAACTCGGAACGTATCTTATCTATATCGAACATACTAAATGCCCTCCAATTTTAGTGTTACTCGTTCAAGAAGAGCCTCGCAAAGCTCCTCGTTGTCAATGCGTTTTATAATATCGCCAATAAAGCCTTCGACCTGCAGGCGACGTGCCGTATCGAGCGACAACCCACGCTGACGCATATAGAGCAGAGCATCGTCGCTCATTTGACCTACCGTAGCGCCGTGCGAACACTTAACATCATCGGCATATATCTCTAACTGTGGCTCGGCCTTGATTTGCGCCTTGTCGCTTAGCAAGATGTTGCGTGACTGCTGCTCTGCTGCTGTTCCATTGGCACCTTTTGCCACATATATCAACCCCGAGAACTCACCCTTGCCACTCTCGGCAGCTACCCCCTTTATGTATGAGGCGCTGTGACACTGCTCGGCGTTGTGCTCCGTACGAACGCTAAGCGAAGAGTGCTCCTCGCCACTGACCAAAAATAGTGCAGAGAGTGCGTTCTGGCTATGCGCACCCAAAAGGCGTGTTGTGTAGGATGTTTCGCCATCGCCCATCTGTATCGTGACAACATTGCAACGACTCCCCTCTGCCTGCTCAATTGTGGTCGAGTGAGGGTTTGGGCATAGATTTATCTCTGTTAGCGTAAGCTCTGCGTTGGGCGAGAGTGTAATATTTAGCTCGCTCCCTTCGCCCCTCTCGCCCCTTTCGCCATCGTTGAGGTGCAGCGTGGTTAAATGCGCCACCGCTCCTGAGTGCACCACAATATTGTGTCGTGCCCCATCAACAATGGCGTAATGTAGCTCTGAGGAGCCAAAAACCTCCAATTCAGACCCCTCGACAGTGTGCAACCTCGTGATTATACCCTTTAAGCCCTCCATTACTCTTTGTGCTCATTTATAAGCCACTCATACCCCTGCTTTTCCAACTTTAGTGCAAGGCTCTTGTCGCCCGAGTGTATGATGCGCCCCTTGTAGAGGATATGCACATAGTCGGGGACGATATAGTCCAATAGACGCTGGTAGTGGGTTATGACGATTGTAGCATTTTCAGCCGTGTGCAGCTTTGTGACGCCTGTTGCAACGGTGCGCAGGGCATCAATATCCAGACCCGAATCGGTCTCATCCAAAATTGCCAACTTAGGCTCCAACATCGCCATCTGGAATATCTCGTTGCGCTTCTTCTCTCCACCCGAAAAGCCCTCGTTTACCGAGCGTGACATCAGCTTCGAATCCAACTCAACTATTGCGGCCTTTTCACGCATTAACTTTAAAAATTCGGCTGCCGAAAGTGGCTCTTCGCCCAACGCCTTGCGCCTTTCAGCTACCGCCAACTTCATAAAGTTTGCCATCGAGACCCCAGCAATCTCAACGGGGTATTGAAACCCCAAAAATAGCCCCTTGCGTGCTCTATCCTCGATGGGCATATCCAATAGATTGTCCCCCAAGAAGCTCACCGTGCCATCTGTCACCGTAAAGCGCTCGTTGCCCGCCAAGACAGACGAGAGTGTCGATTTACCCGAGCCATTGGGACCCATAATGGCGTGAATCTCGCCCGCTTTGACCTCTAAATTGATGCCTCGAAGTATCTCTTTGCCCTCAACCGAAGCGTGTAAATTCTCTATTTTTAACATATCTTTTCTCTATTTTTTGTGAGAAATTAAATCCCACCCCCTTTTTTTATCCAACTGAACCCTCTAAACTTAGGGATAACAACTTTTGCGCCTCAACGGCAAACTCCATCGGGAGCTTCGATAGAACCTCTTTGGCATAACCATTGACAATCAACCCTACGGCATCTTCGGTGGATAGACCACGCTGGTTGCAGTAGAAGAGTTGGTCGGCCGAGATTTTGGATGTTGTGGCCTCGTGCTCCAAGATGGCCGTTGTGTTGCGACAATCAACAACGGGGAAGGTGTGTGCCCCACACTCCGAGCCAATTAGTAGTGAGTCGCACTGCGAGTAGTTGCGTGCCCCTTCTGCCCTTCTGCCCACACGCACCAAGCCTCTGTATGAATTTTCGCTACGCCCTGCCGAGATGCCCTTTGAGACGATGCGTGAGCGTGTCCCCTTGCCGATGTGTATCATCTTGGTGCCGGTATCTGCCATTTGGTAGTTGTTTGTGAGCGCCACCGAGTAGAACTCGCCCACTGAGTTATCGCCCACCAAGACGCAACTTGGATACTTCCACGTAATAGCCGAGCCAGTCTCGACCTGTGTCCACGACAGTTGCGCATTCTCATAGCATACGCCACGCTTTGTGACGAAGTTGTAGATACCACCAACACCATTTTTATCGCCCGGATACCAGTTCTGAACCGTTGAGTACTTTACCTGAGCATCCTTTTTAACAACAATCTCGACAACGGCAGCGTGGAGTTGATTCTCATCTCGTTGAGGTGCAGTGCAACCCTCCAAATAGCTCACTTTTGACCCCTCGTCAGCGACAATCAGTGTGCGCTCGAACTGCCCCGTGCCAGCGGCATTGATGCGGAAGTAGGTCGAGAGCTCCATCGGGCAGTGTACACCCTTTGGGATGTAACAAAACGAACCATCCGAAAAGACGGCTGCATTTAGAGCCGCATAGAAGTTGTCGGTGTGTGGCACAACGCTACCCAGATATTGCTCTATCAAATCGGGGTGCTCTTGAATGGCCTCCGACATCGAGCAGAAGATAATCCCCTTCTCGGCCAGAGTCTCCTTAAAGGTGGTCTTAACCGATACAGAGTCCATAACCGCATCTACCGCCACGCCCGCCAAAGCCATCTGCTCCTCGATGGGTATGCCCAACTTATCGAAGGTGCGCTTAAGCTCCTCATCGACTTCATCCATCGAGTTGAGTTTTTTCTTCGGTTTTGGGGCGGCATAGTAGATAATATCCTGAAAATCAATCTCAGGAATTGTTAAGTGTGCCCAAGTAGGATGCTTGAGTGTGAGCCAATGACGATAGGCCTCCAAACGACGCTCGGTCATCCACTCAGGCTCCCCTTTTTTTGACGAAATGAGCCTTACAACATCTTCAGAGAGCCCTTTATCTAACAACTCGGTCTCAATATCGGTCGTGAAACCATATTTATACCCCTCTCTGTCGATGCCCTCTATTATATCTTTATCTGCCATCTTTGTTACTACATTATTGTGCGAAGATACAAAATCCATCTTCAATTTCATAATCGAGATAAAAAAAGCGCAAAAATCAACGATTCAGATTGTGCTCTCTTTCTTGAAAAGTTATTGTTTAAGATTTTTGCACAATTTGTGCTAAAATGTTGCAACAGTGGATTATTATCCCTATTCAGTTGTGATGCGTTAAGTTTTACTTTATTTGTATAATACGCTGATTAATAGTGATTTGTGAGATTGTTTGTAGCGAGTGATTTGATTGTGAGATTCGGTTTCCGTCATTGCGGGCTTGACCCGCAATCTCATAAAAAGAGCTGATAATTAGAGTGTTGAGATTGCGGGTCAAGCCCGCAATGACGAGGTGGGAGCTTTAACGCATCATTAATTATTCCTATTTTTAAGTTAAATTTACTATATTTGCAATATGTAACATATTAAAGCACAACTATGAGTGAGATTCTAAACAGAGAGATTAGTTGGTTGCAGTTCAATGATAGGGTACTGCAGGAGGCGAGAGATATGAGCGTGCCACTGATGCAACGACTCCGTTTTTTGGGCATCTACTCAAATAACAACGAGGAGTTCATCAAGGTACGTGTCGCAAAGTTGATGAGGTTAGCGCAAAATTCACGTCGTTGTGCAACCACCCTAAGTGGCGGCTTAACCCCCATTGAGTTGCTTGCTACGCTATCCGAGAGGATGGGTCTATCGCAACGTCTATTTGGCGAGACATACAAGCAGATTATTCACGAAATGCAGTGCGAAGGGGTCTATGTTGTCGATGATAAATCACTGACTAAAAAACAGTTAGAGTTTTGTCGTGACTACTTCTACACAAAGATAAATGGCGATTTGGTACCTATCATCCTTCGCCGTAGCCTCGATCTGCCATTCCTGCCCGATGGGAAGATATATCTGTGTGTCAAGCTCCAGCGTGGCGAGAGAGCCAATAGATATGCTGTGATTCAGGTGCCCGTGAGTGAGAACTCACCTCGTTTTGTCCTTCTGCCATCTGACGCAGGGCGCACCGACGTTATATTTGTGGATGATATTATACGCCTATTTTTAGATGATATATTCTTCACCTTTAAGTACGACACAATCTCGGCATACACATTCAAGATTGTGCGAGATGGCGAGATGCTCTTAGATGATGATATATCGAAGAGTCTATCGGAGAAGGTCGAGCAGAGTGTAAATAAGCGCTCGAAGGGTAGTACCGTACGCCTGATATATGACAAAGAGATGCCGTTGGATATGTTGGAGATGCTATCACAGAAGTTAGGGCTCAAATCGCAACTTCAGGCGGAGGCTGGGGGGCGCTACCATTTAATGCGTGATTTGATGAAGTTCCCAAACGTCTTGCCGCACTTAGAGAGCCACAATCCAAAACCTATAGAGCATCCGCTGATTGCACCAAGAGGTAGCATTTTGAAGGCGATAAAGCGACAAGATATTCTATTGAGCTATCCATACCATACATTCGACCACTTTATTGATCTTCTGCGTGAGGCGGCAATCGACCCACGTGTGACAGATATATATATATCGTTGTATCGCACGGCACACCGCTCAAGGGTTGTCAATGCGTTGCTAATCGCTGCAAAGAATGGGAAGAGGGTGACGGCGATGGTCGAGCTGAAGGCTCGCTTTGACGAGGAGCACAATATATATATCACTGACAAGCTACAGGATGGAGGGGTTAAAATTTTAACTTCACAACCATCGCTTAAGGTGCACTGCAAATTGTTGTTAATCGAGAGAAAAGAGAAGGGGGCAATAAGAGGGTACTCATATATCGGAACGGGAAATTTCAACGAAGCGACAAGTAAGATATATAGCGATTTTGGAGTTATGACCGCTTCGCAGAGTGTGAGCTCAGAGCTACGACGTGTCTTTGCATTCTTAGATAACCACCACAAATATCCCGAATGTAGTAGCCTACTTGTCTCGCCATATACGATGCGAAGCGGAGTAGAGAGGCTAATCGAGATGGAGATAGAGAGCGCAAATATAGGGCGTGAGGCCTTCTTCTATGGCAAATTTAATGCATTGACCGATGAGAAGATGATCTCGTTGCTCTATAGGGCGTCAAAGGCTGGTGTGAAGATTAGACTCCTCATTCGTGGGGCGTGCTCTCTGCAGGCGGGCGTTGAGGGTTTAAGTGAAAATATCGAGGTGCGTAGTATTGTGGATAGATATTTAGAGCACGCACGTATGATTGTGGTCTGCAACGCAGGCGAGCGCAAGGCATATATATCAAGTGCCGACTTGATGCGTCGTAACTTAGATCGTCGTGTTGAGGTGGCCCTCTACATTGAGGATAAGCGAATCGAACAGACCTTAGTCGATTACTTCGATATTCAATGGAGCGATAATGTTAAGGCTCGCACGATTGAGCCGCCATACGACAACGACTACGTCGGCAGTGATGGCGAGCCATTTCGCAGTCAAGATAGATTGTACAACTACTTTAAAGGGGAGTAG